>NZ_CP125942.1:1201276-1801914 GCF_039602135.1 Glutamicibacter sp. B1 | reverse complement strand
TTTTGAGGGAGCAAGCACTGTTCGTCGAGGAGAGCTTGTCGAAGGAAGTAGAGGCGAGTAGCTGGAAAAGTGCACTGGCTGTGTCGAATCTGGCGCTTCATCGATGGGCGTCACTAGGCGATGTGCGATAGAATCGCGATATGCATCCGAAGCGCAACCTAGTTTAAGCACGGCCGGTGGCCGTACCCCCGAGTGGAAATTTGGGGGCTTTTGTTGTGTCTGGAACCAAAAACAAGTTTTCCCATCGGAAATATTTCCGCAAAGCGTGTGAGAAGAGCAGCGTGACATCATCGACGAACGAACCTAGGACCTACGAATTCAAGGACATCGAGTCCAAGTGGCTTCCGGTATGGGATGAGCTAGAAGTATTTAAGCCCGCCGATGATGGTAGCCGCGAACGCCGCTACGTGCTAGACATGTTCCCTTATCCTTCGGGCGACCTGCACATGGGTCACGCCGAAGCCTTCGCCATGGGCGATGTAGTCGCTCGCTACTGGCGCCTGCGCGGTTATGACGTCATGCACCCGATCGGCTGGGACTCCTTCGGCCTGCCAGCAGAAAACGCTGCCATCAAGCGCAATAGCCATCCTGCCGAGTGGACCTACAAGAACATCGACACCCAGGCTGCCAGCTTTAAGCGCTACGCGATCTCCGCTGACTGGGATCGTCGTCTGCATACTTCCGATCCTGAGTACTACCGCTGGACCCAGTGGCTGTTCAACAAGTTCTACGAAAAGGGCCTGGCCTACCGCAAGGACCACCCGGTGAACTGGTGCCCGAAGGACCAGACCGTGCTGGCTAACGAACAGGTCGTCAACGGCGCCTGTGAGCGTTGTGGCACCGCGGTGACCAAGAAGTCGCTGAACCAGTGGTACTTCAAGATCACCGACTACGCCGATCGCCTGCTTGATGACATGGAACAGCTCAAGGGCCACTGGCCTGAGCGTGTGCTGCTGATGCAGAAGAACTGGATCGGCCGCTCTGAAGGCGCCGAGGTGACCTTCGAAATTGAGGCCACCGAGAACCAGCCTGCGGTGAAGATCCCGGTGTTCACCACCCGTCCCGACACCCTGTACGGTGCCACCTTCATGGTAGTCGCTGCAGACGCACAGCTGGCCGGCGAGCTGGTCACCGATGAACACCGCGCCGCCCTGGAGGAATACCAGGAGCAGGTCAAGGCCCTGAGTGAGATCGAGCGCCAGTCCACCGAGCGTGAAAAGAGCGGTGTCTTCACCGGACGCTATGGCATCAACCCGCTCTCGGGGGAGAAGCTGCCGATCTGGGCTGCCGACTATGTGCTCGCCGACTACGGCACCGGCGCCATCATGGCAGTTCCTGCGCACGATCAGCGCGACCTAGACTTCGCCCGCGCCTTCGACCTGCCAGTCCGCGTGGTGGTTGAAACCGGGCTGGAAGATCCTAACGAAACCGGCATCGCCACCGCTGGCGAGGGCCAGCTGATCAACTCCGGTGAGCTGACCGGCTTGGAGAAGAAGGACGCCATTGCCAAGGCGATCGAGATTGTGGAAGCTGCCGGCACCGGCAAGCACACCATCAACTTCCGCCTGCGCGACTGGTTGCTCTCCCGCCAGCGCTTCTGGGGTACCCCCATCCCGATCATTCACTGTGCTGATTGTGGCGAGGTCCCGGTCCCTGATGACCAGCTGCCGGTGCGCCTGCCCGATAACCTGCGTGGTGAAGACTTGGCGCCTAAGGGCACCAGCCCGCTAGCTGCGGCCGAGGACTGGGTCAACGTGGCCTGCCCGAAGTGTGGGGGCGATGCCAAGCGTGATACCGACACCATGGATACCTTCGTGGATTCTTCCTGGTACTTCTTGCGCTTCGTTTCGCCGCAGTACACCGAGGGTCCATTTGACCCGAAGGCTGTGCGTGACTGGATGCCAGTAGGCCAGTACGTCGGCGGTGTAGAGCACGCGATCTTGCACCTGCTCTACTCGCGCTTCTTCACCAAGGTCGTTCACGATCTGGGGCTGATTGACGCTACCGAACCATTTAGCGCACTGCTGAACCAGGGCCAGGTACTCAACGGTGGTAAGGCCATGAGTAAGTCCCTGGGCAATGGCGTGGATTTGGGCGAGCAGCTGGACAAGTTCGGTGTGGACGCGGTGCGTTTGACCATGGTCTTCGCCTCCCCACCAGAGGATGACGTGGACTGGGCCGATGTGTCCCCATCGGGTTCGCAGAAGTTCTTGGCCCGTGCCTGGCGCATCGCCCAGGACACCACCAGCGAGGTCGGCGTGGATTACACCAGCGGGGATAAGTCCCTGCGTCAGGTGACCCACCGCACCGTGCACGAGTCCGCGCAGCTGCTGGATTCGGGCAAGTTCAACGTGGTGATCGCCAAGACCATGGAGCTGGTCAACGCGACCCGTAAGACCATCGACTCCGGTGCGGGTGCTGCCGATCCAGCGGTACGCGAAGCCGCCACGGTCGTCGCCCAGCTGCTGAGCCTGTTCGCCCCCTACACCGCAGAGGATATGTGGGAAGCTTTGGGCTACGCACCGAGCGTGGTCACCAGCGCATGGCCAGAGGTTGATGAGTCGCTGTTGGTGGATGACACCATCACCGCCGTGGTCCAGATCAAGGGCAAGGTGCGTGCACGTCTGCAGGTTTCAGTGGACATCTCCGAGGAAGAGTTGCAGGCGCTGGCGCTGGCCGATGAGGCAGTAGTTCGCATGCTTGATGGCAAGGCGCCTTTGAAGGTGATTGTGCGTGCGCCGAAGCTGGTGAACGTGGTTCCTGCCCCGTAAGCTCGCCTCATGAACGATCGACTCAAAAGCTCGCGCGCGGGTTGGCTACCGAAGTGGCTGGCCCCGCGCGGGCTTTCGCGTCCGAGCATTGGGATCGTTACCGATTCGGCGTCCTGCTTGCCCCCACAGTTTCGTGACCGTGCCGGGTTCGCAGAAGTTAATATCCCGATCATCGTCGATAACCACGTCCAGGGCGACGACACCTCGGCCCTGATGATGGGATTGGCCATGGGCAAATCCGTGAAAACCTCGCGCCCAGCACCGGGTGAGTTCGCGCGCGTGTACCAACAGCTCTTTGCTGAAGGTTGTCAGCAGGTCCTTTCCATCCACATGTCCGGGGCACTTTCCGGTACCGTGGAGGCCGCACGACTAGCTGCCGCGCAATTTTCCAACAAGGTTACGGTGCTTGATTCTCATACCGTAGCCTTGCCACTGGGCTTCACCATCGCCGATGTGCTCGATGCCAGGGATGCCGGCGCGCCTCAAGCGATGCTAGAACAAATTGTGCGCATGGCTACCGCCAATTCGGTGTACTTCGCGGTGCCGAGCTTGGAACAATTGCGCCGTGGTGGGCGCATCAGTGCTCTGTCCTCGGTACTCGGCGGCCTGTTGAACGTCAAGCCGATCCTGACCATCGATCAAGGGGCCATCACCGCACTGGAAAAACCGCGGTCCTTTGCGCGGGCCCAGGCGCGACTGGTGTCCCTAGCTCTTCGTGACGCGCGCACAGCCCAGGGACCGGTGCGTCTTGGTGTGATGCATTTTGGGGCTCTTGAGCTTGCCAGTGAAATCGCCACGGAGCTAACGCCTTTTAGCAACCAGCCGGTGGTGATTGAATCCCTGCCGGCGGTACTTGCTGCCCACACCGGCATGGGCGTCTTGGCGGTCGCTGTGGCCCCATTGGATCCACAACCTGAAAAGGGTTCGGCCTCGGCCTAGAACCGACCGCTCATAATGTGGCGCATGGGCCGTCACGATTTTTTCAGCAAGTACGCGCCACGTCCCGGTCGTCTCAGGTTTGCGATCTCGCGCGTAGCGGTACTCGCTTTGGTCCTTGTCGTGCTCGCCTGGATCGCCATTTCTATCCTTTTGGCCCCCGCACCCTCCAATGACGCGTTGGAGACTGTACCGCTGGATTCCGAAGCCACCAGCAAGAGTTCCGAGAACGAGAACACCGACAGTTCGCCCAGTACCTCCGGAGTTTCGGTGACCGTGCATGTGGTTGGTGCGGTGAAGAAGCCCGGCGTTTACGAGCTACCTGAGGGTTCGCGCATTACCGACGCCGTGGACAGTGCCGGGGGATTGGCTAAGGGCGCTCACCCTGAACTGGTCAACTTAGCTGCGAAGCTCATTGATGGACAGCAAATCATCATGCCCGGCGCGAGTTCCGAGTCTTCCGGTCAAGCAGTGCCCGTCCCCAGTGCCGACGCAAAAATATCCATCAACACCGCTGATGCAGAAACACTGCAAGAACTACCTGGTATTGGTCCTGCTTTGGCGCAGCGGATCATCGATTTTCGAACCAAAAACGGTCCCTTTAATTCCGTGGACGAACTGGATGCAGTTTCTGGCATCGGCCCAGCCATGCTCGAGAAACTTGCCGATTTGGTGGTCCCATGACAACAGATTTTCGAGGTCTGTGGCTGCTCTCGGGTGCATGGCTCGCCGCCTATTTCACCATCCCGCCGCTATTGCTGTGGGCATTCATTGCGCTTCTTGCGTTGTTGCTAGCTTTGCTCCTACGCGAACGGCATGATGGCGCCCATTCCACGCCGTGGTTCACCGGTCCGATCGTTTTCCTCTTGGGACTACTCGCTATCACCACCATCAACATCACCGGTAGCCAGTGCACCCTTCCTGAACAGGGGGAGCAACAGCTTCGTGCCGAACTGAGTTTTGACGAAGCCGTAGTGCCGACGCCCGATGGGGAGCTCAAAGGCAGCGCTAATGTCGAACGCTATTGGCAGGATGGCTCGTGGGTGCAATGCGAGGTGCCGGTATATTTGACCCTCGCTTACACATTGCCTCACAACGCACAGCGCTTCGAGAGCATTGTGAGTTTTGCGCCGGCGGAATCCGGCACTTTTTCCTGGTGGGCTCGTGCTCTCAGTGAGCCCAAGGTCCTATCGCAGTCCGAACCGAATGCGGCACAGAACCTCAAAGATCGATTCTCATCAGTATCCAACCAGTTGCCCAGTAATGCTCAGGCGTTGTTGCCGGGCATGCTGTACGGTGATCGCTCAGGACAAGATGAGGCGTTGTCCGACGCCATGAAAACTAGTGGCCTGAGCCATCTCACCGCGGTCAGTGGATCTAACATCGCACTACTGGCCGCAATTATTCTGAGTTTGTTGCGCGTATTCTCTATTCCGCGGGTGCCGAGCGCGTTATTAATGATCGCTGCGGTGGGACTCTTTACCTGGTTTGTTGGGCCGGATCCGAGCGTTTTGCGAGCGAGTTTGATGGGTAGCATTGCTGTGCTGTCATTGCTCGTGGGACGTGGGCAAGCGTCATTGGGCATTTTGTCCTTGAGCGCAACGATTTTGTTGCTCATTGACCCTGAGTTGGGTGCCGAGCCAGCTTTTGCCCTATCAATACTTGCCACCTTGGGCATCATCTTGCTTACCCCGTCGCTGACTGAAATCTTCGGACATGTCATGCCCTCGTGGCTTGCTGAGATGACTGCTATTTGCTGTGCCGCACAATTTACCTGTCTGCCAGTGATCATCGCGTTAAACAGTAATTTCAGCTTGTACTCCTTACCCACAAATCTGTTGGTGGCCCCACTGCTCCCGCTGATTACGGCCGTGGGAATGGTCTGCTTGCTGATCTGCACGCCGATGCCTTCAGTGGCACAAGTACTGTTGTGGATTCCCGGGCTACCCGCGGAACTCGTCGGCAAGATCGCCCAATTTTCCGCTGGACTTCCAGGGGCGGCTCGACCTTGGCCCGAAGGTGTCCTCGGAATCGTCTTGGCCATCATGCTGGCAGCGGTGCTCTGCATACTTTTAATTGCCGGTCGGGAGACAGAGCGCGTTCGTGTACGTCAGATCTCGCTGGCGATGCTGGGTGCGGTTCTGGTGTTTCTTGCGGCTCTAATACTTCCGGCCACACTGTTTTATCGCGAGCCCATTAATGAGAATTGGAATATTGCCATGTG
This sequence comes from Glutamicibacter sp. B1, assembly GCF_039602135.1. Lineage (NCBI taxonomy): Bacteria > Bacillati > Actinomycetota > Actinomycetes > Micrococcales > Micrococcaceae > Glutamicibacter > Glutamicibacter ectropisis. Next base: position 1,795,983 of record NZ_CP125942.1, on the reverse strand, counting down.
CGATGTGGGGCAAGGTGATGGAATCGTCATCAATGTGGGGGAGAACCAAGGTTGGCTGGTGGATGCGGGCCCCGAAGACGGCAACGTGGTGCAATGTTTGCGAAGGCTGAAGATCACCTCGTTGCCCATAGTATTTGTCACGCACTCTCACGCCGATCATTTCGGGGGAATCAGCGCTTTAGAGGAATCGGGTATCAAGATTGGCCAGAGGCTGGTGTCTGCTGGTTTTGAGCTTGATCGATGGGCAGGTGCCAGCGTCATTGAAGCTGGGGCCGTGAAAGACACCGAACTGGTCAGTTACCATGTGATCGGCCCGGAAACCTTGGCGGCCCAGCGTGCCGAACCCAATGACACGTCGCTGGTGATACGTTTCCGTTTTCATGTGGCCAGCGGAGAGATTGACTATTTTTCCGCGGGGGATATGGAAACCGAAGCGATGAGTGCCCTACTACGTAAATTTCCCCAACCACCAGCCACGATTCTCAAGGCGTCTCATCATGGCGCACGCAATGGTGGAACCGAAATCATTAGGACCATATCGCCACAGGTTCTTCTGGTTTCTGCTGGCAAGGATAATTCCTATGGACATCCGCATCAAGAAATTCTCGATGTGGCCAACGAGGTGGGTGCCCGTGTTTTCAGAACGGATCAGTCCGGTACCGTGCTTCTCACATTTACTGAGCACGGCGTGATGAGTACTGCGTTGGGTTCACCGGTTCGGTAGGATCAATATATCGTCCCACGCATTTAGGAGCTCGATGGCACGCGCCCAGGCTAACCCAGGTATCTCATGGCGGGAGCTTACGCCCCAACCGCTGATTTTGCTCACCGGTTCAGAGGATTATCTAGCTTCTCGCGCCTTTGAGTTCCTTCGGCAACAGGCTGCTGCGCGTGACGACATTGAAGTCACAAGATTGGATGCTTCTAAATACGAACCTGGCGAACTTCTGTTGGCGACCAGTTCTTCGTTATTCTCCAGCGCCAATCTCGTAGAAGTCCACGAGATGGCACAAATGAATGAATACTTCCTCAAGGATGCTCTAGCGTACTTGAAGGACCAAGCACCGGAAAACGTGCTGATCATGCATTACTCCGGGGGCACACGAGGCAAGAAACTCATCGACGCCATTAAAACTGCCGGAGCTCTGATCGTGAACTGCCAGCCGGTCAAGAAGGACGCCGAGAAGGTCGACTTCGTCCAGGCTGAATTTAAAGCAGCAAAACGGCGAATTACCAACGACGCGGTGAAGGCGTTGGTCGCTGCTGTAGGTAACTCGTTGGCCGAGCTGGGATCTAGTTGCTCGCAGCTTATTCAAGACACGACCGGCACCATCGATCAAGAATTAGTTGATCGGTACTACGGCGGTCGTGTTGAGGCCACTGCTTTCAAAGTTGCCGATGCCGCGATTTCGGGAAATGCGCAGGCTGCCTTGCGAACCTTGAGGCACTCTTTAGGTACAGGTACTGATCCGATTCCCATCGTTGCCACGCTGGCGATGAAGGTGCGGCAGTTAGCCAAGGTACTTGGTGTGAATGAACCTGCTGCTGCGCTGGCATCTCAATTGGGAATGGCCCCGTGGCAGGTGCAACAAGCTCAGCAACAGGCTCGTGGTTGGAAGCGTAGCGACCTGGCTTTGTGCATTGAAGAAATCGCGAACACCGATCGAATGGTTAAAGGTGGAAGCCGTTCTCCTGGATATGCTCTGGAGCATGCCATCATGTTTATTGCGGCTAAGGCACCGAACCGTTAAACAATCGCGCATCGGTTGATGCTGGGGGACAGGAAGCGCTACGTTGCCTGTCTCCCATTGCCACCGTTCCTTTAGGTCCCAAGCGCTTTTGTGGAAGCTGGGTCTGCTCAGTGGCTTGGTGACAATCAATAATCTTGCGGCGAGTGGGCTACTGCGCTTCAGCTTTGGCTCGGATCTATTCTTAGTTGTCTGCGGCCTCGATGGAGAGTGATTCTCGGGAATAGGGGCCTAGCCTCTTCGCCGGCCAGGGCTGTTCGGCGTTCATTGCAGAAGCACCGCTGAAAATACAAAACCCCCGTACCCAAAGGGTACGGGGGAGATGATGAAGTCTAAGCTTGGCTTAGAGGGCGCTAACCTTCTTGGCAATAGCCGACTTGCGGTTTGCAGCGTTGTTCTTGTGCAGAACACCCTTGCTTACAGCCTTGTCGAGCTTCTTGCCAGCCAGGCGCAATGCCTCGGTTGCCTTATCCTTGTCGCCTGCGGCTACTGCCTCGTTGACGTTACGGATTACGGTCTTAACCTCGGAACGGACAGCTACGTTACGCAGACGTGCCTTTTCGTTGGTCAGGATACGCTTCTTCTGGGACTTGATGTTAGCCACTTTAATAAACTCTCTCGTTTATCGTTATATACGGTCGGTAGAGGGTTCATCCTTCAGGCCATCGACTGAGCGGTGTGGGGCACCTATGGCGACCCGAAGGGGGCGTGTTGCCCAACCTGCGCAACACACAGGTATTAACTTTATCAGACCTGAAGCCCAACAACGAGCACTTATGCTCGTTCGTTTAGGGCGTTCACCACACTTGAGAAGCGATTCTTATCCAAGATCGCCCCTTCGCGACGAACCGAGGCATCGTTGAGGCGAATAATGCGGTCGAGCTTTACTTCGCTCGGACGACGCTCACGATCCCAACTTCCGGTGCCGATGTCCATGTAACTCGGGTTATGGTGGCTCTCATTATTCTTGTCTTTGCTCGTAAGCATCAGACCCAGCAGCCATCCACCTTCGCGACCTACGATCAGCACGGGGCGGTCTTTACCTTGAGAGTAGTCCTCCTCATAAGGCACCCATCCCCAGACAATTTCACCGGGATCGGCGTTGCCATCCAGAGATGGCGAGTACTCAAAGTTGATAGTCCCACGGAAATCACCGGGGTAATTGTTCGCCGCTCCAGCATCGCCATGGCTTGAGCGCTGAGCCGAGGCACTGCGGGGGCTATGTGGAGCGGAAGTACCTGCGTTTTTGTTTCCTGTTGTACGTGAGCGCGTGGAACTGAACTGCTTAACCACGCGCATCACCAGACTGAATATCTTCTCTGGATTCACTGCCATGAACCACAAACTACCAGTTGCAGATCGTCGATATACGTGATGACTCGGAAATCATGACAGAATAGAACCTAATCCAACTACGTCTTTTAGTCAGCTAGTGAGGTCTGTTTAGGTGTCTCCATTGGCCCGCACCGCTCAGGTGCCTGCCGCGACCGATCCGTCGCTCATCCGTAATTTCTGCATCATTGCCCATATTGACCACGGCAAGTCGACGTTGGCTGACCGCATGTTGCAGTTGACTGGCGTCGTCTCGGCCCGCGATATGAAGGCGCAATATCTTGATCGCATGGATATTGAGCGTGAGCGCGGCATCACCATCAAGTCCCAGGCGGTTCGTATGCCTTGGGAGGGTGAAGATGGAACCTCCTACGCGCTGAATATGATCGATACGCCTGGACACGTTGACTTCACCTACGAAGTTTCGCGTTCATTGGCAGCCTGTGAAGGTGCAATCCTTCTGGTTGACGCTGCCCAAGGTATTGAGGCGCAGACTCTTGCGAACCTCTACCTTGCCATCGAGGGCGATCTGACCATCATCCCGGTATTGAACAAGATCGATCTACCCAATGCTCAGCCAGAAAAGTACGCCGCAGAACTTGCCAACCTCATCGGCTGTGAGCCAGAGGACGTACTCAAGGTTTCCGGTAAGACTGGTGAAGGCGTCGAAGCATTGCTCGATGAGGTCATCAAGCAACTTCCACCACCTGTCGGCGATGCGAAGGCTCCGGCGCGTGCCATGATCTTCGACTCGGTGTACGACACCTATCGTGGTGTGGTCACCTACGTGCGTGTGGTCGACGGCAAACTCTCGCCGCGCGAGAAGATCCAGATGATGTCCACGGGAACCACCCACGAACTCTTGGAAATCGGTGTTTCCTCACCGAATCCAGAACCAACTAAGGGGTTGGGAGTCGGCGAAGTTGGCTACCTGATTACCGGTGTGAAGGACGTTCGCCAGTCCAAGGTCGGCGATACGGTCACGAACTCCTTGAAGCCTGCCAGTGAATCACTCGGTGGCTACGAAGAGGCTAAGCCGATGGTGTTCTCGGGTCTTTATCCCATGGACGGTACCGATTACCCGGTACTGCGCGACGCGCTGGATAAGTTGCAGCTTAACGATGCTGCACTAACCTACGAACCAGAAACTTCAGTCGCGTTGGGCTTCGGCTTCCGTGTCGGCTTCCTTGGATTGCTCCACCTGGAAATCACGCGCCAGCGCCTGGAAAGCGAATTCAATCTGGACTTGATTTCCACGGCACCGAACGTGGTGTACGAGGTTGTCGGTGAAGACAAGCAGACGATCACCGTGACCAACCCATCGGAGTTCCCAGACGGGAAGATCCTCGAGGTTCACGAACCGATGGTCGCCGCGACCATCCTTGCCCCGAGCGAATTCATCGGTGCCGTGATGGAACTGTGCCAGAGTCGTCGTGGCACCATGCGCGGAATGGATTACCTCTCCGAGGACCGCGTTGAAATGCGTTACCACTTGCCACTGGCCGAGATCGTCTTCGACTTCTTCGACCAGCTCAAGTCCAAGACTCGTGGCTACGCCTCACTGGACTGGAAGGCTGACGGTGAGCAGGTCGCCGATCTGGTGAAGGTCGACATCTTGTTGCAGGGTGATCAGGTGGACGCGTTCAGCGCCATTACCCACCGTGACAAAGCCTACTCGTACGGAACAATGATGACATCCAAGCTGCGTGAGCTGATTCCTCGCCAGCAGTTCGAGGTTCCGATTCAGGCGGCCATTGGTTCGCGAATCATTGCTCGAGAGAATATTCGCGCGATCCGTAAGGACGTTCTTGCTAAGTGCTACGGCGGCGACATCAGCCGTAAGCGCAAACTGCTCGAGAAGCAGAAGGAAGGCAAGAAGCGCATGAAGATGGTTGGCCGCGTGGAGGTTCCACAGGAAGCCTTCATCGCTGCGCTGTCCACCGACGAACCGAAAAAGAAGTAAATGCCTTCAGTTCTCCCTGACGGCGATCCGGCTCCAGCCGATGGTCTGCTCCCAGCCTCATGTGCGCATGATGCTGAGGGGCGGACCATGTCCTTTTATGTACATATCCCGTTCTGCACAGTGCGTTGCGGCTACTGCGATTTCAACACGTATACCGCGACCGAACTCGGGTCAGGATCAAGCCAAGCCACCTACGCTGCCACGGTCAGCAAGGAAATCAGTTTTGCGCGCGAAGTAATGGACCGTTCGGGCCAACCACCTCGCGAAATCGAAACCGTATTCTTCGGGGGAGGCACACCAACTCTGTTGCCTGCCAGCGATTTGGTCTTGGTACTTGATCAGATTCGCAAGGACTTCGGGCTGAAACCTGGTGCGGAAATTACGACCGAGGCCAACCCGGATTCGGTGACTCGACAGAGCCTGCAAGAACTTGCTGACGGCGGATTCACGCGGGTCTCATTCGGCATGCAATCAGCGGTGCCTCACGTACTGAAGGTCCTCGAACGTACCCACGATCCGAAGCGAGTTCCACAGGTAGTGTCCTGGGCTCGTGAAGCCGGCCTCGACGTGAGCGTTGACTTGATCTACGGGACTCCGGGGGAGTCCTTAGAAGATTGGCGCACCAGCATTGAAGCCGCACTGAGCTACGAGCCCGACCATATTTCTGCCTATGCGCTGATCATCGAAGATGGGACCAAGCTTGCCGCGCAGATTCGACGTGACGAGGTACCGAATATCGATGATGACGATCATGCTGAGAAGTACCAGATGGCTGACGAGCTATTCGCTGCAGCTGGGTTCTCTTGGTATGAGGTCAGCAACTGGGCCAAGACTCCTGCCAATGCCTGCCAACACAATATTGCTTATTGGAAGGGTGGCGACTGGTGGGGTGCTGGCCCTGGTGCCCACTCGCACGTTGGAGGTCTTCGTTGGTGGAATGTGAAGCATCCGGCGGCCTATCAGCAGCGTATTGATGCCGGGATTTCTCCTGGCCATGGTCGAGAGTACCCAGACGCTCAAGCTGTTCAGCTAGAGCGGACGATGCTTTTGACGCGTTTGAGTTCCGGCATGGAAATTAGTGAGCTCGATGCCACCGGGCGCACCAAGGTTGCTGGGCTGATCGCAGATGAACTCATTGACGCCAAGGCAGCTTTCGCAGGCACGTTGGTGTTAACGCAACGAGGCCGGCTATTAGCCGACCTCGTTGTACGAGAATTACTCGATTTTTAGACCTGAAGCGTACTACTACTTCATCAGGCGAAGATTGAACTTATAACGGTAAGGGCGGCCCTTGTTGGCCTGAATGGCAGCAAGGGCGCCCGATACCGTCATGAAGACCCACAAGGCCACTGCGAGCACTGAGAAAAGCCAACCGATGTTGGGCAGGATCGTGCAGACGTTTAATGCGATCGCCAGGATGGTCAGTGGGAAGGTGAAGTTAAACGCTTCCTTGGACTCCTGAGCAGTGAACGCTCCACGATCGCGATAAACAGCAAAAATAATAGCTGCCGGAATGCAACCAAGAATGGCACCAAAGTGAGCCATGGTCGACCATTGCCGATCCTCAGATGGAGTCAGTGGCAACGCAGCGGTTCGCGATCCTTCGAAGCGCGAATTCTCCGACGACTGCGTCTGGCGTGTAGTCACTATCATTCCTTGTCTTGCTGTGGCTGAAATCTATCTCCATCATAGCCGTGGTTGGTTCATGCAACGGTGAGATTACCGCGCTAAAGTCCAACTATTGGTCAATTGTTAGGAAACCGTAATCTTCGGTTGTCAGAAAATCGATCAATTCTTCTATTCTTCCCAACAGTTGTGGTTCCAGCTGCCCATAATGGGAGACGGTAGAGAGAATTCGCTGCCATCCGATGCCGATGTCTTCGGCCGTTTCGTGCGGCCAACCGAAGGCACGTAGTACGCCGGTTTTCCAGTCAGTGCCCTTGGGAATGACCGGCCAAGCCTTGATGCCAAGAGCTGAGGGTTTAATCGCTTGCCAGACGTCAATATACGGATGGCCAAGAATCAGAACATTCTGAGCCGCTCCGGGAACCTTCATCGCTTCGGCGACGATGCGTGCTTCTTTGGTGCCTGCCACGAGGTGATCGACCAATATGCCTAGGCGACGTTCTGCCGAGGGCGCAAAATCACGAATAGCACCAGCTAGGTCATCAACACCGTGTAGTGGTTCCACAACGATGCCTTCAACTCGAAGGTCATGGCCCCATACTTTTTCTACGAGTTCGGCATCATGTTTGCCTTCCACCCAGATCCTGCTGGCCCGTGCCTCTCGCGCTTTTAAACCAGTAACGGCGCGGGAGCCTGATGCGGACACCATGGTTTTGGGTTGTGCGGTTTTAACCACCGGGTCAACCATTTCCACTGGCTCACCTTCAAGGAAAAACCCGAAACCAGCTTGGAAGGAGCGAGTCTTGCCGTGGCGGTCTTCCAGGACGATAATCCGCATTCCGCCAGACTTTTCTGTACGTATGACTTCACCAACCCATCCCGAGGTGGCATCCTCTAAAACCATGCCACGTTCGATGGGGACCTGGCGGAGTTTTTTCGGTGCTGGGGCGCTGAGATCTTGAGGTCCCCAGGAGTAATTAGTCACGTACGGCCTTTCGCTGTGATCGAATACGCTCGAAAACCAATGCTAGCAACCGTTGAACGTACTAGACTTGGCACTTGACAGGTTAGAGTGCCAAACACTTCGACAGGGAATCCAAGGAGGTGGCGTTGTGAGTGAACTTCGGCGTTTGGATGTATTGCGCGCCATTGTAGAGGACTACGTGCAGTCGCGTGAGCCGGTGGGCTCCAAAGCCTTATTGGATCGGCACAACCTTGGAGTCAGCGCGGCCACGATCAGAAATGATATGGCACTGCTCGAAGAAGAAGGGCTCATCGCTGCACCACACACCTCATCGGGACGTGTTCCGACCGAGAAGGGTTATCGGCGTTTTGTTGACGAGATTGGCGAGCTAAAGCCACTGTCGAGGGCTGAACGCGACGCCATTAACAAGATTTTGGACAACTCCACGGACTTGGACGAGATGCTCAAGAGCACCGTCCGACTGCTGGCTAGGTTGACCAATCAAGTGGCGATGATTCAGGTACCGCACTACGACACCGCGTCGTTGAAGAATCTTGAACTCGTCAGCTTGGGTAGCACTCAAGTGCTGATGGTCATGATTGCCTCAAACGGTACCGTTGATCAACGCATGATGGTGGTTCCACGCCTGTACTCAGACACTGAGTTAGCTGATTTGAAGTTATGGTTGCTCAATAGTTTTGAGGGCGTACAGCTTGCTGATCTACGTGGCAAACTCACCCGAGTCGGGTTGAGCCCGCAACAGCAATCCGAGCCATTGGTCGATAGCGTGTTGCAGGCCCTGGAGGAAATGGCCCAGGCCGCAAATACGCAGCGCATCATCATGGCCGGAACCGCCAATTTGGCGAGGGTGGAAGGGGACTTCCCGCTGAGTATTACTCCTGTGCTTGAAGCCCTCGAGGAGCAGGTAGTGCTACTCAAACTCTTTTCTGAGCTGGAGGCTGACTCGCGCGGTGTGGCTGTGGCGATTGGAACCGAGAACCATTACGGTCAGCTCGCGGAGGCTGCGGTGGTAGCCACCACCTACGGTTCCGACGTGCGCAATAAGCTCGGAGTGCTCGGGCCGACGCGAATGAACTATCCCACCTCGATGGCCTCGGTGCGGGCAGTGGCTCGATACCTATCCAAGATTTTGGCCAACTAGTAACGCTGGCGCTAAGCCAAGCATTTTTTGAATTTTTTGCATTTTAGGAAAGGACACGGCGAACAACGTGAGCTCGCATTACGAGACCCTGGGCGTTGCCAAGGACGCGACCCCTCAGGAAATCAAGAGTGCCTACCGAAAGTTGGCACGTAAGCTTCACCCGGATGTGAATCCGAGTGAAGAGGCTGCAGAACAGTTCAAGCTGGTGACCCGCGCTTACGAGGTTCTTTCCGACCAGACCAAGCGCTCGAACTACGATGCCACCGGCGATGAAAATGGCAATGGTCACCCAGGATTCAGTGGCGGCGGCCAGGGCTTCGGCGGATTCGGAGACATCTTCGAGCAGTTCTTCGGTGGTGGCCAGGCCCAGGGACCAGCATCACGTACCCAGCCTGGTCGTGACGCGCTGATCACCATCACCATTGATTTGGAAGATGCCGTGAAGGGCACCGTTTACCCACTCGAGATGGAAACGGCAGTTACCTGTAAGACCTGTAACGGCTCGTGCACCCGTGAGGGCACCAGCCCGGTAACCTGCGAAATCTGCCATGGTGCAGGTCAGGTGCAGCGTCCAGTTCGTTCATTCCTCGGCCAGATGATGACCGTGGAAACCTGTGCTGCCTGCCGTGGTTTTGGTACCACCATTCCCGAACCATGCTTGGAGTGCAACGGTGAGGGTCGCGTACGAGAGCACGTCTCCAAGTCCCTGAACGTACCTGCAGGTGTCGATTCCGGAACCCGCATCCAGCTTCGTGGCCAGGGTGAAGCAGGCCCGGGCGGTGGCCCTAACGGCAATCTCTTCGTTGAAGTGGACGTTCGTCGTCACAAGGTCTTCGAACGTGCACAGACTGACCTGCACGCCAAGATGAGCCTGCCGATGACCGCAGCAGCCCTTGGTTGTGAACTCAAGCTTGAAACCTTCGATGGTGAGCAAGCCATCAACGTGGAATCCGGCGCGCAAGATGGCGACACCGTCACTTTGTCAGGCCTAGGCGTACCACGCCTTCGCGGTGGCAAACGCGGTGACATCATCGTGCACCTGCAGGTGGAGACCCCAACCAAGCTTGATGCTGCACAGCGCGATCTGCTCGAGCAGTTGGCCAAGTTACGCGGTGAGGAAATGACCGCTGGACGCGTTGAACACTCTGGTGGCATGTTCTCACGACTGCGTGACAAGCTGAACCAGCGCTAAACATGAGCAATCACAGCTTCGTTATCGACCCTGATATGGCACAGAACGCCATGCCGGGGGACAGCTTGGAGCTTTCCGGCTCAGAGGCTCACCACGCCGTGACGGTAAAACGCGTCACGGCCGGTGAGCATCTGGATCTGCTCGACGGCCGAGGCCTTCGCCTGACGGTGGAGGTTTTGAGCACCGGTAAGGACATGCTGAACGCTCGGGTCCTTGAACGGGACCAAGAATCGGTCAGCGAACATCCGGTGACACTCGTGCAAGCTTTGTCTAAGGGCGACCGTGATCTGCAGGCCGTTGAGTCTTCGGTAGAGCTCGGCGTGCTCGCCGTGCGGCCGTGGCAAGCGGATCGTTCCATCGTGCGTTGGAACGCCGCCAAGGCGGATAAGGCACTGGCAAAATGGCGGGCTCAAGTCCGTGCTGCGCAGAAACAGTCCCGTCGCGCCTTTGAACCAGAGGTTCTAGCTCTTGCGGGCTCCAAGGAATTGGCCAAGATCATCGCGGATGAGATTACGGCTGGGGCACTGGTCTTAGTTTTGCATGAGCAGGCTACCGAGTCCGTGGCAGAACACGTATCCTCGTGGCTACCGCAAGCTCAACCTGGTCAGAAGGTCATGATGATTGTCGGGCCTGAGGGTGGCATTTCCGATGCCGAGCTACAAGCATTCACTGATGCTGGTGCCCACGCTGCGCTCTTGGGTCAGCATGTATTGCGTGCTTCTACTGCTGGACCGGCAGCGCTGGTGTTGATTCGTCACCTACTCGGCGAAATCTGATTAATACAAGTATTCGCGGGTACCTCATCAGGTACCCGCGAATTCTTGATTCTCATCTATTGCAGCAACATTTTCAGGGTAACTATTTGACGGTGAAGTCTGAGCTTACTTCGCCCACCTTGGCGTCCGATTCAGTCTCGACACCCCAGAAGGTGAGCTTATAGGAGCCAGGGGTGAGACTCTCGGTGATGCTGAAGGCACCGTCTTCTTGAATTTTCCCTGCGATAACTTGCTTCTGCGCGGTGATCACAGTGAGATTTCCATCGGCATCTTTTTTCTGCAAGGAATAGAAGGTACCAATATCAAACTGCGTGGTTCGGCCCTTGATCTGAACCTTGCCCGCGCTCAATACCGTTCCGTACTGCGGGTCAATAATCCAGATCGGGGCCATAAACTTGGCGTTACGTTCATAAACGTCTTTAAGTCGATAGCCATCAAAAACCGTGGCGTTCGGTTTACCGTCGACCAAAATCTTGACCGTTGGGGCAGTGGTACCCACAAGCAGACCCGTACCAGAAGCGGCTGCCGTCGCGGTGAAAACTAATTGCTGGATCGATCGCTCCGAAAGACCCTCATCTAGGTGTGCGCTAAATACCTTGGCAGGAAGATCCAGAGTGATCACGTTAGTGCCACTGATTGAAACGCCAATGTCCTCGGCTGGTTTGAGATGGGTATACCGGTGTGGTGTGGCCGGATCGCTGGAAAGCAAAGTCCAGATTGCGTCCCCGATGGGTTCGCGGTGGCGTGTATCTTCGAGATACTCGCGGTAGAGGAAGACCCCAGTGTCGGTGTTTTCCAACCAGTAGATAGGTAGCTTAGTGGCAGCACCCACTTGTTCACCGGCATCGGTGGCGCTGGGTAGGTTCAGCGACTCCGTGCTGGCGGTTTTGGGCATTTCAAAGGAGCTCTCGCGATTCGCCAGACCGCAACCTGCGGCGACGACGAGAGCAGCAGCTATTCCAACAATGCCAACTCGGCGTGGAATTTTCTGCAAGAACCTTGATTGCACTACTGACCGATCCATGAATCTTTTTGAGGGGATTGGGCTCATAAATATTTTCGAGCCGCTGTCATAGCTTGCCACACGCGTCGACGAAATCTGACCAAAATTGGCCTTACTTACTAATCCGTAACCAAATCTATATGTTTGCGACCTGCTCTGAATAGATTCATTTAGGACTACTTTCAGGTTTCTTGCTTACGCTGTGGCCTGAATTTCCTGCCATGCAGCCGATCACTGGATAGAATGGAAACAAGGACAAAGTACGACCGCCATCAAGCTCACAAAGGGGCACCAAGCACTGCATGCAGGTTGAACAGAACAAGACTCCAGCAGACTCAGATTCTGCGTCACTGACCATAAATTTTGAAACCGCAGAACTCATGGTTGCTACCTTGGGCCCGAATGATGAGCTATTGCGCATCCTCTCCGGTGCTTACCCTCAGGTGAACTTCCGTCCTAATGGCCAAGCCCTAGTGCTGGCAGGTATTCCTGCACAGGTCCGCAAAGCACAGCGTGTTACCGAAGAAGCACGATCGCTGGCCATGCGCGGTTCTCGGATGAGCGCCGAAACGATCGAGCAGATCATCAAGATGCTCAGTGCCGGCAATTCAGATGCCCCCACCGACGTTTTAGGTTTAAAAATCCTGTCAGGTCGTGGCCGGTCCATTCGACCCAAAACGATCAATCAGAAAAGCTACGTCGATGCCATCGAAGATTCGACGATTACTTTCGGCATTGGTCCGGCAGGTACCGGTAAGACTTTCTTGGCGATGGCCATGGCCGTTGCTGCCTTACAAGACAAACAGGTCAATCGCATCATCTTGACCCGTCCGGCTGTTGAGGCGGGGGAGAAGTTGGGATTCCTCCCCGGCTCATTGACGGAAAAGATCGACCCATACCTTCGTCCGCTTTACGATGCGCTACACGACATGGTCAACCCAGAAACCATTCCGCAGCTGCTAGAAGCAGGAACAATTGAGGTCGCGCCACTGGCCTATATGCGTGGTCGCACCCTCAACGATGCCTTCGTCATTCTCGACGAAGCCCAAAACACCACCAGCGAACAAATGAAGATGTTCCTGACCCGTCTGGGCTTTGGATCAAAGATGGTTGTCACCGGCGACATCACCCAGGTGGACTTGCCGGGTAATGCCACCTCGGGACTTCGGATGGCCAGCGATGTACTTGAAGGCATCGAAGACATTTCAGTTTGTCGCCTAGATTCTTCTGACGTTGTCCGCCATCGTTTGATCGCTGACATCGTTTCTGCCTATGACCGTTGGGACGATACCCGACGCAAAGAACACAACCGGGGACGGCGTAGCAAATGAGCATTGAAGTAAATAACGAAACCGAATTCGAGGTCGATCTGCAAGACGTCTCGGCTCTAGCAGATTCGGTGTTGAAGGCCATGTACCTGCACCCGGAAACCGAGGTGTCGGTCGTATTTATCGATGAAGACGCCATGAGTGCTCTGCACGTGGAATGGATGGACCTTGAAGGTCCCACCGACGTTATGAGTTTCCCCATGGACGAGTTGCGCCCGGGCACGAGCAGTGCACCAGGCGACAACGGCATCCTCGGCGATATCGTCATCTGCCCCACGGTAGCGCAAGCTCAGGCACAGGCTGGTGGGCACAGCACGCACGACGAAATCCTGTTGCTCACAACCCACGGTCTATTGCACCTGATGGGGTTCGACCATATGGAACCAGACGAAAAAGAAGAGATGTTTACCTTGCAGCGTCGACTCTTAGAGTCCTACACCGGGCGCCCGGCACCGAAGGAAACGGTGGAATAGCCCCGTGGAAATACTTTTGCTGATTCTTGCCCTGGTCTTCATGGCTTTCTCTGCCGTGCTGACCGCCGCAGACTCAGCCTTCTACGCACTATCCCGTCATGCTGCAGAGCGATTGCGCGCCGAATCTAACGCAAAATCGCTCTCTGCAATTCTCGACGATACCGAAACCCACGCGCAGGCCATTAAGTTCTGGCGCATCTGGTTTGAAACCGCTTCAGCGGTCGCCGTCGCTTTGTTGGTAGCCCAATGGCTGGAGAACATCTGGCTCATCGGACTGATTTCCACCATCGCCATGGCTGGTCTCGGATTTGTCCTTGTCAGCGTTTCCCCTCGCCGCTTCGGCCGCTCCAACGCAGAAAGCGTCGTGCAGAACACTGCTCCGATGGTCCGGTTGCTACGTGTGATCCTGGGGCCGGTCACCAACTGGCTGGCTTCGATCGCCAAGGCGTTGAGCCCAGGCGGTGTCGACGAAGTCGGGTACTTAGGCAAAGAACGCTTACGTGATCTGGTCGACCGTGCCTCCGAAGGTGAAGACCTCGACGAAGAATCAGCCGAGCTAATTTCGTCGGTGATCGACCTTGAAGAAACCAACGTTCGGTCGGTCATGGTGCCCCGCACCGACATGGTGGTGCTGACCGCTGACCAAAGCCTTCATACGGCCATGGACCTATTTATCGCCTCGGGTTTTTCCCGCATTCCCTTGATTGGGGAAGACACCGACGATATTCAGGGAATCATTTACCTCAAGGACCTCATCCGTGAGATCCACGGGCTCCAGCAGGCGGCCACCCTTTCAGATTTGGCCCGCAAGGTTCGCTTTGTGCCGGAATCTAAGTCAGCCGCCGAGCTGCTCCAAGAATTACAGCAAGAATCGATCCACCTTGCCATTGTCATTGATGAATATGGTGGAACCGCCGGACTGGTCACGCTCGAAGATCTGATCGAAGAAATCGTCGGAGAGATTGACGACGAGTATGATCGATCAAGGACCGAACTGATCGAGAACCCAGATGGATCACTGTTTGCGGTAGCTTCCGCATCGATCGATGACATCGCCGATCATTTTGACATGCACATCGAAGAGGAAGACGTCGACACCGTTGGCGGGCTACTCTCCAAGGCCCTGGAATCAGTGCCGGTGCTGGGGTCCACTGCCGATATTAACGGTCTAAGACTGACCGTTGTTGCCCTAGCAGGACGACGAAACCGGATCGGCAAAATCCATGTAGAGCGCCTGGTAACAGACGCATCCGACCATATTAAGAACGACGAGGATTCCTCACATGAGCGAAAACCATAACCTACTAGCCGCCAGTGGATGGCCAGAGGATTTCCGTTCGGGCTTCACCTCCTTTGTAGGCCGCCCGAACGCCGGCAAGTCAACGTTGACCAACGCCCTGGTAGGCCAAAAGGTGGCTATCACCTCAGCTAAGCCACAGACCACCCGCCACACCATCCGCGGTATCGTGCACCGCGAAGATGCACAGCTGATTCTGGTCGACACCCCAGGTTTGCATCGACCACGTACGCTGCTTGGTCAGCGACTGAACGACCTGGTGGCAGAAACCCTCTCCGAAGTGGACGCCATCGGCTTCTGCATTCCGGCCAATGAAAAAATTGGTCCCGGTGATCGTTTCATCGCCACTCAGCTGGCTCAACTTCAGCGCAAGCCGATCGTCGCGCTAGTCACCAAGGCTGATCTGGTGGACCGTGAACAACTAGCCCAGCAGCTCATTGCCGTGGCTGAAATGGGAACCCAGAATTTTGGGGAGAACGGTTTCGCTGCGATCGTCCCGGTCTCAGCTGTCAAAGAATTCCAGGTCCAAGAAGTCGCGAACGTGCTCGTTGAGCAGCTACCTAAGGGTCCACCACTGTACCCGGACGGTGAACTCACCGACGAGCCAGAAGCCAAAATGGTGGCCGAACTGATCCGTGAAGCAGCCCTCGAAGGCGTTCGTGACGAATTGCCGCACTCGCTGGCCGTCGTGGTCGAGGAAATGAACCCTCGCGAAGGTCGCAGCGAGGATAACCCGCTGATCGATATTCACGTCTCGCTCTTTGTTGAGCGCTCCAGCCAGAAGGCTATTGTCATTGGTCGTGGTGGTTCTCGTTTGCGTGAGGTTGGTTCCAATGCTCGTAAGGGCATCGAAAAGCTCCTGGGCACTAAGGTGTACTTAGATTTGCATGTTAAGGTCGCCAAAGATTGGCAGCGTGACCCCAAGCAGCTAGGACGCCTCGGCTTCTAGTAACCTGCCCAAAATGTCATGGCCGGAATCCCTCGTCGGGTTCCGGCCATCACTTTGCTAGCCGCTTCACGATCTGGCCAGCCACGAGGCGATCAACCCCGGGCAGTTTAGTAGAGCGCAAGATCAGCCGACGCCATAGCAGACCCAATCGGTGACGGGGTAAAAAGCTGTTGGCTGCCCGTCGGCCCGAAGCCTGCGCGGTGGAAATTTTCGGCCTCATAACCCGCTCATACTCTGCCAAAGCGGCTGGAATCTGCTCTTTGCTGGACACTTCGCCCAATGCGTTGCCTAGGGCGGCAGCCGCGCACACCGCCATCGCACCGCCCTGCCCAGCCAGCAAGGACACCGCTGCTGCCGCGTCACCGATCAGCACCACCGAGCGGTGGTGCCAGCAAGGCATCACCACCTGAGCGACAACATCGTCATAGGGATTAGCCGGAGATAACTCCAGCAGCCGATCCACTCTTTGGTTGGTGCCGGCGAAGATACGGCGCAAGCGGTCTGCACTCTCACCCAGTTTAGCCGTGGGGTCCTGGCGATAGACCAAGAATGAGGCAACCTGCCCGTCACGTAACCCGTAGATCCCCGCGGTGCGATCCACCGTGTCGCTGAGTACAAATCTGTTCTTCAATTGCTGGTTGAGTTCTGGTTCCTGCACGATGAAGGCCGCCGCACGCATCCCCAGTGGGCGCAGGAAGTCCTGCTCGGGGCCGAAGAATGCGGTCCGCAGCGCCGAATGGATTCCATCGGCCCCGATTAACAGGTCCGCGGTTTCTACTTCCTGCCCGTCCCCAGCCCAGAGCCGTACCTTCGCCCCGTCCAGCTGCATTCGCTGGATGTGCACGCCGTAGCGTAGCTCCACCTGTCCTTCGGGCACCTCCTGAAGGGCTTTGCGTGCAGCGTGTTCCATATCGGGGCGAAGCAGGGAAAGCACCTTACCTCCAGCCAGATCCGCAAACGTCCGATAGTCCAAGCTGGCGGTAACCCGTCCTGACGGGTCCACGTATTCAGCCGCTTCCACCTGGTAAGCGACTTGACTGAGATAGGGGTACAGGCCGATCTGCTCGGAGGCTTCAACTCCGGGCCCGAAAAAGTCCATCATGTAGCCATCGGGGCGTGGGCTTGCAGAGCGTTCCAATACTAGGACCTGCCAACCGGAAAGCCCTAGTTGTCGCGCTGCAACCAGCCCGGCGATTCCCGCTCCGACAATGATCGCTTTCATTCGTGGACCTCCTCAAGCCAGCACCGTGGATTTCTCATTCTTCGCCGGTCGAGTCAGAGTGTCTAGGGTCAAAGGCGCGGCGGATTGTCCACAATGTGACATGAACGCGACATAAGTTTGAGCAACCGTGAAGTCTCGGTGTTATGCTCATTTCGTGCATTTCGAGCTTCTACTTCTACTGTGCCGCTGCGAGGATCCAAAGGACCGTTAGTGGTCTACAGGCCGACCCCTCGTCGCGGAGTAGCTCTTGTCTGGCCCCACAAACTAAGCACTATTTTTGTCTAGGGGACACACCGAAATGCAGAACATGCAAAAACCATCGAACATGCCAATCCACAAGTATGTTCCATTCCAGGACCAGATCGAAGTCAACCTGCCTGATCGCACCTGGCCCGACAAATACATCACCAAGGCTCCACGCTGGTGTGCAGTCGACCTGCGCGACGGAAACCAAGCACTGATCGATCCGATGAGTCCTGAGCGTAAGCACAAGATGTTCGACCTGCTGGTACAGATGGGCTACAAGGAGATCGAGGTCGGTTTCCCTTCGGCCTCACAGACCGACTTTGACTTTGTCCGTCAGCTGATCGAACAAGACCGCATCCCTGAAGATGTCACCATTCAGGTGCTCACCCAGTCACGCGAACACCTGATCGAGCGCACCTACGAAGCGCTGGAAGGTGCCAAGCAGGCCATCGTTCACCTGTACAACTCCACCTCGATCCTGCAGCGTGAAGTGGTCTTCCGTCAGGACCAGGACGGCATCGTCGACATTGCAGTCACCGGCGCCCGCCTGTGCAAGAAGTACGAAGAACAGCTGTCCGGCACCAAGATCACCTATGAATACTCGCCGGAGTCCTACACCGGCACCGAGCTGGAATTCGCCAAGCGTATTTCCGAGGCCGTGGCCGAAGTTTTGGAAGCCACCCCAGAGAACAAGATGATCTTGAACCTGCCGGCCACCGTAGAAATGGCGACCCCTAACGTGTACGCCGACTCCATCGAGTGGATGCACCGCAACCTGGCCAACCGTGACTCGATCATCCTCTCCCTGCACCCGCACAATGACCGCGGAACCGGCGTGGCCGCCGCTGAGCTGGGCTACCTGGCCGGTGCAGACCGTATCGAAGGCTGCCTGTTCGGCAACGGTGAGCGCACCGGTAACGTTGATTTGATCACCCTGGGCATGAACCTGTTCGGCCAGGGTGTGGATCCAGAAATCGACTTCTCCGATATGGATCACATCCGTCGCACCGTCGAATACTGCAACCAACTGCCAGTTCCAGAGCGTAGCCCTTACGGTGGCGATCTGGTCTTCACCGCCTTCTCCGGCTCCCACCAGGACGCCATTAAGAAGGGCTTGGAATCCATGGAGGCTAAGGCCGCTGCGGAGTCCAAGGACATCAACGACTTGGTGTGGGCGGTTCCGTACCTGCCGATCGATCCGAAGGACATCGGCCGCTCTTACGAAGCCGTGATCCGCGTGAACTCGCAGTCCGGCAAGGGCGGCGTGGCTTACCTGCTGAAGAACGATTACAACTTGGATCTGCCACGTCGTGCGCAGATCGAGTTCTCGGGCGTCATCCAGCGCAAGACCGATACCGAGGGCGGCGAAATCTCCTCGGAGCGCATCTGGAACGTCTTCCAGGACGAGTACCTGCCTGTGGCTAAGGACTCGGGGCTGGACTCGTGGGGTTACTACGAGATTGCTTCCGCGACAGCTACCTCTGCAGAAGACGGCAGCTTCCAGCTGGATACCAAGCTGATCATCGATGGTGTTGCCCATGAGCGTAGCGCCCAGGGCAACGGTCCACTCTCGGCCCTGGTCAAGATGCTCAACGATGACGGCGTCGACCTGCGCGTCTTGGACTACACCGAGCACGCTATGAGCGAGGGTGGCAACGCAAGTGCCGCAGCCTTCGTTGAATGCGCAGTGGGCGATCGGATCCTGTGGGGCATCGGCATGGACACCAACACCAACATTGCAGCGCTGAAGGCAGTGGTCTCGGCGGTCAACCGCGCGATTCGCGACGCCGCCTAAAACCAGCGGATCAGCGTCTCTAACCAATGCACGCTATGACTATGGCCACCGCCTAAGTCATAGCGTGCATTGCGCTTTCAGCTACAAATTCGGCACGCAGGCACTGCTCAATTGCGTACTTTGTTCGCGGTAGTGGGAGAATATTCTCCGTGTCCAGATCAGGTTTTGCGTCCAAGAGCTACCACAGTCGTGGAATAGTTCTGCGTACTCATAAGCTGGGTGAAGCTGACCGAATCATCACCTTACTCACGCCCAAGGGCATTGTTCGTGCTGTAGCAAAGGGCGTACGTCGTACTTCCTCACGGCTCGGCGCAACCTTGGAACCCTTTATGGAAGTTGATGCCCTATTGGTGATGGGACGCAACCTAGATATCGTCTCTCAGGCGCAACTTCGTAATTCCTATGGTCACCTGCTGGTCGCGGATTATCCGAGTTACACCGTGGCCAATGCCATGGCCGAGATTGCCGAAAAGTTGCTGGAGGCGGAGGGTGACTCCACCCTTCAGCAATTCCGCCTATTCCATGGGGCCATCGCGTTGCTCTCGAAACAGCGCGTCGATTCCGGGGCCGTATTGGACTCCTACATCTTAAGAGCGCTGTCGGTGGCTGGCTGGGCCCCATCATTTACTGACTGTGTTAAATGTGGCAAGCCCGGACCACATCAGGCGGTACACGTTCAGCTTGGAGGAGTGGTTTGCAACGACTGCCGTCCTTCGGGTTCATTGTCACCTCATCCGATCACCATTGAATATCTTGAAGCCTTGCTCCAAGGAAATTGGGCCGTTGTGGCCCAAGCCGGTCCACGCGCTCGAAAACAGGCTGCCAACATCGTGGCAAACTACTTGCAATGGCACTTGGAGCGTGCAGTGAATTCCCTACGTCTCGTGGAGAGAAATTGAAAAAACTTCCAAAGATCACCGGCCGTCGTGGTCCAGTAGCACCCTTCGCTCATCCAGCGAATCCTCAAATGCCAAGCATTCCTCGGGAATTGATTCCTGAGCACGTGGCTATCGTTATGGATGGCAATGGACGTTGGGCAAACCAGCGGGGCCTGCCACGAACCGAAGGCCACCGGGCGGGGGAAGCGGCTTTGCTTGATGTCATGGCTGGAGCAGTAGAAATGGGCATCAAGTACGTTTCCGTGTATGCCTTCTCCACCGAAAACTGGAAGCGCAGCCCAGACGAGGTGCGTTTCTTGATGGGTTTTTCTCGGGACGTATTGCGTCGTCAACGCGACACCCTGAACTCGTGGGGCGTACGAATTCGGTGGTCTGGACGCGAACCTAAGCTATGGAAGTCAGTGATCAACGAATTACGAGCCGCTGAAGAGCTGACTGAAGCCAATCAAGGGTGCCAGCTGACCATGTGCGTTAATTACGGTGGTCGAGCTGAAATTGGTGATGCTGTGAATGCTATCGCCAAGGATGTGGCCGCTGGAAAGTTGCGTGCCAGTTCAGTGGGGGAGAAAACCATCGCTAAATATTTGCACGCTCCAGAATTGCCAGACGTGGATCTGTTCTTGCGTACCAGCGGTGAACAGCGGACAAGTAACTTCTTGCTCTGGCAATCGGCTTATGCAGAGATGGTCTTCCTTGATCAGCTGTGGCCGGATGTGGACCGTCGAACCCTGTTTACCGCTGTTGAAGAATATGCCAAGCGCGACCGTCGCTATGGAGGAGCAGTAGACAAGCCGCAAGCCTAAAGAGCAGTCTCTAGTTCTATGTGAGAATACGCAGCCACAACGCCAGGTCACGATAGGCATAGGCGCGTGCAGGTTCTGCCGAGGTAAACACATCGTGCATCGCCCCGGCTACCTCACACAGAGTGACGAAGCTTCCTAGTTTTGCCGCACGCAATCGTGTTTGCTGAACATCAAGCACCGAATCACAGTGTTGCATGTCGGCGCTATAGCTCGTTCCAATGTGAGTCCTGTCGGAAGTCATCACGAGGATCGGTAGCCCAAGGTTCAAACCTTTAGCCACCTGCGCATGACCTTCAAATATGGTTTTCAGCCATCCGGCCGTATTGGGAAAAGCGAGGCGAGGCCGCCACAGACGATGTACGTCCCATTCGCCGTGGGCCTGTGTACTGAGGGACTGCCAGTAGTGGTCAAATTCTGGCCCCATCAGTTTTCGCCGAGGATTCGTCCTTGTGATCGCGTCCATCAGCCCGTAAATGGGTATCCGCAAGAAGGCAGTGCCTTGGAACTCCAGCCATGGCGAATTCAGTATCAAGGCTTTGATTTCGGGGTTCTTGCGCGCAATCCATAGGCTCAAGATCAGTCCGCCCGTAGAGTGGCCCTGCACGATGACCGGCAAGCTCGGATGTTCGGATCTCATCAGCGACAAAGCCGCTTCAAGATCTTCATCAAATGTCGCTAAGTCATCAACGTAACCGGGTAATTGATGTTCCACGCGTAGGCTTCTGCCGTGCCGGCGTAGGTCGACCGCATAAAAATGATAGCCCTGGGCGTGCCAAAACTCCGCTAGTTCAGGGTTATAAAAGTAGTCGCTCCACCCGTGAACGCTGAGTACTACGCCTTTAGCCTTTCGCCCCAATTTATTGCGAAATCCCGGTGGCCGATAACGAACGAGAGTTGCAACTGCTGGCCCTTCACTATCCGTGCCAAAGTCTAAACTTTGTTGTTGAAAATGCGGTCCGAGAGGATCTTGCGACCATTCGCCCGCCCGAGTCGTTGCCTGATAATCGGGCCATTGATCGGTTTCCGGGGTGAACTGCTCCTTCATATCTTGAATACTACCGATCTCAAGTTGTCTGTTTGGACCCCTTCACGGGAAAATGGTTCTATGCGCATATACCCTTTGGTCTTCAAGCACGTGTTCGCCAAGATGGATCCTGAGCAGGCTCATCACTTTGCATTTAATGCCATAAAGATTGCGCAACGTGCCGGGCTCACTAAACTGACCCGCAAGTTTTTTGCACCATCTGCAAAACTGAAACGAACCGTAATGGGAATCGACTTCCCCTCACCCTTTGGTCTGGCCGCAGGTTTCGACAAGGGCGCAACGGGAATCGTTGGTCTGAGCGATATCGGATTCGGTCACGTTGAAATTGGTACCGTCACCGGACAGGCACAGCCTGGTAATCCGCAACCCCGCCTCTTCCGTCTGATTGAGGATCGGGCGGTCATCAATCGCATGGGTTTCAACAACGAAGGTGCAGAACGAGTTGCGGCGCGCGTTGCGAATGCCCGCCAGGAACTAAAGGGCGATTACTCTGCGACCCGACCGGTCATTGGCGTAAACATTGGCAAGACCAAGGTGGTTGAACTGGAGGACGCAGTAGGGGATTACCTCGCGTCAACGCGTCAGCTCGCCATTCATGCGGACTACTTGGTAGTCAATGTATCAAGCCCCAACACCCCCGGACTACGTTTGCTGCAAAGCGTTGAGTCCTTGCGCCCCTTGCTCTCCGAAGTAGGGGAACTTGCAGACAAGGTGTCCGGTCGACACATTCCTCTCTTGGTGAAGATTGCACCGGATCTCAGTGATGAAGACGTCGCCGATGTCGCACAGCTTGCCATTGAGCTAGAGCTTGATGGGATCATCGCGACCAACACCACCATTACTCGTGATGGACTCAAGAGCGAGATGACCAAGGTTGAAGAAATTGGTGCAGGCGGCTTATCCGGTGCGCCTCTGAAGGCCAGGTCGCTCGCAGTCCTTCGTCAGCTTCGTTCCTTGGTTCCATCGGATATGGCACTCATTGCGGTGGGCGGCGTTGAAACCGCTCAGGACGTGAAGGACCGATTGGATGCTGGCGCAGATCTAGTTCAGGGTTACACAGCGTTCCTCTATGAAGGACCATTCTGGGCCCGTTCTATTAATAGGGGATTGGAGCGCATGCTCTAAGCCGAATAGGCTTTCACTGACGCGTACCTAAAAAGCCGGGTCTACAGAACGTCAACGTTCTGTAGACCCGGCTTTGCGTTAAAGACGGCGACCTCTTTGCAGAATCGATGCAGGTCTCGCCTTGTAAATAGAAGTACAAAGGGCAGTTCGCTATGCCCACGTCGGAAACCAAAAATCTCCACAAGGGGAGTGCCACTCCTAATACGTATTAGTTAAATACTTGTAAAAGAAGCTACAAATTTTAAGCATTGTCTAATCCGTAGTCGCGACAATAGAAAAGGGACAAGCTCAGGTGAGCTTGTCCCTTTCGCTAACTGAGACTATTTAGTCAATATTTGCCCCGCGGGCAACTTGTGGCTTTGGCAGGCGAAGCTTACGGAACTGCATGCCACGCATCGCTGCATACATGCGAACACCGCGCTCCATGTGGCCAAATTTATTCACCAAACGACGCTTGAGCACGATCGAGGTAACGATCGCTTCAATAATGATCAGTGCGATAACAACCCAAAGTGCGAGCTGAACAAAGACCTGAACCTGTAGATTCTTCTGGAAGACGAGGGACACCACCAGGAAGGCCAGGATGATGAACATCATGAACTCGCCAAACATCCAGCGCGCATCAATGAAGTTACGCGTGTAGCGCTTCTGCTCACCTTTATCGCGTGGCATGAGGTAGCGCTCGTCGCCAGTTTCGTTCGCGATACGCAAGCGATTCTGCGCTTCAATGCGCTGCTGACGCTCGCCTTCCTTGGCTGCCTTACGATCAGTCGGAACCAATGGTCGCTGTCGGTTTGCCTGCTGCGCACTGCGCTTGGGCGTCGGCCCCGTTTTGCGGCCGTCGGTCGAATCCGAAGCCGTCTCTACGGGCTGTACATTTACGGGGGATTGAGGTTCATCCTTCTTACGTCCAAACACCCCTCTATCTTAGCCGGGATTAGCTTGTCGCGTGACATTGGATACGCAATGAATTGCTAGGCTGAACACATGAGCACAAATTCAACCTTCGATGCCGCCAAGAACGGCGTTGATATCTCATCACTGAAGAGTCATATCGATTCCAACTTCGAGCAGATCCTCGAAGAACTCAGTTCCTTGGTATCCATCCCCAGCATCGCGTGGGAGTCTTTTGACCCACAAAACTTGGAGAAGTCAGCAGAGGCCGTTGCTGCCTTGGCCAAAGATGCCGGCATGGAGAGCGTAGAAATTCTGCGCGAACCTGCAGAAAACGGCGCCATGGGCGCACCAGCTGTCGTAGCCCGCCGCAAGGCAGCTGAAGGCAAGCCGACTGTTCTTTTGTACGCTCACCACGACGTCCAACCCCCGGGCAATGCTGAGGACTGGAATACGCCAGTATTCGAGGCCACCAAAGTTGGGGACCGTCTATTCGGGCGTGGAGCGGCAGATGACAAGGCCGGAATTATGGTCCATATTGCTGCGTTGCGCGCCGTGCTGGATCTTGTTGATGACTTTGGTGTGGGTGTTACTTACTTCTTTGAGGGGGAGGAGGAAGCCGGTTCACCGTCATTCCGCAACTTCCTTGAAGCCCATCAGGACAAGCTCGCCGCAGACGTTATCGTAGTAGCCGACTCCAGTAACTGGGCCGTTGGCACACCAGCTCTCACAAGCTCCCTGCGCGGTATGTGTGCTGCGGAAATTACCGTGCGTTCACTCAAGCATGCAGTTCACTCCGGTATGTTCGGCGGCCCGGTGCTCGATGCACCGTTGCTTGCAGCAAAGCTCATCTCGACGTTCCACGATGCCGATGGAGCGGTCGCCGTCGACGGATTGGTCGCCAATGATTCCGCGGAAGTTGACTTCGATGAAGATCAGTTCCGCAACGATTCCGGCGTCTTAGATTCGTTCAACTTGGCTGGAACTGGAAAAATCACTGATCGCTTGTGGAATAAACCAGCGCTGAGCGTCATTGGAATGGATATCCCTAACGTTGATCAGTCATCAAATACATTGATTCCACAAACTCGGTTCAAGGTATCGATGCGTTTGGCGCCAGGGCAAGATCCTGCCGAGGCACTTCAAGCACTCGAGGCTCATGTGAAGGGAGTCGATCTGCGCGGTGCGCAAGTAGATTTCGAAGCTACAGAAGCTGGCAATGCTTACAAGGCTGATTTGGACGCTTCAGCGAACGACACCGCACGCTGGGCTCTTGAACAAGCCTGGGGTGTTGTACCGGTGAACATGGGACTGGGTGGATCCATTCCATTCATCGCTGATTTGCTGGAGGTCTTCCCGAAGGCACAAATCCTGGTCACCGGTGTTGAAGATCCAGATTCACGTGCCCATTCGGCAAATGAGTCTCTTCATCTCGGCGACTTCCAGCACGCGATCGAGGCCGAAGCGCTTCTGCTGGCCAGGATCAACGCTGAAGGAGTATGAGGCGCGTCATACGACGTGACGCAAGGGGAGCATTCTTCAACGTTGCGACGTAGGATAGTAGCAAGAGCAAAGGCGAAGTTTCAGGTTTAACTGGAACGGATGCCACAACGAGCAGTATGGGAGGAAATCATGACTGCAGCTGTTGACCAAACCAAGGGTGACCCAACTGAGTTGCCAACACACGAGGTAAACCTTTCCGACGTAGCCGCCGACAAGGTGCGTTCATTGTTGGAACAGGAAGGTCGCGATGACCTGCGTCTTCGCATTGCTGTGCAGCCAGGTGGCTGCTCGGGCCTGATTTACCAGCTTTACTTCGACGAGCGCATGCTTGACGGAGATGCTGTGCGTAACTTTGACGGTGTTGAGGTCATCGTCGACAAGATGAGTGTTCCTTACCTTGCTGGCGCGTCCATCGACTTCGAGGACACCATCTCCAAGCAGGGGTTCACCATCGATAACCCAACCGCTTCCGGCTCGTGCGCTTGTGGAGATTCCTTCCACTAAGATCGACGAGACCTTAGGGAACTAACACCGCTGTTCAAACGTTGAAGAAATTTCTCGTTAGAACAGCGGTGTTTTTCGGTATTCTGACCCCGAAGAGGGTAAGCTCTACATTAAGTAGTAAAACTATGTTTCCCTTCGTGAGTCACCTCACTGTGCAACTCGTAAATCGCGAGGTGACTTATGAAGACCACATTCTGCACCAACAAAGAGGAAGGGCCGTCTGTGAGTTCGCAAGACCGAACCGGCAGTCGCGGGTCAGCTAAAGCCAAAGTTCTGGCTTTAGTCGGCACTGGCGCACTGCTGTTGACGGGATGTTCAGCGGAGGCCAAACGCGGTTGGCTCCCTAACGTGGAGCGTGACACCACTAACCACACTGCTGCAATCCAGGACTTCTGGGTTCACTCGTGGATCGCTGTGATTGTCATCGGCATTATGACTTGGGGCTTGATGCTTTGGTGCATCATCGCTTACCGTCGCCGCAAGAATGACACCGGCTACCCACGCCAGCTGAGCTACAACATGCCATTGGAGATCTTCTACACGGCCATTCCTTTGGTCCTTGTTCTGGTCTTCTTCAGCTTCAACAACACCCTGGAAAAGAGCATCAACAAGCCTGTTGATTCCGAGGTCGTAGTAGACGTTCGAGCCAAGCAGTGGTCTTGGGACTTCAACTACACCTACCAGGGCACCGAGAAGCACTTCGCCGGTACCCAGGCTCACCTGCACACCGATGGCTCGGAAGGCGCTCGTGAAGAACTGCCGACCTTGTACTTGCCAGCAGGCAAGACGGTACAGCTGGACCTGAACAGCCGCGACGTCATCCACTCGTTCTGGGTACCAGCCTTCTTGCAGAAGCTGGACATGATCCCAGGCAAGACCAACCACATCTACTTGACCCCTCAGGTTGAAGGTAGCTACGACGGAAAGTGCGCCGAACTTTGCGGCGAGTACCACTCCGAGATGCTCTTCAATGTAGAGGTTGTCAGCGAGGCAGAGTTCAAGGCTCAGCTCGCCAAGATGGACGATGGTCACATCGGTGAAGAATACGATCGTCAGCCCGATGCGGTTAACGGTGTCGTAGTAGAACACGGGGAAGGAGAGTAATCACGATGACTACGTTTGAATACGCAAGTGACGACGTCAAGTCGATTGCCCCAGCCGTGGTGCCGAAGTCAAAGGGTCGCCTCTTCGTCGACTACATCACTTCGACCGACCACAAGAAGATCGGGTACATGTACCTGATCAGCTCGTTCGTTCTGTTCTGTGTTGGTGGCGTCATGGCGCTGCTGATTCGTGCAGAGCTGTTCGAACCAGGTATGCAGATCCTGCAGACCAAGGAACAGTACAACCAGCTGTTCACCATGCATGGCACCGTCATGCTGCTGATGTTTGCAACTCCGCTCTTCGCAGGTTTCGCAAACGTTATGATGCCTCTGCAGATCGGTTCCCCAGATGTGGCCTTCCCACGTCTGAACGCACTGGCTTTCTGGTTCTTCCTCATGGGCTCGCTGATCGCATTGGCCGGCTACCTCACCCCACAGGGTGCAGCTAGCTTCGGTTGGTTCGCTTACGCACCATTGTCGAACACCACCTTCTCGCCTGGTGTCGGTGGAGACCTCTGGGTCTTCGGTCTGGCACTCTCGGGCTTCGGTACCATCTTGGGTGCCGTCAACTTCATCACCACGATCATCTGCCTGCGTGCCCCTGGTATGACCATGTGGCGCATGTCGATCTTCTCGTGGAACACGCTGATCACCTCGTTGCTGATCCTGATGGCCTTCCCACCACTGGCAGCTGCGCTGTTCGCACTGGGTGCTGATCGTCGCTTCGGCGCACACATCTTTGATCCTGATAATGGCGGTGCCGTTCTATGGCAGCACCTGTTCTGGTTCTTCGGTCACCCTGAGGTGTACATTATTGCGTTGCCGTTCTTCGGTATCGTCTCGGAGATCTTCCCGGTCTTCAGCCGCAAGCCGATCTTCGGTTACAAGGGTCTGGTCTTCGCGACCATCTCGATTGCTGCACTGTCGGTTTCCGTGTGGGCTCACCACATGTACGTGACCGGTTCGGTAATGTTGCCATTCTTCGGCTTCATGACCATGCTGATCGCTGTGCCAACCGGTGTGAAGTTCTTCAACTGGATCGGTACCCTGTGGCGCGGTTCGATTACCTTCGAAACCCCAATGCTGTGGAGCATCGGCTTCATGATCACCTTCTTGTTCGGTGGTCTGACCGGTATTATCCTTTCCGCACCTGCACTGGACTTCCACGTCTCTGACTCCTACTTCGTGGTGGCACACTTCCACTACGTGGTCTTCGGTACCGTGGTCTTCGCTATGTTCGCGGGCTTCTACTTCTGGTGGCCAAAGTGGACCGGCAAGCTGCTCAACGAGCGCCTTGGCAAGATTCACTTCTGGATGCTGTTCATCGGCTTCCACGGAACCTTCTTGATCCAGCACTGGCTAGGTGTCATGGGTATGCCACGTCGTTACGCCGACTACATGCCTGAAGATGGTTTCACCACCATGAACCAGGTTTCGACTGTCTTTGCATTCATCTTGGGCGCATCGATGATCCCATTCTTCTGGAACGTATGGACCACTTTCCGCTACGGAAAGAAGCTTGAAGTTGATGATCCATGGGGCTTCGGTGCTTCGCTGGAGTGGGCTACCTCTTGCCCACCACCACGTCACAACTTCCACTCGATTCCACGCATCCGTTCGGAGCGCCCAGCTCTGGATCTGCACCACCCGGAACTGAGCGGTCGTGTTACCCCGGAAACCCCGGTTGCAAAGATCTTCGGCCCTGCTGATCAGAAGGATCTGTAAAGATGAAAGTTGAATCCTGGATTTTCTTAGGTGGCGTTTTCTTCTTCACCCCTGTGGCCATCGTTTATGGCTACATGACCAACTGGAGCGAATGGGTAGGCTTCCTCGCATTGCTCATGTTGGTCGGCCTGTCCGCAATGGTTGGCTGGTACTTGCTCTTCACCGCTAAGCGCGTTGGTCCTCGTCCAGAGGACCGCGTTGACGGTGAAATCCACGAGAACGCCGGTGACATCGGAATGTTCTCGCCATGGAGCTGGTGGCCACTAGTACTTGCCGGCTCAGCAGCAATCTCCTTCTTGGGTATTGCCGTTGGCTGGTGGGTCTTCTTCATCGGTGCCGGACTTGCCGTTGTAGGTCTGGTTGGCTGGGTTTACGAATACAGCCGTGGAGACCACGCACACTAAGCAGTGATCCTAATGGGGTGACAAGCAATTTGCTTGTCACCCCATTAGTCTTTAAGAACAACAGTGTTGCTGTGCTAGGCAATGACTGTAGAAGAACTTGAGGAGATCAACGATGCGCCACGCACCCCAGCCAAAGGTCGAGGCCTATCTTGATCCCAGTAGTAAACAAAGCAAGTATCGCCAGATTCGCGAGATCCT
The DNA here is from genome assembly GCF_039602135.1 of Glutamicibacter sp. B1. Taxonomy (NCBI): domain Bacteria; kingdom Bacillati; phylum Actinomycetota; class Actinomycetes; order Micrococcales; family Micrococcaceae; genus Glutamicibacter; species Glutamicibacter ectropisis. The sequence continues at coordinate 1,766,704 of NZ_CP125942.1, read as the reverse complement.
TAAGACTCACGCCCGTGAGGCCTGCAAACCCGGTTACAAGCTGCCCCCTGAGCGCGAACTTGCCGAACACTTTGGCGTGGCGCGTAAGACCATCAGACAGGCCATAGATGCGCTGGTTGATGAACAGGTACTCAAGCGAGTCGTCGGTATCGGTACGTTTGTGGTTCCAGAGAAACTCGACCTGCGTGTCAGGCTGCATTCTTATTCTGAAGACATGATGCGTCGTGGCATGGTTCCGGATGCGCACGTTTTGGAGTTTGCAGAAATCAAGGCCAACGCTAATCTGGCGTTGCAGCTCATGGTGGACGAGGGGACACCGGTAGTCCAATTCAAACGTCTGTTGCTGGCCGACGGCACCCCAATGAGCCTTGACGAAAACTACATGCCGGCAGATCTAGTTCCCGGCTTTGTTGATGGTGAACCACCCTCCAAGCTGTACCAGGCGCTGCACGAACGCTACGGAATTCTTTTGGAGTGGGGTGAGGATCAAGTCGAAAGTACAGCTGCAAGCAAACGACAGGCGCACCTACTCGGTGTTGAACAAGGGTTCCCGTTGCTGCAGATCACCCGATATGCGTACATTGGCGAGCGGCTAGCCGACTACTCGGTGTCGCTGTACCGTTCGGATCGTTACAAGCTCTTTGTTCCACTGCAACGCGTTGGAACACGCACTCCTCGCTACACCGACTCTTTCTAAGCATTGGTGCGTTCGGGGATAGGCGTCAAAGTTCGCTGGTGTCATCAGCCCAGGAAGTCGCTGCTGTCCTGACAGAGGGCGTTCAGCCAAAACTTCAACGGTCAATGAACCTGCATGCTATTGAAATTCGCCCCAATATTGGACCTGGCGCTTTGTTTTTTCGTTGCCGCTGACGACGATTTCAGCGCGATCTACGCCCTGGCGTAGTCGCCGGCTCCAAGGACGGGGAAATATCTCTTACAAAAATTAGTGTCTATCGGTGCGGTAGCATCTGTGTCAATTGGCATCGCACTGAGTGGTGGTATCGCTGCGAACGCAGCATCGCCAGAGCCTTCCATCACAAGTATCACCACAGATGATTCCGCCGACTTGGAAGCGCAATTTCCTGACGGCAGCAAGTATCTTTCAGGCCGAGGTTTCGTTCCTAAGCCGGGCACTGTTGAGGCACGGCCACTGAACCCGTTCGCTTGGTTGTCGTGCAACAGTCCAAAAGATCCACACCATGTCATCACTTCATATCCTGGTGGAAAATGTCGCTAGAAAATTCGAGCACAGAGTCCACACGAGTTCGACTTATGGCGGATTAGTCCATGGGCGCCGGTTTTCCGCTATGGAGAGTTCTGTTTCTTCTAATGCTGATTCAACCCTTTGGGAGTTATCAGACGAACTAGCGGCCGATCTAAGCTCTTGGCAGGAAGATTTTGACAACAACTATGATCCGGTAACTGGGTGGCCATCTATGGAATCGTTGAGCAGACATTTCCATGAAGCAGTCAGCTTAAAGGAGCGCGTGGAACTGGAGCTTCCGAGTAACGCCGTCGAACTTGATTACTGGTAAACCGTAGTCGACGGCAAGGAAGAACCATTCCCTCCTCACACGTAGAGAAATCAAAGTAATGAAGAGCTCGTAGCGCATCCGGACTCGGACTATCGGTACCACGGGTAGCGCCAACCGCTGTACCGATAGTCCAAAGTTGCTCCTGCAAACGCCCGATTTTGAGAAAGGGGACGACACCGCGGCCCGGTGGACCGGCAAAGGCCGGTTTTCTTCTCAGAAACCATTCTCACTCAAAGATGCGTGGGCAATCTTATAAGAAATGTTTGTGATTGGATTTCGGGATGTGGAGCCAGGTCGAAGCCGCGCTCGAGGCAGCCCGGCAGATCAAGGCACACGCCCCGCACTGCCGGGTCATCTTCACCGTTTACGAGATGAAGCGGCTCGGGAGGGATTCCGCCGAGCAGACCGCGCCGGGCGATCACCTCACCGCACACGGCATCGTCTAGGAAATGCTCGCCGGGCGGTTCACCGGGATCTACGACCCTACCGGAACGGGGGCCGGGTGTTGTTCGCGTTCTTCGCCGCGATGGCCGCACCTGAACGCGAGAACATCCGCGAAGCCACCCTCGAGGGCCTCAATGCGCCCGCCCGCAAGGGAGACCACGACGGACGCCCACTGGTCATCACCGACGACTTGCTGCACACCGTGCTGCGTCCTCGCGCGAACGTTGAGTCCCTCGAGGGCATTCGGCTCGACCTGAACATCCCCACCGGTAAACTCAAAGGTCGCAACCCCGACCTGGCCAGCATCTACCGGGTGCTCAGCGAGCACGAGAAACCTCAGGCCCACCTCGACGCCGTTGGCCAGGCCCACACCGACTTCGCCGCGCTCCATCCAGGTACACGACACGACTGAACGGCCCGGTTGCCGCGCGTTAGTCATGTTCATATCCGCCCGATTTTCGGCGATAGCTACGGCAACCCCTATTGCTACTGCCTTGCAAAAGGTCTGCACTGCTGTAACTAATGGCATGTTCAGAATGTTGTTGGATACCAATCCATTCAACGGCAACTGCGCGCGTTCTTGGCAACGTTCATAAATCCCTATACGGCCAGCAGGGGACACAGCAACCCGGCACAGCAATACTTACACGTATAAAGTCCTTTGATCGCCCAGATTCGATTCTGTGCCGTTGTGGAGTATCAACTTAAACAAGGAAGGGACACACCGTGTGGTGTGTCCCTTCCTGTGTGACTAACGCGAGTCGGAATTACTTCTCGATCGAGTCCTGCTTGTCACCCTCAACCTCATGGTGACCGTGAGCAGCATGTGCTGCTTCCAGTTCCGATGGGGTTACCGGGGCGACGCGATCTTCGAAGAAGAACTTCGAGATCATTGCGCGGCGCTTCTCCTTGCGGGAGATGTGGCCAGCGGCATCAGGCTCAGCCGGAATGTACTGGCGATCCACGAAGTTAGTCAAGAGGTAACGCTTGTAAACGTCGATCTCTTCGTGCTTCTCACTGAAGCCGCCCTCTGGCGACATCTGGATAATGCCAGCTTCGCGACCGTGCAGTACGATCTCGCGATCCTTACGCTGCAAGGACAGGCAGATGCGACGGGTCAGCCAGAAGCCCAGGATTGGGCCAATGAAGAACAGTGCACGCAGCCAGTAGGTTACGTCGTTCAGTGCCACGTGGAAGTGAGTTGCGATCAAGTCAGAGGATGCAGCTGCCCACATCACGCTGTAGAAGATCACGCCGGCTACACCCATGGCGGTACGGAACGGTGCGTTACGTGGACGATCCAGCAAGTGGTGCTCGCGGTTGTCCTTGGTGACCCAACGCTCGATCCATGGCCATGCGAACATGACCGCGAACAGTGCGCCTGCAGGAACCAGAGCAGGAAGCAGTACCGAGAGAACCAGAGTGTTGGTACCCCATGGGAATGGGATGTGCCACTCGAAGCTGAAGTTGCCAAGTACACCTGGCATCAAACGCAGAGCACCATCAACGAAACCGATGTACCAGTCCGGCTGGGTACCAGCCGAAACAGGGGATGGGTCGTATGGTCCGTAGTTCCAGATCGGGTTGATCTGGAAGAGACCTGCGATGAAGGCTACGATGCCGAAGACGATGAAGAAGAATCCACCAGCCTTTGCAGCGTAGACCGGACCAACTGGGAAGCCAACAACGTTGTCGTTGGTGCGACCTGGGCCTGGGTACTGGGTGTGCTTGTGAGTCACAACCATGAACAGGTGGATCACGATCAGCAAGATGATCACGGCAGGCACGATCATGATGTGCAGCGAGTACAGACGTGGGATCACGTGCTCGCCTGGGAACTCGCCACCGAAGAAGAACATCGAGAGGTAAGTACCAACGATTGGCAGTGCCTTCATAACGCCATCAATAATGCGAAGACCGTTACCGGAAAGCAGATCATCGGGCAGGGAGTAGCCGGTGAAGCCAGCAGCCAGACCCATGATCAGCAGTACGCCACCGACAACCCAGTTCAATTCACGTGGGCGACGGAATGCACCGGTGAAGAACACGCGCAGCATGTGAACGGACAGCGATGCTACGAAGAGCAGTGCCGACCAGTGGTGTACCTGACGCATGAACAGGCCACCGCGCACGTCGAAGGAGATCTCCATGGTGGAAGACATCGCGGTCGACATGCCAAGACCCTTCATTGGCACATACGAGCCGTCGTAGACCACGTGGGCCATGGACGGATCGAAGAAGAAGGTCAGGAAGGTACCCGAAAGCAGCAACAGTACGAAGGTGTACATCGCCACTTCACCAAACATGAACGACCAGTGGTCAGGGAAGATCTTGCGACCGAATTCCTTGACGATGGCCGAGGCACCAACACGTGAATCCACGAAGTTGGCGATACGACCGGTAGAGGTCGTTGCCTGGTATTCGTTAGTTGTCGTCATGATTAACCACGCTCCCAGTAGGACGGGCCAACAGGCTCATGGAAGTCGCTCTGAGCAACCAGGTAGCCTTCGGAATCGACGGTGATTGGCAACTGTGGCAGTGCGTGACCGGCTGGGCCGAAGATGACCTTACATTCCTGAGTCAGGTCGAAGGTCGACTGGTGGCAAGGGCACAGCAGGTGGTGCGTGTGCTGCTCGTACAGTGCGATAGGGCAACCAACGTGGGTGCAGATCTTGGAGTACGCGACGATGCCGTCAACGTTCCAGTCCTCGCGGCCCTCGGAGATCTGCATTTCTGCTGGATCCATACGCATCAGCAGAACTACAGCCTTAGCCTTTTCGTTCAGTGGGTTCTCGGTTTCGTTGATGCCCTCTGGGACAACGTGGAATGCCGAGCCGATCTGAACGTCCGAGGCCTTGATTGGGGTACCGGATGGGTCGCGGGTCAAACGGATGCCCTTGTCCCACATGGTGTGGCGCAGGGAATCAATCATCTGGTGTGCGGTGTTACCGGTGCGATCCAGATCGCGGAACATGAAGATTGCTGGAATCGGAGCCAAGGCGATGGCACCGATCAGGGTGTTGCGGATCAGCGGACGGCGCTTGATACCGGATTCTTCAAGAACGGTATCTACGATCTCGACGGCATCCTGGCGGTCTTCTTCCGAGCGGATCTCGTGGCGCATTTCCATGAGCTCGTGATCCGGCATCAGGGTCTTAGCCCAGTGAACAATACCTACACCGATACCGAGCATCGCAAATGCGGTGCCCAGGCCCAGTGCAGCGTTCTGCACACGCAGCTCAGCGAAGGACATTTCGCCCAGGCGGCCCAGGACGAAGTAGCTCACGAAGAAGAAGAGCGTGCCGATGATGGAGATGGTAAATAGGAGCGCTACTTGACGCTCATGTCGCTTGGCTGCGCGCGGATCGCGGTCTGCGAGACGCGGACGATGGGGTGGCAAGCCCGGATCGGGGAAACGATCCTGAGCTACATCGTCAGCCTTAGCAACGGTGCCCGAGTTTTCGGGACTGCCGTGACTATGGTCGCCCATGTTTCTCTCTCATCCTTCTGTTAGGAATTTATGTACGTAGTGATGGTTACGGCCTAGGCCGTGGTTTGCCTTAGGAAGGACGCGAGGTCAACCAAATGGTGAAGGCGATGATGATGCCCAGACCTGCGGTCCAGGTGAACAGACCTTCAGCAACCGGACCCAGGGAGCCCAGGGCTGCACCACCAGCGGAACCATTAGCTTCAATGGTCTTCAGGAAGGTGATCACGTCACGCTTCTCGTCTGGGGTGATGTTCGAGTCGTTGAACACTGGCATGTTCTGTGGGCCGGTAGCCATCGCTTCGTAGATGTGCTTCTCGGATACGCCGGTCAAGGTCGGAGCGAACTTGCCTCGGGTCAAAGCACCACCGGCAGCGGCGGCGTTGTGGCACATGGCGCAGTTGACGCGGAAGACGGTTCCACCGTGAGCTGCATCGCCTTGAGTGGTATCGAGGTATTCCTCATCCGGGATCGCTGGACCTGCACCCAAGCTGGCAACGTAGGCAGCCAGCTGAGAGATCTGCTTGTCGTCGAACTGGGCTGGCTTTGCCTGGGCCTGAGGGCCCTGCATCTGCATTGGCATACGGCCGGTACCGACCTGGAAGTCAACAGATGCGGCGCCAACACCGATCAGCGACGGACCGGAGTCCGAGCCTTCAGCGTGCATTCCGTGGCAGGTAGCGCAGTTGGCGACGAAAAGCTTCTGACCCTCGTCAACATCGGTCTGCGATGCTGCGGTAGTCTCAGCGGCCTTCGCTTCGCTGATGTTTCCTGCTGCGGTGTAGAGACTGCCGGTAATCAGCAATCCAAACAGAAGCAGGGCCACAGCGGCGAGCGGGTGGCGGCGCTTTTTCGAAAGAGCCTTCACTTGCTGGTTCCTCACTTAGTTTCTTTGGTGTGGTGTTGCCGTACTTCTTGGTGTGGCAACTAATGACTAAAAGTTGCTACTTCAAGAAGTAGATGATCGCGAACAGCGCGATCCAAACAACGTCAACGAAGTGCCAGTAGTAGGACACAACGATGGAACCCGTTGCTTCGAAGTGGCCAAACTTCTTAGCCAGCATTGCACGACCGATGATCAGCAGGAATGCAATCAGGCCACCGGTGACGTGAATGCCGTGGAAGCCGGTGGTCATGTAGAAGGCCGAAGCGTAGGAGTTCGAGTTCAGTGCTACACCCTCGTGAACGAGAGTGACGTATTCATAAGCCTGGACCGAGACGAAGATCGAACCAAGGATGAAGGTAAGAATGAACCATTCGATCATTCCCCATTCCTTGAAATTGAACAGTCCGCCGGTACGGCGAGGCTTGAATTCTTCAGCACGGAACACACCAAGCTGGCACGAGAACGAGCTGGACACCAGAATCAAGGTGTTAACCAGCGCAAACGGCACGTTAAGTTTGGCAGTTTCAGTCGCCCATAGTTCGGGCGCGGCAGCCCGAAGGCTGAAATACATGGCGAAGAGGGCGGCGAAGAACATGAGCTCGCTGGAGAGCCACACCATCGTTCCCACCGACACCATGTTTGGGCGGTTCGGCGCATGTGGCGCCGTCGTATTTGGGGCATGAGTCGCAGTTGTCACACTGACATTATGTCTCTAAATGCCCCTCAGATACCAATGCAGAAAGGGGTTGTCGGCGGTTTTTTGCGCCACATAGCGAGAACAACCGCGGAAACACGCGGAAGTATGAAGAAAACTCTTTCTACAATTCGTAGAGCTTGATTCGGCGAGTCTCACGAAACAATCATTTATGCAACACTCATGTGCCCTATTTATCCCCAGAATCACTAGGTTTTTAGCGACTTGAGACACATCATTTGATGACATGAATTGGGACTGCGACGGCTGGCTCGATAGGCTTTCATATGTGTCAACGAGCCTTGAAAACGAAAAGTTCCCAACATGGCCAGATCTCTTGGCCACCCTGATTGGCGGTGGCGATCTCAGCCGCACTCAGGCAGCTTGGGCCATGAATGAGATCATGAGTGGCGAAGCCAGCGACGTTCAAATTGCCGGCTTCTTGGTTGCCTTACGCTCCAAGGGAGAAACCGTCGCGGAACTTACCGGACTCGTTGATTCCATGGTCGCTAATGCGAAGCCGTTGAGCATCGAAGCACAAACCTTGGACATTGTAGGAACCGGCGGAGATCGTCAGAACACGGTTAATATCTCCACCATGGCCACCCTGGTGTGCGCCGGCGCGGGAATCAACATCGTTAAACACGGTAACCGCGCCTCCTCTTCATCCTCAGGTTCCGCCGATGTACTCGAAGCACTCGGCGTGCGTCTCGATGTACCAATTGAGAGACTTGTAGAGGTTTACAACAAGGTTGGAATTGCGTTCTGCTTCGCCAACGTCTTCCACCCTTCGATGCGACACGTTGCCTTTGCGAGACGACAATTGAGGGTTCCCACGGCGTTCAACTTCATGGGGCCATTGACCAACCCGGCTCTCCCTAGCTCCTCGGCCGTGGGTTGCTCAGACCTAGTCATGGCACCAATTATGGCGGGTGTTCTTGCGCGACGTGGATCGCGTGGTCTCGTTTTCCGCGGCAATGACGGCTTGGACGAGCTCACAACCACCGCTGGCAACCAGGTATGGGAAGTGCGTGACGGCCAGGTCACCAAGTTCTCCTTTGACGCACAAGATCTAGGTATTGAACGTTCGAGCCTCGAGCAACTACGTGGCGGAGACGCGGTACATAATGCAGAGGTTGTACGGCAGATTGTTTCCGGTGCTCAGGGGCCAGTGCGTGACGCCGTGCTACTGAATGCAGCTGCCGGAATGGTGGCCTTCGACCCTTCAAGCGAAGGAAGCTTTGAAGATCGAATGGGTGCAGCGCTGACAAAGGCCGCCGAATCTATCGATTCCGGGGCCGCGAAATCAGTTCTGGACAATTGGTCACAGACGACTCAGCAGATCCTAGGGGAGTAGGCCCAGTAGATCAAACAAGAACGGGTTCTGGTTACTGCTAGTACAAGCAGTAACCAGAACCCGTTCTTGTATCAGCCTAGGGATTTGTACTAGTCGTCAAGCCCCAGCGAGAAAGCGGCCTCTAGGTCGTGCTCCGAGTAGGCGCGGAAAGCAATATGGGTTTGCGTGCCACGAATGCCTGGAATCTTAGAGAGCTTATTGGCAATAACTTCTGCCAAGTCCTCGTGCTTGTGAACCCGCGCAACCGCGATGAGGTCCCAGTCACCAGCGACGGAATAAACCTCACTGATCCCTGAAATTGCAGAGATTTGCTGAGCACACTCGGGGATGCTGTCGGTTGCCGTCTGAATCATGACGAATGCAGTAACCATTGCTGCGCCTTTCACTATCTGAGTCTCCAAGCTGAAGACCTATAACTTAGTTTCAACTCTAGTCGAAAATGGTGATTCATCGATTATTCAGTCGAGACTCTCGACGCTGCCAACAACGGTTAAAGTTAGTATTTCTGATTACAATGATTTAGAATTGTTCCATGATTGTTCTGACCATTGACCAACGGCGATCCCGTTCGTCTGAAGACAAAGTGCAAACCCTCATTGAACAGGCCAATGCCACGGTTCCTGTGGTGCGCCCATTCCAGCGTACTGCCGGAGATGAAGTTCAAGCCGTGATGGACGATGCTTCGGAAGCAATTCGCTTAGCTGTCATGATGGCCGCGTCGGGGGACTGGAGCGTAGGGCTTGGTTTCGGTCAGGTTGAGACTCCGTTACCTAAAGAAACTCGTGCCGGACGCGGACCTGCTTTTGAATATGCCCGAGTTGCGGTCGAACGATCGAAAAATACGAATGCGCACCTGGCCGTACACGGCCCATCGCATGAGGCAACACGACTTGAGGCCGAACTCCAGCTAACTGCCTGCATCGTTTCCAAGCGTCGAGCCACTGCTTGGGAGGCGGGCACCTTAGCCGATGAAGGACTCACGCAGCAACAGATTGCCAAGGAATTAGGAATCACCCAGCAAGCAGTCTCATCCCGTCTTTCGGCAGCGCTATGGTTTGAGGCAAACCGCATGATGGATGAGGCAGCTTATTCTCTGACTCGCCAATTGAAAATGTTAGGGGAGTCGTAGATGTATTGGACCGCATGGGCGAGCTTGAGCCTCGCCGCCGTGCTTTCTTGCACGGCTGCCTATATGGGTTATGCAATGGGGCAACGCGCACGTTGGCGCGAAGTTTTGATAGTTATATCCGGCCTTCTGGCTCTCACTACTGCAGTACTGTCAGTTGCGACCGGTACGCCTGGCCATTCATCTCACGTGCCAACCCTGTACGTTGTGATGCTCTCGTGTATTTTTGCGGTGAGTTTCGGCGGACCATTTACGGAACTCATCTTCCGGCTCGCTGCCAGAAACGATTCGGAACTGAGCAGAAAAGAGTCCGACCCATCTCCGCTACGTGGCGGGTTATGGATCGGACTCCTTGAACGAGCAGCCATCGTCAGCACGTTATGGGCGGGCTGGCCTGAGGGGATAGCAATCGTCCTCGCAGTGAAGGGATTAGGTCGGTTCTCGGAATTGAAAGATCACCGGGCCGCAGAACAATTCATCCTGGGCACCTTCTCCAGTAGCTTGGTTGCTGCCGGCTCTTACGGGCTAGGCCTTTTGCTGCTGTGATCGTTTGGCGATAAGACTAGAAACTGCGCGGCGACCCAGCAAGAAGATACCAAGAACAACGAAAGTGACGATCACGAACGAAATTGCTGCCGTATGACCCATTAATAGGCGGGTAGCCACACCCAAAACAACCGTGCCAAGCCAAACAAGAATTCCAGTCGGCCACAGTTTATTGATGGATACCCATGGACGCGATAATCCGGTTGCTATGGCATAGCCGATGATAAAGGGCAGGGCAGTTATCAGAATCCCACTGATGGCCAAGCCGTGCTCATGTTCCCGCCGGCCCAACAATGCGAAGAGAATGATCAGCAGAATATCTATGATCGCTAACCAAGGCCACTTGCTCATACTTTGCTTCATATATTCATGATAGGGATTCCGGCAAAGTATTTGGCGTCGTTTTCAGACTCGTGGCAGTGTCACTTCAGCCACAGCATCGTAGGGGAGAGGCGCAGAGGATTCGCCCTCCATTCGTTTCTTAGATCTTCACTAGCACCAGAAGGGTGATCTTATTGCAAGGATTTGCAGCTTGGATGGATAAGCATCAGATCATGCTTTATTTATTGGCCATCGTTGCGGGCTGCCTGACGGGAATTTATATTCCTTCGAACAGCGACGGTCTGTCGGCATGGATCAATCCATTCTTGTGCCTACTTCTCTACGTGACTTTCCTGAGCATGCCGCTGACCCAGTTAGTCAACGGGTGGCGAGACTTCAAATTTATGTCCGCCCTGCTGGTTATCAACTTCATCGTGGTCCCAACGATAGTTTTCATACTCACTAGATTCGTTCAAGGCAACAAGCCGGTCTTGATCGGCGTTGCTTTAGTGCTGCTGGCGCCGTGTGTTGACTATGTCATCGTTTTTTCTGGACTCGCTGGGGGAGCGAGCCGCAAATTACTCGCCACGACTCCTTTATTGTTGCTGGCCCAAATGGCGCTGATCCCGCTCTACTTGATCTTTATCGTAGGAAAGTCATCGTTGACTCTCTTCACGCCAGGGCCATTTATAGAAGCACTGATACTACTAATTCTCTTGCCATTGTTGCTCGCACTGACGACCCAGGCGCTTAGTAGAAAATGGACACCCGTCACCCACTTCGCAAAGACCGCTGACAGCTTCATGGTGCCAGCGATGATGGGGACGCTCTATTGCGTATCCGGCTCCCAGATCACTTCACTGTCTGAACACACCGACCAACTGCTTAAGACGATCTTAATTTTCATCACGTTTGCTCTCGTCGCTGGAGTCTGCGCGTTCATTATCGGAAAGATATTCCGGCTTTCAATCAACGAACAACGGGCCGCAACGTTCAGCGGGGTGACTAGAAATTCACTGGTTGTGCTTCCCATTGCTCTTGCACTGCCCAAAGAATATTCGATGGCTGCGACAGTCGTAGTTACTCAGACTCTCGTTGAACTCGTGGCGATGATCATCATGATGAAATCTATTCCGCGACTGATTAAAGCGCAGTAGAGCCGTTCACTGTAGAGTCTTCAGACCGCAACGATCGTTGGCCGCTTCGTGGTATGACCAACTGTTTGGCACATAAACGCGTGCCCGTGGCCGGTGTCACCGTTGGTAATGGAAATTCCGGGTAACCCGCTGAAAATGCAATTAGCTTGAACTTCCGGGAGGACCCATAACCAGTAAAGCGGAAAAGACGGCTACGACAACGACAAAGAAACCTATCGCTGTTGGAATTGGCCGAGCAACGAGCCACCTCATTGTCCTATCTAACCATCCGTTATCACTGGGATGATCAGTGGCTTCAGTACGCCAAAAACCATTCAATTTGTCCTTGCGTTCTAGCCATTGATCGAAGGGAACGGTGAGGTATGGAATCACAGAAGTTGCCGCAGCAGTAAGGATCAGTCTCTTACTCCATCGCTGGTTCATGCCCACCAGTAGCGCCGTGGCAAAGTAAGACAGGAATACGAACCCGTGTATGAAACCAGCAATTGATACCGGCCAGTCACCAACTTTCACACCGTATTTGAGAATCATGGCAAGAATCAGCAACGTCCACGTAACTGCTTCTGCCCGTGCAATTGTTCGATACAAAGCCTTTGGTGACATATTCCTGCGTTAGTCCTTAAAACTAGGGGAGTCTCACGTCCATGAGTAGTCACCATCAGCCTATCTTGATCTAGAGTTCGATTTTCTCTCGCGCACACGACCACTGGAACTCTGGTCAAGGATCGTTGCTCTCCAATCTTCACTGTTTTCCAGGCGCATCAGTCGGCCGTAGCTAGGTTAGAGCATGCCAACGTTCCACCGGATCGAGAGCTCAGATGCGAAAGCGCCAGGCACGCTAGAGACAGCTTTCGCGGCTGAACCCAATACCTCAGATTCGATCTGCCGCTGCGATTCTTCGTGGTCCGTAAGTTCAATGGGTGAGTGGATTTCAGGTTCGGTGGGAGCACCAGATTTCCACTACTTTACATAATGTAGATTATCGGCTTATTTCTAATGCTGGTGAGAACAGGTGAAACAGCGTCCTTATCTAGTGAGTTCACGCAAGATCAATGCGATTGTTCAGGTACTGAATCTTGCAAGGCCAGACGGTGCGCAGCAAAGTCTAGGGTCTGACGAATGAACTGACGCGAGAACTCATCGTGCATCGAGTAGATCACGTGACGTCCAGATTTATTGGTCTGTAAAACACCAGCGGTTCGCAAGCGTGACAGCAATTGGCTAGCTACCGTTGGGCTGACGCCCACCAACTGCGCAAGCTCTGACAGCGTGAGATCGTCTTCGCATAAAGCCCACAGCATTTGAAGTCGCAATGGCTCAGATAACGTCTTGAGGACTGTCACTGTCATATCAAGCAAATCGCCCGATATGATCCCTGATTGCGCCGTTGGAACGCTATATTCACTAGTCATCGCAAACACTCCCTGAGTCCATTGCACTGTAGTACTGACCAACAGGTCCCAACCGACCAGTTTGGTGAGTGTGTCCATTATGGGCTTACTGCTTCTAAAAGCGATAGGTATCGGAAAAATTCACTCGAAGTGGAGGCTCTTTCGCAAAACCTGACACCTATCCCCTGAATAAATCATCCGAAATGATTAGCCGGAAATCGTCTCTGACTGGGGATTTCTGAATACTCTCACTTCTCAGAGCCTCAGTCGATGCGCTCGGAGTGGACACGCGGCATTACAAGGATCCGAATCTTTCTGTACTCCTCAATACTACGAACCGACCAGCCAGGGGCCGCCAACTGACCTACGATGCGCATTGCTCAAACGTTTCTCAGAGCCGCTGGCCAGTTGTTAAATTGGCCGCCACAGCAGAGAATGGCAAAATTTAGTTATGCCCAACTCGTCAACACAAACACCGGCTGCTCACGCCCTAGCCGAAAAGATCTTGGGCTCACTAGCTAATGCAGGGATTACCGCCGATTCAACTCAATGTGAACTCATCAGAATCTTGAGTGAATCGGTGGGGCCAACAGCCTCAAACAAACGGCGCGGCGTGTACATCTATGGACCACCAGGCCGAGGAAAAACGGTGATTACCAATTCCTTGGTGGCACATCTTCCAGAAGCTCTTACTAAGAGATTTCATTTTCATGAGTTCTTTCATCGCCTGAACTCCCCCAAAAATCGCCTACTAGGTCAATCTTTAGGTGCCATTTTTGTACAAGGTCTGGAACGCGAACTTTCCGGAATCAATGTACTGATTTTCGACGAATTCCACTGCACCGAGCCTGGCGATGCGATGTTTATGGGCAAACTGGTCAAGTACTGCGAGCAGCATGACATTCAGTTGGTGACGACCTCAAATTACGAACCCGAAAAGTTGTTAGACGACGATACCTTTCACCATTTGGTGAAGCCGATCATCGGCAGCATCCGGAGTGACTTCGAAGTTTTTGAGTTGGATCATGAGCTAGATTACCGACTACTCAGTACATCTCTGGAGGCACCAGCCGAGGGTTACCGTCGGGGATCGCTAAACCTACTCCCCCATCCAGCTCCCATAATCTCAGGTAACGACTGGATCAAGATCGGTTATGACCAAATTGGCCCCGTTGAGCTCCGGGACGGGATAATCTGGATTACTTTTGATCAAATCTGCAGAACCAGGCGCAACACAGCTGACTATCTCGAACTTGCCTCTCGATTCTCATGCTGGCACGTGACCCAAATACCGGCCAGCGAAACGATGCCTATGGATGAGGAACGGCGACTAGCGAACCTGATCGATGTCTTCTACGACAAGAACATCGAAGTTCATTTATATGCTGAAGACGACCTATCGAAGCTAGGCCACATGCTGCACGCCACCGAAAAAGCACGATTGGCCTCACGGTTAGCGCAGCTAAACCGCCACCACGACGTAGAACGGACCACCGGATCCCGATGAACACCGAATACACCAACGAACAGATCATCGAACTAGTCACCGGGATTCTAGAAACGGCTGACGAGAATCTGGTGCTTCCAATAGTGCAACTTGGCCATCCTCTTCTTCGTCAACGGGCAATCCCGTACACCGGTCAGCTCGAGCAACCGCTGCTCGAAGAACTGCTTGAAGCCATGCGCCAGACAATGTATGACGCACCGGGAGTAGGTCTGGCCGCTCCCCAGGTAGGCATTCCCCTTCAGATTGCTGTGCTTGAAGACTTGTATCCTATACCGGAATCAATTGCTTCCGAGCGTGAACGAGAACCGTTGGAATACTTCGAAATTTTCAACCCAACCTACACTGCAGCATCGGAGCGCACGGCGGAATTCTATGAGGGATGCCTGTCTTTCGAAGGGTTCCAGGGTGTAGTTACGCGCCCTGCTGACATCACGGCAACGTACAACGACCGTGATGGAGAAGCACACACGCAATCATTTAGCGGTTGGCAGGCAAGAATAGTGCAGCATGAAACGGATCATCTGTCTGGTACCGTCTACATCGATAAGGCGAAAACTCGTTCACTGATCAACGAAACGGAGTTGTGGCGTCACGAAAACATGGATGTCGCTACCGCTAAAAAGGTCTTGAACTTCTAATGCCTTCGAACGAAACCACGGTAACCTGCCCCGTTTGCGAACTACCCTTGCACTTCAAGGACGAAGCACACAAGACGTTAGTCTGCGACTCTGACCATCGCTTTGATGCAGCGAAGCAAGGGTACTTTAACTTTCTGACGGGCAAAGGTACCAATTTTCTAGAAGACACTTCTGCCATGGTTCAAGCACGAGATGCTTTCCAAAGCCGTGGCCACTATGCACCACTGGCCAATAAGCTCGCGGAAATTGTCCGTGGACATCGGGAATCAAGTTCTCTTGATTTGCTCGACGCTGGCGCCGGTACCGGTTACTACCTCAATCAGATCCTTGGCGCCTCGAACGCCAGCTACCACGATGCCCTCGCCTTAGACATCTCACGTTATGCCATGCGTCGGGCAGCGAAGCTACCCCACACGTTGGCGTTGGTATGGGACGTTTGGCGCCGCTTGCCTTCCGCTGATGCTTCACGAGACGTGGTGCTGAACTGTTTTGCTCCACATAACCCGGCGGAGTTTCGGCGAGTGTTGCGTGATCACGGACTGTGCATTGTCGTCACCGGCGAACCTGATCATCTCAATGAAGTCATTGAGCCCTTGGATATGCTTTCGGTTGCGGATGGAAAGTTAGCTTCTCTGGTGGAAAAGTTCGATGCCAATGACTTTCAACTGAAGCACACCGAACAACTGACTTATCAGATGGACTTGAATACCGAGGATCTTTATAACCTAGCGTTTATGGGCCCTGCCGGGCATCATCTGCAGCCCGAGAAGCTTCGAAATAAAGTTCAGTCTCTGGGGGAACAACGGGTAACAGCTTCCTTCGGAGTACATGCTTTCATCCCTAAGGCATAGAAAATACCCCAAAATGACTACGTACTTCCTGTTCCTCATACGGCAGAATAGAAGAAAGGCCAAAGCTTCTGGCCCTTGTCCTATGAGAAATTAGGTGGATTCCATGACTACCGCTGATTGGATCATAAGTAACGCGTGGGTGATTTGGCTTGCGTTGTTCCTTCTGTTGGCCATCATCGAGATGCTTTCACTTGACCTGTACTTCATCATGCTGGGCATTGGCGCTCTTGGAGGGGTCACGGTAGCCCTGCTGAACGGTCCTATGTGGTTGCAGGTAGTTATCTTCTGCATTGTTTCACTACTCATGATTCTGCTTGTTCGCCCTATCGCGGTCAGGCACCTCAAGAAGTCGCCTGCGGGGTTCCGTTCAAATATCGATCGGCTGATCGGTGCTGATGCTCTGATCCTCGAACCCACTTCTCGGATTTCAGGCTCAGCCAAGATCATGGGCGAAATCTGGACTTCTCGTGCAGAGTCGAACGTTCCAACCATGTCACCTGGAACGTACGGCGTGGTTTCACGGATTGACGGCGCTACCGCGTATCTCACCACTAAGCCCGCAGATCCAGCTGAAAGCTGATCAGTTTTCAAATAAATTCTTCATCATCCAGCACAATGAAAGTGAGTACCAACCATGAGTTCTAATGGTTTTGGTGTGACTATCGTGCTTGTCGTTCTGGCGATCTTCGTGATCATTGTTCTGCTGCGTAGCGTACGCATCGTGCCACAGGCACGAGCAGGCATTGTTGAACGCCTCGGCAAGTACAGCCGCACCCTAAATCCTGGCCTAACTTTGTTGATCCCATTTGTGGACCGACTCTTGCCGCTGCTTGACCTGCGCGAACAGGTGGTTTCTTTCCCACCACAGCCAGTAATTACTGAAGATAACCTCGTAGTATCCATTGATACCGTGGTCTACTTCCAGATTACTGAGCCACGTGCGGCAACCTACGAGATTGCCAACTACATTCAGGCCGTAGAACAGCTGACCACGACCACCCTGCGTAACGTCGTCGGTGGTTTGAACCTGGAAGAGGCTTTGACCAGCCGCGACCAGATCAACGGCCAGCTCCGTGGCGTTCTGGATGAGGCCACCGGCAAGTGGGGCATTCGTGTTTCACGCGTCGAGCTCAAGGCCATTGATCCACCACTGTCGATACAGGACTCGATGGAAAAGCAGATGCGTGCAGAACGTGACCGTCGTGCAGCCATCTTGACCGCTGAGGGTACCAAGCAGTCGGCGATTCTTACTGCTGAAGGTCAACGACAGGCTGAGATTCTGAAGGCCGAAGGTGACGCACAGTCATCGATCCTGCGTGCTGACGGTGAAGCTCAGGCTATTCAGAAGGTCTTCGACGCAATTCACGCTGGTCGCCCAGATCATGAACTATTGGCTTACCAGTACCTGCAGACTTTGCCTAAGCTTGCAGAAGGTACGTCCAATACTCTCTGGGTTATCCCAAGTGAGCTAACCGAAGCCTTGAAGGGCATTGGTGGAGCTTTGGGTGGCAACGCCGCCCCGACTTCCCCATCGACTCCACCTGCACCTAGCAACGAGGTGTAGCGGTATCTAGTTTCACAACTAGATCATCATTAGCGGCGAGGTGCAGACCATGCACTTCGCCGCTAACGCGTATAATGGATGTTTTGGTACCAATGAATCCAGATCCCCTTGTTGGCTGGAATTATTTCTTGGTGCCAAACGTTGGTACGTGTAGCGAATTCTTTAAACATCGCGGAGGGAAAACATGAGCGATCGCAGCCTACGAGGCATGCGCCTGGGTGCACAGAGCATGGAATCTGAGGCAGGTGTGGAGCCAGCTGCCCGTCAGCGCGTGGAATACCGTACCGAAGACGGAGAAACCGTCTTTGTTGTCTTTGCAGCAGAAGCTGAAATTCCAGCCGTCTGGCACACCAAGACCGGCAAAGAAGCTAAGCTCGTCCACGGCGAAGCCCAGATGGAAGAAGCTAACGCCGAAAAGCCTGTTCGTACCCACTGGGACATGCTCCTTGAGCGTCGCAGTGAAGAAGAACTGGAAAAGACTCTGGCAGACCGCCTAGCACAGCTACGCGCTTCTCGCGGAGAAGCTGTATAGCACTCCCCCAAAACCTGCTGGAACTTCCAGCATAGGCTTGTTAAATATTTCAGGGCTGGCCACACAATGAAAAATTGTGTGGCCAGCCCTGAAGTGTTTTACGGGCAAAGTATGCCGCTATTAAGAAAACGCCATTAAACAGTAATAGCGCGCAGTCAGAGAGTTCTCGATGCGCGCCATTACAGGAAATCTACTTCTTAGAAGTTAGCTTCTTCCAACGGGCCCCTAGGCCCCAACGAGTAACATTCCACATTGCTTCGAAAACAATATTTCCGCTCATCTTCGATGCGCCAAGTTCACGTTCAACGAATGTCACAGGAACTTCAACAATCTTCTTGCGGAGCATAGCAACACGGAAAGTCATATCGACCTGGAAACCGTAACCGCGTGATTCCACAGCATCGAAGTCAATGGCTTCTAAGGTCTCGCGTTTGAATGCACGATAGCCTGCGGTAATGTCGCGCAAAGGCAGGCCTAGCATGGTACGGGAATAGAAGCTTCCGCCACGGGAAATGACCTTACGAAGTAGCGGCCAGTTGACGACCTCTCCTCCCTTGACCCAGCGTGAACCGATCACCAGATCGGCACCTGCAGCGCTGGCCTCTAGCAATCGTGGAAGTTGCTCAGGCATGTGCGAACCATCTGCGTCCATTTCCACCATGACATCGTAATCGCGAGCTAGCGCCCATTCGAAGCCGGCGATGTATGCAGCACCCAGGCCGTCCTTGCCAGTGCGGTGAAGTACGTGGATATTTGAGTCTTCAGCCGACATCTTGTCGGCCAGTTCACCCGTGCCGTCAGGCGAATTATCATCAACGATCAATACATCAGAATCCGGAACAGCGGATCGCAACCGCCCTACGGTTAGCGGGAGCGACTCCAGCTCGTTATAGGTCGGGATGATTGTAATGACGCGCACTCGGCGACACCTTTCTGGGTATACAACAAAAACTTCTTCCTGGAAGGTACAGGGCTAGCAAACTAGCCACAGACACAACAAGAAGAGATAGTCCAAACTCAAATTATAGTCACCATTAGTTCGCCAGATCATCCAAGACACTGAATAAACTAACGATCCTCAGTGACTTCGGCCCTATTCTGCCCGCAAAAAGGGACAGAATGTTATCTAAGGTCACTGAGGATCGTTGTTTATATTGCGTCGTTTCGAACGCAATGCTTGTGCATCACGAAGAGGCGCTTACCTCAGCCTAGTGGGTGACCCACCTAGGCTGTCAACCATCTAATGACTTCAATCTTTATCTAGACGCTACTAGTCAGAAGTAACTTGGCGAATTTAATACGGTTGAAGTCAAGACTTTCGCTATGAGCTAATCCGCCTGTTCAAGATTGTCGAAAATCGTGATTCCGGCGCGAACGGTGCGCAAACACTGAGGAATTTCCTCATCAACGACAGGCAGCATCGGAGTACCAGCACGCGCATCGGTACTCCAAGAACTAATACGAACATCCGGGGTCTGCACAGCAAGTTCAGAGGCAGTCCACACGGCGAAGGTTGCCTGAGCCCCAATGGCCAGCTGCCCCGCCAAGGGATTCATTTCTCCCATAGCGCGGTACGTGGACCGAGTTTGAGCCAAGAACGCTGCCCGGGCTGAAATACGAGCCTGCTCGTTGGACATATTCATGGCTGCACGCACGACCTCCCACCCGTCGACCTCGGTCACTGGTGCGTCGGAGCCGAGTACCAATGGGACACCAGCTGACAGCATCGCGGATAGGTTGTTCATCAATGCGGCACGATCGCCCAGACGCTGCACATACATACCATTCGAACCACCCCAGGCGGAATCGAACACTGGCTGCATAGAGACCGTGATTGCGTACTTCAAGAGTCGAGTGCGCGTAGCCTCGTCAACCATTTCCACATGTTCTAGGCGATGGCGCCCCATCTGGACCTTGGAAATTCCGATCTGATCAGCGGCCAGATCAAAACCGTCAAGCACCTCGTCCAGTGCACCGTCACCGATGACGTGGAAGGACGCCTGGATTCCGCGATTACTGCACGCGATTATGTGTGCCGCGATCTCTTCCTTGCTCAGATACAAGGTGCCGCGTTCACCGGGGCGATCGCTATAGTCTTCGCGTAGATAGGCGGTGTGACTGCCAAGGGAACCGTCAACCTTCAGATCACCGCCCAGACCCAATACCCGACCAGTAGGGAATGAAGCGATCAGTTCTTCCGCGGCATCTTCATCGTTGACCAGTTCGCCCCAGAAAGCGTACACCTTAGGCATATTAGGCTGATCTTTGGCCAAGAGCTGATCCAGGGCTGCGCGACCTTCTAGCTGGGGCGCTGCCATCTCAACCACGGTGGCAAAGCCTCGTGATGCATAGTGCTCAAGGGCCAACCGCTGGAATGCCTGGTCAGCCTTCTGCGCCTTGGCCAAAGCTAATCGAACTTCATCGTGGTCGTTGCCAGAGACAAGCCCCGGCTTCAGATACCCCAATCCCAGGAAGTCCAAGAGCTCCTGGTTGACGAGAGCGCTGTGCACATCGCGACGCGAAAGATAGTAGGCTCGGCCGTCAGCAGCGCTGGTTAGATCGTGCTCGCTCGGAAGGTCCTGTTGCGCCCAGTCCGAGTTATCCCAGCCCTGAGCTAGTACAATTTTGGTGGACTTTTGTCCCTGAGTTGCCACGAGGGACAAAAGTGAGCTTGCCGAGGAGGCAGAGCTGAGATCTGAACCTGCCAAGGTACGGCCCAGTGCTGCAAGGTGGGTGTGTGACTCAACGAAGGCCGGAGTCACCAGCCCACCACGTAAATCGATCACCTGATCTACCGATTCTGCGTGACGCTGCGCCGCGTCCTCACCGCCTAGCCAGGAAATCGTATCTCCATCGACCACCATGGCGGTCGCAAATGGATCCGCGGCGGAATAAACTGCCCCGTTGCGGTACAGCGTTTTTGCCATCAGCGTGCTCCCTTTTCTCGTGCACCAAATTAGTAAGTTCTTATGGGCTCTAGCGCTCGGCTAGGCCAAAACATTGGAGTAGGCCACAACGCCACGCTTGACCTGGTCTACTGCCTTAAACGCATTACGCACCAGCATTGGGGGTAGATCGGTATTCTTGGCGAACTGGTCCAAGGTATCGATGACCTGTTTGGCCCAACGAACAAAGTCGCCAGGTGCCATATCGGTCCCGCGCAGTGCACTATTCAGGCTCGATCCCCTGGCCCACTTGTACATGGGCCAGATCAATCCGGATTCTGGCGGAGCCGTTGGATCCAAATTCAACGCTTCTTCCGCGTCGGAGAGTGCACCCCAGATCTTGATGGTGGTATTCCAAATATCTGCTACCTTATCGGTCGGCATCTTTGGATCTGGGCGATCACCATCGCGGCGGGCCTGATACACCAAGCTGGCAACTACCGCGCAGAGTTCTTCTGCATTGAGCTTGCTCAGCTTCCCGGTCTCAAGGATTTGGCTGGTCAGCAGATCACGTTCCCCGTAGATCCGGCGCAGTCGGCGGCCTGAGTCCGTGAGCGTAAGGTCATCATTTTCACCCGAAGGAGTGAGGTATTCGAACTGTTCGAGAACTTTACACACCTTGTCGAACTGTGTCGCAATCGTATTGGTGCGCCCACGAATGGCTCGACGAGCCTTATCAGTATCTTTTTTCAGCTTCCAGTACCGGTCGGCCCAGCGCATATGCTGGTCCTTCTCTGAGCAGGCGTGGCACGGATGATCTTTCAGCTCCATCCGCATCGTGGCGATCTCACGTTCAAATGAGTCCGCGCCATCATAGTTAAAGCTTTGTGCGTCTTGGCGCGGCGGGCGATGGTCGTCAACGGCGTTTCGCAGTGATGAGGCCAAGTCCCGGCGTTCCTTGGGCGCGCGACCGGTGAATCCCTTGGGAATTCTGATACGCGAAATGATTTCGACTGGACCGTTCAGGTCATCGGCCGACAACCGGCGTAGTTGCCCTTCATCGGTGAGCACGGTATGTCGTGGGTTGTACATGGCAGTATCAAGCTCGACCACCACGGCTCGGCCGAAGCGACGGCCACCAGGAAGGTCCACCACATCCCCGCGAATGACCGCCTGCAAGGAACGTTCGGCAGCAGAGCGTCGTTCGGTGCGTCGGTTCTTTGCCGCGGATTTCTCAAGCGTCGACAAGTTCCGTTGAATCTTCAGATACTCAGTAAAGTCACCAAGGTGGCATTGCATTGACTTCGCGTAACCCGCCAATGATTCTTCTTTGGAACGCACCTGTCGGGCCATTCCCACCACGGAACGGTCAGCCTGATACTGGGCAAAAGACGATTCAAGAATTTGGCGGGTTTGTTCACGACCGAATTGGGCCAATAGGTTGGTCGACATGTTGTAGGTCGGTCGGAAGGAAGAATTCAGCGGATAAGTACGCTTGGAGGCCAGACCCGCCAATGCTTCCGGTTCCAGTTCAGGGTTCCACACAACAATGGAGTGCCCCTCCACATCGATGCCTCGGCGGCCTGCGCGACCGGTGAGCTGGGTGTACTCCCCCGATGAAATCTGTACATGGGACTCGCCGTTGAACTTAACGAGCTTTTCCAAGACAACGGACCGGGCTGGCATGTTGACGCCCAATGCCAAGGTTTCGGTAGCAAAGACCACTTTGATGAGGTTTCTAGCAAAGAGGTCTTCAACAATCTCTTTAAAGATTGGAAGTAGACCAGCATGGTGTGAGGCAAAGCCACGAATCAGTCCATCTCGCCAGGCCCAGAACTCAAGGACATCGAGGTCTTCACTCGGGATCCGGTAAGACACTTCATCGAGGGCTTGGGCAATTTCTGCCGCTTCCTCGTTAGTGGTTAGTCGAAGATCAGCCATAGCGCACTGTTGTACCGCCATGTCGCAACCCTTGCGGGAGAAAATGAAGAAGATGGCGGGTAGAAGCCCCGCGCGATCCAGTTTGCCAATAACGGAAGGGCGATTAACCCGTTGGCCAAAACCAGAACTCCGTTGCGGTCCGCGTCCGCCCTTGCCACGTCCACGCTGAACCCGGCCACCAGAATTGTGGGTCCGTACTAGTTTGCGCAGTTCAGGATTGACGCTTGCTTTGGATTCGCCTTCGGCTACCTTGTCGAAGGCAACATCCTCAGCAAAAAGATCGATGATATTTGGTCCGACCATCACGTGCTGGAACAGGGGCACAGGCCGGTGTTCGGAAACGATAATGTCCGTTTGCCCTCGAACAGTATCCAGCCAGCCGCCAAATTCTTCGGCGTTGGATACCGTGGCAGACAACGAGATAATTTGAACGTTTGATGGCAGGTGGATGATGACTTCTTCCCACACCGCGCCACGGAATTTATCCGCTAAGTAGTGGACTTCATCCATGATGACGTATCCAAGGCCATCGAGGGTCTGCGAGTCGGCGTACAACATGTTGCGCAGAACTTCGGTGGTCATCACGACGATCTGAGCTTCAGAGTTGATCGACGTGTCACCCGTGAGTAGGCCAACGCGCTTGGCACCATGACGGTTGACCAGCTCTGAGTATTTTTGATTACTCAGTGCCTTGATGGGTGTGGTGTAGAAGGCTTTGCGATTCTCGCGCAATGCCTGGAAGATCGCGAATTCACCAACAACAGTCTTGCCGGCACCCGTAGGCGCTGCGACGAGGACGCTGTGGCCCTCTGTGACTTTCCTACACGCTTCGGCCTGGAATGGATCCAGGTCAAAGGAAATACTGGCGCGGAAGTCGGGAAGTGCAGAGCCGAGTTCGACCTGCCGTGCCTTGGAAGTCGCGTATCGTTCCGCGGGTGAAGTCACTTGTGGCCGTTCGCTTTCTTGACGATCAGTTATATCTGTGAGTTTGGTTCGTCGATGGGCTCAGGAGTGGCGATCGTGCTCGACTCCCCCTGTGCTAGACGCTCATTTTCAGCGTCCTGTGCCGCCTGCTTCTTTACACGTTTCTTGTCGTTGAAGTAGCAGAAAATCGTTGCTGCCGCGAAGGTCAAGAACAATGGACCAGCGAGAGCGAACATGGTGATGGCGTCACCGCCAGGGGCAGCCATGGCAGCAACAACAGCAATGAGGAATACGGTAATTCGCCAGTTCTTCAGAATAACCTTGGCAGGTAGAACTCCGACCAGGTTCAGTCCCACCATCAGTACCGGTACCAACATCGCCAAGCCGAACGCGAGAAGCAATCGGATGATAAATGGCAGGTACTCATTGATATTAATGAGATTTTCGGAGTTTTCTGGAGCCAGACTGATAAAGAACTTGAGGGCAAATGGCAACACAAAGTAAGCCATAGCGACGCCACCAATAAATAGCGGCACCGAGATGGCGACGAAAGTATAGCTAAGGCGACGTTCGTTCTTTTTCAGCCCTGGGACAATAAACGCCCACAACTGATAGAGCCATACGGGAGAAGAAACGAGTATTCCAACGAATAGCGCAACTTTGATCATGATGTCGAAAGGCGACATCACTGCCGTGAAGTTCACCGACCCACCGGCAGCTTGAACTGGATCAATGATCAGTTCAAGTAACCAGTCGTAGATGAAAAACCCTGCGACAGTTCCCAAGGTCAACGCGATCAGCGATTTGAAAAGTCGGTTTCGAGCTTCAATCAGATGCTCTTTAAGAGACATCCGACCTTCGTCGTCTTTGACCCGCTTCTTCTTATTGCGCGGAGTCTTATCTTTATTTGTTGCCACAGATGAAGTTAGGAGTTGTTCTTTTCATTAGGATTTGGATCGTTGACTGTGCCGTCGACAGTCTCCGACTTTGGATCGTCATCCTTCATCTGGCGAACTTCAGACTTAAAAATGCGCAACGACTGACCCATCGAGCGTGCTAAGCCTGGAAGCTTTGGAGCGCCGAAGAGCAACAGTGCCAAAACGATAATGATGACCAGATGCCATCCCTGTAAACCACCCATGTGATTTCCCTTCTCTCAATCTAAATTCTACGTCAGAACAGGCGAAGATCGTGCATGTTCTGAGCTTGGCCACGTTCAGCTCGACGCGCAACCCTGCGCAAGCGACGGGCCTCAATACGTTCGGCTTTACCCTTGTCACGCAACTTACGAATCTTCTCGGGATCACCATGCGTTGCATCGGTCCCATGAGGGTACCGGCGTGGGTTTGGAGTGTATTCCACAATGGTGCCAGATTGGTTTAAACCTGAGCTGACTTTGTCAGCAGCGGTGCCTAAATCTTCAACAACCGCCATTCCCTGTTTGAATAAACGGAAGCCGGCAAGAACCGCTGCAAGAACAGTCGCCAAAACAATTACTGTCCACAACAGAACCCAAAACCACCAAGGAAGCATCTACTAATCCTCATACATTCGAATAGCATCGTCCAACCACCGCACTACTTGTTCGCGCGTAGCGTCAGGACTAACCACAGCCAGTTTACCGCTATGCCGCGCCACCAAAGGTGCAGCAACTTGGTGATCCGAGAATCGTACCGTCGCCAAGTAACCTCGACCAATTTTTCCTGTCGACCAAGAGGTCGGATGGAATGCTTCTACGATAGGCAAAATTTCTGTGTCTACATAGAGAACTACCTCAAGATCATCCGAGCTTGCCTCGTATCGGATCTGAACATCTTGTTGGTCTTCATGCTTTGCCGATGGAACGTACAGTTCATCTAAAATTTGCGCGCTTAAAATGCGATCTACACGGAAAGTCAACATGTCTTCACGTTTTCGACACCAAGCCCGTAGGTATTGAATTGAACCATCTTCAATCATTCTCACGGGTTCAACGTCCCGCAGCTGATGCGTACGAGAACTGGCAGAGTAGTAATCAATGCGCACGACATTGTGCTGCTTCGCAGCCGTAACTAGTTGTCGTGGAATATCGTTTTCGCGTGCCTTCGAGAGTGCGAAACCTAGAGCGCCGTTCCATCCTTCGAATCGAGCGACAGCTGAGTTCACCTTCTCTAAGGCAGAATTCAGGATTTCTTGATGCTCAAATTCTGGGATGCTTGCTAAAGCGTTCAATCCTCCCAGGATGGCGACGGCTTCTAATGGCGCAAGTTTTTGAGGTTCAGCCAAAAGCGCCGCGTTGGAAATGGTGACTGTGTCAGATTCAAGGTCACCATCATTAACGTTGATCAGTTCATCGTGCTGGCCGTTAGGAACACCGCACATCATGATCATCGCTAATTCTTCACGGATCTTTGACACGCTCATGGAATAGCGCTCTGCGAGTTCTTGGATCTTCACGACACCTTGGGCGACGACATACTGAATCATGTCAATATTGCGCATCACTTGCGTCGTCGTTGTGCCTCGCCCGGTGGCACGATTGGGACGGAACTTCACCTGCGGGTAGTCGTCCAGGGTCTCCTGTGCAATCTGTGCGGCTTTTGCATCAGACAATATGCGATGAACCTGTTCGGCTAAATCAGTTGGCGCCAATACCTGCACCGCTGGTCCATAACCGGCGAGCTCCGCGGCAAACGAATGCGGATCTGAATAACCGATTTGAAGCTCAGAACTCGTGTTATTACCATTCAGTGATTGCGCCCGCAATGGAATTGCTTCGTCACGGTGGAGCATGATGGTGGCGACATAGCCTGGGTGCTTGAGGTCAAAGTCCAGGAGCACCTGGTTCATCTGGAAATTTTCGGGGCGCGGATGATAGGTGCTGCTGGCACCAGTGTGTCGGTAGGTGCCAAAATTTCCTTGAACTCGCGAAAGTCGGAAGACTCGTGAGTCCTTGCGGGTGTGGTCATGGCCGGTGAAATACCAGTTGCCGTAACGCTGGCCTATTCCCCACACGTCGACAATGCGTTCGGTTTTTGTCCCTTGTGAGGAAACGTAGACGAACTTCACTGCTTTTCGGTTAAAGACTGCTAGCGCACAGTCACGGAAGTTCGGTTCATCCATGGAGAGGCGTGGAACCAGTGACCCAGCTAGCGGTGCCACATTCGATTCAGTATCACCGTGCCCGGTCACGCGAGCGGCTGCGTTGAGTCCCAAGGACTGCAGCTTGGTGTCTTTCCACAAGCTGGCTGCCAAGGCGACGACACCAGCTTCAGACGGGCTGAATGTTACCGGTGGAAGGAACCAGTCGGTGGTATCAATGCTGTAAAAAGGTACGCCGTCGATGGTTTCCTTGATCAGCTGAAGTCCGAAGTCATTGCGGATATCGTCCTTAAGGCGATCAAGCGCTTTTTCGCGGGTATCTGCAGAACCATCGGGAACGAGATATTCCCCGATCAGGTCGGCATTAAATTTCCGTGATTTGGTTGCCAAGGCATAGATGAGGCTGGTTAGGCGTTCAGCCTTGCTTGGACCAGTGGATTGCTTTGTGCTCACGAGTTTAGACTAACCAACTTTTAGCTTTAAGCATGACTTTTAAGACAGCTAAGGCCCCGAGTGTTATCTCAGGGCCTTAGCTTCATTGGCTATTTACTTGGTGCCAACGAGATCTACCACGAAGATCAGTGCTTCGTTTGGTGCGATGGCGCCGGGAGCACCTCGCTCGCCGTAGGCAAGGTTGGATGGAATATCCAAGCGACGGCGGCCGCCGACCTTCATGCCTAGCAGTCCCTGATCCCAGCCCTGGATCACCATGCCAACTCCGACTGGGAAGTCGAGAGTCTGGCCACGGTTCCACGAAGAATCGAATTCTTCACCGGTCGACCAGGCAACACCAACATAGTGAGCCTGCACGGTGGTACCTGGGGTGACCTCAGCGCCAGTGCCCTCGATTAGGTCGGTGATGACCAGTTCTTCGGGTGCGTCGGTACCTGGGAAGTCAATCTCGGGCTTGGTGCGGTCGTAGTTGCGTTCTCCGAACGACATAGTCACGGCCTTTCTCAGTCGTTGTTTAGGACTTTACTCGCTGTCGCCAGCTGTCACAGATTCCAATTCTACGTAGAAGACCAAGGTGCCGGTTGGCGATCCGCTCGTAGAAGAATTTCCGTAAGCCTTATCAGCTGGAATGGTCAGCAAGACCTTGGAACCTGCCTTCAAACCGGTCATACCTTCGGTCCAGCCCTTGATCACGCCGTCCAGCGTGAATTCGGTGCCCTCATCTGCATCGAAGTTACCGTCAAATTCTTTGCCATCAGCCCAGGTAACGCCGGTGTACTTGGCCTTGACCTTTGAGGTGGCGGTTGCGGCTTCGCCCTTGCCCTCTTCGAGAACATCTACCGCTAGATCCTTAGGAGCTTCGGTGTCCTTAGGGATGGTGATGGTTGGCTTACCGTCGGTCACCTTAACAGTTGGAAGCTTGCCTTCCTTCTTCTGCTTAGCTACTTCATCCTTGCTCATCGTTCCACTGGCAGCCGTGCTGCTTTCAACGTGGAGGACGATGATGCGCTCGGCACGAGCACCTTCTTCAGGGTCTGCTACGGTTCCGTCAGCCTGCTGCGTTCCTTCAACGGTGGAGTACGCGATCCAGTCGCCAACCTTTGAATCAACCAGACGATCGTAGAGTTCAGGCATCTGCTGCTTCATGCTGTCATCAACAGTCATGTCGGTGGCAGTTCCGGTGAAGTTTTCGCCGGCCGATAGACCGTCAATTGCCTTGTATAGACCGGATTTGATGGAGACAGTATCGCCCGCGTTAATTTCCGCTCCGTCGCCCTGTTCCAAGGTGACAGCTTCATCCTTTTCCGTAAGGAAAGGGGTGTCGAAGGAAACCTCTGGTGCAGTGTTGTCGTCGGCTGCTGGCTTGACCGAGATCGAAGACAGGTTTGACGATGATCCAGAACCACAGGCTGCCAAGGCTAGGACCGAGGCAGTAGCGCACAATGCCAATACTTTTCGCACGAATCTACTTTCGTTGAAGTCAAATCTTAAAATTGCAGAGATACTCATCAATTGAGTATCAAACTCACTGCTACAACCCTAGGGTTCGTAGCTGTGAAAAGTCTTTCCGCCCGCTAGTTACGGTCGCTGGCTCATCAGATCAATGAGCTTGTCCACCTCGGGATCGCTGGTTGCAAAGGGATCCTTGCAGAGCACGATTCCTCCCGGTTCGTCCTCGTATTTCATGTGAACCCAGTCTGCGCTGTAGCGTCGCCCGTTGGCTCTGGCTGCACGGATAAATTTACTTCGTATGGCCGCGCGTGTCGTTGCCGGTGGGTTATTCACGGCCTGGCGGATATCCGCATCAGAGACGACACTCGATGCTAGACCACGTCGTTTGAGTACATGGAATAGACCACGGGCAGGGTCGATATCGTGATAGGTCAGATTCAACTGCGCTAGTCGTGGAGAGGACAACGGCAGCGAATTCTTCTGTGCATAGCCATGAAGCAGTTTGTGCTTGATAGCCCAATCTATATCTTGATCAATGAGCGAATAGTTTTCAGTTTCAATCGCCCGCAGAGTGCGTTCCCACAGTTCAAGGACCCGCTCCACATGATCATGGTGCGCTCCGTGTCGGGCAACAAACTCTTTGACAGATTCGAAGAGGATCCACTGAATCTGTAACGCTGTCGGTTCGTCGCCACCCATCAGGCGTACCACCGTTTGTCCGTTGAAATCGTGCGAAATCTGGCGGATGGAACGAATTGGGTTTTCAAGGCGCAGATCGTGGTAAATTTCTCCAGACTCAATCAGTCTAAGGACTAGGTCAGTGGCAACGATTTTGAGCAACTGGGTGGTCTCGCTCATAGTTGAATCGCCCACGATGACGTGTAGACGCCGATGATATTCGGCATCAGCGTGGGGCTCATCGCGGGTGTTGATAATCGGACGCGAACGCGTCGTTGCAGAGGACACGCCTTCCCACATATGGTCTGCTCGCTGGGAAAAGACGAACTTGGTCTGGTCATCCACGTTGATCAGATGACCGGCCCCACACAATAGTTGCCTAGTGACCAAGAATGGAATGAGCATGTCTGCAAGTCGTTTGAATTCGATCTTGCGTGGAATGAGGTAGTTTTCATGACAACCGTAGGAGTTGCCGGCCGAGTCCACATTGTTCTTGAACATGTAGATGCGGCCCTCATGGCCTTCTTCCAACAGTTGGTCTTCAGCCTGCTCAACGAGATCAAGCATAAAAGCCTCGCCGGCGCGGTCATGGGCAATTAGTTGGGTCAGCTGGTCGCATTCGGCCGTGGCATATTCCGGATGAGAGCCCACGTCTAGGTAGAGTCGTGACCCGTTTTCCAGGAAGACATTGGAGCTTCTGCCCCAGTTGACCACTGGTTTGAATAGATGCCGTGCAGCATCTTCTGGAGTCAGCCGGCGCCCATCAGATGGGACGTAAGTTAGTCCGAATTCGGTTTCAAGACCGTAAATTCTGCGATCCACGCGTTGCTACTTCCCCTCGCCTGCGGCGTTGCCTTGTCTAGTGCCAGTGAATACCTGCGTTGTTAACGCAGTATTTTTACTGACCGCCCTTTTGGACGAAGCCGCGGACGAATTCCTCGGCATTGGACTCGAGAACCGAGTCGATTTCATCGAGCAGGTCATCAACCCCTGCGGACTGACCCGTGGTGTTGACCTGCACCTGCTCGGTCTCTGTTGCCTGGTCCTGGGTGTTGCGGCGAGCTGAGAAGCTTTCCTGAGTCATCTTGATCTCCTAAAATTATTGAATCTCAGAATTAGGTACTGAGACTCATACCTATTCTGCGCTGTTTACTTGCGCCTCGCCAATTCATCGATAAATTCTGAAATCTCCATATTGGCATCGAAGAGGTCTCCTACGCTTTGACGAGTTCCTTCGAGAGGCTCAGACATATGGAATCGGCTAATCTGACGTGCTCCTGGAACTGCAAAGGACAACGCGTCCCAGTTAGCCGCCACCACATACGGGGCATAGCGTTGAAGAGCCATTCCTCGCAGGTACGCACGCGTGTCCCCCGGTGGGGTGGCGACTGCTTGGTTGATTTCTTCTTGGCTAAAGAGGGTCTTGATCGCACCACGGGCAGCTAACCGGTAGTACAGCCCCTTATCGGTGCGCAAATCTGCCCATTGCAAATCCATCATGGCGACGCGCGGATCAGCCAGTGTGAGCTGATGACGTTCGGTAAAGCCACTGATGAGTTTGTACTTCGCGATCCAATCAATCTGGTCTGCGGCTTCCAACGGGTCACGTTCGAGCACGTCAAGGATTTGAGCCCATCGAGTCAGGATTTCGGTCGTGTCAGGATCATCAATACCGCGCTGCGCACAATATTTTTCACTGGCTTCAAGGTAGAGCCGTTGGATTTCAATGGCCGATAGCTCGATTCCACCGCGGAATTTTACGCGCGTTGTGAGGCTCGGATCGTGGCTAATCTGTTGCAGGGCTAGAACTGGTTCGACCAGCTCAAGGGCAGGGGCCATGTTCGCTTCGATCAGAGACAGGACCAAATTAGTGGTGCCAACCCTGAGCAGGGTGGAAATTTGTCCTAGATTAGCGTCACCAATGATCACGTGAAGGCGACGATATTTGTCCCAATTGGCGTGTGGCTCATCGCGCGTGTTGATGATTGGACGATTAATCGTCGTTTCCAATCCGACTTCAGCCTCAAAAAAATCTGCGCGCTGCGAAATCTGAAACTCGGCGCGTTCGTTGAGCATGCCACGGCCTACACGTCCGGCACCGCAGAAGATTTGCCTACTAACAAAGAACGGAGTCATGCCACTGACGATCGAGGAGAATTCGATAGATCGAGGGACCAAATAGTTTTCGTGGGCACCGTAAGATACCGACTTGTTATCCGTGTTGTTTTTGTAGAGCAATAGCTCGCCACTGCCCATACGCTGGGCAGTTTGAGCCGCCCTGCGCATGACTTCATCGCCGGCTTGATCCCAAAGAACAGCATCGCGTGGCGTGAGTGATTCAGGGCTGGAGTATTCAGGGTGAGCGTGATCCACGTACAGCCGTGCACCGTTGCCAAGAACCATGTTCATGACAACATCGGTGGAGTCTTTCTCTTGATACAGAGTTGATCCCACCCGGGCGTCGTTACCGTCGAGCGCAATGGATTCCGCGGTCCAGATGCCGGGTTCTTCAAGTTCTGGTTCTGCGTCAGTTAGCTGACTCGGATGGGCCTTGCTACGCTGCATTTCAAAGCCACGGGCATCCAGCAAAGGAGTCTCGTCGGCATAGTCCCAGCGAGCTGCAGTTGCGGTGGAGCTTTGCTCAGCAACTAGTTGTGCATAGGCATCGACAATTTGAGCCGAAAGCACCGTGGCATTCGCTTTGGGCATCTGCGGGCGGATGACACCGTACTCGGTCTCTAATCCTACAAGCCGACGCGCGCTCATGATGCTGCCTGACGGTTGACCAGGGAGCGAATATTGCTGATTCGTTCACCCTTACGACCAGAAATACGGGCCCAGTCATCAGGGTTAGTGGTGTTCGGCATGTCTTCGTGTTCGGCAAATTCTTCTCGCACCGCACGCAGCAGGTACTCCATTTTCAGACCACGTTCGTCATTGGTGATCAGTGCCTTGATGGCGTGTTTCTTGGCGCGGTCAACGATGTTGTGAATCACGGCTCCGGAAGCGAAATCCTTGAAGTAGAGGATCTCGCTTGCTCCGGTGACGTAGGTGACCTCTAAGAACTCATTGATGCGTTCCGTGGAGTACATTGCAGCAACGGTGGAATCGATCATCCGGCGAATAGACGCTTCTGCGTTGCCCGCATCGGCGGCTAATTCTTGTTCGTGTAACGGCAGTTCAGTGGTCAGATACTTGCTGAAGATTTCGGTGGCGCCTTGGGCATCTGGACGGCGAATCTTAATCTTCACGTCCAATCGACCTGGGCGCAAGATGGCTGGGTCAATCATGTCTTCTCGGTTTGATGCGCCGATGACGATGACGTTGTCCAGTCGTTCTACACCATCAATTTCCGCCAAAAGCTGAGGAACGATAGTCGTTTCAACATCCGAAGACACACCCGTTCCGCGAGTCCTAAACAGGGCTTCCATCTCGTCGAAAAACACCACGACTGGATCCCCGTGCAACGCCTTTTCGCGGGCGCGGGCGAAGATCAGTCGAATATGTCGTTCGGTTTCACCGACGTATTTGTCCAGCAGCTCGGGTCCCTTGATGTTCAAGAAGTAGCTTCGTGTGCTGGTTCCTTCTTTACGTTCAACAACACGCTGGGCCAGCGAATGAGCGACTGCTTTGGCAATCAGCGTCTTTCCACAGCCTGGAGGCCCGTAAAGCAAAATACCCTTGGGCGCGCTCAGACCGTGCTCCCGGTACAACTCAGGATGGGTGAATGGTAATTCGACAGAGTCTTTGATGGCCTCAATCTGCGAATTCAAGCCACCGATATCGGAGTATGAGATCTCTGGGACTTCTTCAAGAACCAACGACTGCATATCGGTCAGTTGCACCCGGCTAACAGCCATGCCGCTACGAGAATCAATAGTGAGCTGGTCGCCAACTCGCAGGTGAATCTTGCGCAAAGGTTCGGCTAGCTCGATCACGCGCTGATCATCGGCGTGGGCCATGACCACAGCGAGATTGTTTTCTAACAATTCCTTGACGGTGACTAGTTCGCCGGTTTCTTCGAATCCAAGACTCGCAACTACAACTAATGCTTCATTGAGCAAAACCTGCTGTCCGATAAGCACAGCGTCGAAGTCCATGAGTGGACTGACGGTGACACGCATTTTTCGGCCAGAGTAGATGACGTCGACGGCTTGGACACCGGTAGATTCGATGCCCGCTCCGGGTTCTGGGTGCCGGCGTGGGTGTTTGGCGACGACGGTGCCGTAGCTAAAAGGTGTGTCGCCGTCTTTTTCCAGCGCTGCTTTTAAATTGATAATTTGTTCGCGCGTAGTTTCGAGCAGTGCGACCAGTCGTTGGTTGTTTCCGCTGAGCCCGGCAAGTTGCTTGTCAAGGTTGCGGTTCTTGTCGCGCAACACGTTGACCTGGCGTTCGGTCATCTGAAGCCGTTCGGCCAATTTTTCTGCCTCGTGATTTTCGTTCACGTTCCAACTCCCCACGTTCAACATCTCTGGTCATTCTTAGTGCCAGTGAAGTTTTTGCCGGCACTCAGCGCGCCGTCTTAGTCCCATCCTAAGAACTTCAGGCCCCGCGTGCAGAACACCCGGGGCCCGAAGTCACATATTGAGACGCTACATCTCAGTATATGGATAATTTATCAACTTAGTCTTCTGAGTCAGTCTCAGAATCTTGCGCGTCACGCACGCGTACGGCCTGGTGCGCATCACGTGCAGCTCGACGTAGCTTCTTATCAGAAATACCACGTTCGCCCAGCGCCTCTGCGGTCCATTCTTCTTCATCGTGATCTTTAGTCCACGCGCTCAAGTCTTCAGCAGAGTAAGAGTGATCCTTGATGCGCTTGGCCTTAGGGATGCCATCAGCAGAATCAGCGAGTCGGCGGCAAGTAATCAAGAAGGCGGTGTGGGCCACCATGCGGTGGTCTGGACGCACTGCCAAACCATCTACGTGCCAACCGCGAACCAGGGTTTCGAAGCACTCAGGTTCGGTGAACTGGCCGGAGGCGCGAATAGCTTCGACGACGCGTGACATCTGGGTCACCGAGGAAACGTAGTTGGTCCACACTCCACCTGGTGCCAGTACCGTTGCCACCGCGTCCAAGCACTCCCATGGGCTAAGCATATCGAGGACAACTCGATCTACACTGCCTGGCTCCTCCAACTCAACAACCTTGTCTTGGAAATCCCCAATGGAGATCTGCCATGAAGGGTGGTCCCCGCCGAACACGGTGGAAACATTGCCTCGAGCAATGTCAGCAAACTCTTCACGACGTTCAAAGGAATGCAGGAATCCTCCATCGCCTACAGCACGAAGCAGTGAGATCGACAAAGCGCCAGAACCTACGCCTGCTTCAACGACGCGGGCACCTGGGAAGATGTCGCCAAACTGAACAATCTGAGCTGCATCTTTGGGATACACCACGGTGGCGCCACGTGGCATCGAAAGCACAAAATCTTTAGCCAGCGGGCGAAGAGCCTGATAACGGAAGCCATCGATATTCTCGATGACTGAGCCTTCAGGCAGTCCAATGATGGCCTCGTGAGGCAGGACTCCCTTATGCGTGTGGAACTCCCCACCGTTTTGCAGGGTAATGGTGTTGATACGATGCTTTTCGTCGGTCAACTGTACGCGGTCGCCTACGCGGAATGGTCCGCGGCGGGCAGCCGCACCGTGGGGTGCCGGGATCTTGGCTTCGCTCACTGGTGTGATCCTTTTCTTAATGCTCTATACCGTCTTTGAAAGTTTACTTGCGTCGTCCGGTCACGGCGTTGACGATATCCTGCTGATGCAGCAGACCAACCACATGCCCTTGCCCACTAATCACGGCGTATTCAGCCGAACTCACGGTAACGAGGTAGTCGATCAGTGCCCGCCCATCTGAGTCTTCGGCCACGATTGCGCCCTGTCCCAACGCCCTGGCTACGGCCAAGGCGGGAACTTCGGTGGCCTGCGCAGGATTAACCCGTGAAATTGCTTGGGCGTCAACGACGCCCACTGGCATTCCCTTAGCGTCAACAAGAATGATTTCACCACCACGTTGGTTCAACCGGGCGAAAACATCGGCCACAGTGACCTGGGACAGCATGGCAGAAGCAGGCTTCATCAGATCTGAAGCAATCACGGTTGGTAGGTTAAGCATCATCTTTGAGTGGGCAATCAACCCAGTGGTGGCTTGCCACATAAACATCGCCACCATCAAACCCACCACTGCCGTGATGATTTGGACTTCTTGACCCCGCAAATAAGGGTAAATAACGAAGAAGAATACAACGCCCACGGCGATGACGCGGCCTACCCAGCTAGAAGCAATAGTGCCTTTGAACTGGGAGCCGGTGGCCTTCCAAACAATTGATTCGACCAGTCGGCCACCATCTAGCGGCAGTCCGGGCAACGCGTTAAACGCACCGAGCAACAGGTTGGCGTATACGAAGAAGTCAAGGAGCAACTTCGAATAAATACCTGGCTCAAGGTTCTGAATAACGAGCCAGCCCACACCGGCAAGCACAAAATTGGATACCGGACCAGCCAAGGCAACCCACAGCGAGGCACCAGGCTTGGCTTTAAACGATCCAAATTGGGTGTGACCGCCCATGAGTGTAAGCACGATATGCGCGTCGGGCCATTTGAAAGCGCGAGCTGTCATGGCGTGAGCGACTTCGTGGACGAGTACAGCTATAGCGATCGCCACCGCGCAGGCAAAGCCCAAAACATATGCGCCCAGACCCGGAATCCACTGACTACGGGAAAGCTGCAGTCCCATGGAAACGGTGATCACGGCCGTGATGATGAACCACGAGCTCGAGAGATAAACCGGAACTCCGCCGATACGACCTAGTTTAATTCCGGGGGATTTTTCTGAAGTTTCGCTCACGCGCTAACCTGCACCAACCATCGAGTCATTTCTTGAACGTCCACGCCATCGAGGCTTGCTATTCGACGCCAATTTCCCTCACCAGGGTCCGTGGCGTTGGGTACGAGCACTGCGTGCAATCCAGCTGCTGAAGCTGAAGCGATTCCCGGCACCGAATCTTCGAATCCAATGCACTTTTGTGCGCTGAGTTCATTACCAGCAGCGTCTTCTAACAAACGCAAGCCGGTGAGATACGGTTCTGGGTCCGGTTTGCCGTTGGCTACTTCTTCACCGGTGACTGAAACCTGGAACGTGCCGGCAGGCAATTGATCCAAAAACTCGTTGACGATGCTGCGCTCTGACATCGTCACCAGTGCCTGCGGAATGTTCGCTGCTTTGCAGGCGGCTAACAATTCACGAGCACCCGGTCGCCAAGGGATTTCCTTGCGTAGCCCGGCTACCACCTGAGTGCTCAGTAGGTCGATGATTTCACGCACCGGCAATTGCACGCCGGCTTCTTGTAAAACACGGGCTGAATTAGGTAGCGCGCTACCGACTAAGGCTAGGCCTTGCTCTTCAGTCCAGGTTCCACCATGGGAGGCGACCAGTTCAGCCTCGGCGACCAGCCAATAGGGCTCGGTGTCGATCAGCGTGCCGTCCATATCCCAGAGGACCGCTTGCGGTGATCTGGCGTCTGGACCGGAGTCAAAGTCAAAACTGGTGCTTGGCATGAGTCCATTCTAGATGGAAGAGTGGGGCTAAGCCGCTTCGGCAAGCCACGTCCATGGCGAGAACGCTGCATAGGAGTTTTCGATGAACAAGGATTTCCACACCCCAACGCTAGATAGTTACATCGCTGGGACCGAGCATGAGATTCGCCCCACTATTGTTCTGGCAGCCTTCGAAGGGTGGAATGACGCCGGCTCTGCGGCATCGGGTGCGCTAAGACTGGTCCTCGAAGAAAACACCTTTGCGCATGTTGCGACCATCGGGCTTGATGACTTTTACGATTATCAGTTCTCTCGGCCCAAGACTCGCCGCACCGCCCAGGGCCGGGTGGTTGATTGGCCACGCACCGAAATCTATAAGCTGGCGTTGCCACATGCCTCAGCGGACCTACTGGTGGTCCTCGGGCTTGAACCGACTTTCAAATGGCAGTCCTTCTGCGCACAGATCATTGAGGTAGCCCGTAAACATAACGCACAAGCCGTACTCACTTTGGGAGCACTCCAGGCGGATGTGCCTCATACACGACCTGTCCCCACCTCACTATCCAGTGACGATGCCAGGCTTCAAGAACACTTCAAAATCGAGACCTCGGACTATGATGGCCCGTCCGGTATCCCCTCGATTCTTGGCGTCGAGTTTGACCGCGCCGGCATTCCCAGCATGGCGCTGTGGGCACAACTTTCCCACTATGTGGCCCAGTCCCCTAGCCCACGGGTCCAACTGGCGCTGATCGAAATGCTCGAAGAGTTACTGCCCATCACCGTCGCAGATCAGCAATTACGCGAAGATGCCCTGGCCTGGAAACACGGTGTGGATGAGCTCTCCGCTGCGGACCCGGATGTAGCCAAGTATGTGAAGCAACTGGAAGAGGCGACAGATACCAGCGACTTGCCTGAGGCCAGTGGCGAATCTATTGCTCGAGAATTTGAACGTTACCTGCGCCGCCGGGGAAAGTTCCGGCAAGACGGGTCAGGGGCCGACTTCGATATTTGAAGTCGACCCCTGAGTCAGTCACTATATTCGTGTGTGGTGAGAGTTTAGAGCTTGAGTCCAAGCAATGCGTCAAAACCATCGCGGAGCACTTGCTCGCCATCACCGCTACCATCAGCGGGCTGTGCGGCCCACAGATCGATTGCGTCCAACGCGCCCGGTGCGTCAAGGTCGTTGGCCATACGCGAGCGAATACTTGCTAGCAAAGCGGTGGCTTCAGCAAGTCCGGTACCTTGTAGACGTTCACGCCACGAGGCTACGCGTTGTTGTGCAAGGTTGAGCAGTTCGTCGGTCCAGAACCAATTAGTGCGGTAGTGCTGGGATAGCAATACAGCGCGAATGGCTACAGGGTCGACTCCTGCGGCGCGAAGCTTAGAGACAAGCACCAAGTTGCCTAAGGACTTGCTCATCTTTTCACCGTCCAGGCCAACCATGCCCGTGTGGACGTAAGTTTGGGCAAGTTCCTGGTGGTCGCTCGCCGCCGCGTGAGCTGCAGAAAATTCGTGGTGCGGGAAGATCAGGTCAGAGCCGCCGCCTTGAACAGTGAAGGGTGCTGGCAAGGTTTTCCGTGCGATCACCGAACACTCAATGTGCCATCCGGGGCGTCCGGTCCCCAGCTTGCCGCCGTCCCAGGATGGTTCGCCTTCTCGGGCTGCTCGCCAAAGTAATGGATCCAGGGCATCACGTTTACCAACACGTTGTGGATCGCCACCACGCTCAGCGAAGAACCCCAGCATGGTCTCGCGGTCATAGTTCGACACCGACCCTAGTTTCCAAGCCTCGTTTTCAGCGGCAAAGGTGTCAAAGTAGATATCGCCTTCTACCCCATCAGCGCCGGCGGGCACACGGTAAGCCAAGTCCGCCTCAAGCAGTTGCTCTACGACGGGTACCAACCAATCGATGGATTCCACAGCACCAATATAATTTTGCGGTGGAATCACGTTCAGTGCTTCCATATCATCGCGGAACAGCTGTACCTGCTGCTCAGCAAGGTCGCGCCAATCCACGCCCGTAGCTTCGGCACGTTCTAGCAGTGGGTCATCAACGTCGGTGATGTTTTGGGTGTAGGTCACGGAACGGCCGTTGTCTAACCAGGTGCGGTGTACCAGATCAAAGGTGACGTAGGTGGAGGCATGCCCCATGTGGGTAGCGTCGTACGGGGTGATCCCGCAGACGTACATGCTGGCGGCTGTATTGGCCGCATCCGCAGGTGCGGTGGCCTGCAGGTTTCCGGTGGCGGTATTAAAAAGTTCCAAAATTGGTGCTGAACCAGCCACCTGAGGTACCTCAGGATTTTTCCACGCGTGCACTGATGTACATCCTTTCGCAGATGCGACGATTTTCTTCCTTTAAGTCCAAGTGAAGCAGGACGAGGTTTATTCCCGTTAACGTCAAGATGTCCGTGAAACGCTTCACGGACATCTTGACAACGTTCAATTTAGGCGTTGATCAGACCAAAGCCCAGAGCAACAAAGAGCACGAGGCCCAGCAAAATACGGTACCAAACGAAGAACCGGTACGAGTGGGTGGATACAAACTTCAAGAACCACCCAACAATCAAGAAACCGACGACGAAGGCGATTGCGGTGGCTACGCCGGTCTGTCCTAGGGTGTACACGCCTGGCTCATCCAAGCTCTTAACAAACTTGTACAGGCCCGAGGCGTAGACGGCGGGGATAGCCAACAAGAAGGAGTAGCGCGCTGCTGCTTCGCGGGTGTATCCCATAAGCAAACCGGCAGTGATCGTACCGCCGGAACGCGATACACCAGGGATGAGGGCCATGGCCTGTGCCAGACCATACAAAATACCGTGCTTGACCGTGAGCTTTTCAAGTCCGCGCTGTTGCTTACCGTAGTGATCGGCTAACGCGAGGAAGAGGCCGAAGACCACCAGGGTGGTCGCCACAATCCACAGCGACCGGAAGTTCGTGTCGATGTAGCTTTCGAGTAAAAGTCCCAAAAACGCAATGGGGATCGAGCCGACAATAATCAGCCAACCCATTTTTGCGTCCGGGTCTGAGTGTGGAATTTTTCCGACGAGGGCTTTAGCCCAAGCGCCAATAATTCTGACAATGTCACGCCAGAAGAACACGATCACCGCAGTCTCGGTTCCGAGCTGGGTGATAGCCGTAAAGGCCGCACCGGGGTCCTGAGCGTTCGGCAAAAGTTCGCCGACGATACGTAGGTGGGCCGAGGACGAGATCGGGAGGAACTCGGTCAGGCCCTGGATCAATCCAAGGAAAGCTGCTTCAAACCAATTCACCCCTTGACATTACTTCACCCTCACCGCGGATCAATGCTCAAAAACACGATTGGGCCAAAAATCACCCCGTGGTCGTACTCACGCATCATCTACCGGTATGGTGAAAGGCAAAAGTTCGGAATACTGGTCATACAGCGCATCTTCATAGTCTTCGAAGGCATCTGCCAGGGCGCCGAAAGCGGCATCCACAGAAGCTTCCGCAGAACC
This sequence comes from Glutamicibacter sp. B1, assembly GCF_039602135.1. Classification (NCBI taxonomy): domain Bacteria; kingdom Bacillati; phylum Actinomycetota; class Actinomycetes; order Micrococcales; family Micrococcaceae; genus Glutamicibacter; species Glutamicibacter ectropisis. The sequence continues at coordinate 1,726,236 of NZ_CP125942.1, read as the reverse complement.
ACGGCTTTGCGAAACCACGGACAGGTGCTGCTCCAGTCGGGCAATCAACGTCTGGAGTGCAAAACTTGGATCAGTACTCATGGTCTTAAGCTACAACGCATGCAGTTCTTTAGATAGGGGCAAGATGCTTCAAGAAAGAATCAAACCGCCACTGCACCACCCGGATGAGCAGCGCTTCGAATATCTAGTGATTACCTCCTTCCCCAGCGAACCGGTGCATCTTGCTCGCTCTGCGCTACGTGAACACGCAGACAACGGCAAATGGGAACTGATGCGTACCTGCAGATATGAAGGCGGAGTGTACAAATATTGGCTGCGCCGACGCGTCATGCGAATTCATAGCACCCTACCGTAGAGCGAATGAACCAAATGCTAGAAAGCATCGAGCGGGCCAACAAGCCACGATGCCACGGTGTTGGATGCGGAAGCCGCATTGGAAGGGTGATACCAACTTGCCTGAACATCGCGATAGAGCCTTTCGAACTCAGAACCCCGGAAGTATCCTGAGCCGCCGAGCAGCTGGCCAAGTACCTGCACATTCTCCCGAGCGGTATCCCCGGCAAGAGTTCGGAGGGTAACGAGTTTCGGGAACCAGGCACCCTGATGATCCACTAAAGCATCAATGTCCGCGGCCACCGAGCGTTGAAGCGCATCGAGGGCAATCAGTTTCATTGCGGCCTGCGATAGCAGTCCCCGGGCCCGGACATCTTGGGAGTACTTGGTTCCGTCGTGATGTACCTTCTTATTCAGCGTCTCTTGTCCCAGCGTCACGGCCCTGTCAGCGATGCCCACGTACACGCTGGCGGTCAGCGTGAGGAATGATGCGAAAATCCCGAAGATCAACAGATCAGGGTTCGGTCCAACTGGCAGTCGAGAATGTACCCACTCTTTTGGAGCTACCGCATTAACCAGTTTTGTCGTGTGCGATTGACTGGCTCGCATGCCTAGGGTATTCCAGTCCCCCATTGATTCGATTCCTGGCCCTTTGGCCACAAACCCATGGACCAATTCACCAGTCTCTTCGTCTTTACCAAACACACCAAGCCGGGTAAAGGCAGGTGAAAGTGAGGTGAAGATCTTGACCCCGTTAAAAGTCACCGTGCCGTCGAGTCCCGTACTTGCCGTGGTCTTTGAGTCAAAGAGTACCGAGTCATTACCGGGTTCGGAAATACCGAACGCCATGATCTCACCTTGCGCAACCCAGTCCTCAACCATTTGAAGTCGGTTATCACCCCGAACCTTCAGAATGCTGGCCACCGAGGCCCACACGTGGTGCATATTCACCGCAAGTGCCGTTGCCGGTGCGGCGGTGGCTAGGCGACGTTGAGCTAGCGCAAGTTGTTCTAAATTCCAGCCCAGTCCACCCTGCGATTCTGGGATGAGAGCTTTGAGGTAGCCCGCTGCCACGAGCTCTTCAAAGTCTTCGGTGGCGAAAGAGTTTTCAGCGTCGTACTGTGCAGCTCTCTGGCGAAAACGCTCCAATAATTCGTCTGACAGAACTGACTCAATGCTCACTTTTTACTCCTGATAACAAAGATCGTGGTGTTTCAAAACTATTAGTAACTACGCATAAGATTTTCCAGAACCCTGGCACCGAACTTAATCGCGTCCACCGGGACCCGCTCATCGACTCCGTGGAACATGCCGGTGAAGTCAAGCTCCGCTGGCAGTTGTAGCGGCGCAAAACCGTATCCGGTGATCCCGATGGTGGCAAGCCACTTATTGTCGGTGCCGCCCGAGAGCATATAAGGCAAGACGATCGCTTCAGGATCCTCATCCAGTAGCGACTTAACCATGCGGTCCACTAAAGCGCCAGCAAATGGCACTTCCAAGGAATCCTGTTCGTGAACCATTGACAGTTCTACGCCTTCACCGGCTAACTCGCGTAGCTTCTCCAACGTTACTTCGTGTTCATCGGGCAAGGTGCGGCAATCAATCAATGCCTCTGCTTGACCGGGGATGACGTTGTGTTTGTAGCCAGCTTGTAAGGCAGAAGGATTCGCAGTGTTCTGCAGGGTTGCTCCCACAAATCGCGAAACGTTTCCCATCGCTTCAAGAAGTGGTTGCGGATTTTGTTGATCAAATTCCAAATCCGTCAGCTCGGCAACCTGTTCCAACAGGGACTGCGTCGTTTTGGTATAGGACAGCGGCCATTGGTGTTCCCCGATACGGTGAACGGCTCCTGCCAGCGCGGTTACAGCATTGTTGTTGTTTATTTGCGAGCCGTGCCCCGCCATTCCGCGCGCGGTGAGTTTGAGCCACGCGATACCCTTTTCCGCGGTTTGCAGCATGTAGGCCCGGCGACCATTGATGTCTACGGAGAATCCTCCGACTTCACTAATCGCTTCTTCAGCGCCGGCAAATACTTCGGGATGATTCTCAACCATCCACCCAGCACCATAGTCGCCACCTGCTTCTTCGTCAGCGAAGAAGGCAATAATGAGATCTCGTCGAGGCGAGAGATTCTCCCGACGAAGGTGGCGGATGACTGCGATGATCATGGCATCCATGTTCTTCATGTCCACGGCGCCGCGACCCCAAATCATGCCGTCGATGATTTCGGCGCCAAAAGGGTCAACGCTCCAGTCCTCAGCAATCGCTGGAACGACGTCGAGGTGGCCATGCACAATGAGCGGTGGCAGTGATTTGTCTGTGCCCGGAATTCTTAACACCACGTTCGCTCGACCAGGCGCGGACTCATAGATTTGTGCGTCCAGTCCAACGTCTTCAAACAAACCCACAACGTAGCGAGCGGCTTCTAGTTCACCGGCACCCTTATTTCCTCCAAAATTTGTCGTATCAATACGGATGAGACCGCGGCAGATTTCGATGGCATCATTTTCCATACGTTCAATGGCGGTGGTCATCTAGGCATTACCTTTCGCATCGACAGCTATGGCTTCCACCCTAATAGGCAATTGACAATTCGTCGCTTGCTATTGCGTTCTGTGATTTCTACCCGTGCATTTCGAGATATGCTTCGCGCGCACCTGGATGAAGCGGTTGCCCGGCAGTGCTGATGAGCGTTTCAGGGGTTAAATGCTGAATTCCGGCGCTCGATTTCGGTATGAGTTGTTGAGCTTGAGTAGCAAGGAGCTTGACTACAGCTTTTGCTGTGTCATTAGACAAATCAGCTCTAGCCATTAACAAGTTACTGACACCGATCGTGTCAATAGCGGGCACTCCGGGGTAGGTATTGTTTGGAATAACCACTCGATCATAAAGATTGGGGTAGGTCTCGCGTAGTTTCGGAAGCACTTCAGAAATATCGAGAAGTTTCAGTTCCAATTCTTCGGCAAGCTCGGTCAAAGGGCGCACGGGCATACCCCCGAACAAAAAGAGCGCGTCGATCTCGCCTCGTCGTAGCGCTTTGATTCCCGCGGTGTAGCCAAGAATGTGCTCTTGGGGTGCTTGCTGATGATCTTTGAGTCCGGCAGCTCGTAGAATTCTTTGACCTGTCACCCATGTACCAGAGCCTGCAGCACCGGTCCCAATAGAGCGGCCAGGGAAATCACTGAGGGATCTAATGTCACTGTCTGCTCTGAGGATGCAATGAAAATAATTCTGATAGACACGTCCCAAAGCTTGGATGTTGCCTTGTTGTGGTGTTTGAGAACGAAATTCAGCCACGGTGTCGGCAAGAGCTAACGCTAGTTGAGCATCGCCTGCCACAAGCAATTCAAGGTTCTGCGCGCTAGCTTCCGTTTTGAGCGCTTCGGAATGCTCAGCAATTGAACTACTGACCAAGGCCGAAGATAAGAGTTGCGCAAATTCGTAGTACATTCCACCTTCTTCACCCGAGGCAACGTCAAGATGAAGTTCACTGGCACCAGAAGTACAAGCACTCACGAAGGGTACCGTCATGATCACTGGGGCTGAAACCAGAACTTTGAGTACTGTGCGTCGTTGCAAGGCGCTATTACTCATGGTCAGTCCCCTTTGGCGTTTGGGCGCGCGGTAATCTGATGATGACTTTGAGTCCAGCATCCCCATTGGATCCCACGATGAGCTGTCCAGAGTTGGCGCGCGCTAACCTATCGACAATTGCCAGCCCTAATCCAGTCCCTGGAGTTCCCCTGACGCTTTCAGCTCTCCAAAAACGTTCCCCTGCGCGTTCAAGTTCTGCCTTACCCAAACCCGGGCCTTGGTCACAGATCACGATGTCATTGGTGGTGGGTGACGTATGTACAGCCAGCTTAATCTCGGTTCCGGGAGCGTACTTTAGGGCATTCTCCAAAAGTTCAGAGACCATTTGTTGCAGGTCAAATTCATGGCACCAGACCACGTCCTCTGACGCTGACGTTGAATCTGCTTCAAAGGTCAGAGTATTCCCTGTTTTCTGGGCCATGGCCGACTGGCGTTCAATTTCTTCGGCGAGGATTTGAAAAGCACTTGTTGGCTTTTCAGGATGCGCCACTTCAGTATCAGTCTTGTCGGACTTCTGCTCAGTCAATCGATGCTCTGCACTAGCTAATCGCAGCACACCGTCTAATAGCATTTCTAAGCGAGCCAATTCATTTTCAACTGCATGCAATCCTGCGAGGCTTGCCTCATCAGTAAGTCGCATTCTCAGCAGATCCACGCGTAATCTCAGCGCCGCCACTGGATTGCGGAGTTGGTGGGAAGTCTCGGCAATGAGCTCTTGTTGCTGTTGACGACTTGTAGCCATCGTTTGAGCCATGGAGCTGACAGATCGGGACAAAGCTCGCAGCTCTGGAGGTCCCTGCTCAACCAGCGGAATGGGCTGGTGCATTTGAGTAAGCAACTGAACCGAGTCATCCAGTCGATGTAGCGGTCGAAGTACCCACGTCGCCAGCCGGTCAGCCAACAGAAGGAAAATGAATCCAATACTCAGCGTCAACACGAGGATGAATGCCGAGGCTTGAAGCACCCGAGCCCTCGCCGGTTCAAGATTCACTTGCATGGTCACTGATCCAAGCACCTGAGCTGAGTTGCCAAATGGACGCGATATCAATGCCACCGTTTCAGTCAAAGGACTGATCTCGGGGATTTCCGTGCGATCAAGGTTCAGCGCAGCGGCTCCCACTATTTCTTTTACTGCGGCATCATCAGCTCGAATATCGCCTGATATAAGTTGCCGGTCATCAACAACGATCAAGAGTCCCTCGTTATACAGCTGAGAATACGTATCCATCTCAAGCTGTAACATTTCCAGGTCATCGTTACCGGATGCATGGGAAGCAACTTGGACAAACCTGTTCAGTGAGGAAAGGCGGTTTACCTGAACGTCTGCCGTGGCATCACTGCTGACGCTTTGCATCAGCACGGAACTGACAAGTACCACGATCACCAGTAGCAGTGAGCCAAGAACCGCTAAGACTCTGATTCTCACGAAGATGGCGCTTCAAGTCGATATCCGACGCCACGAACGTTAACGATCATTCCGGGGCTTGCGAGTTTCGCACGAAGTCCGGTCAGATGCACGTCCAAGGAACGCGACACCGCGAGGAAAGCATCTCCCCACAGCTGGTCGAGTATTTGTTCACGGGTCACCACTGATCCTGCGTGTCGCGCGAGCAATGACAATAGTTCAAATTCTTTAGCGGTGAGCGCCAACGGTCGACCGTTCAACACGGCTTCGCGCTTATCCAGGTTGATCGACAGGCAGCCTGCGCTAATTTGATTCTTGTCCGTGGGGCTACCCAGATTGGCCCGCCTAGTAACTGCTTCGATCTTTGCCAACAAGACCGTCAGACCGATCGGTTTCACCAGATAGTCGTCCGCCCCTTGGCGCAATCCACGCACAACACTTCGTTCATCATCTCTAGCGCTGAGAATGACCACCGGAACGTCACTGACTTGCCGCAGCTTTCGAAGAACTTCCAGTCCATCCATATCAGGTAGGCCAAGATCTAATAGGATCAGCTCGGCATCATGGTGGCGAAGAAGCGCATCGGATCCCCGACTAGCGTGAGTTGTCTCATGGCCCACAGCACTCACCGCGTCAATGAGAGCCCCCGCCACTGCCTGGTCGTCCTCGACGATCAAAAGCTGCACGGCACCGTCCTTGGTGTTCTGGTTGGGCGCGTCGCCCGTGATAACAGTGCCATCCTAACAATTTTCCACGGGTCACTTTGTGGTTACGGCCCCTAGTCCTAAGAAAGTGTTAGTAGTTCCCGTTTGGTTTGCAAGTAATCTAAATCACTACCACCATTGAAGACGATCTCACATGCTTGTGGCTTACATCACCGTAGATGTGACCCAAGCTCACCGCACTGTGACAAAGGAAAAACTCAATGAGTGAAAGCACGCAAACTCCCAACGCAAGTCTCGAGGCTGAAGGGCCACCGCGCTGGAAAATTATCGGCCCCGGTTTGGTTGTCGCAGCCACCGGCGTTGGCGCCGCAGACATGGTGGCAACTCTCGTCGCTGGTAGCCAATACGGTTACGCCCTCCTCTGGGCCGTGATCCTAGGCGTCATCTTGAAGATCGTACTCGTCGAAGGCGCCGGGCGTTACACCTTGGCCACCGGCAAAACCATCTTCGAAGGCTGGAAATCACTGGGCAAGTGGACCACCTGGTACTTTGGCCCGTACATCATCATCTGGGGCTTCGTCTACGGAGCTACCGCAATGAGCTCTGCTGCCCTTCCGCTGGCTGCATTAGTACCCGCAGTTGACCTGAAGATCTGGGCAGTGCTTATGGGACTCTTGGGTTTCGTGATGGTGTGGTTCGGGCGCTATCAGGTGTTCGAGAAGATTACAGCGGTACTGGTTGGCATCATGTTTGTGACCGTGGTTGGTCTCGCTTTCATTGCCGTTCCCAACATTCCGGAAATGTTCAAGGGCTTGATCCCCATGATTCCATCGGGCGGCGTCGTCTACACCCTGGCTCTGGCCGGCGGCGTGGGTGGCACCATCACTCTGGCAGCGTACGGTTACTGGCTACGCGAGAAGGGCTGGTACTCCCCTAGGTGGATGCGCGTTATGCGTATCGACAACACGATGGCGTACGTAATGACCGGCATCTTTGTTATTGCCATGTTGATCGTGGGCGCCGAAGTAGTCCGTTCAGCTGGTGTCGCTATCTCGGGTAGCGATGAAGGTCTTTTGGACCTTTCGGTAGTTTTGAAAGAGAAATACGGCGCCGTGGTAGGTAACGGATTCCTCGTAGGTTTCTGGGCCGCTTCATTCTCATCGATCATCGGTGTATGGAATGGTGTATCCCTGATGTTCGCTGATTTCTGGGGCCACATGCGCAAGCGTCCAGCCAATCACCCGGACACTATGACCGGCGGTAAGTACTTCAAGTTCTACGTTCTTTGGCTGACTTTCCCACCCATGGTGCTGTTCCTCCTGGACAAGCCCATCGCTCTGATTCTGGCCTATGGAGTGCTTGGTGCACTGTTCATGCCATTCCTTGCAGTCACTTTGCTCGGCCTGCTCAATGGAAAACGAATCCCTAAGCAATGGGCCAACCGTTGGCACACGAACACGGCGCTAGCGATTACCGCAGTCTTGTTTATCATTCTCGGTGTGCAGCAGCTATATAAGTCACTATCCCCGTTGTGGGCTGGTTAATACTGAAGTGAACTCAGAGCCGCTACCTCATGTGCATTACGTGCAAGAGGTGGCGGCTTTGGCGTTTACGCTGGTTTCATGAACATCGGCAAAATTGGCATACTCGGGGCAGGTCGTGCAGGTACCGCCCTGGCAAGGGCAGCGGCGTCCGCCGGCATTGAAGTAAATATTGCTGGGTCCAGACCGGCCCGTCACATGAAATACCATCTGGCTCAATATGCACCGCAAGCCATCGCAGTAGAGGCAACAGATATCGCCCGAGATGTCGATTTAGTAGTTCTCATGGTGCCTCAAGAAGACCTAGACGAAGTTGATATCGATTCTGTGGATGGTGTTCTACTGATCGACGCAACTAACCGGTGGGAAGACGAACCACTGCCGAACTGGCTCGAAAATGCACTGGAAAAGGGACTTTCCAGCTCTGAGGCCATTGCAGAACACTTCAATGGATCTCGCGTGGCCAAGGCACTTAATCACATAAGTCATTGGGATTTGGATGCCGACAGAGCATCAAAGTCCGCCTCCCAGCGCGCACTAGCTTTCGCAACGAACCATCATGATGACGCAGAACTGGTGGCATCCTTGATCCAAAGAATTGGTTTCGCACCGGTAATGCTTCCTGATCTGGCGGCCGGCAGAGCCCTGGAACCCAATGGCGACATCTTCAATGAGATTCTCGGCGCAGAAGAATTGGCTCGAAGAGCTGCAGAGGAGAACGCGCGACAGGAACCCTCGAAACCACGCCTTCACTAGGGAATTATTCAAAATTCATGTGACCCTTGACACTGATTTTTGATTTTCTTCCCTTAAATTCCTACTCAAGCCCGATATTCCCGCGGAATTCCGGGGCTTTTCAACTTCGCTGACCCACAACCTCCCGATTGGAATTCACTCAAAAGGGATGGTAAAGTTTTACTTCGTTGCCAGCGATAACAACGCGAACAACGAGTAACCTGCGCGGGTGGCGGAATAGGTAGACGCGCTAGCTTGAGGTGCTAGTCCTCGATAAGAGGGTAGGGGTTCAAGTCCCCTTTCGCGCACAGGTAGAATTCCCGGTTGACTTCGGTCAACCGGGAATTTCTTTTTGTCAGTGACTACAAATTCACTCTTTCTCTTCCTGCCGACATAGGCTTCAACTATGGGTACCTCAGATCAGCTCAGCGGCTCCATTGAGCACGGATTTCTTCCTGTCGATGATGGTCATCGTCTGTACTGGGAAGAATTCGGCTCCCCTGACGGTATTCCTGCACTGCATCTTCACGGAGGTCCCGGCGGAACCTTGGGCAGTTCCGGCTATCGTCACCGCTGGGATCTTTCTAGGACCCGGCTCATCGGCTTCGAGCAACGAGGCTGCGGACGCTCTTCACCCTCGGCTTCCGATCCAAACGTACCTGCCGAGCATTTCACGACGCAGAAACTCGTCGAAGATATCGAGGTCTTGCGAAAAGACAGGGGAATCGAGCGATGGATTCTCAATGGGGTTTCATGGGGTTCTACTCTCGCCTTGGCCTACGCTCAGGCCCACCCAGAGCGCGTTCGCGGTATCGTCCTCTTCGCGGTAACCACTACGAGTCGAGAAGAAGTGCAATGGATTACCGAATCGGTGGGTCGAATCTTCCCTGAAGCATGGGAACGCCTGTCTAGTTTTGCTCGGGCTTATGTTCCTGAGTACGACTCAGGCAATCTGTCTTTGGTTGACGCGTATTCATTGTTGCTCTCTTGCCCCGATGCCCAGCTCCGCGATGACGCTTCACTCGAATGGGCGCTCTGGGAAGACACGCATATTTCGCTCGGTGCCCAAGAAGTGATTCGAGATCCCCGGTGGAGTGATCCAACATTCCGCCACTGCATGACTCGCCTCACGACGCACTTTTGGGCCCACGCGGGATTCAGTCAACCACCGATTTTGGAGTTAGTAGATCGCGTCAAACATCTGCCTGCCATTTTCATTCATGGGAGGAACGACGTATCCAGTCCAGCGTCCACCGCGTGGAACCTCCACCAAAGGTGGCCCGGCTCTGAATTGATAATCTGCGAAGGCGACGCACACGGTGGCACGAGTATGGTCGAGCGTTGGAGCCAGGCGAACACTAAAATGCTTGATCTTTCTTCTTGATAGCATCAACTCTGGACATTCTTCCCAAGTAGCACTTCGTCCCAATCTTTTCTGGAGCCATCAACATGCGCGTAGCGATGCTTTCCCTGCATACCTCTCCCATGCAGCAACCAGGCTCAGGCGACGCCGGCGGTATGAATGTCTACATCCAAAACCTATCCTTTGCTCTGGGCGCTTTAGGCCACGAAGTACACATGATCACGCGCACAGCGGAGGAATCTCATTCTCTGCAGGTCGGTGAAGGTGTCTGGATGCACGAAGTTCAGATTGCGGCCAATCGAGATTTAGAGAAAGAAGAGCTACCTCAAATTATTGACGCAGCTGTTCTCGCTGTATCCAAACAGATGCAAGGGCTGAAGTTCGATATCGTACATGCCCATTACTGGCTCTCGGGCATGACAGGGCTTCAACTAGCAAATCTTTGGTCTGTTCCACTGGCTGTCTCCATGCACACCTCAGCCGCGGCTAAAGAAGCTGAATCCGGCATCGCCGAACCTGGCAACCGTAAGGTGGCCGAAGAACACCTCCTGCGCACATGTTCACGGATCATTGCCAATACCCCGGTAGAAGCTAGGCAGCTTGAACGGTTCTATGACGTCGACTCAAAGAAACTAGATGTTGTTCTCCCTGGCGTCAACCACAGAGTGTTTCATCCAGACCAAGACAAGGTACGTAGACCGCTCGGCGACGATGATTTACACCTCGTATATGCCGGACGAATGCAAAGACTCAAGGGTGCTCACCTGTTGCTAGAAGCACTCGGTATCGCTCGACGCACTCAGCCATCGTTGCGAATTACCGCGTCGCTCTTTGGTTCTACTTCTGGGTCTGACGATTATGATTTGAAATCCTTGGTCAATGAGTTGGATCTCGGCGACGTCGTACGATTCTACGACCCTTTAGAGCCCAAAAAGCTGGCCCTCGTCTTCGCCAATGCTGACATTGTGGCAGTACCGTCCCTTTCGGAAACCTTTGGACTAGTTGCTGCTGAAGCTCAGGCTTGCGGAACTCCCGTGCTGGCCAATGCAGTAGGGGGATTGGCCTACGCCGTAAATGATGGCAAGTCTGGCTGGCTCATGTCCGAACCTGACCCCGAGATCTGGGCCGCAAAAATTATCGAGCTCGCACAGAATCCAGAAATGGTTACCTCCGCTGGCCATGGAGCGTTAGAGCATTCGGGATCATTTACGTGGGAACGTGCCGCGGTTGAGACCCTAGCCAGTTATCGTCTGAGCCAATCGGAGTTTGGTTCATCGCAGTAAATGCAAAAAATCGCATCCCAAGATCATTTGAATCTTGAGATGCGATTTTTAGATGGAAACCCGATCGCCGATGTTCTAGGCGCTCGTTCCGCTGGTGTCGTAACGGATCCTGGCCTCGTAGTATCCGCGATATCCAGGAGTCTTTTCCCAATGGCACTTCTGCACTACCGTGACGCGAACGTACTTACGTTTGAGCTTTTTCAAGGAGTCGTTGAACGCGACACTACAAGCGAAAGCGTTCTTCTCTCGAACGACATGGGTTGACGTGGCGGCCTGCGCTGGAGCGCTACCGAAGATCAATCCTGTGCTGAGCAGTCCAGCGGTCGCGAAACCAGCCACGAATCGACGTACATTCATTGTGCGTATCCTCTACTAGACATCAAGTAACACGGATCACCTTAGCAACGCACAATGAGTGTTTGTCAACCGATGTTACTTTGACGAGTTGGACAGCTCCAAGGTGAAATGTGGCTTGCCCTTACGAGCATGCCACGCATCCACTCGGTACCCCTCAGCAGTAGGTTCGAAGGCCAGATCAACAGACGCTGGTAGAACAACGGGTGTTTTAAATTCGATATTCCACGAATAGCTCCCGGTCGCAGGTTCTATACCACCTAGAACCCTAGCCGCCATATAGATGCCATGCGCTATAGCGCCGGGCATCCCCAACGCTTTCGCACTGAGTCCTGAAAGGTGAATAGGGTTGTAGTCTCCTGCCACCTTCGCCCAGCGCCTGCCGGTGCCAGCATCCAGTGACCAATGAGCGGTTCGTACCGGGGCTTCAAAAACACTTCGTTCGCCATGACTTGGTTTTTCGCCATCGAGCTTCACGCCCTTGGCCAGGAAGGTACTGCGAAGAAGCATCCGGTCTTTTCCATCAACGATGATCCGTACCGCCAAATCACAAGTGACACCCTTGGCATGTGCACGCAGGTTCTCACTGCGCACCTCGATATCAAAGGCTTCGTCCTCGCCAATAGGCGCGAGTACCTCAACATCATTGGTCAGGTGAATCATTCCCAAAAGAGGCAGAGGGAAATCATCACGCAACATCAGCGACATGGCCAAAGGGAACGCCAGCGAATGTACGTAAAGACTAGGTAGCACCGAATTCATGGGTGCGCCCACTGCCCTACGGAACTCGCCGAGCTTTACCGGATCGGCTTTAGCACCCTGAAAAACCAAAACCGTTGACGGTAAAACAGGGTTCTTAGGTTTACGCCCAAGAGTCTTGGCGGCTTTGGCATACACCGTAGCCATCGAAGGAATCTCGGTAACAATTTGTGCGCTCATCTACGCACCGACCAGCGACTGGCCACATACTCTGAGCACCTGCCCGTTCAGACCCGCTGCAGCGTCTGAGCCAAGGAAGCTAATAGCCTCAGCTACATCCTCCGGCAGGCCACCTTGCATCAATGATGGGAGCACCATGCGCGCAACGGTACGTGTTCCCAGAGGAATCTTGGCCGTCATTTCCGTCTCGATAAATCCTGGAGCAACGGCCGCGATTGATCCGCCATTTTCAGCAAATAGCTTGGCGCTGGAGCGCACCATACCAATGACTCCACCCTTGGAGGCAGCATAATTGGTTTGGCCTCGGTTACCGGCAATGCCGGAGGTCGAAGCCAATGACACGATGCGCAGGTTTGGTAGTTTGGCAGCCAGGAATGCTTCATTCATGCGCAATTGCGAAGCGATATTCACGGCAATGACCGAATCCCAACGAGCCGCATCCATATTAGCGAGCAGCTTGTCACGGGTGATTCCCGCATTGTGCACAACAATATCCAAGGAACCGTGGCGTCCAATGGCGTGATCCATGATCTGTTGTGCCGCGTCGGCGGCAGTAACGTCTAGTTGAAGAGTGGTGGCACCAATTGAGTTGGCTACCTTCGCCAGCGAATCGCCCGCTTGTGGCATATCCACCACCACAACCTGAGCCCCATCGCGGGCTAGGGTACGGGCGATGGCTGCGCCAATGCCGCGTGCTGCGCCGGTAACCACGGCGACCTTACCCGCCAAAGGCTGGCTAAAGTCCGCCGGTAGTGCGCCTTCCCCATTGCGTACGGTGAGGAATTGGCCATCAACATAGGCGCTTCGTCCCGAGAAGAAGAAACGCAAAGCAGCCAACGCGCTGGTGCTAACTGGTGTGGTGGCTTCTTCAAGAACAATGCCGTTGGTGGTGGAGCCGCCACGCATTTCACGTCCCAAGGAGCGGATCACACCGTCAATTCCCTGGCGGGCAGCCGCAACAGCCGGTTCATCATCTGCCGAAGCCGGACGCGAGAAGGAAACTACGCGAGCGCCGGGCAATAATTTACGTAGGGCGCGTCCGGCGGTAAGCATAATTGACGAGAGCGCTTGTGGATGATCCACCTCATCGAGTAGCAAAAGGATGCCGCCGAGCTTGGCGTCCCCCGCGTCATGACGGCGAACATCTAGCCCCCACGAAACCAGAGTGTCACTGAGTTCTTGAGCGCTCGAAGAAGCACCGAGTACCAAAAGCGGGCCAGGTAGCAGTGGAGCATCCGGAGAATAACGACGCAGCCGTGGCGGCCGCGGCAGTCCCAACAGCTTGGCTAGCTTCTTAGTGACTCCGGTGTTCACTAGTTCCATGTACTTATCTGCCATTAGTTTCGCGCCTCCAAAATAGCAACAACGCCCTGTCCGCCTGCTGCACAGACGGAAATTAATGCACGTCCCGAACCCTTTTCATGAAGCATCTTCGCGGTGCTTGCGATGATGCGTCCACCGGTCGCCGCGAATGGGTGGCCGGCGGCCAAAGAAGATCCATTGACATTCAGCTTGCTCCGGTCAATTGCTCCCAGCGGTGCATCCAAACCGAGCTTCTCACGGCAGAATTCTTCGTCTTCCCACGCCTTGAGCGTCGAGAGGACAGTGCCTGCAAAGGCTTCGTGAATCTCGTAGAAATCAAAGTCCTGAAGGGTCAGATTATTTCTCTTGAGCATTCGAGCGGTTGCGTAGGCCGGAGCCATCAGCAACCCTTCTGCGCCATGGACAAAGTCGACGGCAGCGGCTTCGAAATCTACAAAATTGGCTAGCATCGGCAGATCGTTGCTGCGCGCGTAATCTTCGCTGCCCAGAAGTACTGCTGATGCGCCGTCGGTCAGTGGCGTGGAGTTGCCAGCGGTCATGGTGGCTTCTTCGCCAAGGTTTTTGCCGAAAGCTGGCTTGAGTTTACCGAGCTTTTCTAGGGTGGAATCAGCACGCAGGTTGTTGTCCTTGGCCAGTCCGTTGAACGGAGTGATCAAGTCGTTAAAGAAGCCTCGGTCATAGGCTGCGGCGAGGTTCTTGTGGCTGGCCAAGGCCAGTTCATCTTGTGCTTGGCGCGTGATCCCCCAGGCTTTGGTAGTCGTCGCTTGGTGGTCCCCCATCGACAGGCCGGTGCGTGGCTCACCGGTGCCGGGAGCTGACGGAGCAAGATGCGAAGGGCGAATCTTAGCTAGGGCAGCCAACTTCGCCTTGGTGGTACGGGCGCGAGCTAATTCAAGCAGTACGCTGCGAAGAGATTCGGACACAGCGATTGGTGCATCCGAGGTGGTATCCACGCCGCCACCAATGGCGGATTCGAGCTGGCCCAGCTTGATCTTGTTGGCCAGAGAACCGATAGCTTCCATGCCGGTGGCGCAAGCCATCTGCACATCATAGGCGGGAGTCGCTGGATCCAAGGAAGAGCCAAGAACCGATTCGCGAATGAGGTTGAAGTCTTTTGAGTGCTTGAGCACTGCGCCACCACTGACAGCACCCATACGCTGGCCCTGCAGACCGAAGCGGGCTACGAGACCTTCTAGAGCAGCGGTGAACATGTCTTGGTTGGACGCATTGACGTAGGCGGTATTAGAGCGGGCAAAGGGAATGCGATTGCCACCGATAATCACGGCATTGCGCACAGACTGCTGGGTCATGTTCAAAAACTCCTACATGGATTGTTGTGACACTTATTACTGTAACCAAGAGTACATGATACTGTGAGTAACGTGAACAAGATCACGGAAGTTATAGACGGTGAAACTGATGGTCGTGCAATGCGCTGGCAAGCGCACCGCACCGCCCGTCACGAAGAGCTGCTCAAGTTGGCACGCAAGGCGGTCCACAAGCTTGGGCCACAGGTTTCAATGGAAGACATCGCCAGCCATGCGAAGACATCAAAACCTGTCTACTATCGCTACTTCGGCGACAAAGAAGGGCTGCGACAAGCCCTGAGCGCCAAAGTCATCAATGATTTCCGTGACCGCATCATCGCTGCCGCGTTGGCAAAGGATCAAGAACTAAATTCTTTGCACGCCATGGTTACTGCCTATCTAGAGCTGGCTACCAATAGCCCCAACCTCTACTACTTTGTGACCGGCGCACAACGCTCGACTGATGACGAATCAGCGGGAGCCCTCAACGACTTTTTCGATGAAGCATCAGAGTTGATCAGTGTTCGCTTGCTCAAGCTCTACGACCAGAACGCCACCGCAGCCGCACTCGGTTTTTGGCCACGTGCTGCCCTTGGCATGGTCCGCGCCGCAGGTGAGCAATGGCTACGCCAACCTGACTCAGATTCAAAGCCGAGCCTCGAAACGATGGCCCAGGAAATCACCAACTGGTTAGCCTACGGCATCGCTTCGATCTCCGAAACAACTAACCCATAAACCACCACGCCACTACTACCGACTCAATCAACAATGAAAGGCACGTCATGAGCGAGAACCGCATCAACGTCACTGATCTGGCCGAACAGCTGCTCGGCCCTTACGCAGAGCTGCGTAAAGTCTCACGCGCTCGCGCAGCCCGCCCTGAACTTCAGCGCGACCCACTGCTGGGTATGGATGAGCAGCGTGCACGAGTCCTGAGTCAGCTGGGCATTCTGGTTGAAGAAGATGCCGTACAGCGTGCTTTCCCCACCAAATTTGGCGGACACGATGATCACGGTGGATCCATTGCGACTTTTGAAGAGCTCGTAGCAGCCGACCCATCACTACAGATCAAGGCCGGCGTTCAATGGGGCCTATTTGCCGGTGCCATCCTGCACCTGGGCACTGAAGAACACCACGCCAAGTGGTTGCCATCAGCCATGAGCTTGGAGACCCCAGGCGCCTTCGCGATGACCGAGATTGGTCACGGCTCGGACGTTGCAGCCGTAGCAACCACCGCTACCTACGATGAGGACAGCGAAGAGTTCATCATCCACACTCCATTCAAGGCAGCGTGGAAGGAATACTTGGGTAACGCCGCATTGCATGGCAAGGCAGCCACGGTCTTCGCCCAATTGATCACCAAGGGCGTCAACCACGGTGTTCACTGCTTCTATGTCCCCATTCGCGACGAGGCAGGTGATTTCTTCCCCGGCGTCGGCGGAGAAGACGACGGACTTAAGGGTGGCTTGAACGGCATCGACAACGGCCGCTTGCACTTCAACAATGTTCGCGTACCACGTACCAACCTGCTGAACCGCTACGGCGATGTGGCGGCCGACGGCACCTACAGCTCCCCCATCCCTTCACCGGGCCGTCGCTTCTTCACGATGCTCGGCACCCTGGTACAGGGACGCGTCTCCCTTGATGGTGCATCAACCAGCGCAGCAAAGATTGGTCTGCAGATTGCGGTAACCTACGGCAACCAGCGCCGACAGTTCAACTCCACCTCGGATACCGAGGAAACCACCTTGTTGGACTACCAGCGTCACCAGCGTCGTTTGATTACTCGCCTAGCACGCACCTACGCCTCGTCCTTCGCGCATGATGGACTGCTCGACAAATTTGATGCAGTCTTCTCCGGACGTGCCGACAGCGACGATGACCGCCAAGACCTAGAAACTCTTGCCGCAGCTTTGAAGCCTCTGAGCACCTGGGATGCACTGGACACGCTTCAGGAATGCCGTGAAGCCTGCGGCGGCGCCGGATTCATTGCCAAGAACCGATTCACCCAGCTGTACCAGGACCTCGACATCTACGTCACCTTCGAAGGCGACAACAACGTGTTGTTGCAGCTGGTCGGTAAGCGACTGCTCACCGATTACGCTGCAGAATTCCGCAAGCTGGATACCGGAGCGATGGCACTGTACGCGGCCAAGCAGGTTGGTAACACTGCCTTGCACCGTTCCGGTCTGCGTAGTGTAGGTCAGGCATTCGCTGACGTATCTGATGAGCGCAAGAGCGCCAACTTCTTCAAGGATCCAGCGAATCAGCGTGCACTGTTCACTGATCGAATCAACGCCAAGGTGGCCGAAGTAGCTAACGCACTTCGTGCAGCTGGCAAGAATCCGGCCAAGTCGGCGCAGGCCTTCAACGACAACCAAGAACTGCTCATCTCGGCGGCTCGCGATCACGGTCAGCTGCTGCGCTGGGAAGCCTTCACGGCCGCCCTTGAGAAGGTTTCGGACCCAGTAACCGCCGAGGTTCTGACTTGGTTGCGCGATGTCTTCGCGCTGTCCTTGATTGAAGATGATCTGGGTTGGTTCTTGGCCAATGGTCACCTGTCGATGCAGCGAGCACGTACGCTTCCTGGTTACCTCAACCGGTTGCTGGCTCGCTTGCGCCCACACGCGCAGGATCTTGTAGATGCCTTCGGTTACACCCAGGATCACCTGCGGGCTGATATTTCCAGTGGAAATGAGGCAGAACGCCAGGACGAAGCCATGGAGTACTTCCGCAAGCTACGTGCTAGTGACAACGCCCCCATCAGCGAGAAGGCTTTGAAGAAGGCCTCAGCTTAACCAATAGAAAGTGGTGTCCGATACCTTCGAGGGTTATCGGACACCACTTTCTCATTTATCGTCATTTTCTAATTTTCCGACGTTCTAAAGACGCTGAGCCAGCGCAACGATGAGTCCTTCGGGACCTCGAACATAGGCCATGGCCCAGACTCCTTCGTATTCACCGATTCCCCCGATCAGGCCATAACCTTTCTCTCCCAGCTCATCCACGGTGGCTCGTAGATCATCAACTTCAAACGCTAAAGAGCGAAGACCTAATTCATTGGCCATGGCTTCAGGCTGGCCCGGTCCGTGTTCCGGTTTTTCGAAGCTGGAAAGTTCAATGCCGACATCACTGCCTTCGGCCTTGAGCATCACGATGTTTGTCCGCGACTCAGGGATACCGCAGACGGTCTCCAGAAACTCGCCTTCAATCCCATCGGCTCGCCCCTCAACGTACAGGCCTAATGCCTCAAAGAAGCTGGTGGCTTCTTCAAGATTCGCTACGGTAATTCCGATGTGATCAAACCGCTTGATCCGTCCCATGACCCTTACCCTTTTGTTTCGACTCAGCGCATAGCGCAGATGACCCTAAACAACGAGTGTGGCAGATTGCCACTAGTCTCTATGACTATTGATAAAAGCTTGAGTTATTTCCCAGTATTCGCTTGATGCCCCAGTTTTTCATCAAGTCCGAGCTGACCTAATACCTTGACCAGCTCTTCGCGCTGCTCGGAGTTTAAACCTTGGACAGGTAGGGGCAAACAGTTAGCTTCAACTAACTCAAAGTACTCAGCAATGGCAGCGCTGATCCGCAAGCTTCCGCCGAACTTTGAAAATAAAGACCACAGCGGTTCAAGCGACTGCGAAATTTCTACGGCACGCAGAGCATCCCCGGATTGGGCTGCCCGGGTGATCTCCAACATGGGCTGAGGAATCGTTCCACCAACCGCCGTGTACCACGCGTCGCAGCCGGCGATCAGCCCCGCTGCTCCGGAAGAGTCCCCTGAAACACCAATGCTCACGTGTGGCGGCAGGATACGGCGAATCGCATCTACATGCTCCTTCGCTTTGATCGGGTCCTCGGGTACTCCAGGAATTTTGATCGACGCGATTCCCGGTATTTGCGCAATCCGCGCGTACAAATCATTGCTGAAAGTAAAGTGCGTTGTTCCCGGGTTGTCATAGACGATGACCGGCAAATCACTGTGTTCGGTGGCGGCTCGAAACAGATCCAAAACCTCTTGGTCACCTAATTTTTGATACCCAACTGGAGCTAGTAGTAATCCTTTGGCGCCGGCTGCAACTGCATCATCAATGTGTTCGAGGACTTGGGAAGTGCGCATCGCGCCAACACCAACGATGACCGGCACATTAGCGGCGTGTTCTACCGCCAGTTGAGCGACTCGCGCTCTTTCAGATCGGTTCAAATACATATAGGAACCGGTGGAACCCAGCACCGCAATCGAATCTACGCCGGCACAACGTAGACGCTTCACCAACCCAATGAGCGCTGACTCGTCCACCTGATCTTGAAACAAAGGAGTGAGTGGAAAAGCGCTCAAGCCAACAAATTTCTTCACAATAATCCTTCCTGGAATGAGTATTTTCATTCTGTACGATGGTTGGGTTTAACTCGACAAAGATGTGTTGATCTCTGCTGGAGCAAAGCGTGGGGATGAGTTTCTGGAACGTATGGCGAGCAAAGCGCAGATAATCACAGCCAGTCCCCCGGCTACGGTGCTCCAACCGATATCTTCACCCAATATAAGTGCCGCCCACCCAATGCTGAGCACCGGTTGCACCAGCTGCACTTGACTGACCAGAGCCATAGGACCGATAGCAAGTCCGCGGTACCACGCGACAAATCCTAAGAACATACTGACAACACCCAAATACACAAAAGAACCCCAGGCTGCCGGGGTACCACTAGGGAGTTGATGACCAATGCTGATCAGCGTCAACAAGAGCATCAGCGGAAAAGCCAATACCAACGCCCACGAAATTGTTTGCCATGCCCCTAATTCGCGGGCAAGCAATCCACCTTCGGCATAGCCAATTCCGCACACGACCACGGCAATGACCAGCAGTAGGTCTGATAGATGAATTCCGGAGAATCCACCGCCGCTGATCACGGCAAATGCCACTGCTACCAGCGACCCAAGAATGGCCGCACACCAAAATGAAAACCGGGTGCGTTCCTTCGTGCGAATTACCGATGCGACTGCTGTCGCTGCAGGAAGTATGGCGATCACCACCGCGCCGTGGCTTGCTGGAACGGTTGTGAGCGCGAACGAAGTCAACAAAGGGAACCCTGCAACAACTCCGGAAGCTACTACTGCTAGGCGCTGCCATTGTCGTGCGCTGGGACGTTGTTGTTTGGTGATGAGCAACGCGAGTGCGGCGAAGACCGCTGCAATGACTGCCCGTCCCGCACCGACGAATACAGGATCCATGCCGCCCTGAGCTACGGCAACCCGAGTGAACGGAACCGTGAAGGAGAAGGCACTCACTCCGAGCAGTCCCCAGAGCAATCCTGCTCTAGGGGTCAGTAGCGGTTGGTGTTTCAATTGAGTAGCGGTACTATCTAGTTTCATGATTAACAGTAGCAGTGAGAATCTAGTTTTGATACTTCGCAACTGGATTTCCCGGGCTCCTGCAGGAACTCAACTGCCATCTACTCGTCAACTGGTCGCTGAACACGCGCTAAGTCCGGTCACTGTACAAAAAGCCTTGCGATCACTGATCGCGCAAGGACTCATCGAGTCCCGTCCAGGCATCGGCACTTTTGTCCGCCAAGTTCCCGTCACCCGCCCTCAAGACTTCAGTTGGCAAACGGCCGCCTTGGGTACGCCCCGACAAAAATTACCCGAGATCCATCCCAGCCAACGAACTCTACCCAACGACTTCATATCACTGCACTCGGGATATCCTGACCGGGAATTATTGCCAGAACGATTGGTGAAGTCGGCTTTTAGCCGGGTGGCCCGAAGTGAGTCCGTCCTGCAACGCACTGATGCAGCCGGGCTACCGGCACTTCAAACTTGGTTTGCCGCTGAGCTTGCCGAACATATGCTTCCAGGGCTCAGCGCGCCCAGTGCAAGAGATGTGATCATCCTTCCAGGAAGCCAAAGCGGATTAGGATCAATCTTTCGCGCACTGGTGGGCGAAGGGCAGCCGATGCTCATTGAATCACCAACTTACTGGGGCGCTATCCTGGCCGCAGCACAAGTTGGAGTCACCCTTGTACCCATCCCGGGTGGCCCTCAAGGTCCCGATACCATGGAACTAGACCGTGCCTTCGAACGTACCGGTGCACGCGCCTTCTATGCGCATCCCAATTTTGCCAACCCCACCGGGGCGCAGTGGAGCCCCGAGGTATCCGAGCGCGTCCTGAAGATCGTGAAAGCTCGTGGAGCGTTCCTTATTGAAGATGACTGGGCCAAAGATTTTGGCATCAGCAGTGATTCATCACCATTAGCTGCCCGTGAAGATCACGGCCACGTGCTGTACCTACGTTCGCTGACCAAGAGCCTCTCCCCAGCGGTACGAGTTGCAGGGCTTATTGCTCGTGGGCCAGCGCGCGAACGAATTTTGGCTGATCATCAAGCCCAATCCATGTATGTCAGCGGGCCACTGCAAGCAGTGGCCTTGGATGTGGTCTCGCAGCCCGGATGGAAGACCCACATCAAGTCGTTACGCCAACAGTTGAACAACCGAAGAGATCTGCTGATCGATTCGCTCACCCAGCATGTTCCTGAGGCCCATTTACAGCAAATCCCACCGGGAGGACTGAACCTATGGGTACAGCTTCCCGATGGGATTGACTTACTTCGCTTAGAACGAGAGTGCGAAACTCGCAAACTCGCCATAGCACCAGGAGCCAGTTGGTTCCCCGCCGAAGAATCAGGCAAATACCTGCGGTTGAACTACTCCGGACCAAATCCTGGAGCCTTTGATGAGGCCGGTCGGATTCTGGGCCAAGCCCTGCGCCACGTAGGTTATTAGGCTAGTCCGTCCACCTCGACCAAGCCACGACGAGTAGGTACTGGGGCAACGTGAGTTCCCTGGCCTGCAACCAGTTGAACATTGAGCAAGCGTGGAGCCTGGCCCTCACCGGTCTGCAGGATCCAGGGACCAACCATCAGGTAGGAACGATCGTTTTCAGCTTCGGTCACCACACCGGTAATCACGAAGTCACCGTAAGGCTCTTGACTGAAGGATGCCACCACCAGGTCACCATGCGAAAGCTGCGAAACTTCAGTTTCCTGCGGCGAAAATTCCCCTTCAAATTCAGCCGGGAAAGCCCTAACATCCTTATCTGGTTGACGTTGCATCACTTCGGAACCATCACTGGCTTTGGCCTTCTTTTTAGCGGCCGCAGCATTAAGCCCACCGACCATGACATCGTCCAAAACCGTAGTGTGCGCGGTTCCGGTGACCAAGAAGTTTCCAAACCGTGCAGTTTTATACAACACCGAGATGACTTCGGACGCTTCGATAGCGCCAAAGGCAGCTTTCATTCCGGCGACGTCTCGCTTGGAAGGTCCCTTGATGAAAGTGTCCACTGGCTTGCTCCGATACTCATGAATTGCGGGGTACAGCTTTTAACCCTAGGTCAGAACAGTTGCCTAAGGAAAACTCAAGCCCGCAAGGCCGCATCAAACCATCCGGTAATGCTGGCCGGATGAGTAATGGCGGTGCCTACCACGACGGCAAATGCTCCGGCATCCAATGCTGATCGAGCCTGGGCTGGGGTATGAATCCTGCCTTCGGCAATCAACGGTAGCCCCAGAGTGCTGGCGACAATCTGCTCTAGCAATTGGATATCTGGTCCGTCGGTCTTCTCGCGTTCTCCGGTATATCCAGCCAGAGTCGTCCCAATCAAGTCGGCACCAGCTTCGGCTGCAGCTAACGCATCATCCAAAGATCCACAGTCTGCCATGACCAGCGCAGCACTGCGTTCATGGACCGCTTCGATGGTTTCGGCCAGCGTCTTTCCGTCTGGACGAGCACGCCGAGTTCCATCTAAAGCAACGATATGTGCCCCTGCCTGGGCGACGGCCAATGCGTGGTGAATGGTCGGGGTGATAAAGACGCCGTCATGACCATCCTTGAATAATCCGATCACCGGTACCTGAACGGCACTGCGGGTGAACTGAATATCAGCTGTGCCCTGTACTCGCACAGCAACTGCGCCACCAATCTCTGCCGAGGCTGCCACCTGTGCCATCGTTTGCGGGGTACGCATGGGCTCACCCGGATAAGCCTGGGCCGATACAATCAGCCCGCCACGCAGTGCTTCGAGTTCAGCTGCGTTAAGCAACATTTACGTTCTCCTCAAATTCTTCGTTCCAGAACAGGCTAGCGGCCCCGAGTAGTGCTGCATCCGTACCTAATGTTGCGGGCAGTAATGGGGTTTGCGCCAACGCGTCGATAGCACTGGCAACGAAGCCCGCATGTACCGCCTCCCACCAGATGGGACCGGCTTCTGCCATGCCTCCGGCCAGAACCAGAGTCTGCGGATCAAGTACATTCGCCAAGGAAGCGGCCGCAGAGCCTACGGCCATGCCGCCGATACTCAGTGCGGTGTGCGCATGCTCGTCTCCGGCTTGGGCCAGTTGGGCCACCTCGCGGGTGTTCTTCACCGTTGGGTTGTTAGCAAGCCGCTGGTAATGCCAGTAAATGGCCGGCCCCGAACCGATGGCTTCCACATGGGCGGTGCGCCCGCAGGAGCAAGGAAGTCCGAAGGCGTAGACCGAGTCGATGTGCCCGGTGTGCCCGGCCACATGATGACTCCCGGAAACCAATTGTCCATGATGCAGGTAGGCTCCACCGATGCCGGTGCCCACGGCAATCAGCAACATGTCGCTGGAGCCAACTCCGGCACCAAAGCGGGCTTCACCCAAACCGTGGGCGTGCACATCATTCACCGCGCGCACTTCCAGCCCGGTGCGGGTGCCAAGCTGTCCTGCGAGATCGGTGCCTGCCCATCCCAAGATCGTGTCGGTGGCCGATAATACCTTCGCCGTTCGCGGATCGATCACCCCGGCAGATCCCAGTCCCAGACCTTCGGGTCTGAAGGTACCGCTGTCCAGAATCTCGGCGATGACTTCAAGCATCGAGTTAATCATGGCCTTTGAGCCAGCCGTAGCCGGCGTGGGCCGTTGAGCCCGCGCCGGGATACTGCCATCTGCGCGCACGAGGGCACCGGCGATCTTCGTGCCGCCAATGTCTAAAGCCAGCACCTCGCCGGTGCCTCGTAAGTTGTCTTGCACGAGCGTTGAGCCTACTTAGCTGCCACAGCCAGCAGGCCAGTTTCGGCGAGGATCTCACGGATCTGTGCGGCTTCGGCCTCGTTGAGGCTCACCATCGGTGCACTCATCGTGTTCGAGGCAATGACCCCGAGCTCAACCAGTGCGGTCTTGAAGGCACCCAAGCCAGCTGCACCTGGGGAGACTCGCGAAGAATCTGGGGTGTGGACGATGTCAAAGACTCGCGCCAAACGATCCTGTTCAGCTGCTGCCTGCGCCCACTCGCCCTGCTGGGCCAAGTCAAAGAGGCGACGGTAGCCGGCTGGATCAACATTGCCCAGACCTGGGACCACACCATGGGCGCCGCCCAGTAGCGCGCCGTCAACAACTACCTCGTGGCCGGTGAAGACCGAGAAGCCCGGCACGTGCTTGGTGGCCAGCAGCAGCTGACGGAAGGACACGTCATCACCTGAAGAGTCCTTCACACCAACGATGGCACCTGATTCGGCCAGGCGCACTGCGACGTCCACCGGAAGCTTGTGGTGGGTACGTACCGGTACGTCGTAGGCGAAGATATCAACCTTCAGTGCATCGTGAATAGCGGTGAAGTGCGCTTCGATCTCTGGACCATTAGAGATGGCGTAGAACGGTGTGGTCACTACCAGTGCGTCAGCGCCCAGGCCGATCAGTCGTGCACCCTCGTCGATGACACGCGCGGTGGTCTGCTCGCAGGCACCGACCAGTACTGGCACACGACCGGCATTGATGGCAACGATCTGGCTGAGCACTGCATCTCGTTCCGCGGTGGTCAGGTAAGGAACTTCACCCGAGGAACCGAGCACGAACAGGCCACTCACTCCCCCGTTGATCAGGTGCTCAACGATGGCGTCCAAGCCAACAGTATCGATGGTGCCCTCAGCGGTGCGTGGGGTCAGCACCGGTGGGATGACGCCGGTGTACTTAGGGTTATTCTGGTTAGTCACGAAAATCGGGTCCTTTGTTTGGTGCCTGTAGTTGCAGGCGGTGAATTTTAGTGTTCTAGGAGGGCCGGAGCTGCGCCCAGCAGGGTGCGGGTGTAGTCGTTGGTCGGTGCGTCAAAAACTTGGGCGGCGGTGCCGCGTTCCACGATTTGTCCGGCATTCATCACGCAAATGACGTCTGAGACGTAGCGCACGGTTTGAATGTCATGGGAAATGAAGACCATGGCCAAGTTCAGTTCTGTTTTCAGGTCGGTCAGCAGGTTTAACACCTGAGCACGCACCGACACGTCCAAGGCGCTGGTCGGTTCATCGGCGACGATCACGTCTGGCTCCAAGGCCAGGGCGCGAGCGATGGCCACACGCTGACGCTGACCTCCGGAGACCTGGCTAGGTAGTGCTGAGGCTGCCGAAGGCGGCAAACCCACCACGTTCAAGAGGTCCAGGGCCTTAGTCTGACGTGATTTGTCATTGCCGATGCCGTGCACCCGCAGTGGGTCGGTGAGGGTATCCATGATGGTCATGCGAGGGTTCAGCGCGGTGGCAGGATCCTGGAAGACCACACCCACAGAGCGTCCAAATTCCTTGCGGGCTGAGGCATTACGTTTGCCCACGGTAGCGCCGTTAAACAAGACCTGACCGCTGGTTGGTTCTTGCAAACCGACTAAGACCGAAGCCAGGGTCGACTTGCCACAACCGGATTCGCCCACGATTCCCACAGTTTCACCGCGGTGAACTTCAAAGTTCACGCCGTTCACGGCCTTGATGATCCGTGGGCTGAAGAGTTTTCCGCCACGGATTTTGTGGTGGACGTGGATATCGCGCAGTTCAATGACTGGTGCTTCGCTCATTTTGCTGCTCCTGCCTGTGCGGTGTTGTGGTTCTCGGCCGGCTCTAGGTGGCTAGCCCAACGGTGCTCACTTCCAGGTGCTACTGGGACGAAGGACAAATGCTGCTGTGGGTCAGCGTCCTCGCGCAGTGAGCGCTCAGCAAATCGGTCACCGGTGGCAAAGTCATAGGGACTTGGCACGGTGCCTGGGATCTGGTGCAGTCGCTGAGCCTGGGACTCGATGGAGAGCACCGCGCCGAGTAGGCCCCGGGTGTATTCGTGGTGCGGATTAGCTAGTACCTGGCTAATTGGTCCGGATTCCACGACCTGTCCTGCGTACATGACGGTGACGCGGTGGGCCAGTGAGGCGACCAGCGCCAGGTCATGCGATACGAAGACCATGGCGAAGCCCAGTTGTTCACGTAGTTCGTTGAGTAGGTCAACTACCTGCTTCTGCACCGTCACGTCCAAGGCTGTGGTCGGCTCATCACAGACCACCAGTTTGGGGCTACGGGAAAGAGCCATGGCGATCAATACGCGCTGACGCTGTCCACCGGAAAGCTCGTGTGGGTAGGAACGCATGGTGCGCTTGGCATCAAGCTTGACCAGGGTGAGCAGTTCTTCGGGGCTCTTACGTCCGCCGCGGCGGGTGAGCTGTCGCAGCTGGTCACCGACCAGCATGGAAGGGTTCAGGCTGGAGAGTGCATCTTGGTACACCATGGCGATCTGTTCACCGCGCAGGCCCTTGTACACCTTGTCATCGCCGGCTAGCGTGCCACCATCTGCGGTGGCTGGCAGCAGTTCCTTACCATCAAAGGTGATCGAGCCCGAGAGCTTGGCACTAGGACCTAGCAGACCCATGATGGCCAGTGAGGTAATGGACTTGCCACAACCAGATTCGCCCACCAGTGCCATGGTTTCACCTTCACGCACCGAGAATGAAACATTCTGCACGATCGGGGTTTGACCGTAACGCTCCGGGAAGCGAATGGAGAGGTTCTTGACTTCAAGAATCGTACGCGGCTCACCATTGCTGGTATCCAGGACCAGACGGTCGCTGCGCTTGGTCTCGGCAACGGAGAGCAGATCAAGTTCTTCGCGCAGTCGGTGGGCATCGGCTGGATCCATGCTTGGCTTAGCCTTGGCGGCCGCATTTGCTGAACCGCCACGATTTGCGCCAGAACCCTTGGTGTTCACCAGGGCGTCGGTCATGCCTTCGGCCAGGATGTTCAGGGCCAGCACGGTCAGCAGGATTACCAGGCCAGCGAAGGTGGTAGCCCACCAGGCACCGTTCAGGACCAGGTTGCGGCCATAGGAGATCACGTTGCCCCAGCTTGGTGCTGGGTCCTGGATGCCTGCGCCGAGGAAGGACAGCGAAGCTTCAAGGATAATCGCGTCGGCAACCATCACGGTGGCGAAGACCAGCACCGGTGCGGCGCAGTTACGTACCACGTGGGTGATGAGGATGAAGAAGCGTCCGGCACCAATCACACGTTCAGCACGAACATAGTCTTCTCCCCACTGAGCCAACACATTGGCGCGGACCACACGGGCGATCTGTGGGGTGTAGATAATGGCGATCGACAAGATGATCACCGGAAGAGTGTTCCCCAGCGAGGCCAGCAACGCGGCGGCCAGTGCGATACCTGGGAAGGCCATCACCATGTCCATAATGCGCATGATGGTTTCATTCGCCCACTTGGCGCTGGTTGCGGCCAGTGCGCCGAGCAGTCCGCCTAAGACCAGGGCCAGGGCAACGGATCCTAGGCCGACGATCAGCGAGGCTTGAGCACCGTAGAGTAGGCGCGAGTAGATGTCGCGACCCAATCGGTCGGTGCCGAAGAAGTGCTCGGCACCGGGCTTTTGAGCTGGAATGCCCGTGGCGAGTGGATCATGTGGTGCAATCAATGGCGCGAAGGCTGCCAAGATCGCGATGATGACCAGGAAGGCCAGAGCAATTTTTGAACCCAGGGGCAACGCCTTAAAACGTGCACCGCCGGCAGAGAGTCGATTGACCAAGTTGTTACGTGGAGCCATGATGGTCATCGCTACACCGTCCTAATACGTGGGTTGATCAGCAAGTAGAGCAGGTCGACAACGATGTTCACCAGAACGAAGGTCATCGCGATAGTCAAGGTCACGCCCTGAACCAGGCTGGTGTCCTTATTGGTGATGCCATTCATGATCAGCTGGCCCATGCCAGGCAGTGAGAAGATCATTTCGATCACCACGGCGCCGCCGAGCAGGTAGCCGATGCGCAGACCCAAAACCGTCACCGGGGTGACTAGGGCGTTACGCAGGACGTTGCGTGAAATGACTTCACCACGTGGCACGCCGTTGCCGATAGCGGTTCGAACATAGTCGCGGTCCAGTTCTTCTACCATCGAGGTACGCACCACGCGAGTCAGTGAAGCGGATACCGGGATGGCCAATGCCAAGGCAGGAAGCAACATGTGCATGAACCAGCTGCCAAGCCCCGAGCCGGCCGGTGCTGCACCGCCGGAGGGGAAGATTGGGTTGCTGCCCAGTGCAAACCACTGAATCAGCAAGATACCCAGCCAGAAGGATGGTGTTGCAATGGCGGCGATGGAGAAGATGCGGACGATTTGGTCGGGCCACTTGTCGCGGTAGAGCGCGCCGAGCAGGCCGAATGCGAGGGAAATAATGACGGCAATGATCACTCCGAGGAAGGTTAGTTGCAAGGTCAGTGGGAACGCCTTGCTGATCATTTCGGAGACTGATTGGGCTGGTGGTGTGGTGACACCGAAGTCCAGGCGAATCAGCTGACCAATAAATTTGAAGTACTGGATGATCAACGGATCATTCAGTCCGCGTTCTGCGCGGTAGGCTTCTTTGGCCGCTTCTGAGGCGCTTTCGCCCAGTGCATTGGTAGCTTCATCACCGGGAGCGAGTTTCATGATGATGAAGACCATGGCCGAGATGCCCAAGATCATCACGGGCAGTGCGGCCAAGCGGCGTAAGAGTAAGTTGAGGAAATTCCCCATGAATTAACTCCGTTGATTATCGAAGTGTGCAGTTCAAAATGTGCTGTTCAGAATGTGCAGTTCGAAGCATGCAGATTAAAGTATCGGTGTTCTCCGGTTCGCACCAATGAGCTATTGGTGCGAACCGGAAACTAACCACGGTTAGGCTTTGCGCCCTACGCCCACGAAGGACAATCCGGTGGTTGGCAATGGCTGGAAGCCATCCAACGCATTTTCGTCCCAAGCCGAAGGCAACTTGCGGTGCAGGATTGGGTACAGTGGCGCTTGCTCTGCCACGATGTTGATTGCCTTGCCCCAGGCTTCCATGGCCTTGTTCTCGTCTTCGGTTTTCACCGCTGCGTCAAGCTGCTTTTGCAGTTCCTTGTACTCGGCGGTGTCATTCCAGCGGAATCGGGTCTTAGGCCAAACATCGCCACGGTAGAACCAGCTCATCAGCAGATCAAGGTCATTGCCGAAGACCGATGGGTCACCGGGGGCTGCAACAACGGTGAACTTTCCGCTGTCGACGTTATCGGTGTACAACGCTCCGGACTGCAGGTTCTTCATGGTGACCTTGACCCCTGGAAGCTTGTTCCACGATTCCAGAAGCAGTGGGGCAATGTCCTTGACCCACGAGGTGTCGGTGGTCAGCAGTTCAAATTCAAGGGAGTCAACGCCGGCTTCTTTCAGCAGGGCTGCTGCCTTATCGGCATCGTGGGTGTAGACGGTGCCTGCCTTGATGTACTGAGGGTGGCTTTCCTGTACGTAGGAAGTTGCAGCCTTCGCATTGCCCAAGAGTGCGGTGTTAATGATGGAGTCGGTATCCAAGGCGTAGTGCAATGCCTGGCGTACCTTCGGATCATTAAAAGGCTTCTGCGAGCAGTTGAACATCAAGAACAGCAAGCCGAAGGAGTCCGCAGTCTTGACGGTTGCCTTGGATTCCAGGCGGTCCATGTCCAGGTATGGAACATCTTCGATAGCCTGTACACGGCCGGATTCCATCGCGGTCACGCGTGCTGCCGCATCGGAAAGTAGGTACCAGGTCATTCCGCTGGCAGCGGCTGGGTACTTACCGTTGTAGTCTTCGAACTTCTCAAAGACGATCTTGTCATCCTTGGTGGCCGAGACGAACTTGTAAGGGCCGGAACCGATTGGAGAAGCATCGAATCCAGCCTGATCCTTGGATGCCAGTGCCTGTGGAACGATCTTCACCACGGAAATTCGTGTGGCGAACAGTGGGAAGGCGTAGTTCAGGGTAAAGGTAACAGCGTTATCGCCCTTAGCCTTGACCGACTTGATGAATGGGATGAACTGTGCGAACAGGGACGCATTCTTGGTATCGAGTACACGCTCGAAGGAGTAGACCACATCCTTGACAGTGACGGCCTCTCCGTTGTGGAATTTTGCGCCCTCACGAAGTTCAACTTCCCAGGTGGTGTCATCGACCTGTTTTGGTTCAGCGGCTGCTAGGGCCAGGTATGGCTCACGAGTTGCTGGGTGAAGGTCTACGAGTCCTTCGAAGATATGCATGTTCGCTGCATAGGGGGTCGCACCGGAAGAAGTCATAGGATCAAATCCGGTGGACAGTGCGTAGGAAATGCCGGCCTCAATGGTGCCGGTTCCAGCGCCAGTGCTGCCTCCGGTGGTTGATGAGTCCGAAGAACATGCCGACAAGCTGGCAGAAAACGCTGCTGCTGCGCCGACCATTCCGGTGATCTTCAGGAAATTACGGCGTGCAAAGGGCTTATTGGCTACTTCTTTTAGAGCCATCGGTGCCACCTCCAAGGGTAAAAACGTATATTGTAGGACGTAGGATGTCCTATCTATGGTTTAGACTGTAATAGGCAACACACCATATGGTCAACTGGCTCACAAAAATAATTTGTCGCTAAGGAAATCGGAGGTTCCCTTGAGCACCCTACCCACCCGCCGCTCAGACGCCCGCGCTAGGCTTCACGCCCTCACCAACGACATCACGTCATTGATTCTCGAACGTGGTCTACTACCTGGCGATCCCCTGCCTACAGAACAAGAACTGATGGCGGAACTCGGGGTCGGACGCAATTCTCTACGCGAAGCGGTCAAGGTACTTCAGGCCTTAGGGATCGTTGATACCCGTCACGGCTTTGGAATGTTCGTTGCCAAAGAGAACCTCAATGCCCTGCATGAATCGCTAGCATTCCGTGGACAGATGTCGCTGCGTCATCACGGTCACGAAGCTACCGAACTGGTCGATGTGCGCCAAGCTCTAGAAACCGGACTCATTGGACTTGCCATCCGTGCAGTCACCGAAGAGCACCTAGAAGCCTTGGAAAAAGTCGTCGTAGCGATGGAAGAGCGGGCAGCCCGCAATGAGACCTTTGTCGAGGAAGACAAGGCCTTCCACCGGATCCTCTTTGAACCGTTGGACAACCAATTATTGACGAACCTTCTCGGGGTCTTCTGGGATGTTTACCGCACCATTTATTCAGCTATCGATCCAGATCTAGCCGT
This sequence comes from Glutamicibacter sp. B1, assembly GCF_039602135.1. Classification (NCBI taxonomy): domain Bacteria; kingdom Bacillati; phylum Actinomycetota; class Actinomycetes; order Micrococcales; family Micrococcaceae; genus Glutamicibacter; species Glutamicibacter ectropisis. The sequence continues at coordinate 1,695,080 of NZ_CP125942.1, read as the reverse complement.
CACCCACCCTGTAAAAACTGCACAGGATCACCGAGACATCCTTAATGCCGTTAAAGATCGCGACGTCGACACGGCACGTAAATTGATTTCTGAGCACTTCCAAGGGATCCGCGCACTATTGGAGAAGCGTCGGTTGGAGCATGACGCGAAAGCAAATTAGTTCGCCTTCGCAGGTCTCAAACATTCATTTCACAGCTAAGCTGGGATGGTGGACACTCTAGAACGTTATGCACCAAATGAAAATCTAAGACGCGATGAAGCGGCTTGGCGCGCCGAAAATATCACCTGGCACTCTGCAGAAGTCCAGCTTGATCTGACCAATGCCACGCAATTCTCTGCGACCAGCTACACCTCGGTGACGACGCTGAATTTTTCATCCGCATGCACCGAGACCTTCATCGACTTCATCCACGAATCCGTAGAAGAAGTATTGGTCAATGGCACCGCCATTGACCTATCAGCCGCGGTCCTCGACTCACGGATCTACCTCGATAACCTGCTCACTGATGCACCGAACACCGTCACGGTCACCGGCCATGCCCTGTACTCTCGCTCTGGCGAAGGACTACACCGCTTTGTTGACCCACAAGATGGCGAGACCTATCTCTACACCCAGTTCGAACCTTCAGAGGCACGACGTGTTTTCGCCTGCTTTGAACAACCGGACCTCAAAACCAGCTACCGCTTCACCCTCACCGGCCCCTCGGGCTGGCACTTGGCCAGCAATCAGCCAATCGTGGACGAAGTCTTCCACGACAATGGCACAAAAACGGTAACTTGCTCCCCCACCCCACCAATCTCCAGTTACATCACCGCGGTCCTGGCCGGTCCTTATCATGTGGAACGTGGCGAGCATATTCAAGAACTACCGGACGGTGAACAGCTTGTTATTGAACTTGCCGCGACCTGCCGTGCTTCGTTGGCCGAGCACTTTGACGGCCCAGAAATTCTGGACCTCACCAGCCGCGGACTGAATTACTTCCACGAACTCTTCGACTACCCCTACCCATGGGGCAAGTATGATTCGGCCTTCGTTCCCGAATACAACCTCGGCGCCATGGAAAACCCAGGGCTAGTGACCTTCACTGAACGCTATGTGTTTACCTCTCACGCCACCGAAGGCCAGTACGAGCAACGCGGCAACACCCTCATGCACGAGATGGCGCATATGTGGTTCGGCGATCTGGTCACCATGAAGTGGTGGGATGATCTGTGGCTCAAAGAATCTTTCGCCGACTACATTGGCACCCTGGCCAACGATGAAGCCACGGACTTCACCACCGCGTGGACAACCTTTGCTGCCCGCCGAAAAGCCTGGGCTTATGTCGCAGACCAGATGCCCACCACACATCCAATTGTTGCAGACATTCCTGATCTGCTCGCCGCAGATCAAAACTTCGACGGCATTACTTACGCCAAGGGCGCCAGCGTACTCAAACAGCTCGCAGCCTTCGTCGGAGCGGACGCATTCCGCGATGCTGCACGTTCCTACTTCCGCAAGCACGCCTATTCCAACACGTCTCTGGAAGACTTCTTGCAGGCGTTGGAAACCGCTAGTGGACGAGACATGCGTCAATGGGCCGATGCCTGGTTGAAAACCAGCGGTGTCCCAAAGCTCAAGGTTACCTACAGCACCGATGACCAGGGCATCATCACCCAAGCCCAGCTATCGCAGTTCGGTACTGATCCTGTGACCGGGCAGCCTATTGTGCGTCCTCATGTGCTCAGCGTTGGGGCCTACACTTTGCGTGACGGTCAGCTCGTACGCACTGGATCATCCCAGGTAGAACTCGTGACAGAGTCCGTGGCACTTGATTTCTTGGTGGGGCATAAGGTCCCGGATCTTATTCTTCCCAATGATGGCGATGAGACCTATGCACTGATTGAATTTGATCCGATGTCACGTACCACGTTGTTGGAAAACCTCTCCGGCTTATCCGATTCCTTGCCTCGCGCGACCTGCTGGGCTTCGTTGTGGGACGCAGTTCGCTCGGCGACGTTGGATGCACAAAGCTACGTCGAAGCCTTACTCGCCCATGCACACACCGTGACGGATGCGGGAGTATTTGGTGTCCTGACCGATCAACTGGTGACCTCCATCTCCAAGTACGTCGCACCGGAATTGCGTGCAGAGTTACGTTCCAGTGCAGCCGACGTGCTCACCGGTTGGCTGACCAAATTTGAGCCAGGAAGTGATCAGCAAACCACCACTGCACGCACCTTGACTCGTTTGGCCAGAGCCGGTGTCGCCGGTGAGGTCATCGAGGCGTTCCTTGGTCAGCAACCCAACGAATACCAAGTCACGGTCGATGAACAACTGCTGTGGAACTCCTATATCGCTCTAGCCGCAGCTGGCAAGCTCGATACCGAGGCCGAAACCAAGATGCACGAGGCTGCCAAGCAGAATCCAACAAGTATTGCGCTTAATGCTGTGCGAACTGCTTTAGCAGCTCGCCCCATTCCTGAGGTGAAGGAAAACGCCTTCGACACCGTGCTGATGGCGCGTGATGAGAAGGGCGAGCTATCCAATGATGCGCTCTCGGCCACGGCGCTAGGCTTCGCCATGGGTTCGTCGTCCTTGTTGGCCCCTTTTGAACCGCGGTTCTGGGCTGCCATCCTCCCGGTTTTTGAAACCATGAGCATGGAGTTTTCGACACGTGTCATCGAGGGGCTCTACCCGGGCCATCAAGACTTGGACGGTTCCATCGAGCAGAACCAAGCCTTGGCTGCAGCTAGTGCCTGGCTGGAGGAGAATGCTCAAGCACCGACCGCCCTGAAGCGAATTCTCTTGGAGGAGCGGGACGAACTAGAACGTTCGCTGAATGCACAGGCTTTTAGTCGTACCAGCCGGTAAGCAGACCTTTAAACCAGTGAGTCTGCACAATGGTTCTTGCATTGTGCAGACTCACTGGTTTAAACGGTTATTCGCGTCTACGGAACGCGAGCAGTCCATTCATCCGTAGCAAATTTAGTTTCGGCCAGTTCACGAGCTGTTTGGCGGGTCTCTTCGTCGAGTTGTGCCGGCTGGGCACCAGTACGTTGGGCAAACGTATCCATCATGACGTTGATGATCTCCATACGTCCAAGATCCGTCTGAGACTTTAGAGGATCGACGCGCTTGACCGCGGAAGTGATTCCCTTGTCTGAAATCTTCTCTCGTCCAATGCGCAGGACTTGGGTCATTTTCTGAGCATCGATGTCGTAGCTCATCGTGACGTGATGAAGCATTGCCCCGTTAGCGAGTCGTTTTTGGGCGGCTCCGCCGATCTTCCCAGCTTCTGTGGCGATGTCGTTGAGTGGCTTGTAGTGAGCTTTGAGACCGATATTCGCTAGTGCTTCCATCACCCATGCGTCTAGGAATGGGTAGGAATCTGCAAAGCTCATGCCATCCACCAGGGATTCGGGTGCATACAGTGAATAGGTGATGCAGTTGCCAGCTTCCATGAACATGGCGCCACCACCGGAAATTCGACGGACTACTTGAATACCATATTCATCGGCCTGTTCCATGTCGACTTCATTTTTCAGTGACTGGAAGGACCCGATAACTACTGCGCCCTCGTTCCAGTCCCAGAACCGAATGGTTGGTTTGCGCTGACCCTTAGCAATTTGACGAGTAAGCACCTCATCTAGGGCAACTTGTTCAGTAATGGGAATGATTTCCGGTCCGAGAATTTCCCACTCGTGATCTTCCCATTTGGTTGCATGCCCCAGGGCACGGCGCACCACACGAGCGACAGCGTCGGCATCAAAACCAAACATCACCGCGCCTTCGCGCAAATTGCTGGTCACAGCATCTCGAATGGTGCTGTGGCTGGCATCTGTGTGCAGACCGCGTACCGCCTCATTGAGGTCTTCTAAAGCCTCATCCGGTTCTAAGAAAAAATCACCATTCAGTGATACATCCGTGATCGTTCCGTCATTTGATTCCAGATCAACGACGACTAATTTTCCACCGACAACCTTGTACTCACCATGATGCATCATGTTCTTATTCTATCGCCGTGTCTGGTGGCCATGAACTGCACAGCGTCCTGCTCAAGAAAGCTGTTAAAGCAGCAGTGGCGCGTTTCCAGAAATCTGGAAACACGCCACATAAAGCTTGCGAGGGGCGAAGTATTACTTCTTGCCGCCGAAGCCCTTGAAGCGGGCGTTGAAGCGCTCGACACGACCGGCGGTGTCCATGATGCGCTGCTTACCGGTGTAGAACGGGTGCGAAGCAGCCGAGATTTCAACGTCAATCACTGGGTAAGTGTTGCCGTCTTCCCACTCGATGGTCTTGTCCGAAGTTGCGGTCGAACGGGTCAGGATCTTTTCGCCGGAAGCCAGGTCGTTGAAAACCACAGCGGCGTAATTTGGATGGATATCAGCCTTCATAGCTATACACCTTCATGTTTATGGCCACTGGATTTTGCCAGCAGCTACCTACTCGGAAATTCGCCATGTAGTACAACGTTCGGTGAAGAACCTGCAACACACAGACATTACATCCTATCGCATATTTACCGCAGAAGAGAACCAGTTTAACGTGGGGCGGAACACAGATGCCAGAAGGCAATAGCGCTAGCAGCACCGACGTTCAGTGAATCCACTTCCCTATGCATCGGAATGATGACCGTGCGGTCTACGGTATCCAATGCTTCCTGGGTTACTCCCCTGCCTTCGTTGCCTAAGATCATGGCAATTTTCTGGCCTGGATTAATTTGTACTTCATTCAGTGCCACAGCATCGTCGGTCAGTTCCATCGCCAAGAGTTCATAGCCATGATCTTTGAGCTTAGCCATGTCATCGGGCCAGCTTTCCAACCGGACCCACGGAAGATCAAAAACCGTTCCCATGGATACACGCGCACTTCGGCGGTACCAAGGATCGACGCACTTCGGAGTCAGTAATACAGCATCAATGCCGAGCCCGGATGCCGAACGAATGATGGCGCCCAAGTTCGTGTGATCCGCTATGTCTTCAAGAATCGCAATCCGCGAGCTGTTTTCCAGAACGTTGTTGAGGTCCAATGGTTCTGGACGATTCATGGCAGCCATGGCACCGCGGTGCAAATGGAACCCAACAAGATCTTCAAGCTGTCGGTCATCACCAACAAAAATGGGAGCCGTCGGAAAACGATTAAATTCTTCGGTCAGCTGCCCTAGATGCTTTTCAGCCAGCAGGAAGCTACGAGGCACATGCCCGGCATTGATAGCACGCTGAACTACCTTGGTACTTTCAGCAATATAGAGACCGTTTTCAACATCGGTGCGCATCCGCAGATGCGCTTCCGAAAGCCTGAGATACTCATCAAGACGTGAATCTTGAAGATCTTCCACGTGCAAGATTCGCTCGGGATTGAGAATTTCACCCACTGACTAAACCAACTTCAAGAGCATGTTAACCAGGGCGATAGTACCTAGAACAACGATGATTCCACGTAACCAGCCTGGGGAAAGTTTGCGTCCAAGTTTCGCACCAATAAACCCACCAATGAGTGAGCCCAAGGCGATCAATAGCACGATGAGCCAATGGATACGTTCTGGCGCAATGATCAGATACATCACCGCTGCCACGAGATTCACGATCAGTGACAGGATGACCTTAATCGCGTTGGACTGTTGCAAAGAAGCCTGCAGGAAAACACCAAAGACTGCCATCAGCAAAATGCCCTGAGCGGCCGTGAAATATCCGCCGTAGACGCCAATAGCAAATACACAGATGTAAAGGATGGCCGGAACCTTGGCACGGTCTGCCCCATCGGGATCCGTACCACCCCGGGCTGCTTGACGGGTCTTGGCCCAAGCAGACAGCTTTGGCTGGAAGATGACCAAAATCAACGCACAGATCAACAGAACTGGCGCGACCACGCCAAAAACGGACTCCGGAAGATTAAGGAGTAAAAGTGAACCAATCAAGCCACCGATCAGTGAAACCGGAATCAGCTTGAATAGAGTCTTTTTGACGCTTGCCGCCTCGCGGCGGTAACCCCAGGCGCCGGAGAATCCACCGGCAACCAAGCCCATGGCATTAGAAACCACCGCATTGACCGGCGCAGTACCTAGGGCAACAAGAATCGGAAAGGTGACCAGTGTGCCGGAACCGACAACGGTGTTGATCGTTCCGGCCCACAGGCCACCAATGAAGATGAGGGCTTCACGCCAAAACTCAACCACGTAGAAGCTTCTCCTCTAGTTCGTTTAATTACGCGCCGGCGAATGCCGAGTAACGCCCACCTTCGCGGCGAAGCTTCAACTTCATCCCGTAGGTCAGCTCGAGGTTTTCCTCGGTGAGCGTGGAATCAATGTCGCCAGCTGCAACAACCTGTCCATCACGCATCATCAGAATGTGAGTGAAACCAGCTGGAACTTCTTCGAGGTGATGCGTCACCAGAACGAGCGCTGGAGCGTCTTCGTCTGCAGCCAATTCAGCCATCTGAGCGACAAGTTCTTCTCGGCCAGCAAGATCAAGTCCTGCAGCTGGCTCATCCAGAATCAAGAGTTCTGGATCAGTCATCAATGCTCGCGCGATAAGCACGCGTTTGCGTTCACCCTCGGACAGCTTGCCAAAGGGTTGGTTCATGAAGGTAGACATACCCCATTCATGAAGCAAACGGAAAGCACGGCGCTCATCAAGTTTTTCGTACTTCTCACGCCAGCGGCCGGTCATGCCGTACGCCGCGGTCAAAACCACATTCAATGCGTTTTCGTTGGCTGGGATTGAGTTGGCAACCAATGCCGAGCTCAAACCAATCAGTGGACGTAGATCAAAAACAGAAACTCGTCCTAAGCGTTCGCCAAGAATATCGGCGGTACCACGGGTGGGGTGCAACCGAGTGGCCGCAATATTCATCAAGGTAGATTTGCCGGCACCGTTCGGTCCAACAACAATCCACCGCTGTCCTTCTTTAACTTCCCAGGACACGTCCTTGAGCAGTTCTTTTCGCCCGCGCACCACGCTGACATCTTTGAAAGTTAGCACTTCGCTCATGGTAGTCAAGCCTAGACTTTTCGTTGCTATTTCACTAATTGAATCACCTGTAATCCGCTGATTTTTCTCTGGTTCCGGCCGTCATGTTTGGTCGCAATAGCTGAATCATTGAAAAATGGTTGTATGGCTTCATCATTGGTTTTTGTCTCCCGTCCTTCGTTTCCTCGCGAACAGTTTCTTTCCCTGCTTGACCTAGCAGTCTCAGAACGACTAATCCCTGAGGTGCTGGAACTGACAGTCAAAACCAGTGAAGAGCGTCTGGTCGCTAAGGTCGAGCTGCAAAACGGTACGCGTGAAGAACTCCAGTTGCTGGCAACCGAGTTCATTGATCGTTACGTCGACTCCGGGATTCTCAACTACTCTGATGTGTGCGTGGCGGTCGTTCCAGAAGAAATCACCTTGGCACCTCAACTGTTATTGCTCATGGATGTGGACTCCACGCTGATTAAGCAAGAAGTTATCGAACTGTTAGCTGCACATGCGGGCCGTGAAAAAGAAGTGGCCGCAGTAACTGAAGCGGCCATGCGCGGCGAATTGGACTTTGCCCAGTCACTCATCCAACGTGTGGCAACCCTCAAAGACTTACCAGATTCGGTTCTCGCGGAAGTCGGGGAACGAATCATCTTCTCGGACGGCGCACCATCGTTGGTTCGCCGATTCCATGCCGCCGGGCATAAAGTCGCCGTAGTTTCCGGCGGCTTCCAACAAATCCTCGACCCTCTGGCCAAGACCCTCAACCTAGATCATGCACTGGCTAACACGCTAGGCATTACCGACGGTGTGCTTGACGGTACGGTTCACGGAGAAATTGTTGACCGTGCGATGAAAGAAACAAAACTTCGTTCATGGTCAGAAGAACACCAGATTCCGTTGAACGCGACCATCGCTGCCGGAGACGGGGCCAACGATCTCGACATGGTCTGCGCAGCGGGACTCGGTATCGCCTTTAACGCTAAGCCTGCGTTACGTCAGAAGGCAGACGTGCGTCTGGATTTCTCACGCCTGGATGTCATTGCTGATCTTGTATTGGATGACTTGAACTAACCGAATCCAACAACTCGATAACAATTCACTTGGAAAGCGCTCCACTGAACCGTTATCGGTTGTTCCAGCAGTTAGTATTTTTACCAGACGCCTAAATGGCCTGTGGTACATACCTCGACCAAGCGGCTAAACCCTAACGCTTTTCGAAAGAACTCTAAAACCCGTGCAGACCCCTCCTCAGGACAGTACCCCGGCTACGCCTAATAACTCTTCGCACAATAAAAAGAAGCAAAAAAGCAAGGCTAAGCCTTGGATCATTGCAGGCTCGTGTGTGGTGGCCGTAGGTGCGGCGTACTTCGGTGCAGCCGCTTTTATCAGTTCCCAAGTTCCAGCCAATGCTTCAATTGCCGGCGTTAATATTGGCTCGATGAACGGTGATGAGGCGCGTGCTGAAATTGAGCGAGTCGTCGCTCCACTGGCAGAGGAACCCATTAAGGTCACCGTCAACGCCAAGGACTACACCATTGATCCGGTGAAGGCTGGGCTCAGCCTTAACGTTGACGATACGGTCAACGATCTGACTTCGTACACCGTGAACCCAGTGAAGCTTTATGAGCGCCTGACAGGCGACTATGAAGTAACTCCTGAGTTGAACGTTGATCAGGACAAGCTGTCAGAGCAGATTGAGGCTCTGGCTAAGAAGGCCAATGCTGAGGTAACCGAAGGCAAAATCGAATTTGCCAACGGTGCCGCAAAACTTTCTAAGCCTGTAGATGGCGTGGCACTGAAGAATGATGAGGCTGCCAAAAAAATCAGTGACGACTGGTCCATCGGTGGTGCACCGATCGAACTTCCTGCAGATGTCGTGAATCCTGAGATCTCGGCTGACACTTTGCAAAAGTTCTACGACGATCAAGTCACGAAGCTACTCAAGGGCGATGTGACACTGGCCTCTGGTGATAAGAAGGCAAAGCTTTCCACAGCATCAATCGCTGCGGCGACAACTTATACCCCGAAGGACGGAGCCCCCGCGCTCACCTTGGACGACAAGAAGTTGTACAAAGCTGCCACCAAGAACTCTGATCTCTCAAGCACTGCTAAAGATGCAAAGATCGTCTTGAAGAATGGCAAGCCGTCCATCGAGGAATCCACCAAGGGTATCTCGCTGGAAACCGACGGACTGGGCGCCAAGGTTCTGGCAGCAAGTGCGACCGATAACCGCACCGCTGAAGTGAAGATGACCGAAACCGAGGCCGACTTCACCACCGCGGACGCCAAGAAGTTGGGCGTCAAGGATGCCATCGTCGATTTCTCGACTCCCTACCCTGCATCTGACACGGTTCGCACTAAGAACCTCAAGGCTGGTGCTGCACGAGTCACTGGCGTCATCGTCAAGCCAGGCGAACGCTTCTCGTTGCTCAACACCTTGGGCCCAATCACTACAGCTAACGGCTACTTTAGTTCTGGCGTGGTTGAGAACGGATTTAGTTCTGAAGCCGTGGGTGGTGGACTGTCGCAGATTTCCACGATGATGTACAACGTAGGATTCCTTGCAGGTTATGACGACATTACCCACAAGCCACACTCACGTTGGTTCGATCGCTACCCTGCCGGACGAGAAGCCACCCTCTGGGAGGGACAGATCGATATGATCTGGGAAAACAACACTCCTTACGGTGTGATGGTTCAGGCGTGGGTTTCCGATGATGCGGTACATACACGCTTGTGGTCCACGAAGTACTGGAAGGTCTCTGAAAAGAGCTCAGGCAAGTACAACCTGACCAATCCTGAAACCAAGTACAACGAGGCCGAGAAGTGTGTAGCTGAATCTGGCGGTCAGAAGGGCTTCACCATCGATATCACTCGATACCGCGAGGCCATCGATGGGTCGAAGAAGCTTCCTGCAGAAACCAAGAGCTGGACTTACAGCCCATGGAACAAGATCGTTTGCGGCAAAAAGCCATAAAAATTCATAGAAACAAATACCGTCGGATGTCTTTTCAAGAAGAGATCCGGCGGTATTCTTTTGGTTTCGCTTAAAACAGTTGGTGTCTGACTCCCTTTTCGGGAGTCAGACACCAACTATTGATAACTATTTATCTAGCTACGATGAAATTTACTTTCCTGACTGCTCCAGGAAGTCACCCGCGCCACCAACCAGCTCGGTGTGGCCGGTCTCTACGTCAGCAAACACCATCTTGGCCACTTCGGCACCGAACTCCTCAACGGAGTACAGCTTGCCGGCGGCTTCACGACGGGCATCAATGGCGCCTGGCTCCATGCGGTTGAGCAGGGTTGCGGTGATGGTTCCTTCGATCATGTCACCGGAAACAACAACGAAACTGATGTTCTTTTCGGTGAGCTTTGGAATCATCTCGCGCAGTGCGTCTTCACCGGCGCGCTTGGACTTTGCAACTGCGTCATAGGCGTCCATGGTGGAAACCTCGTTGATGAAGTGTGCCTGGTGGCTGGTCACGAAGACTACGCGGCCACCCTCGCTCATCTTTGGCAAAGCTGCTTCCAGCATGGCGACCTGAGCGTCACGGTTCAGGCGCAACGCGTAGTTCTCGCCCATCGACGTTTCCATGCCACCGGAGGCGTTCAGGACGACGACGTCCAGCGAGCCGAAGTTTTCAACTGCTGCATCAACCAGAGCAACTGGGCCTTCTGGAGTGGTCAGGTCAGCTCCAACAGCTACTGCTTTGCCGCCCTTTTCTTCGATGGCTGCAACGATCTTGTTGGCACGTGGTGCCTTGGCGCGGTAGTTCACCACAACGCCAATGCCTTGCTCGGCCAACAACTGTGCGGTCACGGCGCCAATTCCACGCGAAGAGCCGGTAACTACGGCACCCTTAAATTCGCTCATCTTGAATGTTCTCCTTGGATCTGAGGGAAAATTGAATCTCATACAGCACTAAGTGCTGCAGGAAGGCTTTTTAATGGCCCATGCCTAGGCCGCCGTCAACTGGAATCACGGCACCGGAAATGTAGGCCGCTTCGTCACTAGCAACCCAACGAACCACGTTGGCTACCTCTTCAGGTTCAGCGAAACGGTTGGCTGGGATATTAGCCAAGTATTCCTTCTGAGTATCTTCAGGCAACACGGCGGTCATCTCGGTATTGATGAATCCTGGTGCTACGACGTTGGCGGTGATTCCGCGCGAGCCGAGTTCACGGGTCAGCGAACGGGCAATTCCGACCAGGCCGGACTTGGAAGCGGCGTAGTTGATCTGTCCTGGGGAACCGTAGAGGCCAACCACCGAGGAAATCAGCACCACGCGGCCACGCTTCAAGCGGATCATACCCTTGGTGGCTCGCTTGATGACACGGAAGGCACCGGTGAGGTTGGTATCAATCACCGAAGTGAAGTCATCTTCGCTCATACGCAATAGCAGGGTGTCTTTGGTGACACCGGCATTGGCGACCAATACTTCTACCGGACCGTGAGTTGCTTCAACCTCTTTGAAGGCCTCATCGATGGAGGCGCTGTCGGTGACGTCAGCTTTAACTCCGAGAAGGCCGGCAGGAACCTCGCCGCTGCGGTAGGTGATCGCTACCTTGTCGCCGTTGGCTTCGAAGGCACGAGCGATAGCCAGCCCGATACCGCGATTTCCGCCGGTGACAAGGACGCTGCGGCCAGTAGTTGGTTCCGTAGTCAATGTATTTCTCCATTCATGCGTCGAGGCAGGTACAACCAATCGTGTGATCCATGCCTCGTGCGACGCACTTTGCCTAGTTAAGTAGCTTCTCCGTGAACAATCCTATTAGTTACTGACCAGTTTTACCGCTTCGACAGCGCGTAGAAATTACACTCTCGGTGCCACAAGTGAGACAATGGAAGAAGTTTCCGTTCAGCAAAGTGAAGTCATCTACATGTCATCTCAGCCCATGAATCACGGATCTCGTGAACCGGGAGTCCACCGCATCACCGAAGCTCGTGAATCGCACACTTCCGAACGCGATACCCGTGTGCGCAAATACACGATTTCGATGACCGTGCGCATGATTTGCTTCATTCTCGCCTTCTTCTTTGAAGGTTGGCTGCGTTGGGTCTTTATCGCAGGCGCTGTTGTTCTGCCCTACATTGCTGTGGTGGTTGCCAATGGCGGCGCGGACCTAACAAAGCGAGAGCCGCCAGCCGAGTTTTATAAGGCTCCAGATCCAGGCCAGCTCTCTGCGCCAGAAGGTTCTGCAGCTTCAGCAGAGCAGCAAGACGAAGTTATTGACGGAACATTTGTTGAACAGCCCAGCAAGCCAACCGAGGAGGACTAGTGGATTTATTAGGTTCACTGGGACAGCCTCAAAGCACGCCTGAGGTTCAGTGCTCACGCAAGGGTTGCCGTAACCAGGCTGAATTCCAACTTCTGTGGAACAACCCCAAAATTCATACCCCTGAACGCCGTAAAATCTGGCTGGCCTGCTCCGAACATCAGGAGTGGCTGGAAAACTATCTCAAAGAACGCCTGCTTTACCGGCAAACGCTGCCGCTGCCAGGAACTACTGGAGGCGCCGAATAAATGTATCGATTCCTAGCAAGCACCCGTTGGGTCGGCTGGCTGATCTTGGTGGCCATTTTTGCTACCGCCTGCGTTAGCTTGGGCAATTGGCAAGCAAACCGTCGGGAACAGGTATTGACCGGAATTGAGCGCGTCAATCGCAATTATTTTGCGGATCCAGTTTCTGGAGCTCAAGCCCTGGAAAAGTTCAATCAGCTTCCTGAAGAGAAGACCTGGATGACGGTCGAACTCACCGGAAGCTATTTAACGGACGACACCCTGATTGTCCGAAATCGCATCAAGGCTGGCCGCCCTGGCTACGAGGTGCTTGTTCCGTTTAAAACTCAGCAGGGTGAGGTGGTCATCATTGACCGCGGGTACCTGCCTATCGGTGATGAACAGAGCGGTCACCCCGATGATGTACCAGCGCCTCCCACGGGTGAGGTCACGGTTCTAGCTCGCCTGAAACCAGGAGAGGTACGCCTGGATCGCGGCGCTCCTGAAGGACAGATCGCTTCGATCCAGCTTGAGGATTATGCGCAGCACGTCGATTACGACATTGCGCAGGGCGCTTACGGCATCATGTATCAGGAAGATCCAGCTCCGGCGTCATCGCCGCAGCCCTTGGACGCCCCTGATATGGATGAGGGACCACATCTGTCCTACGAGTTCCAGTGGTACGCCTTTGGTGTGCTGGCGTTTGTTGGCTTCTGGTATGCAGCTAGGCAGCAAAAGAAGTTGAATGCCGAAGACGCTGCCGAGTTAGCTGAGGCCCGAGCTTTGGGCTTTGATGAACCAGTGCACAAGGTTCGAAAAGTCCGGGCTAAGCAAGAGAAGAAATTCCGTCGTGATGGATCGTTGACCGATGAGGCCATCGAGGACGCCATGCTTGACGATGTATCGCAGTCCCCTAGCGATTCACGGTAGTTGAGCTCTAATAACCATAATTCACGGCTGCCAGCGTAGACCGTGCTCCGCGCAGCCTTGCGAGTCATCCGCGGGTTGATCTTCTCGCGCGCATGAGGCATCAATCAGAGTCCGCTGCCCCACTGGTTCCTCCAGTTCCAAGGTGAAGGGAACTGTCTCATTGGACTGACAGCTTTGTGGCTTGTCCTCCAAGGGTTCAACCACGATCCCGATGCTGATTGTCGTTGCGGAATAGTCGACCTGAGTTCCGGTGACTTCCCCGGTGTTTCCAGAAGAGCAAGCAATGCGCATGACACCAAGTTCAAGTTTTGTGCTCGCAGGCGTCACCAGGGTGGAATCTATCAAACTCCATTGGGCGTTAACCGTGTCCGCGGTTGGCGTCGAGCATCCTGTAATCGCCAGCCCCGCGAGCAAGACTCCACCGAACAGCACCCTCGTTGCTCCCCTAGATAAACTCATGGCTTGGCACAACCCTTTCATGAGGTGTTGTGCCAAGCCTACGAGATCTTATGAAGAACAGTTAGTGCTAGGTCAGCGAAACAAGTTCTAGGTAGTCTTCACTGAACAAGTCTTCGTCACCATCAGGCAAGATGACCACACGCTCTGGCTTCAAGGACATCACTGCGCCCTCATCGTGGCTGACCATCACCACGGCACCAGGGAAGGTGGATAGTGCACCGAGCACCTCAGCACGAGAAGCAGGGTCCAAGTTGTTCGTCGGTTCGTCAAGCAGTAGCACGTTAGCACTGGAAGCCACGATGGTGGCCAATGCCAGACGAGTCTTTTCACCACCGGAGAGTACTCCGGCTGGCTTGCTCACATCATCGCCAACAAACAGGAAGGAACCAAGAATCGAACGCACCTCAGCATCATTGAGGTGCTCTGGTGCATTGCGACGCATGTTTTCCAACACGGTCGCTTCAGGATCCAGGGTGTCGTGTTCCTGTGCGAAGTAACCAATCTTCAGACCGTGGCCGGGAACAATTTTTCCGGTATCTGGCTCGGAGACACCTGCAAGCATGCGAAGCAAGGTCGTCTTACCGGCACCGTTCAGCCCAAGGATCACTACCTTGGATCCGCGGTCGATGGCCAGCGATACGTCGTTGAAGATTTCCAGAGAGCCGTAGGCCTTGGACAGCCCTTCAGCCATCAAAGGAGTCTTGCCACAGGGAGCTGGATCCGGGAAACGCAGGGCTGCCACTTTATCCGAAGCACGCTCTTCCTGAAGACCAGAGAGCATACGGTCAACACGCTTAAGCATAGACTGTGCAGCAGAGGCTCCGGAGGCGCGAGCCTTCATGCGGTTCGCCTGGGTCAGCAGTACGGATGCCTTCTTTTCGATGTTGGCACGCTCGCGCTTGCGGGCACGCTCATCGGTTTCACGCTGGACCTTGTAGCGCTTCCAGTTCATGTTGTAAACATCAACGACACCGCGGTTAGCATCAAGGTTCAAAACCTTGTTGACGGTGGCTTCCATCAACCCGGTGTCGTGACTGATCATCAGGACACCACCTGGGTAGTTCTTGATGAAGTCGCGCAGCCAGTTGATCGAGTCCACGTCCAAGTGGTTAGTAGGCTCGTCAAGAAGTAGGGTTTCGGCATCCGAGTAGAGAATGCGGGCCAACTCAACACGACGGCGCTGACCACCGGAGAGGGTGCGCAGCGGCTGATCCAAGATTCGATCTGGCAAATCAAGGTTGGCACAAATCGCAGCAGCTTCTGACTCTGCCGAATAGCCACCGGCAGCAATAAATTCTGCTTCCAACCGGTCGTACTGGCGCATGGCCTTGGCTGAAACCTGTGGGTCCTCGCTGGCCATTTCTTCACGATTTTTGGCCAGTTTACCCAGGACAACGTCCAGTCCACGCGCACCAAGGATACGGTCGCGGGCCAGCTGCTCCATGTTTGGGGTCTTCGGGTCCTGTGGCAGGTAGCCGATGGAACCCTTATGGGTCACTTCACCGCTGGTTGGTTGGGTCTCGCCGGCGAGGACTTTAGTCATCGTCGTCTTGCCGGCACCGTTGCGTCCCACCAGTCCGATCTTGTCGCCCTTGTCGATGCGGAAGTTTACTTCGTCCATCAGCAGGCGGGCGCCGACGCGTAGCTCAAGGTTGGCTACGGAAATCATATGGTGTGGCCCTTTCACGCGGTGAAAAATAATCTTGCCCGTTAATTGGGCAACTTAACTAGTCTACCGGTCAAAGTCCTCGACGATGGTGCAAAGTGCATAAACTAACAGTCCAGCACCCACATTTACAGGTTTTATTGGCCCTGCTGAGAACGGTAGTCCTTCATCTGAATTAAACGACGGCGCAATGATCCTTCACGGCGAAGATCTCCCCCGCTGGTCTTATCGATGTGCTCCTTACCAAAACGCCACAACAACACATCGTCGAGCAACCGGTCAGGGCCCGGCGAATACCGATGGTCCAAGGCGGCGCGAACATCGGTGACCACGTTAGCGTCCAATAACTGGGCTAGCTGCCAGGTCTGACTAATCTGGTGCGCGTCGAGCAGTTCAGCGGCCCAAGACCAATCGTCATCACGTTTGCGGTCTACGTGTGGCAACAGGGTTTGCCAAATCTCCCCGATCTTGTCACCCGTCAACGGTTCGGACCCAGCACCTTGCTGGTCGTGGTATCCGTTGAGTCGGTGGTAGAGCTCATCGATATCGGTGAAGTAATCTTCCACTGTTTCCAGCATGGCCGCGGTAGCGGTGAAGTGCCGGTCAATCTGTGGATTCCAGGCCGCTTCGCCGGGATGCTTAAAGCGGATGTCGTGTTCCATTTCGCTCCAAGCATGTTGGAGCACTGTGCGGATCTGAACTTCAAAGACGAAGTTCCCGCTGGCAACGACGGGTTTGCCTAGGGCTTCCTGGAATTTCCTAACGGTGGGCTCGCTGCGCGTTTTGAGAAGTAGGTGTCGCGATGAGTACCCGTAGGTCCCCGATTCCACGGAACCAATATCTTTCTCGCGGTCGCTGCGACAGTCGAAAGAGTCTCGGTGAGACTTGATCAGGCTGGCCACCTGCTGGATTTCATGGGGTAACATCACGATGATGCGGATGCCCACCATGTCGTGGATTTCGCGCAGCGGGTTGGGGAACTCCAACACCGGGGCGCTTTCAGTGGTTTCCTGCAACCGGCGTGAAGCCTTAGCACGGAATGATTGAGCTGATTTAACCCGGCCGGTGATGAACAAGGGTTGGACTTCACTTTGCGCAAAAAGCCCGCGGATCTTGGCCTTCATGGCCGACATCACGGTATTCAGCTCGCCGGTGACAGATTTGTACTGTTCAACGGAATTCTCAATATGTTCAGAGAACTCATCGTTCTTTGAATCATGCTGGGATTCTGTCATGACTGCCTCCTCGTTACTGATCCGCTCGTTGCTTTACAGTCCTTTTACTCCGTGATGTGCCGGCCGGGTTGATTCAACAAAGAAATTCAACAAAACTTACGGACGGTTCAGGCTTTTGGCCAGGTCGTCGTACAGTGGGGCCTTGTCTTCAGCGGCCTTCTTCTGCTCAGCCTTTGGCTCTGCAGCGTTCTTGGCCTTCTGAACATTCTGGTTGATTGGCGTCACCTTGGCATCAGCGCGGGCGCTAGCAATACCCTCGGCGCGGGCGCGGGCCAAAGCATCTTGGTGTTCCTGCTCCAATTCGGCCAGTCGCTCGTTTTCGGCGGTCTGCGCGTCGGTCAGTGCAGCGTTGTAACCATCGTCGTAGGCAACACCGTACTTCTCGGCGTTTTCCTGCTCTTCGTCATATTCCAGTTCAGCACGAAGCTTGGCTGCTTCAGATTTCTTCTGGTACATGTGCACGGTCAAGTGAGTAATGGCTAAAAGGACGATTGGTGGCATGGCTGCAACCAGGGCTGATACCAGTGGAGGTACACCGTTGACGATTGAGTCAACGGTCAAGATTGCGTGCGTGGAGTTCGCTGCGGTGGAGACGATGGCGCCAAAGAACAACAGCGACCAAGGGTAGATCATGGCCTTACGGTTAAAGCCGTTCAGGGCGACGATGGCCACGGTGGCGGCAACGATCATACCGTCAATAATGATTGGCCAGATCCAGGCCAGTCGTGGGCTGATTCCAGAACGCTCGGCCAAGTCGGTCAACGCGGCAAAAGAGAGCACGAATGCGCCAATGGCAATCAGGACCGTCGCACCGACGGCTGTTCCTAGGACTGCCTTGTGCGGTTCGTTCGGGACCTCAAGCTTTTTTTCTTCCATGCTGCGGGGCAGACCTAACTTCTCAGTTTTCGGATATGTAATCGAAGGCGAGTGTAATGGCCGCAACCGCGCAGGTTAAAGCCACCGCAGTCCATTTTAGCCCTAAATGATTACCGGTCTAACTCACGCAGTAACGTGGCACGTCGATCGATGAATCCAGTGCCGGTAGCTTTCCCAGCAAGTCCACGTTGCTGCGGATCAATAACAAAGAAGACGGCGCTCACCGCAATGTAGACCATGACTAGGACATTAAGGACCGGGTAAGGACTAACCTCGGTGAGGCTAGTGGAGACCTGGAACAGGAATGTGATTCCGCCAAAACCTAACAGGCAACGCAACAGGGCGCGTAGCGCCGAGGCTGGGGCTTGCCCTGAACCAGTAACAGTCAGCCACGCACAGCGTTGCCCTAACGAGGCACGACCTGGGGTCACACTAGGAAGAACAAAGACAAAGATCACTACGACAAACGGGATCCAGAAGTTCATCAATCGTTCATTGGTGGCCGGCCCACCCAGTTTTTCAATCAATGACAGTGCACCGGTGATACCAAAGACTGCCCCGGTAGTGATGGCGGCATCAAAGACGTTGGCCAGCGCGCGTCGTGATCTGGTGACCCTGCGTGGCGCTGCTGAACGTGCATCCCCATCCTTGGGTCCGGTGAGGAAGCTGAAGATTGGTAGGTAAGCCAAGATTGCACCGATCAGTGCGCCAGCAGTATTCACGATGACATCATCAACGTCAGCCACGCGATAGGCGCAGTCATACAATCCCCAGATACCCGTGTACTGGGTGAGTTCAATAGTTAGCGAGGCAACAAAGCCCAGAACCAGACCGGTGAAGATGTTACCGCGCAACCAGCGCACCGCCAGGATGCCCAAGGGCATAAACAAGATGACGTTGAACAGCACTTGCCACAAAACGAAGCTAGTGGCGAAGCCAGCTAGGCCTCGGGTAGCAATGCTTTCAGAAAACTGCTCAAGAAAACGTCCTGGGACCAGCTGTGGAATGCCGCGACCGGGATAGCAGGCTTCACTGCGCGATGCTGGCAGCGGCAACATGGTGTAGCTGAACAGACCAAAACCGTAGAGCGCGGCCGCCGAGGTCGTGATAGTGCGCCGCCAAGACAGGCGCCCATGACGGCGATATTGCAGCGCCAAAAGGAAAACGCCGGCAGCGCCTAGGAAGACGAGACTGCCGAGGATCGCAATCGCTCCGGGCCAGATTAAGGTGTTCATATTTCTATCTAACCGTACGAAAACTCGCCACTAGCCCCAGAACCCCGAATTCTGGCTGGAAGGTATCTGGGAATGTTCAGCACGTAGACCGGATGCTAGCTGTGCGCAAGATAAGCCGTTTCGCTAATTAGGTGAGCAAGCTCCTGCTACGTCAGCGCCTAGGCCCGACGCGTCATAGGCTCAATGTCACGACAAGTAGATAAGCTTTAATCCATGTCTATCTCGTCCCCCACGCCCATGACCCGGGCCCACAAGCTGCACCTTGGACTGGTCATGCTTGTGGCAGGAATCTTGTACGTTATCCATTCTTTCCTGCGTTTTGCGCGTTTTGAGTCGCGCGGGTACGACCTAGGCATCTTTGATCAAGCGGCGCGTCAGTACGCGATGTTCAAGGCACCGATCGTGCCGATCAAGGGTGTCGACTTCAACCTGCTGGGTGATCATTTCCACCCGATCCTGGTACTTCTGGCACCCTTTTACTGGATCTGGAACGACCCACGGATGCTCGGTATCGTCTTAGCGCTGCTGCTGATTTCCACCGCGATCCCGGTCTACCTCTTCACCCGACCTCGCTTCGGTCATCTCGGCGCCCTGTTGACCAGCGTGGCGCTACTGTTGTGGTGGCCCTTCCAAGCCATCGTGAACTGGGACTTCCACGAAGTCGCCTTCGGAGTGCCGATCATGGCATGGATCATTTGGGCTTTCGATAAGGGCCGCTATTGGTTGGTCGTGGGACTGGCCACCAGCCTCTTGACGGTGCGCGAAGACATGGGCATCACCATGGTGGCTGTAGGCATCGTGCTTCTTTTCCACCGCCAGTGGTTCAAAGCCGCACTCACCGCAGTGCTGGGACTCGTGGGCTATTTGATTGTCACCGGCTATCTCATCCCACTCTTCTCCCCCGAGGGCGAATTCTCCTATTGGCAGTACACCGCGCTGGGTGCCACTGCTGGCGCGGCAGTGGTCTTCTTGATCACTCACCCCTTCCAGTCAATCGCAATCCTCTTTAATCATCAGCTGAAGTGGGCCCTGTGGTTGCTGACATTTGCACCCTTGGCGTTGTTGCCATTCGCGTCACCATATTTGATCCTCGGCGCCCCATTGTTCCTCTCTCGTTTGTTCAACGACAGGCTGAACACCTGGGCGCCGGTTTATCAGTACGACGCGATCATGGCGCCGATCGTGATCTTGTCCGCGGTCCACGTGTTGCATAAGCTCGCCGTGCGCTATAACTGGAAGCGTGCAGGCGTTTTCGGCCCGGCATGGCTCGTATCAATCTCGGTCATTGCTACCCTGTTTTTCCCCATGGTCTTCCCACTGGGCAAAACCATCACCGGACAGGGCTGGCCCTCGGCAGAACTGATCGCAGCGAAGCAGAAGGCCGTAGCCATGATTCCTGATGGAGTCTGTATTGAAGCTGCTGACAGCGTGGTCCCCCACCTGACCACCCGCACCTACGTCGGGTTGCATGGAGATATTGGCGATGACCTATCCAGCTGGATGATCATCGACTTCAACGTCGAAGAGCTTGGCGGATGGGATCCACTGACTCCGGATCAAGCACTGGAACGAGCCACCAAGTTGGGCTTCAAACCGGTGGCAGATGAAGATCAAGGCATCCTGGTCCTTCATCGGGACATCAAGACCGATCCGGTTTGTTCCTCCTATCTACAGCGCTAGCTTCCAGGCCCGGCACCCACGTGGTGTCGGGCCTTTCGCTTATCCCCAGACCCCGCTCGACCACGCACCGTTATACCCTGGCCTGACTGTGTTGTGGGCCAGTTGTATTTGCACCTGCTGAATCAATGCTGACGGTATGAAGTTTGCTGGTAGAACTAAAGCCGCTGACCTTCCCCTCAGGGAAGCTCAGCGGCTTTAGTTATGCCATGACTCTTGGCTAAAGATCAACTCTTCTTTGCTGCAGGCAAGACGAAGGCGTCCGGCGCATTCTCAATCGGGCCAGCCAATGGATCATCGATTCCTTCAGCACGCACCACATCACGCTCAGGATTACGGATGTCCCCGATGATCTTGATACAGATGTAGATGAGCATCGCCATGTGGGCAACAATGCCTAGCCCATAGAGTATTTCGATGGTCCAGCTGCCACCGAAGTAGCCGCCATCAGAAACCGCTTTGGCGCTCCACAGCCACACCACGGCCCAGTGGAAGACTTCTACCACCTGCCATACCAGGAATTCGCGCCATTTAGGACGGGCCAACACGTACAACGGGATCAGCCACATGACGAACTGTGGTGAGTACACCTTGCCCAGCAGCAAGAAGGCGGCAATGATCAAGAACGCGAGTTGCGCCATGCGTGGGCGACGCTGTGCAGTGAGTCCAAGGTAAGCGATACCCAGGCACGCCAGGGCAAACAGGCCATTGGACAGCAAGGACATCATGGATCCGGACATACCGGTACCGGCGAAGGCCAGCCACAGTGAAGAGTTACCAGCCGGGCGGTCCCCGGAGAACGTATAGAAACGGCTCCACTCATCAAAGGCAGTGACCATAAACGGAACGTTGACCGCCAACCAAGCCACCACACCGGATGCCAGCGAGACCCAGAAGTGGCGCATGCGTCCCGAACGCAAGCACAACACGAGGATCGCACCGAAGATGAAGAACGGGTAGAGTTTCGCTGCCGCACCGAGGCCCAAAAGCACTCCGGCTAATACGATGTGTTTGCGGGAGAACGCCAGCAGGCCCAAGGTGGCAAGCATTACTGCCCACAGATCCCAGTTCAGCTGGCTGGTCAGAATAATGCCGGGGGCTAGTGCCACCATGATGGCGTCGCGGCTACGGGTTCGAGCCGCGTAAGCGATAGCCACAACGATCACTGCCCAGCAGATGAAGGACAGTGCTGAGTTCAAATCAAAGTAGGCCAGCTGGCGCTCGGGCGAGAACCCAATGCCAGGGATCAGCATCGCGGTCACACCAGCAACAATGGCCAGCAACACCGGGTACTCAAGTGCCTGTTCGGGTGGCAGGCCGGTGAAGTAGGGGAAGAGTTTATCGGCCATGCCGCGGGTGCCAAAGAGCTGGGTGAAGTCCGAATAGCACATGTGCAGGTGCTGCTCGGCAGCTGGCCAAGCGTTGATCCGGCACCACTGTTTACTGAGTACCGCAAGGCCGGCGCCGACCGCGGTCAAGACCAGCAGCCATAGGATCACCGGACGCGTTACTTCGCGGGCGTTGAACAAGGTCCTAACCGGTTGCATCACTATTGCGTTGCCTCGTTTCTTCTGGTTCGGGGATTCTTAAGAATTTTCGGGTCTGTGGGCTCAGCCGGCGTCCTCGGTGACCGAACAGTGGTGCGGTCTTTGCGTCAACAAACACCATATAGGCCACACAGAGCAGGCCGACCAGGGCGGCGAAGATTCGCATCCACACCAGGGAGAACCACTGCGCTACCGAGAGCTGATCAACCACGCCGGCGATCGCCAGCACCATGCACAGTACATACAACAGGCGTTCTCGGGTGACGCTGAACTTCTTGCCCAGTGCAAAGAAGGGAATCAGCCACAGCAGATACCAGGGCTGAATGATCGGGGCGAGTAAGACGCTGGCCCCCAGCGCGTACCCCGTGTAAAGCAATGGATTACCCGCAGGCTTGCGCAGTGCTAAGAAAGCGATAATGGCCATGCTGATCACTTTGAAGATTGCATAGACAACATCGGCTGTTGAACCAATACTTGCGCCGAAGAAGGATCCGATCCAACCGATCAACAATCCAAAGAGCCCGACCGGTGCGTAGGGGAACGCTGCATCCCCGGAACTAGCCATACCACTGATCCAACCGAACCATAGGCCGGTGGCCGCACCAAGTCCGGTAAGGATCACCGCGGTGAGTAAGGTGATCAACAGCCAGATACGAATCTTGGAGCGCAATCGAGCCTCGGGCTTGAGCATGGCCAATCCGAGGAATGGGAGCGCGAGTAACATGACGGGTTTGATCGCAATGGACAGCGCCATAAAAACGCTTCCCAGAACACGCCGCTTGCGGTACACGAGCAAGAAAGCCAACAAAACCCCGCCGAGCATCAACCCGTCATTGTGCACCCCGCCGACCATGTTCATCAAAAACAGCGGGTTCACCACCGAGACCCACAACGTCCACGTTGGATCCCCGCCAAGTTTCTTCGCTAGCCGAGGAATGGCATAAATGCACAGAGCCACACCGGCTACCGCAATCAACCGCATCATGAGTACGCCGTATTCTGGCACGCCCCCGGAGATGTAGTACGCCATGCGGGCATACATCAAAAACAGCGGACCATAGGGTGAAGAAGACTCGGCCCACAAGGAGTCTGCCCCCTGGGCAAACCAGCCCGGAAGCTGAGACACCCCATTTTCATAGGGCGAGAGTCCGGCATGCATGAGTCGGCCCTGTCCCAGATAGGAGTACACGTCCTGAGAAAGGATGGGGAAGGATAAGAGCATCGGAGTGGACCACATCCACGCCGCACGACGCATCAAGCCAAGGGCTTGTTCGCCCAGCTCTTGTGTCCCTTGGCGCAGGCGTAGCCAAGCACGGAAGAGAAGTACTGTGCCCACAGCCAACAGCAGGGTGCAGATCACGACGCCGAGTGTTTCAGCGCGTAAGGGAAGCACCAGAGCCGATCGGGAGAGCACGGAGGCCTGGGCGTAGGGCAACCAGCCCACGCCCCAAGAACCACAGGTCACCATGATTGAGGCCAAAAGACCCTGAGTTATGGGTCCTTTGGCATCGTGGGCTAGGCGCTGCTTCGCGTTTGCCGATGGCCGGTCATCGCGGTGGATCGGAGCTACGATGATGCGACCCCATCCTTATTGGGGCGGCTGCGGAAAACCTTCAGCCACTTTTTGGACGGAACCAGCCCGGTGAATAACCTGCGTGTGCGCGGATCGAGGTAGGCCAAATAGAACATGGCGGCCCAGGAGATGCCGGTGGATAGGTGTTTAACCCACGGATCAAGTTCGCCGAGGAATTGCCAGATAAAGAGCTGATCGGCAGCGCCGAAAGCAATGAAGAACGCGGTGGTGAAGTACACCCAAACGATCTGCCAGTCATCACGAATGCCGGTAGCAGCAAAGAAGGGCAGTAACCACAACAGGTACCAGGGCTGCACAATCGGCGAAAGCACCACCAAGGCGGTGAATGCCAACGCCATGCGCTGTACCAAGTGTGAGGGCTTACCTTTAAAAATCAGTACCAGTACCAGCGCGACCGAAAGCAGGCGACCGCCAAATTTCAGTACCGGAAGGATCCAGTTGGTTGGTAGTGAAAAGGCGTCGAAGAGACCGGAAAGCAAGGCGTTAAGGGCGCCGACCGGGGCGAAGATTACCGAACCGGTACCGGTGCCCAGCATGACCTTCAGCCAGCCGATGCCATAGCCATTGGCCAGGCCGACGGCCAACATGATGGTGGCGAACAGTGCCAGGGTGTAGCACCAGTAGAGAATCTTGCGCGGCCAGCTTGCTGCGGTTCCTGCCCACAGCAGGCCGATAAAGGGCAAGAGCACCATGGTGATCGGCTTAATACCCACGGATGCGGTGATCAACACGACGGCGAGGATTCCGCGGCGGGTGGCAGCATAGTAGGTTGCCGCCACCGCTAGTCCCACCATGATCGCGTCATTGTGCGCCGAAGCGACGAAGCTGATCAGGAACAGCGGATTAGCGACAGTAATCCAGGCGGCCTTTGCGCCGGAGACTTTGTGCAGGGCCGCCAGCTTGGGCACGTAGATCAGGCACAGGATGACCCCAACGAAGGCGATCAAACGGAAGAGCAGCACCGATAGATCGGGGCTGGAGCCTACGGCTCGGAACACCCAATATTCGAGCAAGAGGAATAACGGGCCATAGGGGGTTTCATCCTGGGCCCAGGTAATGTCGGTGCCTAGCTGAAACCAGTTGTTCAATGAGGAAATGCCAGTGACATAGGGGTCCTGCCCCGCATCCACCAGGCGGCCCTGCCCGATGTAGGCAAAGACATCGCGGGAGAAAATTGGTAGCGCCACCAACATCGGCGCGGACCAAATCCAGACAGCCTTCTTGACTGCCTTTAAGGATTCAGGACCCCAGCCGGCGTGCACCTGGCCCAGCCGTAGCCAACCTCGAAAGAGAATCCAACAGCCCACGGTCATCACCACGGTGGAGGCGATAACCCCTGAGTACTCGGTACGAATGGCAATCAACAGGGCGTTACGGTTCATTGGAGAGACACTGGCTAGCCAGCCAACACCGAAGGAGCCGATGGTAATTAATATGGAGCCGAGTAGTCCTTGCCAGAGCGGATTGATGACCGCGCGACGGGCGGTCACCGATGACGCATCTGTCGCGGGCTGCGCTGCGAATTCCTTCCGCATATCTGGCGCCACCTTTTCCCTCTCGCCGTCCTCACACCGCTCATAACGGGGGTTTGCCGCACAGATATTGCGCATGCTGACAAGCCTCATCGGACCCGATGCGAACCTCTCCCGCGGCCGGGCGCAAGGCGCCCCAAATTACAAAAGAATCAAGCGAAACTTTAGCATGCACGACCATCTGAACAGTGGAGGACAGCCCGCATGCGAAGCGAATCACACTAAACGATTTTCGAATTCATACTCATCTCGCATGAAAATAAAACACCCGATCGGAAACACTGTTTCCAATCGGGTGATCATATGGGGTGAGTAACGGGGTTTGAACCCGCGACCTTCTGGACCACAACCAGACGCTCTACCGACTGAGCTATACCCACCATGTTTACTTTTATACCAAGTCAAAAACACTTTTATGCTTTGACTTCGTATTCAGCAACGTCAAATACTATACACACACTTTGCTTGTGCTGGCCAATCGAAAGCGCCCCCTGTGGCTGTGGGTTGCATCACCCGCAACCAGGGGCACCCTCAATCCTTCTCTAGGAAGGGTTCGATTTAATTTCCGCTGCGATTTCCGAGGCAATTTCTGAGGTTGGACCTGGCGCCGGAACCATGACCGCGGCACGGTAATAACGCAGCTCGTCAATCGAATCTCGAATGTCACCGAGTGCACGATGATTGCCGTCTTTCGCCGGGGCTGAGTAGTAGGCCTTTGGATACCAGCGGCGGCTCAGTTCCTTGATGGTGGAGACGTCGATGATCCGGTAGTGAAGGTGGTCAATCACTTCAGGCATGTCGCGCACCAAGAAAGTCTTGTCAGTGCCAACAGAATTACCGGCCAGCAATGCCGTGCCAGGTTCTGGAGCATAGGCGCGGATATAGTCCATGACTACTGAGGTGGCCTCTTCCATGCTCACCCCACCATCGAGCTCTTCGAGCAGCCCGCTATTGATGTGCATATTGCGAACGAAGTCACCCATCTGCTCTAGGGCCTCAGGCTCAGGCTTAATTACGACAGATACCCCGTCACCAAGAACGTTCAGTTCAGAATCGGTCACAAGGACCGCGACTTCAATTAACGCATCGTTTTCCAGGCTGAGCCCGGTCATCTCACAATCAATCCAGACAAGTTTTTCTGCAGTAGTAGGCATGGACTCAAATTTACCCCACCTAAAATGTGTTGCTTGGCGCATTGAATCTTCAATTGGTATTTCAGCAAAGTTTCGGTGTATAGTAATTCTCGTTGCCAAGGCCTTCAGTTGAAGCGCAATTACGTTGTGACTTGGTTCAAGGCAAACGTGGTGGGTATAGCTCAGTCGGTAGAGCGTCTGGTTGTGGTCCAGAAGGTCGCGGGTTCAAACCCCGTTACTCACCCCGAGTATGAGGTCCGAGTTTTCGGAAAGAGAATTTTTCTCTTCCGAAAGGCTCGGACCTCATTTTTTCTTCACAACATGTCGTGATCTTGGCGTATCTCATCAGCGAAACCCACACCACACTCTCATCTTCTCAGGCACCTCGACCATTTTGCGTGGACCAAGGCATTCCTCGAAGGAACTCCACCACGGTGCACATTGCAGATGGTAGCGACACGGTTCACGACCCAGGAAACTTCCTCCACGAGAATCAGATTTCCAAATTCAGCCCTTTCACTCATGATCGCACTTACAGCGGAACTCGCGCCTATCGGCGAGCGCCATACAGTCCCCCACCAGCGATGGGCAGCTTGAAGCAAACTCGTTATGTCATATTTCAGAAGTGTGAAAGCGAGGGTTCGAATCTATGTTCGAAACGGTCCTTGTTTTGGGTCTAACCCCGTATTTTTCGAGACATCTGGCGTTACTTTGGGACTCAGATGCTGCCACCAGCGGTTCAAGTAGGCATGATTTCGAGCAAACAACCATAATGGAGGTTGTACTTTGGCAAGCCTTTGTGTTGCTTACTGCCTTCCCATCCAATGAAAGGTACTCCCCCTGTGAAACGCGCGCTTTTTGAAGAGGACCACGAACAGTTCCGTGAGTTGGCTACGGAGTTCAATACCCGTGAAGTCTCTGGAAAATACGCTCAGTGGGAGAAGGACCACCAGATTCCGCGTGAGGTGTGGCAGTCAGCTGGCGAGAATGGCTTGCTGGGCCTAGCTGTTCCCGAAGAATTCGGCGGAATGGGAATCGATGATTACCGTTTCCGCGTCGTACTTGATGAAGAGTTCGTCCGCGCAGGTCATTTGGCCGTGGCGCTAGCGTTCCACCTTCACGATGATCTTGTACTTCCCTACCTATTGGCCTACGGCTCTGATGAGCTCAAAGCTAAGTGGCTGCCTCGTATGGTCGATGGCTCAACGATTACCTCTTGCGCGTTCACCGAGCCAGGTGCCGGTTCGGATCTACGCGCGGTGCGTACCAAAGCTGTGCGTGATGGCGAACAGTGGCTGTTGAGCGGTCAGAAGACTTTTATTGGTAACGGCGCGTTCGGTGACGCCGCATTGGTACTGGCCCGCACCGATGGGGAAAGTGGCCGCGCTTCTGAATCATCGTTCTCGCTATTTATGGTGGAGCGTTCTGAGGGTTACACCAACGGCAATCCATTCGACAAGATGGGGCTACGCGCCTCAGATACTGCCGAGCTCTTCTTCGACGAGGTCCGCGTCTCCGATGCTGACCGCATCGGCGAGGTTGGACAGGGTCTGGCTTACGTGAAGGAACAGTTGCCACAGGCCCGTCTGGCAATCGCTGTCGCAGCAGCGGCGATTTCTACGGCGGCATTCGAGCAGGCTTTGGAGCATGCAAAGAATCGTTCAACTTTTGGTCAAGCATTGACTCAGTATCAAAACACCCGATTTGAACTGGCTAATTTGAAGACTGAGTCCCATGTCACTCAGACATTTGTTGACCAAGCGGTCTTGGCTTTTAATAATGGTGAACTAGACGCGCAAGAAGCAGCAGAAGTAAAACTTTGGGCTAGTGAGAGCGCAAAACGGTTGTCCGATAAGGCGTTGCAGATTCATGGTGGTTACGGCTACATCATGGAGTACCCCATCGCCCAGTCATTCACTGCTGCACGCTTGTTGACCATTTTTGGTGGCACAAGCGAGATCATGCGTGAAACTATTGGACGAGCACTTTAAGTTTTTTTGAAAGGACCTGATCCCGTGCCAATTAGGCAGATCACCGTTTATGGAGAACCAGTTCTACATCGTCGCGCGGTAGAGGTGACCGAGTTTGATGATGAGCTTCGTCAGCTTGTTGCAGACATGCACGTCACCATGGACGAAGCACACGGCGTAGGACTGGCCGCTCCTCAAATTGGTGTCGGTCTACGCTTGTTCACCTATATCTACGCTGACCAAGACACTGCGCCAGAGCGTGGTGTGGTCATCAACCCGAAGCTGACGCTCTCTAAGGTCTCACAGGCACCTGCTGATGCTGATGAAGAATCTGAGGGTTGCTTGTCGGTACCTGGGCTGAACTACCCGCTCAAGCGTGCGGACTATGCCAAGGTGGAAGGCTTCGATGAGTTCGGGCAGCCGATTTCCTTCGAGGCTCATGATTGGTTTGCTCGCATTATGCAGCACGAATACGACCACCTTGATGGATTCTTGTACGTGGATAAGTTGCAGCCACGTTGGGACAAGCGCTGGAAGAAGGCGAAGAAGGCTTTGGGTTGGGGCGTACCGGGAAATACGTGGCTTCCGGGAACCGATGAGGATCCTTTTGGTCACTAAGCTTCTGGCTACCTAACTGGTAGCTCTGAAGTCTAGGTACTGCTGATGTAGCGTCGCGCCGAGCGAATCGGCCGGCGCTATATTTGCATCCCAGAGCTGTGAGGCACGCCCCTGTTCAAGCCAAAAGGCGTTGAACATTCCGTTCTTCCCTGGGGTGATCTGTTGCTGCATTTCGGTGTCGGCGATGAGGCTACGTTCCACACAGGACAGGTAGTACTCGTCGAAGGGTCCTAGTAGACGCCTGGGTAGTTCTGGTGGTTCAGTGGATTCCAGCGCCTGATGGGCTAGCGATCCTTCTACCACCAAGAAGTCTTCCCCACGCCCGTCCTTCCCTACGCTGATCAACACTCCGCCCAACTCGGCTGCGGCGTGGCGGATGGTTGTTAGCGTTTGCCCGGAATACCAGGCAGCATCTCGCAGTGTGGCTGGACCATGGGAATCTAGGTAACGTGTCACCAGCTCCTGTAGTGGGTCTTCGGGAACATGATGTTTGCTGATCCATGACTCGACGAGCACAAAGTCTTGGGCGACCAGCTTGGCTCCCGCGGGAATAGGACCTAGGCACAGCAGTCCATGTTGGACTAATGCCAGCAGTAGGTGCAACCCTCGCTGGCTTCGCGTGCCGATTCCGTGTTGTTCTAACTGTTCAAAGAGTGCGTTCCTGCTCCCCTGCCCCATGTCACGAAGATACGAGGAGATCGCCTCTCCCGCTGCGTCGATCGTTGCAGGATCAATCTGCAATTCACGATGCCTAGCAGCCGCTGACCTCAGGGTGCGATCCTTGGCTAGTTGTACCAACCATTGTGCATCTTCAGCCAAGGCGATGTGCAAAGTTCCACGCATAGTCCAGGATCGGACCAGTAAGCCCTCATTGAACAGCTGATTGACCTGTGCCCGGTTGGGCATCGGGTCTACGCGTTGGGCTAGGGCGTAACGGCCTGCAATAAAGTCTTGAGCTTGGGTAGCCAACATGTGCCTGGCAGCATCAAGAACGGATCCGGCAGGCGCTGTGAGTAGCTGGCTGTGCATCCGAGCCGCTAAAAGCCTTTCGCGTTCCATCCGGGCACCTTTCGCTAGCGCTGATGCTCAGAGCCTAACAGCTTAGTTAGTTGGTACCAGATTAAAGAACTTCGGGACCATGCACCAACGCAAGGATGCGTGGGCATGATCCCGAAGTCTAGGCGATGATTCCTTAGGCGGTGACTGCTTCAGCCTTCACTGCAGGAACTGCTACCGGGTGGGTTCCGGCGATCGTTTCGATCACACGTACTACCTGGCAAGAGTAGCCAAACTCGTTGTCGTACCATACGTAGACAACAGCGTTCTTGCCTGAAACGATGGTGGCCAAACCGTCGACAATGCCGGCACGGCGTGAGCCAACAAAGTCGGTGGAGACGACCTCTGGGGAGTCAATGTAGTCGATCTGCTTGTGCAGGTTCGAGGTCAATGACGTTTCGCGAAGGTAAGCGTTGAGCTCTTCCTTGGTGGTTTCGTTCTCCAGGTTCAGGTTCAGAATGGCCATGGAGACATCTGGGGTTGGTACGCGGATGGCGTTACCGGTCAGCTTGCCTTCGAACTCTGGCAGGGCCTTAGCCACAGCCTTAGCAGCACCGGTTTCGGTGATCACCATGTTCAACGCAGCAGCACGGCCACGGCGTTCGCCCTTGTGGAAGTTGTCGATCAGGTTCTGGTCGTTGGTGAACGAGTGAACGGTCTCAACGTGTCCGTGGGTGACACCGAACTTGTCGTTCAGGGCCTTGAGCACTGGGGTGATGGCGTTGGTGGTGCATGATGCTGCGGTAACGATCTTGTCCTCGGCGGTGATCCAGGAATCGTTGATGCCGTGAACAATGTTCTTCAAATCGCCCTTGCCTGGAGCGGTCAGCAGTACGCGGGCAACACCCTTGGCCTGCAAGTGCTGGGACAGTCCAGCTTCATCGCGCCAGCGACCGGTGTTATCCACGACGATAGCGTTGTCGATTCCGTATTCGGTGTAATCCACCGTAGCTGGGTCATTCGAATAGATGACCTTGATCAGGGTTCCGTTGGCGAGGATGGTGTTGTTTTCCTCGTCGACGGTGATCGAACCTTCAAAGCGACCGTGTACTGAGTCACGACGCAACAGCGAAGCACGCTTGACGATGTCATCATCGGATCCCTTGCGGACCACAATGGCACGAAGACGCAGGCCGTATCCGCCACGTTCGATGAGGATGCGGGCTAGTAGGCGACCAATTCGACCGAAGCCATACAGAACGACATCCTTGGGTTCTGCATCGGTGGCTCCAGCCTGACCGACTTTTTCGCCGAGTTCGTTGCTGAGGAAAGCGTTGAGGTCTACGGAACCAGATTCCTTGAACTTCTTGTTCAAACGGCCAAGGTCAACGGAAACCGATCCAACATTCAGGGTTTCAATTTCATCGAGAATGGCTTTGGTTGCCTTCAGGCTTAGCTCTTCGCCGTCAATGCGGCGCACGACGCGGTGTGCCTTGATGATATCGATGGCGGACTGGTTGATCAGCTTCCGACCATAGACGGACGAGACCACATTGTTCTTGCGGTACAAGCGTCCAATCAGTGGAATCATGGCCTCGGCGAGCTCTTCGCGCCCGCTCCATTCTTGCTGGGCAACGACAGACTGCTGGGTCACAGAAAATCCTTCCAATTCAGCCGACTCGCAGATCCATAAAGTCGGTTGGCACCGTGGGAAGCACCATTGCTTTTGCGGTGGTACGAGGTCTACAGGATCATCCTCGTAAGTACTAAGTACGCTTTCCATTCTAAACTGCGCAGAAAAATTCAGGGCACGATGTGCTGTGAATCATCTCACCTGAGGAAAACGATTAATGAATGGGATGGCCGATACGCCGGGTTTTGTCGCGCCGAAGCGGGACGGTCATCTATCTACGACTGTCGTTGCCGACAGCCTCTAGCGGTCCACCCGACTGCATGGGGCGAACAGCCCTCATAACGCAGTCTGTCTGACCTTGCTCCGAGTGGGGTTTACCAAGCCATCCCGGTCACCCGGGATGCTGGTGGTCTCTTACACCACCGTTTCACCCTTACCAGGAAACCTGGCGGTCTATTTTCTGTGGCACTAGCCTGCGGGTTACCCCGAGTGGGCGTTACCCACCACCCTGTTCTGCGGAGCCCGGACGTTCCTCGGGACAATTACTTGCCACGCGACCGTCTAGCCATCCCATTCGTTAACCATTCTATCCCCGAAGATTTGCCTTCAAGAACAGATCCAGCGAGCACTACACCACAGCTTCCATCAATTCCGGCCTACCCACAGGCCCATGCTTCAACAGGATTCATCAATGGCGTTCACCCTGTGTTCCTCCGATAAGCTGGAAGGCGTGCTTATTTTGTTACCACCTTCCGAGGGTAAAACCGCCCATGCTGAAGGCTCCCCTTTTGACCTCGCTGATCTTTCGTTTTCCGAACTCACCGATGAACGGCATCTAGTTCTAGAGGCACTGGCTGAAGTTTCAAGCCGGGAGGATGCGATGAGCGTTCTGGGAGTAGGAGCGTCATTGGCTAACGAAGTTGCACGCAATATCAACTTGCACACAGAACCGGCCGCCAAGGCACACGATATTTATTCCGGTGTCCTCTTCGAAGCCTTGGGCTATGCGTCACTAACTCCTGCAGCCCAGGCTCGGGCCGACGCAAGCATTGTGGTAATTTCCGCACTCTGGGGTGCAGTGCGTTTTGGTGACCGCATTCCTCCGTACCGACTGTCCATGTCAGTGAAGCTTGAACCCTTGGGAAAACTGGCTAGCTGGTGGAAGAAACGACTCGCTCCAGTCTTGGACAAAGCGGCCACAGAACAGCTAATCGTTGATGCGCGTTCAAGCACTTACGCTGCCGCCTACAAACCAAGTAACGGCAAATGCGTTGCCATCAACGTCTTCCAGCTGCGCAATGGCATTCCGAAAGTTGTCTCCCACTTTGCTAAGCACACACGCGGTGAAGTGGCTCGTTTCTTGGTTGAGCAAGAGACCGGGCCAGAGACACCAGAGGAATTAGTTGAGCTCATTCAGTCTCGCTGGGATGCAACTCTTGTTGAGGATAAAAAGGGTCTTGCCCTGAATATTTTGCTTCCTGAAGATCATCACTTCATCACAGCAAAGTAAATTCCGCCCAACTTTCCCGAAATCTTTCAAAAGAACAGCTCTACCCACTTCCGCTAGTGATCCATTTCACATAGGCTTCACGTATGACGTCCTACGTCATACGTCCTTTGATAACTCGGATCTCTACCTCTGTGAGGAACTAGCCCATGCGAAGTCACGTTCGGCACGAGCATCGAAAAATTCTGGTCACGGCCCTAGCGCTCAGTCTGACCATCCCATCATTGAGCATCACCCCAGCCATGGCGGCCTCGTCCGTCGAAGAAGCCGACCCAACAACCCCTCCGGGAACGTACACCGAGATCAATCTCGGTTCCGACCGCACTGACCAGAATTTCTTTTACAGAATCCCCGCGCTGGCACACCTTGGAAATGGTGTAGTGCTCGCCGCTTGGGATGCCAGGCCTTCAAATGCCAACGATGCGCCAAATCCCAACAGCATTGTGCAAAGAATAAGCACCGACAATGGTGCGACATGGGGACCGATGACCACCATCGCCGCCGGATTTGCAGGTGACAGCTCGACAGGCAAATACGGATACTCTGACCCAGTTATGTTTTCGACAAGAACACTGGAAAAGTCTTCGCCTTCTTCGTTTACTCCAAAGATCAGGGCTTCGCCGGAAGCACCTGGGGCCATGACGACAGCAACCGACAGGTGCTCAGCGCAGCCGTGGTCGAGTCCACCGACAATGGCACAACATGGAGCGCACCTCGTCTGATCACAGATGTCGTCAAGCCTGGCGATAGCGCGGTGACCGGTGCAGTACGCTCAACTTTTGCCACATCAGGTCAAGGCATTCAAATCACCCGCGGCAAATACGCAGGGCGACTTGTGCAGCAGTTCGCCGGTGATGTGATGCAAGCCAACGGCAGCCGCTCCATTCAGGCGTACTCGGTGTATTCCGATGATGGAGGTGTGACCTGGCAACGTGGTGAATTTACCGGAACTGCCATGGATGAAAACAAGGTAGTTGAGCTCTCCGACGGACGATTAATGCTCAACGCACGAGACAGCTCCGGCGGAGGTTACCGAAAGGTCGCAATCTCCGAGGACGGCGGGCATAGCTATTCTGCGGTAACTCAAGACAAGAATTTGCCCGATCCCACCAATAACGCGCACATCACCCAAATGTTCCCTGACGCCGAAGCCAACAGTGCACAAGCCAAAAAGCTTCTCTACACCGGGGCCAATTCTCAATCATCACGGTCTAACGTCTCCGCCCGCGTATCGTGCGATGACGGAAAGACCTGGCCAGGGTTACGCACCATCCGTCGCGGCACCTCGGCCTATTCTGTCGCCGAAGCCATCGACAATGGAAAGTACGCGGTGTTCTACGAGGCGAACTACACCGACGCCATGCAGTTCGCTACATTTGATGAGGACTGGCTGAACTACGTTTGTGCTCCGATGACGGCGGACTCCTTTTCCACTAATCCTGGAACTACGCTTGAGTTGCCGGTGACGATCACCAATCAGGAATCGCAGGCAATCTCCGGATCCATCACAGCAACTAACACCGACGTATTTAGTACCGAACCCCAGGTAGTTTCCAACCTTGCCGCTGGCGCCAGCACCACAGTGACTCTCCCGGTCAAGGTCGCAGCCTCCGGCAACGGGAACCAAAGCCTGCAGGTGCAGTTCACCAGCACTTCGGGAAAAACCTCTCAAGCCACGATTTCAGGGAAAATCACAGCCCCAGAAACAACCGGTATTAAAGTTCAGGGCCAACGCGCAGACAGCACACGAGACTTAGCAACTAACCCGTATGTTGTTGGCGAAAAACTGCCCTATACCTTCAACGTGACAAGCATTGGCAACATCGCCCAATGGGTTGTCCCGACCGACGGCAACTTCTCACCCTTTGCTGCCAGCCCGGTAGGCCAAACGAGTCCTGCAGGGAACTGCCGTTATTCCAACTTGGCCGCAGCGGCAGCATACGCCTGCACCACACCGCGTCACGAAGTAACGAGCGAAGAGCTATCCGATGGTTACTTTGTTCCGGAAACCCATTGGACTTCCGGACGCATCGGAAATAACACCATCGTGGATCAGTACACCATCACCGGAGAAGAAGTTGATCTGATCCAGCGACAGCCAAGTTTCTCCGTTGCAGTCTCAGAACCGATTCCGAGCACTGCCACGAACAATTCTTCGGACAAGGCCGGCACCTGGCTCAGTTACGACGTGACAGTTACCAATACCGGTAATGTTCGTCTGCGTGACGTCACGGGACCGGGGTTCAGTTTCGCATCGATAGATGCGGGAGAAACCAAGACCAGCACCGTGCGAAAATTGCAAACCAGCGTCAAAGCTTCTGCAGGCAAAGTCATGGGCCTAGGCAAAATGGCAACTGCACAAAACGGCGAAACCAAGGTCCAGTCACGGATCTCTTCGACCGATAACTAACTAATTAGTTTCCGGACGATGCAGTGGGGTGGGTTTCAGGCAACAGTTTTCCTGAAACTCGCCCTTGTTGCTTCTCATGCGGTGTTGAAGAATCAACAGCGACTAATTCAATTTCGAATCCAGCGTCGTCTTCAAGGTACGCTGCGTAATGATCCGGTCCACCGGCATACGGATGTTTATCAGCAAACATCAAAGTAAATCCATGCTGTATCGATTCCGCGACAACAGCTTCAACGTCCTCGGCATTAGGCAACCTGAAGGCAACATGGTTCAGCCCTGGTGAGCGTCGTTCGTGGCGTTGGTGCAGAAGGTCAGGACCAGATTCAAGAACGATGTAGTGATCACCAAATTCATAGCTGATCCCGTTGGCCCACTGCGACTGAATTTGGTAGCCAATACGACACAGCAGCCAGCCAAGCGACGCTGTGCTGGCTGCTAAGTCATCAACCCAGATTTCTAGATGATGCAGCATTGTTGCAATGGTCTATGGGGTGAGAACAAAGTCCCAAGGATCACTATTAATCTGCGAGATTTCTATCTCCACCGCATGACCCAAATCGTTCAAGACGTTAGCTAGCGCTCGAGCGCCGGCCGATAGCCAAACCCATTCTGAGGCAAAGTGCGATACGTCAATGAGATAAGGGAATCCGCCGTTGGCAGCTTCACGCGCTTCACTGGCCGGGTGATGGCGCAAATCAGCGGTGACGTACACATCCGCTTGATGCGAGCGAACTGCATCGAACAGTGAGTCACCTGCTCCCCCGCACAAGGCTACTTTTCGAATAATCCCGCTCCGGTCACCAGCCACACGAACACCACCGGCGACGGCAGGTAGAACGGTATATACACGTTCCGCGAAGTCTTCGAGCTTCATCGGTTTTTCCAAGAAGCCCACACGGCCTAACCCTTCTTCGGGCAGACCATCCTTGGACTCCACCAAGGGAACACATTCTTTGAGACCGAAGGCATCGGCCAGGGCGTCGTTGACTCCCCCGATGGCACTGTCGGCGTTGGTGTGTGCGGTCAGCAGTGCAGTTCCAGTTTCAATGAGGCGATGGATTGCTTCGCCCTTGAAGCTGGTGCCAGCCACCTGAGTCACGCCGCGTAGAAGCAACGGGTGGTGAGTGATTAGCAGATCGGCCCCACGCTCGATCGCATCTTCAATCACCTCCAGCGTTGGATCCACGGCCATAACGACTTTAGAAACCTGCTGGCTGGTTCGTCCGGTCACTAGCCCCACAGCGTCCCAGTTCTCGGCCAGGGATTGTGGCCAAAGCTCTTCTACTGCTTCAAGGACGTTGCCTAGGGTTGTTGCCGTTGAGGATTTTGTTTCCTCAGGCTGCTTTGCTTCATCATCGGTGACGGGCTTCAGCGCAGCAGCGTCCGGGGTCGGATTCTTCTTCCCCGGTTCTTGCGAGTTATTTGCCTTGCTCTGCATATGATCCACCCTACGCGTTGCCGACAGCGATGGAACAGAATGCAACGCCGCGTCGTTATGAACTATGTGAGTATTCTCAGCCTTCAATCGCCCCATCACTTCAGCCCCTCATTGCAGCTCGATGACACCAAGCTGACAACTTTCGTCTTGGCCGGAGGTTGCTTCTGGTGTTTAGATGCGGTTTATCAGCGCACTCGTGGCGTTCACGCTGTGATTTCTGGGTACATCGGTGGACACACCAGCAATCCGGATTATCGACAAGTGTGTTCCGGAACCACCGGACACGCTGAGGCGGTCGCCGTCATTTTTGATCGGCAGATCATCCCGGCTGAAGTCATCTTGGATATGTTCTTCACCGTTCATGACCCCACCACACTTAATCGTCAGGGCTACGACGTGGGAACCCAATATCGCTCAGCGATGTTCCCACTCGATGATCAGCAACGCGCAGAATTCACCACGGCAATGAACAAATTTGCGCCACTTTACCCTAATCCGATCGTCACCACCATAGAAGAGTCAAAAGATTTCTATCCTGCAGAGCAAATACATCAGGATTATTACTCTGCGAACCAAGATGTCGGATATTGTCGCGTGATTATTGATCCAAAACTCGCAAAGGTCAGGAAATATTACGCTCAATGGCTAAATGAAGCGTAGCTAGACGAATCGCCTACTAGGGTTGGATATGAACCTCTACGGTGTCCGTGCCATTGCGCCGGTCACCTGCAAGTAACTCGCCGCCGGTAATAGCGGCCGAAATGAGTCACGTAAGGACTGCATAAAAGATGGGCAAGATTTACAACAACGTCACCGAAGTTATCGGCCGCACCCCGCTGGTAAAGCTGAACCGACTTGATGAAGGACTGGCCGGCAACATCGCCGTAAAGCTGGAATTCTACAACCCAGCCAACTCCGTCAAGGACCGTATCGGTGTCGCAATTGTTGATGCCGCTGAGAAGTCCGGCGCATTGAAGCCAGGTGGCACCATTGTCGAGGGTACTTCCGGCAACACCGGTATCGCCCTGGCCATGGTTGGCGCTGCCCGCGGCTACAAGGTCATCTTGACCATGCCTGAGACCATGTCCACCGAGCGTCGTGTGATGCTGCGTGCTTTCGGCGCAGAGATCGTTTTGACCCCAGGTGCCGACGGCATGCGTGGTGCTGTGGAGAAGGCCAAGGAAATCGTGGCTACTTCGGAGAACGCTGTCTGGGCTCAGCAGTTCGCCAACACTGCCAACCCACAGATCCACGCTGACACCACCGGCCCAGAAATCTGGGACGACACCGAAGGCAACGTTGACATCCTCGTAGCAGGTATTGGTACCGGTGGCACCATCACCGGTGCCGGTCGTTTCTTGAAGGAAAAGAACCCTAATCTGAAGATTGTTGCCGTTGAGCCAAAGGATTCCCCAATCCTTAACGGTGGTAAGCCAGGCCCACACAAGATCCAGGGCTTGGGCGCAAACTTCATCCCAGAGGTCCTCGATACCGAACTCTATGACGAAGTTCTCGATGCCAGCATCGAAGACTCGGTCTCCACCGCCCGCGCATTGGGCGTCAAGGAAGGCATCCTCGGCGGTATTTCCGCTGGTGCAGCTGTGTGGGGCGCATTGCAGATCGCTGCTCGTGAAGAGAACGCTGGCAAGCAGATTGTTGCCATCATCCCTGACTTCGGTGAGCGTTACATCTCCACCCTGCTCTTTGACGACATCCGCGGCTAATTAGTTTCGGCAAATCAGAATAAATCGGCGCGAGCCACCGTTGGGTCTAATAGAGACCAAATTCGGTGTAGCTCGCGCCGATTTACTGTGTGACGTCTTCGGATTCCACCACAGCGAACCGTAACCCCTAAGGTAGTATTCATGAGTTTTTTCTCCCGGCTGCGTGAAGACCTAGCCACAGCTCGACAGCACGATCCTGCAGCACGTAGTGATACCGAGAACTTTTTCGTGTATTCGGGATTGCACGCCATTTGGATGCACCGGTTGGCTCACAAGATGTGGCAGAACCCATCACTTAAATGGCCAGCACGTCTGCTGTCTCAAGCTACCCGCGCCCTGACTGGAATTGAGATCCACCCCGGTGCCACGATTGGTCGTCGTTTTTTCATTGACCACGGCATGGGCATCGTCATCGGTGAAACCGCTGAAATTGGCGAGGATGTCATGCTCTACCACGGTGTGACCCTTGGTGGACGTTCTTTGGCTAAGGTCAAACGTCACCCGACCATTGGCGACCGTGTGGTCATTGGTGCTGGCGCCAAGGTTTTGGGCCCCATCGTCATTGGAGCTGATTCAGCTGTTGGTGCCAACGCTGTTGTCGTCAAAGACGCACCTGAAGGATCCATTATTACTGGCATCCCGGCGCAGAACCGCCCACGCAGGCCCGAGGAACGCAAACCTGCAGTGGATCCAGCTGAGTACATCGATCCAGCCATGTGGATCTAGTTTCAACACCGACCAAAGCTAAGAGCCGTTGTTCACACAGTGTGTGAACAACGGCTCTTAGCTTTAGTCTTTGTACTACTCGCCTAGCTGATGAGCAGTGTTCTGGCTACCATCAGCCATTTCAACGACCTCATCGTCATCGCTTTGAGGTTGTACCCCGAGCTTGCCGTTGGTCAGCTTCTGCATGATCATCGCCACGGCGCCGTCGCCGGTCACGTTTGTTGCTGTTCCGAAGCTATCCAAGGCGATGTAGGCGGCGAACATCAGGCCAACTTCCACATCGCCGAAGCCCAACATCTGACCCAACAGACCAGCTGCCGCAGCAATTGCGCCACCAGGAACACCAGGGGCAGCGATCATCATGACACCGAGCATCAGGATGAATGGTAGATAGGATCCAAAGCTCACGTCTCCACCAGTCAGCAGGAGTACAGCGATGGAGAAGCAGGTAATCTTCACCATGGAACCCGAGAGGTGAATGGTTGCGCACAGTGGAACAACAAATCCTGCCACGGCATCGGAGACGCCGTTCTTCTTAGCCGAAGCGAGCGTAACCGGGATGGTCGCTGCCGAAGAAGAAGTTCCCAAAGCGGTGAAGTAGGCATCGCGCATGCCCCACAATGCCTTCAGTGGATTGCGTTTGTTCATCGCACCAGCAATTGAGTACTGGGCGAGCAGAACAACCAAGGTCAGTGCAAAGGAGACAACAGCAACCAAGAGGAACTTCGTGACCACGGTAATCGCGTTGCCGCTGGCCGAGAGATCTAAGAAGATACCGAAAATGAACAGTGGCAGAGCTGGGACGACAATGCGACGGATGACCATCTCGATGATGGTGCGGAATTCAACCACACCACGGAAAAGTACCTTGGACTTGAAAGCAGTCATACCCAAACCAAGAATGAACGCCAAGACCAAAGCAGTCATTACGTCCAAGGCTGGCGGCAAGACGATCTCGGTTGCCGAGTCCCCTGCACTACTAACCAGTGACACATAAGCTTCAAAACCAGAACCTTCGCCCTCACCGATGGCTTCTAACCCACCACCTGACAGCGACTGGGTAAACAACCAACGGCTCACAAAGTATGCGAGTAGGCCAGCAGCCAAAGTTGAGGCATAGGCAATACCGGCGGTAATACCCAACCACTTTCCTGCGCCCTTACCGAGTTCTGCGATAGCTGGGGCGACCAAGCCGAAAATAATCAGCGGGACAACAAAGTTCAGGAAGCCAGAGAAAATCGAGTTATAAGTCAGGAACAGGCTTCCTAACCAAACCGGCATCACCGGGCCTAACAGAACGCCTAAGATGATGGCGAGCAGCACCCAGCCTAGTAATGGGATAGATTTCAGCAGCTTCATGAAGGTCCTTCTGATGTTTCGGGATCACAGAGTTACATTGGCATGCCACCGATGTGTCGTAGCACACGCCTCGACAATACTAATGCGACATCGGAAAACCTAGAAATAGTGTGAACTGTTGGCGAAAACCAAAAGTTGCGCTCATATTCGAAGATATGAGGTCTGATGCCTAACAATTCTTCATTATGTTCGGTTTTCAGCGGTCAAGCCCTTGAGTCACTGAATAAGTGAATCATATTCTTCTCTTTGGAGCTCCGGTCAGAATGAAGCGATGAGTCTAGATCATGGAGCTAGCACGCACTGTTCATACATTCGGCGAGCGCATACCGCCATCACGTCGCCGAGACCTGGTGGCACCGAGCACCCGAGATTTGGCCTGGTTTGAAAGTATCCCCTACGCCAAGCAGTTAGTAATGTTGGCGGTATGAACCTGCATCCTGCTGACACCCATGACATGATTCGAGTCCGTCAAGCGAGGGAAAACAACCTCAAAGGCATTGACGTTGATATTCCCAAACGTCGCATCACCGCCTTTACCGGTGTCTCAGGATCCGGGAAGTCTTCATTGGTCTTCGGAACCATCGCAGCTGAGTCCCAGCGTCTGATCAACGAAACCTATACTTCGTTCGTCCAAACGTTCATGCCTTCGATGCCGCGTCCAGATGTGGAAGTCCTAGAAAACTTGTCTGCTGCAATTGTGGTGGACCAAGAACGCATGGGCTCCAACTCTCGCTCTACGGTAGGCACGGCAACCGACGCCTATTCACTGCTTCGTGTGCTGTACTCACGGTATTCCACTCCTAGCGCCGGTGGCGCCGGCGCCTACTCATTCAACTTGGGACAGGGAGCCTGCCCGGTGTGTGAAGGTTTTGGAACTGAGGCCAGCATTGACCTAGACGAGCTCCTCGATTGGGACAAGACCCTCAATGAAGGTGCCATCAAAGCACCCAATTTTGCTCCCGGCGCTTGGCTCTGGCAAACCCTGACTGCAGGCACCCAGGTTGACCTTGATGTAAAGCTCAAAGACTTCTCCAAAGAAATGCTGGATCGGTTGCTTTATGCAGAAGATG
Organism: Glutamicibacter sp. B1; assembly: GCF_039602135.1. Classification (NCBI taxonomy): domain Bacteria; kingdom Bacillati; phylum Actinomycetota; class Actinomycetes; order Micrococcales; family Micrococcaceae; genus Glutamicibacter; species Glutamicibacter ectropisis. The sequence continues at coordinate 1,653,296 of NZ_CP125942.1, read as the reverse complement.
GGAAGGTCAAGCTCAACGGTGCGAATATGAGCTATTCCGGGCTGATCACTCGTATCAAGAACAACTACATTCTCTCTGGGCGGGAAATCAAACAGGCCCACATCCGTGAGTGGATTGAGCGTATTTCCACCACGGCACCATGTAGCGTCTGCGAAGGCTCTCGACTTGGTGAGAAGGCTCGCGCTTCAAAGATTAATGGCTTAGGCATTGCTGATATGACTGCCATGCAAGTTTCGGAACTCACCGGTGAACTTTCAAAAATCCAGATCGATGATGCGGCACCACTGATAACGAATCTGAGTGCAGTGCTTTCATCCATGGTTGAACTGGGTCTGGGCTATCTATCGCTGGACCGTCCAGCAGGGACGCTGTCTGGTGGCGAGGCCCAACGCGTAAAGATGATCCGCCATCTAGGCAGTGCGCTATCGGATGTTACCTACGTCTTTGATGAACCCACCGTGGGATTGCATCCGCACGACATTCAGCGCATGAACGGACTGCTGGCCAACTTGCGGGACAAGGGAAATACCGTTCTTGTTGTGGAGCATAAGCCTGAAGTTATTAGAATCGCGGATCACGTCGTCGATCTTGGCCCGGGAGCCGGCACGCACGGAGGAACCTTATGTTACAGCGGCGATGTGTCGGGGCTGTTAGAAAGTGATTCACTTACTGGCAGGCATTTCTCCACACGAGTACCGCTCAAGTCGACGCTTCGTACCCCCACGGGCGCTTTAGAAATTCGTGGCGCGTCAACGCATAACTTGAAGAATGTCGATGTTGATATTCCTACCGGCGTGCTTTGTGCCGTGACCGGTGTTGCCGGCTCAGGAAAGTCGACGCTCATCCACTCCACGATTTCCAAGCGTGAGGATGTGGCAGTCGTAGATCAAAGTGCCATTCGTGGTTCGCGACGTTCCAACCCGGCGACCTATACCGGGATCATGGATCCCATTCGTGCAGCGTTCGCCAAGGCTAACTCGGTCAAGCCTGCCTTGTTCAGCTCAAATTCTGAAGGCGCCTGCCCGAACTGTAAAGGCGTTGGGTTCACCTATACCGACCTGGTATCTATGGCCGGAGTGGCCTTGCCTTGTGAAGTCTGTGAAGGGACGCGTTTTACCGCGGAAGTCTTGAACTACACCCTGGATGGTCTGAACATCAGTGAAGTGCTGGATCTAAGCATGGAACAGGCGCTAGAACAGCTGAAGGTTCCGAAGGCTAAAGCCATGTTGACCCGACTGAATCAAGTGGGTCTGGGCTACCTTAAACTTGGTCAGCGGCTCAGCACCCTCTCTGGTGGCGAGCGTCAGCGCATCAAGCTAGCCATTAACCTGGGCAAAGGATCTGGAACCTATGTGCTTGATGAACCCACCACCGGCCTTCACATGGCCGATGTTCAAAACCTCTTGGGGCTGCTTGATGAAATGGTTGATGAAGGAAACACCGTCATCGTTATCGAGCATCATCTAGCGGTAGTGGCTCATGCCGATTGGGTCATCGACCTGGGGCCAGGCGCAGGTCATGATGGCGGGCAGGTCATCTTTGAAGGTACTCCCGAGGCTCTTTGCGCATCTGGGACACTGACCGGAACTCACCTCAAAGAGTATGTCGGTGACAGCAATTGACCATCACCCTAAGAAAACCCCTGTTGGCCGATGCCAAAGAACTTGCGAGCCTGCATGTGCGGTGCTGGAAAGAAACTTACTCGCAGTTGCTACCGGATGGCTTTTTCAGCGCTGAGCATCAACAGCAACGATTGAGCATGTGGCAAAGGATTCTGACAGATACGAATCCTGACTTTCGTATTGCTCTGGCCTGCAACCAGGAGGGCTCCTTAGTCGGTTTCGCCTTTGCCGCGGCCTGTTCGCCGGACATGGAGGAACGTCCTGCGGGAATTGAACGTCAGCTCTATAGTCTCTATCTCCTCAGCGATCATCATGGCTCGGGCGCTGGACAACAATTGTTAGATGCCGTGCTTGGCGATCAGCCTGCTCTGCTCTGGGTAGCGGAACAGAATCCTCGTGCGATCGCTTTTTATCAACGCAATGGTTTCGTTTTTGATGGCCAGACGGTGCAAGATCCTTTGGCGCCGCTGATCACCGATGCTCGCATGGTCCGTCTAGCCCCGCGGGCCTAGACGAACATCTTCCTATTCACAGGATCTTGGGGCAATAAGAAATCGCGGGGCTCACCGGTGTTGACCGGTAAGCCCCGCGATCTTCCTTCGAGGGAATACTGTGCAGACTAGATGCGGACCAGCATCTTGCCGGTGTTAGCTCCACCCATCATGTCTACGAATGCCTGAACGGTGTTTTCGATTCCGTCAACGATGGTTTCGTCGTAGGCGATCTTACCTTCGGCGAACCACTGTCCCATGAGTGCGGAGAATTCTTCTCCGTAGTTCAAGTAGCTGGCCAGGGTGAAGCCCTGCAGCTTGAGGCCACGGGTGATCAGGTTGGACATGTTTTCTGGGCCTGGGGTTGGCTCGGTGGTGTTGTAGCTGGCGATGGCACCACACAAAGCTGCACGGCCGCCGTCGTTGAACGCAGCCAGTGCTGCTTCGAGGTGATCTCCACCGACGTTGTCGAAGAAGACGTCAATACCTTCTGGGGCAGCTGCTGCCAGCTGTCCGCGCACGTCGCCGTCCTTGTAGTTGAAGGCAGCGTCATATCCGTACTTGCTGGTTAGCAGCTCAACCTTTTCGGGGCTACCGGCTGAACCGATGACACGCTTGGCTCCCATGAGCTTTGCGATCTGTCCGGCAGCGGTACCTACGGCACCGGCTGCACCGGAGATGAACACGGTCTCGCCTTCCTTAAGACCGGCAATAGCTTTCAGACCAACATAAGCGGTAAGCCCGGTCATGCCCAAGATGTGTAGGCGAAGCGAGCTTGGAACACCTGGCAGGTCTGGGATCTGCTTGAAGTTCGCTGCTGCTCCCTGTGCAAGATCCGACCATCCAAGCTGGTGCAGAACCAGAGTTCCTACTGGAAGCGAGCTGTCCTCGGAAGCGATGACACGGCCTACGGCTCCACCGGCGATCTGTTCACCAATCTGGAATGGCTTGACGTAGGAACGGGTGTCGTTCATGCGTCCGCGCATGTAGGGATCAACCGAAACGAATTCGTTGCGTACCCGCACTTCCCCTGCCTGCAGTTCTGCAAGTTCAATATGCTCAACGGTGAAGTTATCGTTGGTTGGCCAACCGGTGGGGCGGCTTGCGAGGTGGATCTGGGTGCTGGTGGTTTCACTCATGGTGTTGAGTACCTTTCCTTATTCGAATTTTTTCGGGTTTGAAAACTTAGAGGGTGACGCCGATGATCAGCGCGATAACCGCTAGCAGCGGGAAGACGCCCTGCTTGATGGCGGCACCTGCCTTAGATGGGCTGGAGATAATCAGCACTAGGGCTGCGAGCAACATCGATCCGGCTCCGGCGAAAATCAGGGTTGTCCCGATCACTGGCTGTCCGGCGATGTGGAAGATAATGCCGGCGAAAGCGGCGATGGCGAGGAAGAGGTTGTAGAAACCCTGGTTGAATGCCATCTCTTTGGTGGCTTCAGCTTCAGACTCGGTGGAGCCAAATGTTGCGCGAACCTTCGGTGTGGTCCACCAGAGGGATTCCATGAAGAAGATGTACACGTGAAGCAAAGCGGCCAATCCGGCCAGGATGAGTGCGGTGATGATCATGGGAACAGCTCCTGTGAGTTTTGTCGGAACAACATTCTGTAACGTCCATTTCAATATATACTGTAATGGTCGTTTCCGAAAGTAGAAAGGTATGTGATGGCAAGAACATTAGCCTTCGACAGTACCGCCGTCATCAAAAAAGCACGTTCGCTCTTTTGGGCTAAGGGATTTGAGGCCGCTTCCATCCCAGAGCTCGAGGCCGCCACCGGGCTGAGCCGTTCGAGCATCTACAACTCCTTCGGATCAAAACGAGGCCTCTTCGATGCAGCGGTCCAAAGCTACCTCAATGAAATCGTTCGACCTCGGTTACAACCACTAACTACCGAAAATGTCGACAGCGATGCACTCATTGAGTATTTTGACGGACTCATTTCCATCTTCAGCCAACCAGATGCATTACCAACAAGCAATGGATGCATGCTGATCAATACCGCTAGCTCACCCCTATCAACAGATTCACATGTCTCGGCAGTAGTTCAGACATATCGTGAGGAACTCGAATCGGCTTTTAGCCGAGGTATCCAAGCATTTCGCGGGGACCTTGATTCAGCGGTTCAACAGCGTTTGGCGTCAACCGTCACTGGTCTGGTTGTTGCTGCCTTTGCGCTGGTTCGTATTGCACCCGAACAGGCCCGCACCTTACTTGAGGACGCAAAAGCACTCGTTATCAGCGAACCCTAGACACAGCACAACCTGCCGGAAACGACACTGAACCCCGCCATCCCAGCTCATGAATGGGACAGCGGGGTTCAGTTTCTTATCAACCCTATGAATTATTGAATTTTAGTTGCCACCAGGACCGCCACCCTGACCGCCCATGCCGCCTCCCATGCCGCCGCCGCCCATACCGGACTCGAATTCTCCAGCGGTCACAGTGGTCACCTTCGTTGCATCGGTAATGTCACCGGTTCCCAGGCCAGCATCAACGTCGGCGGTTCCTCCGGTGTAAATGCTGTAACTTTCACCATCAACGATGTCAGAGCTGGAATACACGACATTGGCAGTAGCCTTTGAAGTCACAAAGCTAGCTACGACGCTTCCGCTTGAATCAACGATATGAATGGCTACACCCGCATCGACCGTGGTTCCCAAGGACGCTTGTACGCCGGACTGCTTGGACGAATCGCTAAGTCCTTCGGCCATGCCTTCGCTACCTGCAGCGACGAGTACGCCACCGTCTACCGAGATATCGCCATTGGCATCGAGTGCGCCATTGCCACCATTGGTTGGGCCATTGACAACGGTGGTGCCACCGGTGACTGAAATATCTCCGTTGGAATCCAGGCCATCGCCATCAGCGGAGACGGTGATCGTGCCTCCAGAAATGTTCAAGTGCGCGTCCTGTGCGGAATCCATGCCTCCGCCACCACCTTGAGCGGTGTCCTCGGAGCTACCAACACTGGCGTTGATTCCATCATCGCTGGCAGTCACATTCACGGTAGCACCGGAAAGATTGATGGTCGGAGCTTCAATCCCCTCATTAGATTCGGTGACCGTTGCGGTTCCCCCACTGAGCGTCAGCAGCTGTTCAGCCTTTATTCCGTCGTCGCCAGCCGAAACGGTCAGAGCACCGCCATACTGGTGCAGCCAACCACGGTCAGCGTCTGAGTCGTTAGTGGACTTGATCCCATCATCGGCAGCCGTAACATCCACCGTTCCACCTAGTAGAGCTACGTAGTCTTTGCCTTTGATACCGTCATCCGCTGCGGTAACAGTCACCTGTCCCGAAGCAATGACCAGACCGTCTTTGGTAACGATGCCATCTTGGTAATTACCCTTGACATCCAACGAGCCATCGCCCGCGATCGTCAGGTCTGCCATCGAGTAGATTGCTGCATTCGCTGCATCTTCGGAGGTATCCGCGTAGGTACTCGCATCCGAAACTGAGTTAGTGGTGCCATCCTCTAGGTAAAGCATAGTCTCATTGGACTCATCAATCTGAATTGCTGAGCCAGTCGAACTGGTAATCGACGCGTTGTCCAAAATGATTCGAACGACGTCTTCCTTGCTGGCGGTAACGACAATCTTGCCGTCGCTGAGTGAACCTGAAAGTCGGTAGGTGCCTGCTGCGCTAATCGATACGGTATCCCCATCGACAGAAACACTGTCCGCGTCGGTTCCCGAGGCTTGTGTATTTCCATCAGCCAAAGTGACAGTCGTTTCTTTTGCCGAGTCCCATTGAAGATCGTCCTCATCAAAGTGAGTGTCTTCGGTAACGTCCGATGCGGATACGGAAGAAGCTGCACTTGCTGAGCTGTCGCTCTGGGACACCGTGGAAGCGCTGCTAGCGCTGCTTGTTGCGTTGATGGCATCCGCGACGGTGGTGCCGCTACCGCTTGTTGCACAACCTGCCATGGTCAGCGCTAGCGATAAGGCGGCGACTGAACTTAGTGCTTTGACTTTCAAGGAACGTTTCATGAGCATTCTTTCTTCATTCAAAAGGGAATTGACAGTAATTTATTACTGTTCTTCGGAGGGTATATAACTATTTTTCAATACCTCTCTGTGTTGATTCTGTATTCACCAAATGCCCAGCTTGTGAATCTTGAAACACCACACTTTGGCGACCTCGTTTGCGAAACAAGAACCGTTTTTGTACAGAGAAACTCACCAAGAATAAAATGATTTCTGTGAGAATCTTAGCCAGCAACAAAGGAATTCCTATGGCTGATAGCAGCGTCAGCAACTCATAATTTCCGAGGAGAAGCACAATGGCCAACAGCGCGTATCGGATTATCGTTGAGCGCAGCGGTAGCGAGCGGCCCTCGGCGAAAACCAGTTGACGGTTGATCCAAAAGTTCACCGCAGCGCTCCCCAGGCGTGCCAGGATCACTGCAGGCAAGAGGTCTTTGAACAAGGCCGTGAACACCAGGAGCAAAATCGTGTCTACGGCGAACCCTGCCAACGACGAAGCCGAAAACTTCAGTAGTGGCGCATAGATCCGAATCGAATCCGCTATTGGCCGGAAGTGCGAACTCTCATTGTCATCGAGGTAGATGGTCTGAATCTTCACCGATTCAAGGGCAATGTCATTCCTCTTCGCTTCGAGGAGCATATTTAACTCATATTCGTAGCGCTCGCCGGCCACACTTTCGAGCCACCCAAGAATTTCCGCTGGGAAACCACGAAGCCCTGTTTGTGTGTCGTTGAGCCAGGTTCCCGTGGATAGCGCGAAGAACAAGGCAGTAACCTTATTCCCGAAGCGGCTACGCAGCGGTACTTTGCCTGAAAACTCACGCTCGCCCAGAACGATGCTCCTGTTGTGGCCAACTTTCTTTGCGACTGCGTAAATATCCTCAGCGGTATGCTGTCCGTCGCAATCCGCGGTGACTACGCCATGTCCTGGGAAGTTTTCCGCGATAAAACTGAATCCTGTTTTTAGTGCAGCCCCCTTTCCAAGGTTGACGGGGTGCTGGACAAGTACTGCGCCTTGGCGTTGAGCGTAAGTGAAAACTTCTTCTGACTCAGGGCCACTACCATCGTCGATAACAACCAGAACTGTTTCGTTGCGTTCTAGTTCGAGTGAATCAATCAGTAGGTTGAGCTTTTCATCAGGTTCGTAGGCTGGGATCAGGAGAATCATTGAGTTTCTCCCTGTCCTGCAATGAATAGAATGTCGGAGGTTCCGCGCTCTTGATTTCGGCCCAGAGGGTTGTTGACCAACTGGCCATTGAAGAACATGGTCGAAGAGCCGCCACCATCAATGTTGTAGGCCGTCTCGCATCCTAGGTCCAGCATGATTTGTGCCAGCTCCGGCATTGTCACACCGACGCTATATCCTTCTGATCTACCGTCAACAACGACAAAGACATAGTGATTCTTATCGATGAATCCGACTGCGGTGCGTGGTTGCTGCCCCTGGATTGAATGGTTACCGAAGTTAGTGTCGACTTCGACCTCGTCGATTCCATCGACCTGTGCCGAGTCTTTTACGACTGCCGGGCCAAAGGACAGGGTATGCCATACGCCCTCTGAGACAAGTGTGTCTGCGTCTGTAGTTGTTTCGTCATAGACCTTGACGCTGCCGTCCTTGTAGAACGCTAAGCCTTCGCGTGCACCTTTATCGCGATAGGCCACGCCGTTGCGAATGATAATGCCGGTGTCGCGGAAGCCGTAGTAGTCGCCGTTGATCGCAAATATTGCTGAGTTGTTCTCCGCGATAACGCTCGTGGTCTCGGTGATATTTTCGCCGAAGCTGTCTTTGGCGAAGGCTGAGGCAAGAACTGTTCCTTGTGAAAGCTGTAGGTCAGCGACAAAGTACGTGACTTGGCTGTTGCCGCTTCCAGTGACGGTCTTGGAGATATTGATCTTGGCTAGATCAGAGGTGTAGCTGGTATCGGTGACGGTAGCAGCGGTGTTTGAAGTGGTAGTTGCAGTAGCAGCTGCAGCGCTGGTAACGCCTGTTTGTTCAACATGCTCAACAACAAATCGGTCCAGTGCCCATCCCGCACCGCCACCTGCCGAGGCGAGGACCGCTAGCGAGCCAATGAGTACTGTTCTGCGCGATGGCTTTTTACTCTTGCCCTCTTTTTCGGACGCTAATTGCTGTGCTCTTGTTTTTTGCGATTGCGAAGAATTTGTCATGGAAAAATTTATATAATCGCTACCTGTCAGCAGATCTCGATCTACTTAGGTATTTTCCATGAATGCGAGTTCATGACGGTTATATCCCCGGTAATCCCGGGAATATTCCTGACTTTGTGATGCGCCTCCTATTAAGAAAAACCGGCCTTCTTTCTAAGGAATTCCTTTGAAAGAAGGCCGGTTTTTGCTGTGAAAACTCTAGTGAGTATCCTCTGCTGCAACCTCGGAACGATCGCCGCTCCACAAGGTGTGGAAGGTGCCTTCCTTATCGGTGCGACGGTAGGTGTGTGCACCGAAGAAGTCACGCAGGCCCTGGGTCAGGGCAGCTGGCAAACGATCGCGACGCAGGCCATCGTAGTAAGCCAGCGACGAGGAGAAGACCGGTGCGGGAATGCCCAGCTGGACTGCTACTGCAACAACGCGGCGCCATGCTGGAACAGCCTTGGTGATCGCTTCAGCGAACGCTGGAGCGAACAGCAGGTTGGCTGGCTTCTCATCAGCGGAGTAAGCAGCGGTGATGTCCTTGAGCAGCGCTGCACGGATAATGCAGCCTTCACGCCACAGGCCAGCAATTTCGTCCAGCTTCAGCTCCCAGTTGTATTCACCGGCAGCGGAGGTCAGCATATCGATGCCCTGTGCATAGGAAACCAGCTTCGAAGCGAACAGTGCCTGGCGCACGTCTTCGATGAAGTTCTCTGGCAGGGTGACCTCGGTGGTGTCTGCGCTCAGTATCTTCTGGCCCACGGCGCGGATGTCGCGCTGGGAGGACAGCGAACGGGCGAAGACCGATTCTGCAATGGCCGAAACTGGTGAACCCATGTCCAGACCGGACTGTACGGTCCAACGACCGGTGCCCTTCTGACCAGCGGAGTCCTGAATAACGTCAACCAGAGGCTTGCCGGTGGCGGCGTCGGTGTGGCCAAGAACTTCGGCGGTGATTTCGATCAGGAAGCTGGAGAGCTCGCTCTGGTTCCACTCGTTGAAGATTTCAGCCTGTGCTGCTGGCTCGATGCCTGCAGCGCTACGCAGCAGGTCGTAAGCTTCGCCGATAACCTGCATGTCGGCGTATTCGATGCCATTGTGCACCATCTTGACGAAGTGGCCGGCACCATCGGTGGAGATCCATGCACAGCAAGGGGCGCCATCGTCGGCCTTGGCGGAAATCTTCTCCAACATTGGGCCCAGTGCCTTGTAGGACTCAGCCGAGCCACCTGGCATGATCGATGGGCCAAGCAGTGCGCCCTCTTCGCCTCCGGAAACGCCAACGCCAACGAAGTGTAGGCCCTTCTCGTTCAGCGCAGCTTCGCGGCGACGGGTGTCGGTGTAGTGCGAGTTGCCTGCGTCAATGACGATGTCACCTTCATCAAGCAGCGGTACCAGCTGGTCGATGACGGAATCTACTGGACCGCCAGCCTTAACCATGATCAGAACACGACGCGGGGTTTCAAGGTTCGCGACCAGTTCTTCGAGGCTTTCGGTGCGGATGAAGTCGCCTTCATCGCCGTGCGCCTCGAGCAGCGCGTCAGTCTTTCCAACCGAGCGGTTGTGCAGGGCGACAGTGTATCCGTTACGGGCGAAGTTACGGGCGAGGTTTGCGCCCATGACGGCCAGACCTGTGACACCAATCTGTGCAGGCATAAAAATAAGTCTCCATCAATTACGGGGAGGTGTGCCGTTTAACAGAGACCACAAACATGGCCCCTGAATCACGACCACGTGACCTTCCCATCCTACTAGGCACAGGGCCTTGTTTCCCAGAGAACTACCAAAGTTAAAACATATTTATTCTGTGTGTATGGAGGACACAACACAATTTGTCCCTAGTCGTTAGCTAAACTATCCCTATGGCAACTAGTCTGCACGCTCATGTGGTTGAGCATCTCGGCTCCCGCATCGTCAGCGGACAAATCCCTCGTGGCTCCATTCTGCTCGCAGCAGATTTAGAACAGCGCCTTCAAGTCTCTCGTTCAGTCATTCGTGAAGCGGTCCGAGTCTTAGCCCAATCTGGTTTAGTCACCAGCACCAAGCGTGTTGGCATTCGTGTAATGGGAGCTGAAAGCTGGAATCCCTATGACGATCATGTGATTCGCTGGCGCCTGGCAAGTGACCAGAAGGGCACACAATTGCGCTCGCTGACCGAGCTTCGCATCTCCGTGGAACCCATGGCTGCTGAGCTAGCTGCAGAAGTCGCACCAGAGACGATGCGCAAAGAGCTCATGATGATCTCGGCTCAAATGAGTCACTATGGCCGCCAGGGTGACCTGCGCCGGTTCTTGGAGCTCGATATTCGTTTCCATGCGCTTGTTCTGGCTGCCTCGGGCAATGAAATGTTCGCAAACCTTTCAACCCCCATCGGCGCAATCCTTCGTGGCCGCACCGAACTTGGGCTGATGCCTGAGCGTCCGCACGAGGAAGCACTGCTCTGGCACCAGTCGGTAGCCGACGCCATCTCCAATTCTGATTCGGCCAGTGCCCGCAAGAACATGGAAAGCATTATGCGTCGTACGCACAATGAAATCTGCAGCCTTTGGGAGGGCCAGCCACGTCTGTTTGTGGATCCTGCTAAGGACGCTAAGTAGTCTTCACGATAGGCCTCAAGACAACAAGAAATCCCTTGCGACCAACGAGTTTGAACTCATTGATCGCAAGGGATTTTTCGCTATTCGCTGGATACCTTAGGCGATTGCGCTGGCAATACCGTAGAGCACCATCACGAAGATGAAGCCAACTACCGATACCAGGGCCTGGCCAACGGTCCATACACGCAAGGTCGTGGAGACATCCATCTGCAAGAAGCGCGATACCAACCAGAAGCCGGAATCGTTGACGTGACCGGCAAATACCGAACCAGCAGCCAGCGCCAGAACCATGGTGGCTACCTGGAATGCGGTCAACGAGCCATCGGCCAAAACGGCCGGCTGAACGATGGCAGCAGCAGTGGTCAGTGCAACGGTAGCCGAGCCCTGAGCCAGACGCACGATCGCCGCGATCAAGAAGCCCGCGATGATCAGTGGCATGCCTACCGACTGCAGCGAATCAGCAATGGCATCGCCGATACCGCTGGCGCGCAGAACGCCACCGAACATACCACCGGCACCGGTGATCAGGATGATGGAACATACTGGGCCAAGCGCCGAATCCACCACGGTTTCGATTAGGGTCTTATCCTTGCCCTTACGGAAGCCGAGCAGGAACATGCCAAGCAAGACAGTGATTAGCAGTGCCACTGGGGTTTCACCGAAGAGGCGAAGCCAAGTGACCCAGGCGGCGTCAGCATCAACGACACCAGCGCTGCCGAGCATGTTCAAACCGGTGTTCATGAAGATCAGCAACAGTGGCAGAAGTAGCAGGCTGAAGACGGTGCCTACCGAAGGCGAGGACTTGAAGTCATCTTTACCAGAGCCATTGCCCAGCGCTGCATCCAAAATGTCAGGTACTGGAATGTCGAACTTCTTGCCGACGAACTTGCCGAACAGGTGACCGGAGAAGAACCAGGTTGGAATAGCAACGATCAAACCTAGGATCAGGACCAGGCCAACATTGGCTTCGAGGAGTCCCGAAGCTGCCACTGGACCGGGGTGTGGCGGCACGAAGACGTGCATCACCGAGAACGCGGTGGCTGCTGGGATGGCGTAGAAAAGTACAGATCCACCGAGGCGACGAGCCACGGTGAAAATGATTGGAAGCATGACCACGAGGCCTGCGTCAAAGAAGATCGGGAAACCGAAAAGCAGCGAAGCAACGGATAGTGCCAAAGGTGCACGCTTCTCGCCAAACTTGGAAATCAGCCAGTTGGTCATCACTTCGGCGCCGCCACTGGTTTCCAGCATTCGGCCAAGCATGGCGCCTAGCCCGACAAGCAATGCAACGCTGGCAAGTGTCGAGCCGAAGCCGCTGGTCAAAGTTGTAATAACCGAGGCTGCCGGAATACCGGCTGCAATTGCTGTGAGCAAGCTGGTCAGTACGAGGGCCACGAATGCGTGGACCCGGAATCGAATAATGAGAACCAGCAGAACGGCAACCGCCGCCACCGCTAGGCCGAGGAGGCCGGGGGTACCCAGCGTCCAGTTCATTTCGAGCTCAGATGTCATTGTCGTCCTTGATCAATGTTTTGTTCGTACCAGGTTCTGGTACGCGGCTTAGGAGAGGTGTGCGATGTTCAGGTCAGCTACGAGCTGGCGCACGATGTCCTCAGGTGAATTAGAAATGTCGGCAGTGAGCACTGCTTCATCGACGGTAGGCAGTTCTAGAGTGGCCAGCTGGCTGTCGAGTAGCGAGGACGGCATGTACTCGTGTGAGCGTGCGTTCATGCGATCACGAATGACAGCTGATCCACCAGTGAGATGCACAAAAATAGTGGAAGGTTCCAGAGATCGAATGAGATCTCGGTAGCTACGCTTCAGGGCTGAACATGCGATTACCAGTGGTGCACCTTGTTTGGTGCCATCTGCGAGTTTTTCTCCGATGACCCGCAACCATGGTTCACGGTCTTGATCATTGAGCGCTTCGCCAGCTGCCATTTTGTTCTTGTTGGCCACCGGGTGCAGGCTGTCACCGTCGATGAATTGACGGTTTAGTTCGTCTGCCAGCATCTGACCGATGGTTGTTTTACCGCTGCCCGAAACACCCATAACGACGATGGCTGGGACCAGTTCACTCATGTTTTCACTCCGTCGTGCGTAAACCTAATATCAGACTTAAGGACAGTTGGTTTGGATAAAATCTGATTTAACAAGCCTAAGAGCGCAACCTGCGACTGTCAAACATTACGGGCATCACAGTTCACAATCTCTTCAAAAATTCAGATCAAACCATGTTTACGTGTCAAATGAGATCGAAGCTTCAAGTTCTGGTTGAATCTTCTACCTTAAAAATCAGAATTCTCCCGCCGAAAATGTAGAACCCCAGTTCAAAGCCATGTAATCTCTGAAATGAGTGGTCAAACCCGATCACTAAAGAATCTGACCATTGGAGCAAATCATGGGATTCATTGGATGGATAGTTTTAGGCCTAATTGCTGGCGCAATTGCAAAGGCAATCCTGCCCGGTAAGCAGGGCGGCGGATGGTTCGCAACCTTGTTGCTAGGCGTCGTCGGCGCAATTCTCGGTGGCTGGATTGGCGGCGCCGTCTTTGGCAAGGGAGATCTGAGCTTCTGGTCGCTATGGAGCTGGATCCTTGCAATCGGTGGCTCCCTCATAGTTTTGGTCATCTGGGGATTCATCACCAAGAAACGCGCATAGTCGCTTCTAAAGATTTCAACTCCTCGCACGAGTAGAGAACCCGCCAGCGATAGCAACTTACATTGCTATCGCTGGCGGGTTCCTTTATGCCTGTAACGCCGATCTAGGCACAGTTGAAACCCAGAAATTCATCGTAGACTTCAAACACTAGGGTTCATTCCCCCAGCACGACATTAAAGGACTCCCGTGGCCATTGATCCGCTGATTCCCACCGCTGAAATTCAAGCGCCGAAAAAATTCTTGTCAATCGGAACTGAACGAACGCGATGGCGCGGCTTGATCCACGCATGGTCAACGCCGGTGATCATCGTGATGAACTTGGTGCTTGTCGTTCTTGCCAACGGCCATCTGGCTGAATGGACCAGCGCAGTCTTCGCACTATGCTCCATCCTGCTATTTGGTACCTCAGCGCTCTACCATCGTGGCAATTGGACCGATAAGGTCATGGGTCTATTTCGACGAGCAGATCACGCAAACATCTTTCTGTTGATCGCTGGCACCTACACTCCGGTTGCGGCCATGACCCTGCCTGGCAAGCAAGCCATTATCGTTCTCTCGATCATTTGGGGTGGAGCGCTGGCAGGCATCGCCATCAAAACCCTCTGGCCGACCGCTCCTCGTTGGTTAGGTGTGAGCTTGTACGTTCTCCTCGGTTGGAGTGCCATGATGCAATTACCTGCATTTTGGGCCTACAACCCAGCAGTCATGATCCTTATTGTGACTGGCGGGCTCGCGTACACCGTGGGCGCCGTCTTCTACGCGACCAAACGGCCTAATCCCCTACCGACGATCTTCGGTTTCCATGAGCTCTTCCATGCCTGCACGATCATCGCTTTCCTTTGCCACTGGACAGCAGTGTTACTCGTAGCCCTGTAGGCAAAGCTACGTGATAGTAAATTGATAGGCCGCCGACTCGAACGAGTCGGCGGCCAATCTAATTTTCAGTTCTAATCAGCTCAGCTGGGCAATCAGCGAGTCAATGAAGTTCTCACATTCCGCCAGCTGGTCTAGCAGTACATACTCATCTGGGGCGTGGGCTTGCGCGATATCGCCAGGTCCACAAACGACAGTCGGAATACCTGCCGAGGAAAACAAGCCAGCCTCAGTTCCGTACGTAACCTTCTCGTCAGTCGCGATCGCACCGCAGGCGGTCGCTAGGGCGACAATTTCTTCGCCCGGCTCGGTATCGAGACCTGGCGCACCAGCCTGTTGCTCGAAACTGACGGAGCACGACGGATTCTTCTCGCGCATTTGGGCTTCGAGCTTCTTTGCCTCGTCGCGGAATCGGGAGGTGAGTTCCTCACGATCCACTACCGCCAAAGAACGGTATTCAAAAAATACGACAGCCTGCGATGGAATGGTGTTCACTGCGATGCCGGCGTCAAACTTGTTCACGTTCATCGTCGTGGTCGGTTCGATGAACGCGTCGTCACGCGGTCCACTGGTTCGTAATTCTGCGGTGATTTCCTCAACGAAGTTCGCAAAACGTAGAGCGTAGGAAATTGCGTTGACACCTTCGGAAGGAAGCGAAGAGTGCGCAGCCACCCCATTAAACTGCACGCGGAACACGTTCATGGACTTATGTCCGCGGATCGCGCGCATACTCGACGGCTCCCCTACGAAGCATCCGCGTGGCGCCAACCCATCAGCCACAATTTTCTCGACTAAACTCACGGCACCGACGCATCCAACCTCTTCGTCATAGGACAATGCCAAGTGGATCGGTTCAGTGAGTTGAGCGGTGGTGAGTTGGTCAAGTTTGGCCAGGATAACCCCGATATAGCCCTTCATATCGCAGGCCCCACGCCCATAAAGTTTGTCACCACGCACCTCGGCCTCAAAGGGCGCGCTGCTCCAGTCCTGCCCATCTACCGGAACAACATCAGTATGGCCAGAAAGCACGATTCCACCGGTACGGTTTCCGTTACTTGCAGGGATCGTGGCAAGAAGGTTGGCTTTGGACCTATCTTCATTGTGGATGAGTGTTGACTCAATGCCGTACGCTTGAAGTTTCTGCACGACGTTATTGATCAGTGGCAAGTTGGTATCGCGACTAGTCGTGTCCACGGCAATCAGTTCGCGAATTTCTTTCATGCTTGCTTCGGACGGCGTAGCCATAACAACTCCTGAGTACTCGGCTTTCTGATACTCATTTCATGCTGTCATACCGCATGACTAGGGCATAGAAGATTTCGTACTAAGGCTATGCATCCTGATGATCAGCCTGTCCCACCCCTGAAGTGACACGAGGATAGCCCGCTCCAGTGACCCGTCTACATCTGATGGAATTGCTACCTCTTCCAGTGCTGCCATTAGAAGCGGATAGATACTAGATTGATCTTTTGGTCCAGCTCGTTGTGCACAGACCGGAGAGCTGGAATCGAACCACCAGGCAGCAAAAAGGCACCCGCTTATAAGCGGGTGCCCCTTCGAGACTGAATGTTTACTTATTGAATTCGTCGCGTACGTCCTTAGCGGCGTCCTTAACAGCTTCGCCAGCCTGCTTTGCCTTGGCTGCTGCCTGATCCTTCAGGCCTTCAGCCTGCAAGTTCTCATTGTTGGTTGCATCGCCTACGGTTTCTTTAACCTTGCCGGATGCTTCCTGAGCCTTGTTCTTGATTTTATCGCCTAAACCCATGAGATGTACTCCTTGTGAATTGGATCGAACAACGAACAAAACTGACACTACTTGGGCTTTTCAAGAATTGGCTGTTCGAAACCATGGCATTAACTGGAGGCTCTTGAATTGTTTGAATTCTCAAACTAAGGTTTGCAGATCAATTTTGATAATCATTGCGACCGAGTATCGCAACGAGGAAATCCTCGGACGGTAACTGCAAATCCCAGCTGGAGAATCTCTGTTGAATCTCAAGACCGGCTTGCGTCGCGTCTGCTTCGAAAACATCGAAGTCGTATCCACGACCTGCACCGAACCCTACGATCATTCGACCATTGGGGGCGAGCAGATCGTGCAAGTTTTTCAAGGCTGGCAATCGTTCGGAATGTGAAAGGAAAGTGAGGACATTGCCGGCAGAGACGATGAGATCAAATTCGTGCGGTCCTGCGAAAGTGGATTCAAGGCTAAAACTCGCCAAATTTCCGACCATCCACTGCGCCTCCGGATAGTCACTTCGGGCCACATCAACCAAATCGGGATCCAGGTCAACACCCACGACTTCGTGCCCCTGCATAGACAACCAGCCACCGATACGACCGGTTCCGCATCCTGCATCGAGTATCCGACTCCCCGTGTGGCCATGGCATCTACGGTGCGAGCCTCACCGAAGATATCTTGTCCTTGATCCACTAAGTTGCGCCAGCGTTGGGCATAATTCTCCGCGTGATCTGGATTGGCGCGAACAGCGCTTACCCATGCATTTTCATTCGGGACATTCATGCATCCAGTCTGTCACGCTGTTGCGCTGAAACTCACGAACCACAGTTGCAACGAAAAATCCCGTCTCAACCAGCCTGTTTAGACGAGTTGAAACGGGATTCTATTTGGTGGGCCCTACCGGGATCGAACCGATGACATTCACGGTGTAAACGTGACGCTCTACCAGCTGAGCTAAAGGCCCTCCTGCTGCGAACCGAGGAGTCAATTTCTTGGCTTCATTCGTTTTCTGCAACAAGAAATAATTTAGTACATGCGGGACTGACTTGGCAAATTGAGAGGCGCATTTTTCACAAAGAGTGCCGAGCGTCACTTCTTAGTCTCAAAAATCCAAGCAAACAATAAGACGATGACAAGTATTCCTAGCAGCTACGCAAAGCCTTATTTGTCGGTGCCATCCTCAATACTTGAAGCATGAAGAAAATGCTCGCACCCACAGGACTCCTCCTCTGCTTGGTTATTGCCTCATGCAGTAGCCAACCGGTCACTGACACCACGGCTACGACTACAAACCCCACAACAGCTCACAGCCAGACAGCCGTGCCCAAGCCGATCAGCCTGGACGGTGATTGGAAACAGAAAAATTCCATGGACGATGATGCTTACCAACTGGCCACGATCGATGGCGACGTCATCTCTATTGACTGGGTCACCAACAATGGCGATACCAAGTCCATTTACTGGGTGGGAAGTTTTGAAGCACCAAAAGACTCCACGGACTCTTTTACCTGGACTTCGGCTCGTGACCGCAAGGCAACTGATACCGCGCTCATGGCCTCTAGCGACGACAACAAGAAATTCACGTACAACAATGGCGAGATTTCTTACGAGGCAGGAATCATGGGGACAAGCACCACGGTGCGTTTAGCTAAAGAATGACCATCCGGCACTGAAACTAGTTCCCACCCTGATTCCGACTTTCCGCAGGGAACAAAAAACCTCGATCCACTTGGATCGAGGTTTTTTATTTGGTGGGCCCTACCGGGATCGAACCGATGACATTCACGGTGTAAACGTGACGCTCTACCAGCTGAGCTAAAGGCCCTAACCTTGTTCGCTTTGAAAGCCAACGAGGAATAACTCTACAGAGATATTTGGTAACGCGCAAATCGAAAGTTGCAGAATTCGCGTGAACTGAAACACATCCTCTTTTGGGATGCCTTAAAGCCCGTCAACCGCGTGTTTGTAGTCTTCAATTTTGCGCGCTTCACCCATGCCACTGCGGAAGAGGTTTCGCACGACACCATCTTCAAGCAGCAACGAAACACGAGTTGCTACTCCTTGTTGCTCGTCAAAGGCGCCCATCTGATTGGCGACTTCACCATGGGGCCAAAAATCCGCAAGAAGCTCAAATTTGATCCCTAAAGATTCCGCATAGCTGCGCAGAGTGAACTTATGATCCACGGAGATACCAACGATTCGCACATTTCGCTTTGCAAAGTACTCATAGCTCTCGTTCAAAGCCTCTAGCTCAGAACCGCAGACGCGAGAAAATGCCCATGGATAGAAGACAACCAGCACCCGGCCTTCAGAAAGCCCGGTGCTGGTTACCGATTCGCCATATTGGTTTTGCAGCGAAAAATCGAACAGGCGTGAACCTGTTTGAATCATTAGTTCTTCTTGCGAGGTGCTAGGCGAATTGCGGACCAGTCCTGCGAGACACCTTCGCTGGTGGTTACGTGCAGACCGGCACTGGGTGCCTCCTGCTGAATTAGTGCTGGGGATACGTGACCTTCACGGCCTTGCTTTGGTGTTAGCAGCCAAACAACGCCACTTTCTTCCAAGCAGTTCAACGCGTCCATCAACGAGTCAACAAGGTCTCCATCGCCATCGCGCCACCAGAAGATGACTGCATCGACAACGTCATGGTCCTCTTCGGTGAGCAGCTCTGAACCAATCAGGTCCTCGATCGAGTCACGCAGATCGTAATCTACGTCATCGTCGTAACCCAGTTCCTGAATAAGGTTTTCATTTTGGAAGCCCATCTTTTTAGCGGGTTCCAGATTTGCCGATACGGCGTCG
This sequence comes from Glutamicibacter sp. B1, assembly GCF_039602135.1. Taxonomy (NCBI): domain Bacteria; kingdom Bacillati; phylum Actinomycetota; class Actinomycetes; order Micrococcales; family Micrococcaceae; genus Glutamicibacter; species Glutamicibacter ectropisis. The sequence continues at coordinate 1,634,370 of NZ_CP125942.1, read as the reverse complement.
CTCACTTCATTCCTCCTGCTGGTGCAAAGCGTTACTACCAACGAAACACGGTTTTCGCGTTCCATTCAAGCGCTGCAGCGATAACACGCCGAACAAATATAACCCATAATTTAGTGGGCCACCTCATATCGACATGAGCATTCGGGCGCTAGTCCTTGTACAGAGTTGTATAAGTCACTTTATATATCATATTTAAGCTGTTTTTAGCGACGAAATATGCTCCCACGCCTGCGTAAATGACATTAGAGTTGCATATGAACCGACAGTGCACATCACTCCAGTGTTACTGCACCCGTTGTCCCAAAACCGTTGCATCGCAGTGAAAAACTGCAACGCGCCGGAGCCGCAATTCAATCAAGGAGCTTCCGTGGCTGTAGAGGAACACATCTCCCAGATCCGTAGCGGGTTGACTTACCAGCTTTCAGATCAGGATCCTGAAGAAACTCAGGAATGGATGGACTCGTTTGATTCTCTCGTAGAATCCCAGGGCACCGAGCGTGCTCAGTTCATTATCCGCTCGCTACTGCAGCGTGCAGGTGCCAAGTCCGTGGGTGTCCCCCATGTGACCACCACCGACTACGTGAACACTATTCCTGTAGACCAGGAACCAGAATTCCCCGGCGATGAGGCCATCGAACGCCGCTACCGCGCTTTCATGCGTTGGAATGCAGCCATCATGGTGCACCGCGCACAGAACCCAGCCATCGGCGTTGGCGGACACATCTCCACCTACGCTGGTGCCGCCACCCTCTACGAAGTGGGCTTCAACCACTTCTTCCGTGGCAAGAACCACCCAGGTGGTGGCGACCAGGTCTTCTTCCAGGGCCACGCCTCCCCAGGTATGTACGCTCGCGCGTTCCTCGAAGGTCGTTTGTCCGAAGAGGACATGGACGGCTTCCGCCAGGAGCACTCCAAGGAAGGCCATGCGCTTCCTTCCTACCCACACCCACGCAACCTGCCTGAGTTCTGGGAATTCCCGACCGTATCGATGGGTATCGGCCCAGCAAACGCCATCTACCAGGCACAGCTGAACCGCTACCTGCACAACCGTGGCATCAAGGACACCTCCGACCAGCAGGTCTGGGCGTTCCTCGGCGACGGCGAAATGGATGAGCCAGAGTCGCGCGGCTTCTTGCAGCTGGCTGCCAACGAAAAGTTGGATAACCTGAACTTCGTCATCAACTGCAACCTGCAGCGCCTGGACGGCCCGGTTCGCGGTAACGGCAAGATCATGCAGGAACTGGAAGCCTTCTTCCGCGGTGCCGGCTGGAATGTCATCAAGGTCACCTGGGGCCGCGAATGGGATGCCCTGCTCGAAGCAGATAAGACCAACGCCCTGGTTGACATCATGAACCAGACCCCGGATGGCGACTACCAGACCTACAAGGCTGAGTCCGGCGCCTTCGTGCGTGAGCACTTCTTCGGTCAGCGCCCGGAAACCAAGGAATTGGTTGCCAACATGAGCGATGACGAGATCTGGAACCTGAAGCGTGGTGGCCACGACTACCACAAGGTGTACGCAGCATATAAGGCAGCCGTTGAGTTCAAGGGCAAGCCAACTGTCATCCTGGCCAAGACCGTTAAGGGTTATGGCCTCGGTTCGCACTTCGAGGCTCGCAACGCGACCCACCAGATGAAGAAGCTGACCATGGAAGACCTCAAGCAGTTCCGTGATCACCTGCGTATCCCGATCACCGACGAGCAGCTAGAAGCCGACCTATACTCGCCACCGTACTACCGCCCAGCGCAGGATTCGGCCGAGTTCAAGTACATGATGGAACGCCGTGAGGCCCTAGGCGGAGCGGTACCATCGCGTCGCAAGGAAACCTCCGTCAAGCTCCCACTACCAGGTGATAAGGCCTACGCCATCGCCAAGCGTGGATCCGGTAAGCAGCAGGCAGCCACCACCATGGCCTTCGTCCGCTTGCTCAAGGACCTGATGCGTGACAAGGAATTCGGTCACCGCATTGTGCCGATCGTCCCTGATGAATCGCGCACCTTCGGTATGGACTCCTTCTTCCCGACCGCCAAGATCTACAACCCAGGTGGCCAGAACTACCTGTCCGTAGACCGCGACCTGGTTCTGGCCTACAAGGAATCCCCTCAGGGTCAGCTGATCCACCCGGGCATCAACGAAGCCGGCGCCGTCGCAGCCTTCACCGCTGCCGGTACCAGCTACTCCACCCACGATGAACCGCTGATCCCGATCTACGTGTTCTACTCGATGTTCGGCTTCCAGCGCACCGGTGACCAGTTCTGGGCTGCCGGCGACCAGATGGCCCGTGGCTTCATCATCGGCGCTACCGCAGGACGCACCACCCTGACCGGTGAAGGCCTGCAGCACGCCGATGGTCACTCGCCAGTTTTGGCTTCGACCAACCCAGCGGTAATCACCTACGATCCTGCTTACGGTTACGAAATCGGCCACATCATGCGCTCCGGTCTGGACCGCATGTACGGCGGAACCCACCAGGATCCAAACGTGATGTACTACCTGACCGTGTACAACGAGCCAATCAGCCAGCCAGCTGAGCCGGAAGACGTTGACGTGGAAGGCATCATCAAGGGCATCCACCTGCTCAAGGAAGCTACCACCGACGGCCCACGCGCACAGCTGTTGGCCTCCGGTGTGGCCGTGCCATGGGCACTAGAAGCACAGGAAATCCTTGCCGAAGAGTGGGGCGTTTCCGCCGATGTTTGGTCGGTTACCTCGTGGAACGAACTGGCTCGCGACGGCATGAACGCCGACGCTGAGGTTCTGGTTGATCCTTCCAAGGCTCGTCGCACCCCATATGTGACCAGCAAGTTGGAGTCCACCCCAGGCCCAGTCATCGCGACCACCGACTACATGCGTGCGGTGCCTGAGCAGATCCGCCCTTACGTCCCAGGTGAATTCCACACCTTGGGTGCGGACGGATTCGGTTTCTCGGACACCCGTGCAGCAGCTCGTCGCTTCTTCAAGATCGATGCCCACTCGCTGGTGGTCCAGACCTTGCAGTCGCTGGTTGAGCGTGGCGAGATCCCTGCGGACACCGCAGTGAAGGCTCACGCTAAGTACGATCTGAACAACCCGAATGCTGGCAAGTCCGGTAATGCAGGCGGCGACGCCTAAAGTACCTCCGGTCTAGGCAGCTGATGCCACCTTCTGCGCCTGCCGTACCACGAATAACTCGTGGTACGGCAGGCGCTTTTTAATAACCCTGTCTGACATGCGCATCGCAGGCAAAAAGTCACTAAGCTTGAAGTCATGAGTCCCGAACTCGATGCCGCCACGCCGAACCCTCGAACCAGCCACCATCACCAACCGCCCAGCGCCCAGACACTCAAGCGACTTCAAAGCCATATTGGAGTGTTATCCACTTCGGCCCTCAAGTACCTGGAGCAGCAGCTGCCGTGGTACCGCTCGCTGGATCCTAATGAGCGCGCGGCCATTGGTCTGATCGCCCAAAAAGGCATCTCCACTTTTGTTACCTGGTACGAGGACCCATCAGCTACCCCGTCCTGGGTGGTCACCGATGTTTTTGGGGCAGCCCCCACGGAACTGACCCGTTCCATCTCCTTGCAGAAGGCTTTGGGGCTGCTGCGCACCATTGTTGAGGTGGTGGAATCTCAGGTTCCCGACATCGCCACCGAATCCGAACAGGCCGCCCTACGTGAGGCGGTGCTGCGTTATTCGCGTGAGGTTGCCTTTGCTGCCGCCGATGTTTATGCCCGGGCCGCAGAAACGCGCGGCGCGTGGGACTCTAGGTTAGAGGCCCATGTGGTTGATGCGGTGCTGCACGGTGAACCTCATGATTCCTTGGCTTCACGCATTGCCGCCATTGGATGGAAGTCCCAAAAGAACATCCGCATCATGGTCGGCACCACCCCGTCGGCCAACTCGGCCACCTTCGTTTCGACCCTGCGCCGAGTCGCCACTCGCTATTCACGTGACTCACTGGTCGGGGTGCTTGGGGATCGTTCGGTGCTGATGCTCTCGGATACCAAATTTGAGGAAGTAGACCTCACCCGTTTCACGCGGTTCTTCGGCCCGGGTCCGGTGGTCTATTCTCCCTTGGCCCCCACAGTGAAGGACATGCATCATGCAGCGGTGGCAGCGGTCGCCGGCTACAGCGCGGCGCGTGCCTGGCCACAAGCACCGAATCCGGTCAGCGCCGATGACCTCTGGCCAGAGCGAGCCAGCAATGGGGATCAACTAGCACGCACCGCCCTGATTGAACAGGTCTACCAGCCACTGCAACATGCCTCCAACGGATTGCTCGATACCCTCTCCAGTTACCTAGCCCTAGGCCATTCCTTGGAGGGTACCGCGCGCGAGCTCTTTGTCCACGCCAATACGGTGCGTTATCGTCTCAAGCGGGTCAGCGAGGTCAGCGGCTGGGACCCGTTGGTACCTCGTGATGCGTTTGTCCTGCAGTCTGCGCTTCTTTACGGACGTCTACATGAGATCAACTTGTAGGCTTCACCCAAAGAGAGTGCATGACCCACAACACTATTTTGCTCGCGCATAGCGCATTACATGGGAACTTTACTTCCCGATAAGATAGGCTTTTGTAGAGTTCCTACAAACAGTCACCTTGAGCTTGGTACCGAAATGAAGCGCCAAAAGCTCCTAGAATTTGGAAAGCTGTAAGAGTGTTAGCAATCGTTTGCCCCGGACAGGGCTCCCAGACCCCAGGTTTCCTCGCCGAATGGCTCGAAGTTGAAGGCGTTGCCGATCACCTGGCAACCCTAAGCACCATCACCGAGCGAGACCTCACCGCCCACGGCACGGTTTCCGACGAAGAAACCATCAAGGACACCGCAGTGGCCCAGCCGCTGATTGTGGCCGCCGGATTAGTCACTGCTCGTGCACTCTTTGGTGATCAGCTACCAGCGGGGAGCATCGTTGCTGGCCACTCCGTTGGCGAGATCACCGCTTCAGCTCTGACTGGTGCACTGAATGAAGCCGACGCCATGAACTTCGTGAAGGTCCGTGCCAACGCAATGGCCGAGGCAGCAGCCGCAACTCCTACCGGCATGGCCGCAGTGCTTGGTGGCGACCCAGAGGAAGTCTTAGAGACCCTAAACGGTTTAGGCCTGACCCCGGCCAACGCCAATGGTGGCGGACAGATCGTTGCAGCCGGCACCACCGAGCAACTCGCAGAATTGGCCGAGAATCCTCCAGCCAAGGCCCGCGTGATCCCACTGAAGGTCGCCGGAGCGTTCCACACTGCCCACATGCAGCCTGCGGTAGGTGTCCTGAAGGAATTGGCCGACACCCTCACCCCGGCTGAACCACAGGTGCAGTTGCTCTCCAACTTTGATGGTCAGCCGGTCACCGACGGCCAAGCGAACCTCGACTCCCTCGTCGCTCAGGTCTCACGCCCAGTGCGCTGGGATCTATGCATGGAGACCCTAGCTGCTGCTGGAGTCACCGGCGTACTTGAGCTAGCACCTGCTGGCACCTTGGTGGGTCTGGCTCGCCGCGGACTCAAGGGCGTTAAGACCTTGGCGGTGAAGACGCCAGCAGATCTTGAAGCTGCCAAGGCGTTCATTGCCGAGCACACCAGCAACTAATAGGCTTCACTCAAAGATTTGGGCGACGAACCTGTCATGATGCCACCGGCGAGCTCATCTCTGACCTAAGCTTTAAACCGACGAAACTGCGTTGTGTAACTCATGCATCAAAGTTTCAGCAGATTGGCTTGAGACGGATTCCTGTTCGCAGGAATCTGTACCGGCCGCAAAGAACACCGGAGTCCTCCGGCAACTGAAGAAAAGGAGCCATCCATGGCTAGCAACGAAGAAATCCTGGCGGGCCTCGCCGAAATCGTAAACTCCGAGACCGGCCTGGACGAAGCAGACGTGCAGCTGGACAAGTCCTTCACCGAGGACCTGGACATCGACTCGATCTCGATGATGACCATCGTCGTAGAAGCTGAAGAGAAGTTCGACGTGAAGATTCCGGATGAGGAAGTCAAGAACCTGAAGACCGTAGGCGACGCAGTTAACTTCATCGCTGGCGCACAGGCCTAAGCTTTCGGCGTTTATCGCCACCACCGTTGTGCGGGAAAGCCGTGCGCATCGGCCGGTACGTCAAGCCGGCCCCCCTAAATTTCTTAATTAAATTTCTTAATCGCACAGTAGAGAGTTTGATGATGGCGCGCAAAGTAGTGATCACCGGTCTCGGAGCCACCACTCCTATCGGCGGGGATGTCCCCACCCTATGGGAGAACGCTTTGAAGGGCGTTTCCGGCGCCGCAACCCTAGAAGATTCCTGGGTCGAGGAGTTTGACCTTCCGGTCACCTTCGCTGCGCGCGCTACCGTTCAGCCAACCGAGGTCCTCACCCGTCCGGAAACCAAGCGTATGGACCCATCCACGCAGTTCGCTGTGGTGGCCTCGCGTGAAGCTTGGGCAGACTCGGGTCTGAGCAAGGATGACATCGACCAGAACAAGCTGGCTGTGGCCTTCGCTACCGGTATTGGTGGCGTGTGGACCCTGCTCAACGCTTGGGACACCCTGCGCGAAAAGGGCCCACGCCGCGTCTTGCCGATGACCGTACCAATGCTGATGCCTAACGGTCCAGCTGCCGCGGTCTCGCTGGATCTTGGTGCTGCCGCAGGCGCACACACCCCAGTGTCTGCCTGTGCATCGGGCACCGAAGCCATGCACGTAGGTCTGGAACTGATCCGTTCCGGCAAGGCTGATGTTGTCATGGTCGGTGGCGCTGAAGCAGCCATCCACCCAATGCCAATGGCTGCGTTCTCCTCCATGCACGCACTCTCGCGTCGTAATGACGATCCGGCCAAGGCATCACGACCATATGACATTGACCGCGATGGCTTCGTCATGGGTGAAGGCGCTGGCGCCCTGGTACTTGAGGCTGAAGAGCACGCACTGGCTCGTGGCGCTCGTATCTACGCGGAGCTGGCCGGCTCTTCGGTCACCTCGGATGCTCACCACATCACCGCACCGGATCCAGATGGCATGGGTGCAACTCGTGCGCTGAAGGCAGCCATGTTCGATGGCCGCATCCAGCCAGAGGACGTCGTGCATGTGAATGCACACGCCACCTCTACCCCTGTGGGCGACGCCCCAGAATACACCGCGTTGAAGAACGCTCTGGGCGATCACCTGGATAACGTGTGGGTTTCGGCAACCAAGTCGCAGATGGGCCACCTGCTCGGTGCTTCTGGCGCCGTTGAATCGGTCCTGTGTGCATTGGCTGTCTACCACCGCACCACTCCGGTCACCATCAACCTGGACAACCAGGACCCAGCAATCCCATTGAAGGTTGTCACCGGTAAGCCTGAGGCATTGCCAGCAGAAGGCAATATCGTGGCGCTGAATAACTCCTTCGGTTTCGGTGGCCACAACGCAGTTGTTGCTATCCGTAGCGTTTAGTTTGAGCTCGGATTTCTAGGCTGAGGCATCAATGGGCTGGTTCAAGGACATTCCTTGAACCAGCCCATTGCCGTTTAATTCTGAGACTTCAGGTGGATTTGTTGTCCCTCTGAGTCCCCACTTGTTACGCTCAAGATCCGCCCACTTGGCGCGGATTTTTGTAGTCCCACCGGCCAAAGGAGTCATTGTGCGCACACTGATCGCTACCTCGTTCATCTCACTGGATGGAGTTGTAGAAGCTCCTGGCGGCGAACCGGATTATCGCAACTCCGGCTGGACTATGAATAGCGTCGAGTTCGACCCCGCCGCATACGAGCTGAAAGGCACCGAGCAAGCCGAAGCCTCAGCAATGTTACTTGGCAGGATTAGCTACCAGGCTTTCTCCCCCGTTTGGCCTTCAATGACCGAAGAATTTCCACGCTATAACGCGATGCCAAAATATGTTCTCTCCACTACTTTGGGCGAGAAAGACCTCGTTGATAACTGGGGTGAGACCACGATCCTGCGCTCAATTTCTGATGTCGCCAGGCTGCGTGCAGGCGAAGGTGGTCCCATCAGTATTCATGGGTCGGCAACGTTGGTTCGTTCCTTGCAAGAGCACCAGCTGATTGACCGTTACAACTTGCTGGTCTTCCCTGTGCTACTTGGAGCAGGCAAACGTCTGTTCAGTCAAGAAAGCTTGGACGCACAAAAGCTGCATCTGGTCGATTCACAAACCTACTCCAACGGTATTCAGAAGAATGTATTCGACGTCCTGCGCTAACTATCTGCTGACAAATACCCCTTGGTGATCAACTCCAGGTAGTGCCCCGATGGATCTAGGAGATAGACTCCCCTGCCTTCGTGCTCGTGGTTAATGGTGCCGGGCTGCAGACGTTGCGGGTCAGCCCAATGTTCGAGTTTCAAAGCGCAAATTTTTTGATATGCCCGGTCAAAGTGTTCCTCGCTCAGCAAGAAGGCGTAGTGCTGTGGCGGAAACTCAATCGGTGGCGTTGCGAACTGCAATAGCACGCCGTCATCAAGGCTAATGTTGCAGAACGGCCCCCAACTCGGTGCAGGGTCGGCTTCGAGCAGATCAGTGTAGAACTCTGCCATATGTTCTGGATCCAGAGAAGCAATAATTGTGTGGTTGAATCGTGCGGTCATTTCTCCCTTTCATCGTGTGTCCGAAAATTCGCTTGCTTGAAAGTTTCGTTCACGGGGAGGTCCGCGGATCAGGGAACGACCAGATAGCCGTTCCGGGAGTGGCTGCTTGGAGCCTGACTGGTCTTCATCGCCACGATTCTAGCATCACTATTCAACGCACTTAGACAGCAGTGCATTAAAGGCGAGGAGTGGAATCCCGATTTTTCGAGATCCCACTCCTCTTGGTAACAACCCCGCACCACCGGGGCCTAACTGGGTGCAGTTGTAAATTCACCCAGAGATTTAATAACCAGTTGTTATACCACCTGGTTGAGCCATCGAACAGGCGCTTCGTCTCCTGCATGACGGAAGGGCTCAAGTTCTTCGTCCCACGCTTCACCAAGCGCAATAGACATTTCTTGATAGAAAATGGATGGGTTTCCGTCGCCCTTTTCATAGGCCCAACGGATTCGTTCTTCACCGATCATGATATTTCCTGCTACATCCACGGTGGCATGGAAGATGCCCAAATCCGGGGTTACAGACCATCGGCTACCGTCGGCGCCTGGGCTTGGTTCTTCAGTGATTTCGAAACGAAGATGCTGCCATCCGTGCATTTCGCTGGTGAGTAGCGCACCCGTGCCTTGGGGTCCTACCCACTCAATTTCGGCGCGACAAAATCCGGGTGCTACGCGCTGTTCGGTCCAGTCCATCTTGACTGGAGTTCCGAGCACGGACCCAATTGCCCATTCGAGATGTGGGCATAGCGCTGCAGGGGCGGAATGTACAAAAATCACGCCTCTGGTCATCGGTGCAGACATGCCATCCTCCGTTGCGGTGTTGATCGTCTTCCCCTACGTCAACATCGAACAGGTGCTTGCGCCTCCGATAGTTCTATTTTGCCCGATGAAGGGCACTTTTCGCCACCCAGATCCGGGATATTCACAGATTGGGTGGAATTCTTCAGGCCCGAGGATGCGCTTGCCGATAACTTTGGCGTAAACGATCAACTGATACGTGCGTGTACAGCTGAGTCGTGGCCAATGATGCGTGACCGAGAAACTCTTGAACCGCTCGAAGGTCCGCCCCACCGTCGAGCAAATGGGTTGCCACGGTGTGGCGTAAAGCGTGCGGGCCACTTGCTGAGGTATCACCAAGAGACTTTAGGGCTGTAGCGATGACTTCTCGTGCCTGTCGCACGTTAAGCCTAGAGCCTCGGACTCCAACCAACAAGGCGTCGCCTGCCGATTCTGTAGCGAGGATTTTGCGATGAGAGCGTATCCAGTCGATGATCACGCGCTCTGCAGGCTTTCCAAAAGGAACAACTCGTTCTTTGTTACCTTTACCGAGGACTCTTAAGGTCCTTCGTTCAAAGTCAATGTCCGCAATATCCAGTGCAACTAACTCACTAATTCGCAACCCAGACGCGTAAAGCAATTCCGCGATGACTTTGTCCCTGCACGCCACAGCCAACGACTTAACATCGTTATCCTTGCGCGTGCTCTGCTCTCCAGCCTTCGAATCATCTTCAACTGGCGCTTCGTCCTCCGAAAGCAAACGATTAATCTGGCTGGGCTGAAGCACATGAGGTAGGCGTCGTTCTTTTTTCGGCGCTGCCAACCGCAGAGCAGGGTCGCTTTCAACGAGCTCATGTTTAAGTGCCCAAGCAAAAAAGTTCTTCACCGCGGAAATCCTGCGGGCGAGAGTCGTGCGCGAGATCTCGGATTCGTGTAGATAAGCCAGCCAATCGCGCACCATCTGAACGGTAATCAATTTCAGTGTCGGGTCACCTGCGTGATCATGGAGAAACTGTCCGAGATTACGCAGGTCGACGTCATAAGCCCGCAGGGTGTTTTCACTGCGTCCGCGTTCGCGCTGCAGATATTCGAGGTAGTCCGCGACAGGTTCTGAAAATTTTGCGGACGGACCTTGGGATTGTTTCAAGGCAGGATCTTGCTTCATCACCACTGAGCTTACCTGAATCAGCCTACTTACCTTGATAGACCAGCTTCCATGCCAGCCCATCGGTGCAAGCCATGCCGAGCGCCTCCAACCGGCCGACAGCTTTCAGCGTCTGAATCATGGGGATACCGCTACGCGTTGAGATCTCATCGACGGGCATTGACTTGCGAAAAGACAAAATGTCATAAACCATTCCTTCCTCGCGCCCCAATTGATCCGTAGATTTTTGCGGCACTAATTGTTCATGGACGCTCTGAGCACCGCCTGCGGCACCGATGAGGTCTAGGGCATCTTGCGGGGAAGTCAGTATTCCGGCGCTGCCCTCAGCTATTAGTCGGTGGCAGCCGGCAGAGTTCGGGGCAAACACACTTCCAGGAACAGCAGCAACATCTCGGCCAAGTTCCACCGCGTGGCTGACCGTGTTGAGCGCACCTGAGCGATGGCGAGCCTCGGCAACAATAACGAGGCGGCTCAAGGCAGCGATGATCCGGTTACGGTTCAAAAAGCGAAAACGTGCTGAGGTGGTGCCCGGCGGTACCTCTGAGAATAAGACACCGCGGGCCACAATTTGATTCAGCAGATTGTTATTTCCCGATGGATAGAGCCGATCAATTCCGCCAGCCATTACCGTGATGGTGGGCGGATTCGAATATGCCCAATCTTCGACCGTCAGGGCTGCCCGGTGAGCGCTCGCGTCAATGCCGTAGGCTCCGCCGGAAACTATGGTGCAACCTTGATTGGCGAGCGTACGAGCTAAGTCGAAAGTGACCTGATCTCCGTAGTCGCTCGCGTCGCGTGAGCCAACGATAGCTACGTTTCGCTCCAACGCCTGCCCGGTGATTAGTTGCGGATCATTTGCGCGCCACCACAGGCATAGCGGACGTCCAAGATTCAGATCATCAAGCTGAGTGGGCCACTGTGAATCGGAAGGAATCAGCAAGCCACCATGGTGACGTGCTGCAGTGTCTAAAGCCGCCATCGGATTACTCAGCACAAGCCTTTTGCGCCAGCGTGTCAGCGCGGTCTTGAGCTCTTGGGCCATATTTGTTGAAGTCTTAACGCCAAGAATTTCATCAACCTTCGCTTTCAGACTCATCGGAAAATAATCTTCTCGTTGGATCACACCAAGCAATTCTGCTGGGCTCATGAGCTGAAGTAGCGCACTGGCCGTGAAATCGTTGGGCTCAATGAGCTGATTCAGGTGCGCGATCGTTAGCCGGTCTTGATTCGTAGGATCAAGAACCGGAGCAATCTTCGGATTAATGGTCATCAGTCTGCCTTAACTGTTTTCGAGACTTTGCCGTAGTTGAGCTGCAATTGCCAAGTCGTCTTCGGTAGGTGCAAGATGTTGCTGTTGATCTGCCACTGTCCATGCCACTCGAAGCAGTCGGTGAATACCGCGGGCAGACAGCCCACGACGAGTCGCGAGTTGTTCTAGGGCGGCCTTGGTTTTTGCTGGATATTTCAATTCATGCCGGAGTACTTGCGTTGGTATTTGCGCGTTGCAACTTATTGAGAATTCTCGTAGTCTCTCCTGGCTACGTTCACGGGTGGCAAGAACTCGTTCGCGGATCGTGGCGCTGGACTCGTTGTCCTCGGAGCTTAGTAGTTGCGATTGATGTACCGGGTTCACCCGAACTTGCAGGTCTACCCGGTCAAGAATGGGGCCAGATAATCGGGCAAAGTAGCGTCGCCTGGCCATCGGGGTGCAGGTGCAGCCGGTTCCAGTACCGAAATTCTTGCCACAGGGGCAGGGATTCGAGGCGAGTATCAGTTGAAAGCGAGCAGGAAGACGTTGGTGTCCCTTGGCACGGGCGAGGTTGATGTAGCCTTCCTCGATAGGTTGGCGCAGAGCATCAAGCACTCCAGTATTAAACTGCGCGGCCTCATCCAAGAATAAAATCCCATGATGGGCCCGGGTAATTGCTCCGGGAATCAGCTGTGCGGTCCCACCTCCGATGAGCGCCGAAAGCGAAGCCGTATGGTGGGGTGCGACAAAGGGTGGAATCCGCTGTAATTCGTTGACCTCATGCAATCCGCCGTAGGTAATAGAATGCACCGCAGTCGCTTCCAAAGCTTGATTCTCGTCTAATGGCGGAAGGATTGACGGCAGACATTTGGCCAACATGGTTTTTCCTGCGCCGGCCGGACCAACCATGATGAGGTGGTGTCCCCCAGCTGCAGCGAGTTCCAATGCTAGGCGTGCTTCTTGTTGGCCATTAACGAGTTGTAAGTCGGCGTCTTCGGCACTGATGCCGCTTGAGGTAGGGCGCATTCGTGAGTTTGAAGTGCGCGGATGACGCAAGTAGGTTGTGATCAATTCTTCTGATGCGCCGCAGTATTGAAGAACTTGACCTAGGTGGCGGGCGGAGATCACTTCGATACCTTGAACTAGTCGTGCCTCGTTACCGTTGGCCTCGGCCACGATGACGCGTTCTAACCCATGTTCTTTGGCTAATTGCACCGCCGGCAAAACGCCGGGTACTGCCCGTAGCGTGCCGTCCAGACCCAGCTCGGCTAGATATAAGGTGGAGGGACTGACGAGCACTTGTTGATCTGCGGCCAGTGCTGCAAGCAGGATCGCAAGGTCAAAACCGGATCCGTATTTGGGCAGGGTGGCTGGCGAGAGGTTTACGGTCAATTTTCGGTTGGCTAGCGGTATGCCGGTATTGCGTGCAGCAGACTTAATCCGTTCGCGGGCTTCGCGTAGGGAAGCATCCGGTAAACCTAGGATGATGAAACCGGGGATACCGTTGCCCAGGTCTGCTTCTACTTCTACCAGTGAGACGCTGAGCCCATGGATCGCGGCGGCACTGGTGCGAGCAGTGCTCATGGCTGCACCGATTGATGCACGAAGCAGGTGTATCCCCGGCCGTCGGGATACACCTCCACTACATCTACCCGGGGTTGGGCAATGAACATCCGGTGGGCTTGAGCCCATAGGATCAGTAGCTTATGTAGCCGGTGGTATTTTTGGGCCGTGATCGCGTCAAAACCGGTTCCATAGCGGGTAGATGAGCGCGTTTTAACTTCAACGGCCACAATCTGACCGTTACTAGCGCGTGCTACGGCATCTAATTCCCCAGCGGAACAACGCCAGTTCCTGTCCAGGATCTCATAGTGGTTCTCGCTGAGATATTGGGTGGCCGCAAGTTCCCCGGCTGCACCCAACCTTTGTGCCGCAGTGCGCATGATGACTCCTGGATGTTTGAACTATTCGTTGCAAACATCGTCGGAGTCCTCGGGCTCTTCCGGTCACTAGGAAGCGCGCAGTGTGGATAACGGAAGCTAGGAGTCTAGCCCTTCTTTAGGGATCTCCAGCTCGTCCCGGTTCAGTTCCTCCACGTTGACGTCCTTGAAGGTCAGCACCTGCACGTTCTTAACGAAGCGTCCCTGCCGGTAGATATCCCAGACCCATGCATCACTCAGGTTTAGTTCAAAATAGACTTCACCAGCATTGCTCAACGTTTTGACGTCTACGTGATTTGCCAAGTAGAAGCGTCGCTCGGTCTCGACCACGTAATTGAACAGCCCCACCACGGTTTTGTACTCGCGGTACAACTGCAGTTCCATGTCGGACTCGTAGTTTTCTAAGTCGTCGCCGGCCATCACTTTGCTTCCTTTGTTGTGCCTTCACCTTGGGCCCGGTGCCCCGATGAAGTCAAATTCCAGCTTTTGCGGTGGTAATCGCAAGGACCGAGCGTTTCTATCGCAGCTCGGTGTGTGTTCGTAGCGTAGCCCTTATTGATGTCCCAGCCGAATTCTGGATACTTCTTGGACAATTCACTCATGATTCCATCGCGTTCAACCTTGGCCAAAATGGAGGCCCCAGCGATCGCTTGGCAGGTCATGTCACCCTTGATGATGGTGGCGACCGGGACGTGTACGCCCACAGGCTCCCGGTCATCGGCAAGAACATCAAAGAGATCTGGTTCAGGTGCGGTGAGCCAGTCATAACTGCCATCCAGCAGGATAGCTTCAGGGGCAATCGCGCAGTGTTCTATTGCACGGGTTCCGGCTAATCGCAGGGCCGCGGTCACTCCCAAGTCATCGATCTCTTCAGACGATGCATGGCCGACCCCGTAGCCCACCGCCCAGTCGCGAACTTCAGGTACGAGTTCTTCGCGCGTTTCAGGACGTAGGAGTTTTGAATCGCGAAGTTCAGGGAATTCTCGTACTTCGTGAATGTCAATTACGGTGATGCCCACGGTGATTGGTCCAGCCAGAGCACCACGGCCCACCTCATCCACTGCTCCGATGAATCGAGCCTGATAAGCAGCCGCTAGGGCGCGCTCATGTTCTAGGGTGGTGGGCTCGTTTTTGGTGGTTTTCCTCGCTGAGGGCATATTAGTTGCTGGCCGCATCTGGGACATTGGCAAAGACTTCATCGTGCGAAGAGATCGTTCCCCAGCGCGAGGTTGGCCAGGAAATAACTGATGCCTTTCCTTGGACAGAGTCGATATCGACAAAGCCACCTTGGATGTCAGTGTGGAATCGTGAATCGGCGCTGGCTGCACGGTGGTCGCCCATGACCCAGATCTTGCCTTCAGGTACGGTCACCGAGAATTCCATATCTGATGGCTTGTTGCCGGTGTAGATATAGGGTTCATCGATGGCTTCACCATTGATTTTGATCTTGTCGATGGAAGCATCGTACTCGACGGTGTCCCCCGGCATGCCGATGATTCGCTTAACGAGATACTGTTCGCCAGATGCCGGCAAGATACCAACGAAGGAGAGCGCATTTTCAAATGCGGTCGGCGATTCGGTCACCGGTGGTAGCCACCCTAAGTCGTCACGGAAGACGACAACGTCGCCACGGTCCAGTTCAAAAGGCCCTGGCACCATCAGGTTGGCAAAGATCCGGTCGTTAACTTCCAAGGTGTGTTCCATGGAGCCTGAAGGAATGTAATAGGCACGGAAGAAGAAGGTTTTGATCACGAAGGAAAGCGCCAACGCAATAACCACGATGATGACGATCTCACGAATGAATCGCCAGGTCTTATAAAGCGGTCCCTTGTCGTGGGGATTTTCTGCTGGTGCGGCGCTCACAGTTTGATTAATACCTTCCCTAATCGCGTAACACTCCCCATCTTACGTGCCTGAGACTAACGAAGTGTTCATTGCCTATTGATGCGAATGGCGTGGGTAAAGCTAATGGTCAGCCGGTTGTGGGCTGACCATTAGTTATCATTTTTGAAATTGGCAGGAGGTAAGAATGTTCCTAGGAGCTTGCTGGTGAGGCGATGCCACCGCTGACCTTGTAATCCACAGGAATATCTCCGACAGGCTTGTCTTGCTCGATGAGCTTGGAAACGGCATCCATCTGTGTTTTATCAACGGAGAGGGTGATGCCCCCGGTTTCAGGATTCAGGGAGTACGCATGAATTGAGCTTCGGATTGGGTTCTCTTGTTTTCCTTGCCAAGCCATGATGTCTTCAATGGCTGAACGAAGTTCTGCACTGCTGTACTTCACGAGATGAGCGACGGCACCGGCATCTTCGATGACGCTGAGCTGGCTCTCTTTGGTGGTTGAAACGTGGAGTTTCCCATCCTTGATCCAGCTTTGAACGTAGTCGTCGCCGAGATCTGTCGACAGTTTGTCGTTGGCATCGAGCAGGGCGTTTTGGTCCACAGAATTCTCACTTTGAGTTTCGGTCGGTTCAGCTGCAGAAGAGCTCTGCGCTCCTGAGGTTTCTTTGGTTCCTGGATCGGTTCCTTGACCGCATCCGCTCAACAATAAACTGGCCATCAGTGCGGTGGAAGCTAATGCCAATGGAGTGCGTGATGTTCTAGCGTTGAAATTCATAATTGCACCTCGGTTTTTGCGTACCCGTAACCTGCCTTGATTTGAGGCTAACGGGCTATTCGTAAAGCAGTCGGTGAACCACATGTGTACTAACTAAAAAGTGTCCCGCTACCTTTTGTGAGGTAGCGGGACACTTTTAGAGGTTCCTAGAACCTATGGGTGTTGCTTTCCTTACCCGTGGCGGCGGTTACCGCGACGGAACAGGAGGAACATTGCACCAACCAGGGCCAGTGCGCCACCTGCAGCGATCAAAGGAGCGCTGCTCGAACCGGTGTCAGCCAGTGGATCCTTCTTCTCAGGAGTTTCCTTTGGCGTCGACGACTTGGTTGGCTCGTCCGACTTGTCATCCTTTGGAGCTTCCGAAGACTCTTCAGTCTTGGATTCCGAAGGCTCCGAGGTTGGAGTCTTCGTCTCAGTTGGAGTTGCCGATTCAGTTGGCTCCTCGGTTGCAGTCTCGGTTGGAGTAGCAGTCTCAGTTGGAGTTGCCGACTCGGTTGGCTCAGTCGGTTCAACAGTAGGCTCAGTTGGCTCTACAGTTGGCTCAGTCGGTTCAACAGTAGGCTCAGTTGGCTCTACAGTTGGCTCAGTCGGTTCAACAGTAGGCTCAGTTGGCTCAGTCGGTTCAACAGTAGGCTCAGTTGGCTCAGTCGGTTCAACAGTAGGCTCAGTTGGCTCTACAGTTGGCTCAGTCGGTTCAACAGTAGGCTCAGTTGGCTCAGTCGGTTCAACAGTAGGCTCAGTCGGTTCAACAGTAGGCTCAGTTGGCTCTACAGTTGGCTCGGTTGGCTCAGTCGGAGTCGGAGTAGGCTCTTCAGTTGGGGTTGGCGTCGGAACCGCAATAACAACTACGTTGCTCTGGGTGGTTGCCGACTTATCAAAGCCCTTGTGTGCTTGAAGAGTGAACTCGTATGCGCCGGTCTTCTCTGGAGCATCGAAGCTGAACTTTCCACTTGAATCAACGGTCACAGTTTTGACAACCTTGCCGTCAACGATGACATCAACCTGGGTACCCGAAGAAGCATCCTTCACGCTACCGGAAATCTTGCTACCAGCTTCAACCTCAGCACCGGTTTCGGTGGTCAAGGCAGGAGCGTTGATGAAGAGCTTGACGGTGTAGCCCTTGACGTAGCCCTTCTTGACAACGTCGTCGAGCGAGGTGTACATAGCGAGGTCATCGGCGGTGTTTTCGCTGCCGTCTTCACCAGCACCGTTTGCAGAGTTGATACCGACGGCCTTGTTGCCGATCAGAACCGCACCACCGGAGTCACCCTGATCCAGAACCTTCTGGCCTGGGTTGTCAGCGGTGTATCCCCAAACGTCGCGCAGGGTGTTGTCATAACCGAGAACGAAGAAGATACCTTCACCGGTGATAGTCGAGCAGCTCCAACCGGTGGTTGCACCCGAAGAGCAAGCTTCGGCGCCAACGGTTCCGGCTGATACGCCGGTCACGTTCAGGACCTTATCGCGCTCGTCGCCGCCAGCTGGCCACTGCGAAACGCCGGCGTGCAGGTTCAAGTCAGCGTTGATGTCCTTGATGACCGAGATGTCGGTACCTGGGTTTTCAGTATCAACGTCGTCCCAGGTAGCGTCCATCGGGTAGCCCGAGTTGTTTGGTCCTCCGAACTGGGCGAATCCGAAGGTGCCCAGCGGATCAGTGTAACCAAGGAAATCGCTAGGAGCGTTCGCTTCCAGAACGAAGGTGTCAGTCATGGCACCGTCTTCGGTGCAGTGACCGGCGCTGAGGATCGCATCCTTGCCGTTAGCGTCCCATGCGTTAAAACCGATCGAACAACGAGACTGCGGTTCCTGACCAGCCTGCGTCATTGCATAGCCCATGCCACCGTAGATGTCTTCCGAAGCGCCAGGCTTTGCGGCACCCTTGGAATCCTTATCGGACGCTTCGAGCACAACGTCAGAATTGGCTTCCTTAGCAAACTCCTCCAAAGATAGGTCGCCGGTGCCGGCGGACTTCTTTGGAGCAAGCGTCTTGGATCCCTCGATGGAGCCGGGGCCGGAAGCGATGATCTTAACGACATCCTTACCCTTGACCTTGGTCTCAACGATCGCGGTCAGGCGTGTCAGCTCATTATCATCAACATTCTCAGCAAGCTCTCCGTACACACCCTTGGCGGTGGAGAGGTTGTTTGTGTTGATTTCGAGCGAAACAGCAGCCTTGGTAGCAGCGACTACCTTCTTGGCCTTTTCAGCGTCTTTCTCGCTGACCTTGACCTTGGCCTTACCGTTTTCTACCGAAGTACGAGTTGCAATGCCTTCTTTTTCAAGAGCCTTGTCGACGGTTGCTGCGGTCTCATTGGCCTTGGAATCTTCCAAGTACTCATCAACGGTCTTGTCCAGGTCACGTTCGATCGCTTCTGGAAGGCCGGTGGTGTCCACAGCGCCTTCGGTGGACGATGCACTAGGAGTGGACTTCTGGGATACAGAAGGCGAGCTAGTCGCTTCCGGTGCAGCAACTGCTGGCATGAAGCTACTGCCAACTACCAAAGCGGTAGCGGCTGCAGCAACGATGCCACGTTGCGCAGTCTTTTTATTTGGATTTGGCATTAATGCTTCTCCCACATTTATGGTGCGAGTGCTCGTGGTGCTCTTACCTCAGGGCACACTTCTAAGCACAGGTGTTGTTACCAAAATGAAACAATAGCCGCTCTTCCAAGTAGTTTTCAAGTATCGAATCAAACGAAAATACAAATACGGAAACGTGTTTTCCCAAGTCAGCACGCGTGGCTTAAATTCGACTACGTCACATCTTACGAGCCAGTAGCGTTTGTTTAAGATTGGAGTTATCTTTCTAGTACCTAGTCAGAGGTGGGGAACCTGTGTGTTTGAGCAGAATCTACACATCAGAAACATAGAAATACGATGTTGTCTGTGAAACCTCGAAAAAAATTACACACCCGACGAAAAAAGGCGCCAGAAAACGAGAAATTTCGTTTTCTGACGCCTTCCGGCTAGCTGCCGGTTACGAGTTTTTACCGGATCTCGGCACGCTGATCCAAGGGCCAAATGATGCTGGTCGCCTTGCCGGTCACCCGGTCAACACTAATCATGCCGCCGCCACTAGCACCAAGAAGTGAGCGAGAGTCTTTGGATGTGGAGCGGTGATCCCCCATGACCCATAGCCGACCTTCTGGAACCTGAACGGTGAATTCTTGTTCACTCGGTGCATCGCCGGCAAAGATATAGGGCTCATCAATCTTCTGGCCATTAACGGTGACCTGGCAATTACTGCCTTTACATTCCACGGTGTCTCCCCCGACACCGATGACGCGCTTAACGTATTTGTTGCCAGTACCGGTCAGGCTGAGCGCTCCCAGGACGTCATCGGCAAAACTAGCCCGGGCGTAGGGCAGGAATGATCCGCGTCCGTCAAAAACAATCACGTCGCCACGCTGAGGTGATTCATCCTGATAGGCGCGACGGTCAACGGCAATGCTCTGGCCGGGGTTCAACGTCGACTCCATAGAGTTTGAGTCAATATGAAAGACATCGATTACCGTGGCACGGAAAATGATGGTGCTGATCAGGCCAAGAATGATGGCGAGTACGGCGAAGCGCCAGACCCAAGAAAAGGCCCGGCGCTTCAAAGTTGCTCGCTCAGAGCGGGCAATCTGGTTCATCGAAGAACGCAGATTACTTCTTTGCGTTGAAGTCACGCTTCTCGCGGATGCGAGCAGCCTTACCGTGACGATCACGCATGTAGTACAGCTTTGCACGACGTACGTCGCCCTTGGATACAACCTCAATCTTGTCGATGATTGGGGAGTGAACAGGGAAGGTACGCTCAACACCGGTGCCGAAGGAAACCTTGCGAACGGTGAAGGTTTCGCCAATGCCACGGCCCTGACGGCCCAATACGTAGCCCTGGAAAACCTGGACGCGCGAGTTCTTACCTTCGATGATGTTGACGTGCACCTTCAGGGTGTCGCCAGGACCGAAAGCTGGAACGTCTGAACGCAGCGAAGCTGCATCAACTGAGTCAAGAATATGCATGTTGCATCTCCTAGGATCAATGCCGCAGGTCACCGAATCCTCGTAGCGGGGCTCACCGTTGGACAGAAGCCAAACGATCTCCCCGGAACGTTTACCATCGACTGGCTCTAGCAGTCGATGCGGCGGTTTTCACGCATCCGGTCTTCCCCCTGCGGCAGGAGCCAGATAAAAACACACCAAGAAACAATTATGCCGTATCGCTACGGTTGACGCGAGTCCAGCAGAATTTCTGTTCTCGTGATGTTGGCCTCTTATTTGTCTTCTTCGGTACCGGCCCCGGTGGCCCAGTCCAATTCGGCCTTATTGGTGATCACGCCATCAACGATGGCGAATCCGTTGTGCCACAGGGCATCACGGTCACGGCGGTTCAAGGACTGCACATCCATCTGGGTAATCAGATCCGGGCGACGGGCAGCGGTACGTTTAATCTGTTCGTCGCGGCGGAAACGGCCTACACGTTGGTGGTTGCCACCGAGCAGAACTTCGGGAACCTCACGGCCACGCCAGGAAGCAGGCTTGGTATATACCGGGTATTCGAGCAACACGTCGGAGTGGGATTCTTCCACCAGGGATTCCGGGTTACCGATCACTCCGGGGATCAGTCGAGCGATGGCCTCGACCATCACCATTACCGCTACTTCTCCCCCATTAAGCACGTAGTCGCCGATGGAGACAGGGATGACGTTAAAGTTTTCGCGTGCGTAGTCCACCACGCGTTCGTCAATACCTTCATAACGTCCGCAGGCAAAGACCAGGTGTTCTTCTTCTGCCAATTCGTAGGCCATCTGCTGATCAAAGACGCGACCGGCAGGCGAAGGAACGATCAGGGTGGGCTTGGGTCCTTGAGCGTCGGCTGGGCGAACGGCATCCAGGGCGCGTCCCCATGGCTCGGGCATCATGACCATGCCGGCGCCACCGCCGTACGGGGTGTCGTCGACCTTGCGGTGCTTATCTTCGGTGAAGTCGCGCAGGTTGGTGACGTTCAGATCCAGGATGCCTTCTTCTGCAGCTCGGCCAATGAGTGAGAGCGAGAGCGGCTGAAGGTACTCCGGGAAAATCGAGATGACGTCTAGACGCATTATTTACTGCTCTTCTTTCTCGGAGTCGTCGTCGCTATTCAAGGTCAACAGTCCGGCAGGTGGAGTGATCACCACGATGCCAGCTTCCGGATCGATCTCCGGGACGAACTCGTCAACGAAAGGCAGGTAGATTTCGTTGCCTTCAGTATCTTCAAAGACTAAAAGATCCTGGGCAGGGTTGGTGCGAAGTGCGGTGATGACGCCGACCTGCTGGCCATCAAGCATGACCTTGAGGTCAAGCAGCTCGTGCTCATACCATTCATCTGATTCGTCTTCTGGTTCATCAGATACTTCGATTTCCAAACGGGCACCGCGCAGGGTTTCGGCTTGGTTGCGGTCGTTGATCTCCTTGAAGGAGAGCAGCAGGATGGTCTTGTTCCAGCGGGCGTTTTTCACCGTGAGGGTTTTGACCGGGCCATCAACCACGATCAGCTCTTCCCCGGCAGTAAAGCGTTCCTCGGGGTTGTCGGTGAGAACCTGGACGGTAACTTCGCCACGGATGCCGTGGGGCTTGCCGATGCGGGCAACCTGCAATCGCATAGTCTGCTGCTCTTTCTGCATTGTGTGGGGGTGAAACACGAAAGGAGTTCCCGTCACCAGTTGGACGGAAACTCCTTTCGAAATGAAGCCAACGAAGAGTTGGGCTGCAGTTGCTTAGCCGCGGCGGCGGTCAGTGTCGATCACATCGACACGAACCGATTCCTTGGCTAGCGCTGCCATGACGGTACGCAGTGCTCGTGCGGTGCGTCCCTGACGACCGATCACACGACCGAGATCTTCAGGGTTGACCCGAACTTCGAGCAAATCGCCGCGGCGGGTGGACTTCAAGGCAACCTTGACGTCTTCCGGTTCCTCAACGATTCCGCGAACCATATGGTCTAGCGCGTCAACGAGCACTGTTACTCAGCCTCGGTTGCTTCGGCCTCTGCCTCTTCAGCAGCTGGCTTCTCAGCCTTCTTGGTGATGGCCTCAGGAAGGATCACCGAACCCTTTTCAGGAGCAACGAATGCTGGCTTAGGCTCGGCAACCTTGTAGGTGCCTTCCTGGCCATCGATGCCCTTGAACTTCTGCCAGTCACCGGTGATGTTCAGCAGCTTGTGAACCTGCTCGGTTGGCTGAGCGCCAACGGACAGCCAGTACTGAGCACGCTCAGAATCGATCTCGATGATCGATGGGTTCTCGGTTGGGTGGTACTTACCGATCTCCTCGATGGCACGGCCATCGCGCTTAGCGCGGGAGTCCATGACAACAACGCGGTAGAAAGGTGCGCGCATCTTACCGAAGCGCTTCAGACGAATTTTAACGGCCACTGTAGTGGTCACTCCTGTTTCTCAACATGTTCGAGACCGATTTTTAGCGCCTGTGGGGCAGGCCTTACTTCTCGGACTCTAAAAGGACAGGATTCGAAGCGGAGAGAGGGGCCACAACAAATCGAGTACCCTGCAATTATGCCAGAGAGTACGCGAACAGGCCAACTCTATTTAGAGGCTTAAACTCAGGCGATTCATGAGCTTGATCACCCCGGCACACAGCCTTGGGTGACAAACGCCTTAGCCCTACCATTATAGGTATGACCGTTACTTCCGCGTTAACCGCGTTCGCTCTCGTCGCGCTTTTGATGACTCTCGTTCCCGGAGTGGATACAGCCCTGATCTTGCGCTCTGCGATGACGCGGGGACGAAGTGATGCGATGGTAGCGGCGCTGGGGATTTCCACCGGTGTTTTCATCTGGGGTATCGCGGCAGCTGCCGGAGCGTCCGCGGTCTTGGCCGCTTCTCATTTGGCGTACCAAATCCTTACCTACGCCGGTGCTGCCTATCTCGTCTTTTTGGGCGGCCAAATGATCTACCGCAGCTTCCGGAAGAAAGAAGTGGAAGCGATCAAGGTGGAAGTCTCACGTAGTAAGTGGCGCAACTTCACCACCGGCATGATCACTAACTTACTGAACCCAAAGATTGGCGTTTTTTACATCGCTACCATCCCACAGTTCACCCCCGCCGATACCAATGCTTTGCTCATGGGAATCGCTCTAGCTACGGTGCACGTTCTGTTGACCCTGGCCTGGGCTACGGTGCTGATTATTGGGGTTAAGCTGGCTGGCCGCTGGTTGAGCTCAGCTCGCTCGGTCACCTGGATGGATCGCATCACCGGCACGGTACTGGTTGGTTTTGGTGTGAAGGTTGCGCTCTCGCGCCCCTAGCTCGCACATGAGCGGCACCTCACTGAAGCCGTCGGGCAATCCTGCCGAACCCTTCCGAGCTATACCCTCAGCACGTAAAATGCTGATCATTAGCCTACGAATGTTTTCACTAATGCAGTTTTTTCTTCGCGTTTGACGGTGCAGCTGTCGAGACGGATGCCATTTATGGTGATCTGACAAACATTACTCAGAAAATCTTAACTTCACTTGGGCGTTTTTTGCCCGATTATGATTAGGCTAACCTTATAAAGATTGACCGCGCGAGTCACCTAACTTTCGATGAGCCGGCATCACCACCCGTGATGGGCATAAGCCTCACGGGAAGTGAACCCGTGAAAGCATAATCATGATCGGAAATTACCTGATCGGCCTGCGCGAAGGCCTCGAAGCAGTGCTTATCGTTGTCCTCTTGGTGGCCTACCTGAACAAGAGTGGACGTAAACACCTGTTGCCACGAATCTGGGCAGGCATCGCCGTCGCAGTTCTCGTCTCGCTCGGCTTCGGAGCCTTACTGACTTTCGGCCCGAAAGGCTTGACCTTCGAAGCCCAGGAAATGATTGGCGGATCCTTATCCATCGTCGCCGTCGGTCTAGTGACCTGGATGATCTTCTGGATGGCAGGGGTTGCAAAAACGCTGAGCAGCGACCTGAAATCCCAAGTCGACAAAGTTGCTGACTCTTCCACCCTGGGACTGGTCTTGGTCGGAGCTTTTGCGGTAGGACGCGAAGGCCTAGAGACGGCCCTATTCCTCTGGGCCGCAGCACGAGCCACGGGCGAAACCTGGCAGCCACTCTTGGGAGCCTTCCTAGGAATCCTGACCGCCATCTTCTTAGGCATACTGCTCAACCGAGGCGTCCTTAAAATCAGCCTCTCCAAATTCTTTACCATCACCGGTGCACTTCTGGTCATCGTTGCCGGTGGCGTCTTGGCCTACGGAGTCCACGATTTG
This sequence comes from Glutamicibacter sp. B1, assembly GCF_039602135.1. NCBI lineage: Bacteria > Bacillati > Actinomycetota > Actinomycetes > Micrococcales > Micrococcaceae > Glutamicibacter > Glutamicibacter ectropisis. The sequence goes on along the minus strand of NZ_CP125942.1, from coordinate 1,609,850 downwards.
CAAGAGGCAGGATTCTTGCCAGGCGTACACAACCTCGCCTTTGACGTGTCACACATTATTGCCCCCGGTGGCGTCACCGGAACCCTACTCAAGGGCATCTTCAACTTTTCCCCTGCAACTACCTGGCTAGAAGCCATCGTCTGGGTGGCCTATGTGGTGCCCGTGATGTTCCTCTACCTACGCAAAGTTTTCGCTTCCCCGGCTAAGGCCGTAAGCAGCAAAAACGCCTAACCATCACCGCAACATTCACTGATTCTCAAAGGATTACTCACCTCATGAACAAAACAAGTACCGCTGCTGCTGTGCTCGTCGTAGGCACTCTGGCCCTGGCTGGTTGCACCGACAACACCACTCAGGCGTCGGCCGATGGCGCCATTTCCGTAGTGAGCACGGATGACGCGTGCAATGTTTCGACCGACACCACCGCCGGTGGCACCATCAAATTTGATGTTAAGAATGAGGGTTCGGCCGTCACCGAGTTCTACCTACTCGCCGAAGACGGACTGCGCATCGTTGGCGAGGTCGAGAACATTGGTCCGGGTGTTACCCGTGACCTGGTGGTCATGGCACCACAAGGAAAGTACTTCACTGCCTGCAAGCCGGGCATGGTCGGCGACGGTATTCGTGCAGCCTTTACCGTCAACGAAGCCGCCGACGGCCAGGAAGTATCGGCTGACCGCGCTGCTTTGCAGAAGAACGCTACGGATCAATATGCCGCTTATGTGAAGGATCAGAACGAACAGTTGGTGCGCGGAACCGAAAAGTTCGCCGACGCTTTTGCCTCCGGAGATGAGGAGCTAGCCAAGAGCCTGTACGCACCAACGCGCATGCACTGGGAGCGCATCGAGCCGGTAGCCGAGTCCTTCGGTGACTTGGATCCAATCTTGGATGCTCGTGAGGCCGATCTTGAAGACGGCGAAGACTTCACCGGCTGGCACCGCGCCGAAAAGGACCTCTGGGCACCAAAGGGCTACACCAAGATGACTGAGAGCGAACGCGAGAAGATCGCCACCAAGATGGTCGAGGACACCAAAGAGCTCTACACTCGTACCCAGAGCCTAGAATTCACCCCGGACCAGCTGGCTAACGGAGCCAAGGAACTTCTCGACGAGGTAGCCACCGGAAAGGTCACCGGCGAGGAAGAAACCTTCTCCCACACTGACCTGTGGGACTTCCAAGCCAACCTTGAAGGCGCAAAAATTGCGTATGAAGATCTGCAGCCACTGCTCGTGGGCACCGACGATGCACTGGACGAAGAACTGAAAACGAACTTCGCCGCACTGCAAAAGCAGCTTGATGCCTACCGTGAGGGTGACGGCTTCAAGTACTACCAGGATCTGAGCGATGCGCAGATCAAGGAACTAGCTTCCGGTGTGGACGCACTGAGCGAACCACTATCTAAACTCACCGCCGCAGTAGTGAAGTAAAGGGTACGATGCACGAAGAATCAGCTGAATCGGAGTCCCCAAAGGGTACGACGCTGAACCGGCGCCTATTGCTTTCTGCAATGGGCGCAGGTGGCGCGGGGCTGGCCCTGGGAGCACTGGGGCATAGCGCTTACGCCAGCCAAAAGAGCCAGCAGGTCCCCGATGATCAGGTGCCGTTTTACGGTGAGCACCAGTCCGGGATCATCACCGAAGCTCAAGACCGGATGCATACCGCAGCCTTTGATGTTCAGGCGCAGTCCCGTGATGAACTCATCGAGTTGCTTCAGACCTGGACTCAGGCGATTGCTCAAATGATGCAGGGCCAACCTATCGGAACTTCGGGCGCTGTTGATGGTTCTTATGATGCTCCCCCGGAAGACACCGGTGAGGCGCTGGGACTGCCAGCATCACGGCTGACGGTCACCGTCGGGTTTGGGCGTACCCTCTTTGAAAAAGACGGCAAGACCAGATTTGGACTTGATGGCAAACTTCCCGAGGCACTGATTGAGCTTCCACATTTTCGTTCAGACATGATCGAAGAGGCCCGCAGCAACGGGGACATCATTGTCCAAGCCTGCGCCGATGATCCACAGGTTGCGGTCCACGCCATCCGCAACCTTGCCCGCTTAGCTTTCGGCAAAGCCAACGTCCGCTGGTCGCAGATTGGTTTTGGGCGCACCTCAAAAACCAGTTCGGCGCAGAGCACCCCACGCAATCTCTTCGGCTTTAAAGACGGCACCGATAACATCGTGGCCGAGCACACCGATGATCTTAATGCGCATGTGTGGGTGCAGAAGGAACAGACGGACCAGGCATGGATGGCCGGCGGAAGCTATATGGTGATCCGACGTATTCGCATGCACATTGAAACCTGGGATCGTGCCACCTTGGGCGAACAAGAAAACTTGGTGGGACGACTCAAGGGTAGTGGTGCTCCCCTCTCCGGCGGCGAAGAATTCACGGCACCCGACTTCAACATGGCCGGTAGCAATGGTCCAATCATCCCGGTGGACTCCCACATTGCGGTGGTGCATCCCGATGCACATAAGGGAATCAGGATGCTGCGTCGCGGATTCAATTACACCGATGGCTCCGATGGGTTAGGCCGTTTAGACGCCGGGCTTTTCTTCATCGCCTTCGTGACCGATGCACGCACGCACTTTGTTCCCATCCAACAGGCCATGAGTGCCAACGACGCGATGACCGAATATCTTCGCAATACCAGTTCTGGGCTCTACGCCATTGTTCCTGGAGTGCGTGAAGGTCAATATCTCGGTCAGCAACTTTTTGAAAGTTAGCCGACAAGGAAACAACCTCTTCCCATACCCTCCCCACAAAACAGCACTATTGTGGGGCGGGTTGGCACAAAGTATTCACGCAGAGATTCTTGTACGCGGGTCCTGAATATAATCTGTGCTCCAGCGATACTCCTCAGCAAATAAAGCTGATAGCTGACGCTGAGAACGCAGATGAACAAGACGTGAGTGGTCTTCGAGCGCTAATATCAACAAACGTGGTAGCCACAAGCAGCAAAGCTCATACAGGGCACCACAGTTTTTTGCTCTCGATCTAAAGGACCAACTTCGTGGCATTGTCCAGCGAACATCTTGACGCCTACATGGTGACATGGAAGCTCGAACGTGAATTTGGTGGCATGACCACGGTCTGCACGCAACGTGCCGGGCTGTTCGCCCAACGCTATGGCCGCGCCTTCGTGGTGACATTCAGTCGCTCACCCGAGCAGCCACAGATCGTGGCCGAATTGGTCGACAAGGGCAAGCTCTCGGACAAGGTACAGGTGCTGAACCTCTATCTTGAATTAGCCGAGAACTCTATGCCCGGTCAGGACAAGGTCCCCGAACGCGCCTTCGAGCCGCAGGTAGCGGACCTGATGCTAGAAGATACCGTGACGTATCCCGAAGCACCGCAGAGCATCTTCAGCCAAAGTTTTACCGGCGGACCGGATGGCAGTACCAGCCAGACGAAGTTCTTACGCAAAGACGGCAGTGTCTTTTTAACAGACACCAAATTCCTTGATGAACGTGGGAAGAACCGGCGCATCTTAGAAGTGATGGCTACTGACAGTAAGGTCATCGCACGCTTTAACAGTGCTCCAGCCCTGTATCGCTACTGGCTGGGCACCTTCACGGACCACGAGAATTCCATGGTCATTGTTGACAGTAAATACACCGCCTCCATGCTGGGACGATGGGAAACGACGAAAGTTCCTAAGCTCTACGCTTTCCACAGCATCCATATTTCCAAGGGCGAAAGCTTGTTGACCGGTGAACTTTCCGAAGCACATGCGCCCATCATTGAGCAACGAAACCTCTGGGACGGTTTTGTCTTCCTCACCCAGGCACAACGAGATGCCTACGTGCGACGTTTTGGTGATGCTGATACGTCCTTTGTCATCCCCAACCCCATCAAGGCCAATACCCTCACTGACTCCTCGATCAAACGAGAGAGCAACCATCTGATTGCTGCCGGGTCACTGACCGTGAATAAAAACGTGGCAGCATCCATTCAAGTGATCGCTGAGCTAGTGCGCCGCGGACACCAACCGGTCCTGCACGTGGTGGGCCAAGGCGCCCAGCGGGAGAAGCTCGAAGCCCTCTGCCAAGAACTTCAGCTCGAAGAGCACGTGATCTTCCACGGATACTCAAATGAGTTGCCCGCACATTTCGCTCACTGCACGGCGCAGTTATTTACCTCAACCAATGAAGGCCAAGCACTGGTGCTTCTTGAAGCCCAGCAACAGGGTTGCGTTCCAGTGTCCTTCGATATTAATTTTGGGCCCTCAGATAGCATTCGTGACGGGGTCAACGGATTTTTGGTAGCACCGGGAGATATCCAGGCCATGGCCGATAAGGCCGAAGCATTGATGACCGATCCACAGTTGGCCGCCACCATGTCGGAACAGTGCCGGGAGTTTGCCCACCACTACGCTTCACGCGATCTAATCGCACGATGGGAAGAAACCATGAACATTGCAGCCAAGCTCAAAGCCCTCGGCTCCCGTAAAGAAGTACCCGAATTTACGGCGCGCATCGCCTCGGTGTCTTTCCTCGATGATGATGGACTAGAACTTCGAGTTCAACCCTCCGTCAAAATGCCAGAAGGTACCAGCTTCGAATTGGTGGTCCTAGATCGTGAGACCCAGGACGAGATACAGGTGTATTCGAGTAGCGGATACGAAAATGAAAACGCTGTCTTCACCTTGGATGCCGACATGGTGCGCGGCGCGGTGGGACGTAACGAACCGACCGACCTGTATCTGCGGTGCCAGCTTGGTCAAAGCGTGAAGCACAAGCGTATCGGTGTTAAGAATTCGAGAATCTTGCCGTACTTCACCTCGCACAACAATCTCTCGTTTAAGCCGGAGAAGTAACAGCAATTCCTCGTACCATCAGCGACTATTCGGTGCGCACTGATCAATCACTCAGTTCCAAAACCTAAACTCTTATTCATGAAAATTTCGATGTCTCAGTTGCAACCACTGTTGCGAGAGTACCGAATCCTCTTATCCGGCCACGGTGTGCAGAGCATGGAGGACACCGGTAACTCTTATGACGGCTCAGCCTTGGTGAACTACGAAGCTGACCTTGCGTTGCACCCGTACACCACTTTCTGGGGTACCACGGGTTTGGTTTTGGGCCGCATGGGCGCCTTCTCCTACACGCATTCACGCCTGCATAAGTCGATGACCGTGGGGCGTTTTACCTCTATCGCCAAGGGCATGAGCGTAATGGGCGCCCGCCATCCTCATGAGTGGGCTTCAACCAGCCCAGTGTTTTACAACCAGAAGTTACTGGCACAGACCTATAGCGAAGATCGCGGGGTCGAGCTGAACTCGACAAAATTTGGCTACAAAGCCGGCAAGATCTCCATCGGTAACGATGTTTGGATTGGTGAGAAAGTCACCCTAGGCCACGGGATCACCATTGGAGATGGCGCAGTCATCGCTTCAAATTCCGTGGTCACCAACGACGTAGATCCCTACACGGTGGTGGGCGGTGTTCCGGCACGAGTTATCCGAGATCGCTTTGAGCCAGAAACCGCCCAAGCCTTACAGGCCAGCGCGTGGTGGGATCTAGCGCCCGAAGATCTGACGCATTGCGACGTCAGATCCCCGGACCTCTTCGCTGCTCAAGTCTTACGTGGCCGCGAACAGGGAGACTTCCAGCCATTGCTCACCGAGCCACTGACCGCCGAGGTGATCGACAAACACCTTAGGACTGCGTGAGCCCAGGGTTAGGGCCAGTCCCCCACTGGATGCTCAGCAATTAGGCGACAGTTACGCGCAGCTGGTTATTCCATGGATCCTTAAAACGCAGCTCTGCCCCGGTGTGGTGGTGCTCGACTTTGGCGAAGCTCAATCGCTGCGCCAACTTGCCGACTTCATCGGCGTTGGGAACATTGATCAGTACTTCGCCCAGACCCAGGGTGTCTTTACGGGGACCTGCGCCTCGCGAGTTCCAAACATTCATGGCCATGTGATGGTGGTAGCCTCCGGCGGACACGAACAATGCCTGGTTGCCCAGCGAGGTGGTTTCATCAAAGCCCAAAGTGTTGACGTAGAACGAGCGGGCGGTGGCCACATCACCTACCTGTAGGTGTACATGGCCGATATCGGCGCTCGCCGACTGCAAAGAATTCACTGCCTGCTCACTGAGGTGAGCATTGAGGTATTTGTTGGGGTCCAGGTAGATGGTATCCATGCTGACTTCACCGTTATTCCAGGTCCAGGTATCGCGAGGGCGGTCCCCAGTACAACTCAATTCCGTTACCCTCTGGATCAGTGAAGTAGAAAGCCTCGGAGACTAGATGGTCCGAGCTTCCGACAAACTTACTCTGATCAAACTGGGCGGCTGAGAGCACGGTAGCGGCAAGATCTGCCTGGTTATTGAACAGCAGGGCAGTATGGAAGAGCCCAGCTTCACTACGAGCTGGCAATTTCAGTCCTGGGGCATTGCGCAGGTTAACGAGTTCCTGAGTTCCGCGGCCTAGCCGGGTTCCTTCTGCGGTTTCTTCCAGTACCGTGAGCCCGAGCGCCTTTTGGTAGTAGTCGCTCATGAGGTTCATATCACCGACTTTTAGCTGCACGGCATTCATGTGAGTGGTTGCGTCGAGCTTGTCTTCTTTGAGCATGGTCATGACCAACGCCTTCTTTCGATTCAATGGTTCCTGTTGCCTATAACCATACTCCGATTTAGTTGATGCTTCAAGTAAATTGGAATGTTCCGGTCATCACGCTCGCGATCGCGGCACGCGCCATTGGCACTAGGAGAGCAACCGGGCGAGATCTGGATGCAGATGCCGGCTCGATAGAGCCACAGCTGCCGCTCCGGCAGCTGCCTCCAAAGCCGCTTGCACCGATGATCCCCGCTGGTAAGCCGCGAGAAAACCGGCCATGAAGGCATCGCCGGCACCATTGCTGTCGATCACCTCAACCTTTGGCGCAGCCACTTCCCAGCGCCGCCCCTGGCGGTTCATTGCCACCGCACCCCGCGCTCCACGCGTGCATATTGCCATTTCTGGACCATGGCGCAGGCAAGTGGCCATCAGCTCCCACGGATCGCTGGTTGCATCATCGTTCATGAAGACCACGGAGGCCGCCCTCAGGAATGGCAGATGAAATTGGGCTGTGCCATCGAAGTCATGCAGGTCGACCCATAGCGGTACAGGCGGCTCGGCCAGTTGCCTGATAATCCGCAACCCCAACTCGCTCAGGTCAATCACTGCCAGGTCAGCTTCCCCAATGGCCGCGCAGAGGGCATCAGCATCCGCGTCCTCGACAGCGGAGGGCGTTGCCAGATAGATGGATACGCGTTGCCCGCCAGCCATGAGATTGATATGCCGCTCGGTGCTCACGCTGGAAATCGCCTGCAGGTTGACGCCCGCGCCACCGAGCACGTGTCGCAGCAGGCGCCCTGGCTCATCGCTAGCCAGCGGCGTGAAGAGCGTCGTCGCAACACCCAAGGAACTCAAGTGCAGCGCCTTGCCCGCGGAGGTTCCGCCCACGGTGTGCCACTCGTTGCGGGCGGATAGCTGCTGAGGCCGAGGGTCAGGCAAGCGGTCAAGCTCGACGAGCTGATTCCAGCTGGATGGACCACAGACGAGCACCTTGGGCATTTGACTCATGCACTTATTAAATACGCGTGGCATCATCCGATTCAACAGTTTGGCACCAATTGCGCTTTCAAACCCTTGGACTTCAAAGTATATTGGCAAGTGATCTGCCTCACGATGATGTGGGGTGCCCTAGTCCCAGCGACGGAAGGTTAGTTGTGAGCGTTACAGATGAATTCAGAGCAGCCCGAGATCGGCTCCTGGAAATGCGCGAGTACTACGAGACGGCGCGGGAAGAATTCCGCTGGCCCGAGTTCAGCGAGTTCAACTTCGGCTCCGACTGGTTCGACCAAGTGGCCAAGGATCCGCAACGAGCCGATGCGCCGGCACTGATCATCACCGAACGCGACGGCAGCTCAACACGCCGCAGTTGGGCCGAGCTCTCGCAGCGCTCCACGCAACTCGCGCGCTGGCTCAGCGATATAGGAGTGCGCCGAGGCCAGACGATCGCAGTGATGCTCGGCAACCAAGTGGAACTCTGGGAATCGATGCTGGCCGGCATCAAGCTCGGGGCAATCCTGATCCCCTGCACCACGCAGCTGACCCCCACGGACCTGGCCGATCGCATCGAGCGCGGGCATATCCAGTGGGTGATCACCAACCAGGGCGAGATCCAGAAATTCGAGACGGTCCCCGGCGATTACACGCTGATCCAGATTGGCGGCAGCGCAACTGAAGGCATCCTCGACTTCGCGCAGTCCTACAACGCCGAAGCCGAATTCCAGCTGGACTCCCCCACGCGCGCCGATGAAACACTGCTGCGCTATTTCACCTCCGGAACCACTTCCAAGGCGAAGCTGGTGGAGCACACTCATACTTCGTACCCGGTGGGGCACTTGAGCACGATGTTCTGGATCGGGCTGGAACCAGGCGATGTGCATCTAAATGTCGCTTCCCCAGGCTGGGCCAAGCATGCATGGTCGAATCTGTTCGCACCGTGGATCGCCGAAGCCACCGTATTCCTCTACAACTATGACCGCTTCGATCCGATCGCGCTGATGAACCAGATGGACACCGAGAAGGTCACCAGCTTCTGCGCTCCGCAGACCGTGTGGCGCTTGCTGATCCAGGCGGATCTGAGCGCGTTGAAGAATCCGCCGAAGAAACTGGTCTCCGCTGGCGAACCGCTGAATGCCGAAGTCATCGACCAGGTGCAGAAATCCTGGGGCCAGGTCATCCGCGACGGCTTTGGCCAGACCGAAACCACGGTGCAGATCGCCAATCCGCCCGGAGTGCCGATCACCATCGGCGCCATGGGACGCGAGATGCCAGGCTACGACATCGTGCTGCGCGACCCTGCTACCGGCGAGGCCGGGGATCTGGGCGAGATCTGCCTGGTGACCGATCCCCGCCCGCTGGGGCTGATGAAGGGCTACTTCGAGAACCCGGAGAAAACCGCCGAGGTCTTCCGTGACGGGGTCTACCACACCGGGGATATCGCTGAACGTGATGAACGAGGCGTCTTGACCTACGTGGGCCGCGCCGATGACGTCTTCAAGTCCAGCGACTACAAGATCAGCCCCTTCGAGCTGGAATCCGTGCTGATCGAGCATCCCGGGGTGGCCGAGGCAGCGGTGGTGCCGACCCCGGATGAATTGCGCTTGAGCGTGCCAAAGGCCTACATCGTTCCCACGGGCAATGCGCAGCCCGGCCCCGAACTCGCGGAGTCGATTTTGGCGCATTGCCGCGAGCACCTCTCGGCCTTCAAGCGGGTGCGGCGCATCGAGTTCGCCCAATTGCCCAAAACCATTTCGGGCAAGATCCGCCGCGTGGAATTGCGCCAGGCCGAGGAGCGCCGTTTTAATGGCGGCGAACCGGCGGGCAAGGAATACCGGGATACGGACTTTCCTTCACCGAAACCATAACCACTCTGTCCACGCGCCTTGTCTGGCCCCGCAGCTTGTTGCTGCGGGGCCCGCTGCGGTTAAGCGCAAATGCCTGCCGGTCGGCGATGACTCAATAACGACATGAAGTTTACATCGTGGGTTGCAACTCATACTATGAATCAGAGTTTTGTGGCCCAGCTCACGTCTACCCGTTATCAACGAAGATCGGATCCCCATGTCAGATACAGCGATTCTGATAAACACCGCCGTGGCCGTGCTCGCCACGGTGCTGCTGATCGTCAAATTCAAGGTCAACCCCGTCATCGGGCTGATCCTCGGCTCCCTGTATCTGGGACTGAGCACGCAACTTGGCATCAGCAAGACCATCGAGACCATCACCAAGGGCTTCGGCGACATCATGATGGAGGTCGGCCTGCTCATCGCCTTCGGCGTGCTGATGGGATCCATCCTCAACGAGGTCGGCGCCATCCGCCGCCTGGTCGAACGCCTGCTCTCGGTGTTCGGCCCCAAGGCCTTGCCCTACTCCATGGCGGTAGCCATGAGCACCGTGCTGCAGTCGATCTTCGTTGACGTCCTGATCGTCATTTCGGCACCGCTGGCACGTCGCATGGCCACCAAGATCGGTCCGATGGGCACCGCCCGGCTGGCCACGGCCATGGCCATCTCGCTGGAGTGCGGCATCATCTTCATGGTTCCCGGCGTCGGCGCCTTGGCGGTAGCCGGAGTGCTGGGCGTATCGCTGGGCAAGATGCTGATCTGCGGTCTGCTCCTGGTAGTGCCAACAGTTCTGCTGGCAGTGCTGATCATGTCCTTCTTGTTCCGCCGCGGGTTCTGGAAGCCAGCGCGCGACGAGCAGAGTGTCTTCGAGGAAGATGACTACCCGCAGAGCACCCCGAACCAGCCTGGCAGCGTCCGCGTTGGCATTGACGAGGGCCAGCAGCCGCAGGCCGATCCAGGAGCGGTGAAGCTGGCCGTTGGCCCCGAGGGCAAGCGCGAAACCTCGTTGCTGCTGCTCTTCGCTCCCCTGCTGCTTTCGCTGATCCTCATTGCCGCCGGCGCCCTTGCCGAAATCGCCAAGTTCCAGAACGGCGTGCTGGAACTGCTGGGCAACCCCGTGGTCGCCCTGCTCATCGGCCTGATCGGCACCACCATCGTGGCCCGCGGAGCCATCGGCCAAAAGGGCGTGGAAGAGGCGATCGGCACCGGCTTCAAGGAAAGCGGACAGATCCTGTTGCTCACCGGCGCCGGCGGTTCGCTGGCAGCTACCGTGGCCGCCGCCGGACTGGGCGATATCCTCGGCGGATTCTTCAGTGCCAGCGCCGTGGCACCGCTGGTGGTCGTCTGGGTGATTGCCGCGGTGCTGCACATCGCCGTGGGCTCGGTGACGCTTTCGGTGATCACCGCCGCCGGCATGCTCGCCCCCATCGCTCCGGCACTGGGACTGGATCCGGTGCTCATCGCGCTGGCCGCCGGCGCCGGCTCGCTGTTCATGATCCACGTAACCTCGAATACCTTCTGGCTGCTGCAATCCCTGCTGGGCCAAACCGTCCGAGGCGCCCTGAAGTCGGTGACCGTCGGCGTTTCCGTCGCCTCGGTGATCGCCTTGGGACTCGTCCTGGTCATGAGCATCTTCATCTGATCCCAGCCACCTGACAAGGAGCTATATATGAGCCACCAAGATCGAACCACCGAGGCCATCGCCCCGCTGGAAGGCATCCGCGTCCTGGAGCTGGGCAACTACATCGCAGCGCCCACCGCCGGACGCCTGCTGGCGGACTTCGGAGCCGAAGTCATCAAGGTCGAACGCCCCAAAACCGGCGACGAACTGCGCAACTGGCGCCTGAAAAAGGGCAGCGTCTCCATGCTCTATCGCACAATCAACCGGAACAAGAAATCCGTGGTGCTCGACCTGCGCAGCGACGCCGGTCGGGCCGCAGTCCTCGATCTGGTGCGCGAATGCGACGTGCTGCTGGAAAACTTCCGGCCCGGAACCCTGGAGAAATGGGGTCTCGGACCAGATGAACTCAGCGCGGCGAACCCGAATCTGGTGATCACCCGAATCTCGGCCTTCGGCCAAACCGGCCCGTTATCTGAACGTCCGGGATTCGCCGCCGTGGCTGAAGCCTTCAGCGGGTTCCGCAACCTGGTCGGCGACCCCGACCGCGCCCCGGTCCGCGTAGGAGTCTCGATCGGCGACTCCATCGCCGGGCTCTACGCCGCATTCGGAGCGGTGATGGCCCTCTTCGAACGCGACCGCAAGAGCACAGGCGATAATCCCCTGCCACTGGATCACCGGATCATCGACGTCGCCCTGCACGAGGCAATGTTCTCCATGATGGAATCGCTGATCCCCGACCAGGGCGCCTACGGCGAATCCCGGACCCGCACCGGAGGACGGATGGAAGGCATCGCCCCGTCCAACGCCTATCTGTGCGCCGACGGGGCGAGCATCGTGGTGGCCGGCAACGGCGATGGAATCTACCGCAGATACATGGAAGCCATCGGCCGCCCCGATCTGGCCAACGACGAGAACCTGCAGTCCAACGCCCAGCGATGGGAACAGAGCGAAATGCTTGACCAGGCCATCGGCGCTTGGAGCGGGACCTTGGACTCCGCAGATGCATTGGCTGTGCTGGATGCCGCAGGCGTTCCGGCCGGCCCCATTTACACGGCCGAGGATATTGTGAACGAGCCCCAGTACCAGGCCCGCAATATGATCCAGAACTTCGACGTTTCCACCGGCCAGGAGGTGCTCCCCGGGGTCGGATTCCCCGGGATCGTCCCGGTCATGGGCGCAGCCTCCCTGCCGATCCGGAACCTCGGCCCGGACCTCGGCGAGCATACCAATGACGTCCTCGGCACGCTCCTGGGCTACAGCCCGGAAGAAATCATGAACGCCACCAGCAGCGAAACGAGCCAAGCATGAGCTACAACTTCACACCAGCAGCCACCCTGCGCGACGTCACCCTGCGCGACGGACTGCAGCTGACCGGAAAGCTTCTGAGCACCGAAGAGAAAATCGCGACCGTCCGGGAACTGTTGCGCCTGGGAGTCCAGGAAATCGAGCTCGGCTCCATGGCCCGCGCCGATCTGGTACCGCCGATGGCCAACACCCTGGAGGTCGCCGAAGCGTTGACACCGCAAGAACTGGCGCACTGCTGGATCTGGGTGGCGACCCCGGGACATGTGGCCAAGGCCGCGAAGGCGGGCATCACCAATTTCCAGTACTGCCTCTCGGTCTCCGACGCGCATAACCAAGCCAATATCTCGCGAAGCACCGAAGAAAGCATGGCGGCCCTGCCCGAAGCGGTCCGCTACGCCCAGGCGGTTAACGGGAGGATCCAGCTCTGCTTGGCGACCTCCTTCACCTGTCCCTTCGACGGCCAGGTCCCGGAGTCGAAGGTACTTCAGATCGCCAATGATCCGCGCGCAGAAGGAACCTGCGACATCGTCATCTGCGACACCCTTGGCCAGGCGGTTCCCGCCCAGGTGGCTTCGCTGATCGCCAATGTCCGGGAGAATGCGCCGCAACGGCGCATCGTCTTCCACGGCCACGACACCTGGGGGCTGGGAGTGGCCAATACGCTGGCAGCGATTGCCGCCGGAGCCGAAGTGGTTGATGGAGCCTTGGGCGGCTTGGGCGGTTGCCCCTTCGCACCGGGCGCCAGCGGCAACACCTCCAGCGAGGACATCCTCTTCGCAACCCGGCCCGACTGGCTGACTCCTGAACGCTTCGGCGAACTGGTGCAGCTCTCCGAGAGGCTCCTGACGCAGCTGGGCGAGCCGAACCGCTCGAAGTCCGCCCAGGGGGCGCGGTCCAAGGCCAAGGCGTTCGAGTGGGTCATCCCAACGGGCACGGAGCCATCCGCCGCTGGCTAGGCCGGGCGGTGGGTCTCGCCAGGGAAACGGCCGCCGATCAGCCGGGTCATGCGCTCGGCGGTTTCCAGCAATGGTTCCACCCAACCTTCGCAGACCGCTTGCGGCATGCGCATCGTCGGCCCGCTGATGGTCACCGCGGCCACCAGCCGGGCCGCCGAGTCGAAGACCGGGGCCGAGAGCCCCGACGCGCCGCTTTCCCGTTCACCGGTGGTGATCGCAAAGCCATCGGCGCGGGTCGCTTCCACGGCCGTCTGCAAATCATCAAGACCGGTAATGGTCGATGAGGTCAGCGATTCCAAGGACCCTTCCACCAGGCGCTGCATCAGCTCCGGCTTCCAGGCCAAGAGGACCCGGCCGGCGGAACCAGCATGCAGCGGCGCCAACTCCCCCAAATGCATTTCGCGACGCAATACATGGCGAGTTTCGGCGATGCCAACGCAGACGCGGTAAACGGCTTCCGCCCGGAAAAGGCACGCCGTCTCGCCGGTCGTATCGCGCAGCTCGGCCAAGAGCGGGCTGATCACGTCGAGGACTTCCTTGCCGCGGGTAGCCGGGGCGGCCCAGTACGCCATTTTCATGCCGATTCGATAGCCATCGCCCTCACGATCCAGGAATCCTTGTTCCACGAGGTTCGCCACCAGGCGCTGGACCGTGGAGGCCGGCATGGACGTGGCTTCACGCAAATCGGCCAAGGTCAGCACGGGCTGCCGCAAGGAAAAGGAATCAAGTATCGCGCTGATTTTTCCCAGCACAAGAAGCGGGTTCTGTTTCTTGGCGGGAACTTGTTCCTTTGGCATATTTCAGACGCTAGACCATCCAAGCCGTTACCGTCCAATTGTTCTTCAGCTCCTGCACGGAGGCCACATTGCTCGCTTATTCCATGAATCAGTGGACAAAATTGCGTGTTGCGTCAACGCGACTACGCATGATGGCGCAACAATTCGTCCAAACTGGTCACTCCCGTATATTGAGTGGGAACGAAGGATGATAGCTACGGGCATTGTCGCCCGAAATGCAAAGGACTGCGATGAGCAATACCGAGAAGTTCCGAGCCGCCCGCGATCTGCTTTTGGCCGCGCGCGATGACTACCAAAGAGCTCGGGAGGAGTTCACGTGGCCGGAATTCACCGACTTCAACTTCGCCTACGACTGGTTCGATGCCGTCGCAAAGGATCCGCAGCGGGCCGATGAGCCAGCCCTGATTCTCACCGAGCAGGATGGCACATCTGCCCGTTACAGCTGGTCTGAGCTCTCCACGCGTTCCACCCAGGTAGCCCGCTGGCTCTCCGACGAGGGCCTGCAACGCGGGGATGCGATCATCGTGATGCTCGGCAACGAGGTGGCCCTGTGGGAAACCATGCTGGCCGGCATGAAACTCGGAGCGGTCATCATTCCAACGACCACGCAGGTCACCAGCGAGGATCTCGCCGATCGCATCGAGCGAGGCAAGGCCACCTGGGTGATCACCAGCCACGATCACCTGGAAAAGCTCACCGAGGTTCCCGGCGCCTACGCCATCGTCCAGGTCGGCGGCGCCCGCTACCCCGGAACCCTGCACTTTGACGACTCCCATCAGGCGCCAGCCGAGTTCGCATTGGAGACCCCGACCCGCAAAGATGAGAACCTGCTGCTGTATTTCACCTCCGGAACCACTTCCCAGCCGAAACTCGTGCAGCACACCCACACCTCGTATCCGGTGGGCCATCTGGCGACCATGTTCTGGATCGGTGTCGAGCCGGGCGACGTGCATTTGAACGTTGCCTCCCCCGGCTGGGGCAAGCACGCGTGGTCCAATTTCTTCGGGCCGTGGATCGCTGAAGCCACCGTCTTCGTCTTCAACTATGATCGCTTCGATGCCCAGGCGCTGATGGAGCAGATGGCCACGGAGAACGTCACCAGTTTCTGCGCGCCTCCCACGGTATGGCGCTACCTGATCCAGGCCGATCTGACCACACTGAAAACCCCGCCACGCAAACTGGTGTCGGCCGGCGAGCCGTTGAACGCCGAAGTCATTGACCAGGTGCGCACCGCGTGGGGCCAGGTGATCCGTGACGGCTATGGCCAAACGGAAACCACGGTCCAAATCGCCAATTCCCCCGGCGAAACGGTTAAGGTAGGCGCCATGGGCCGCCCGATGCCTGGCTACGACATTGAACTGCGCAACCCCACCACCGGACACGTGGCCGAAGTGGGAGAAATCTGCCTGCGCATCGATCCCCGCCCGGTGGGTTTGATGAAGGGCTACTTCGATGACCAGGCGAAAACCGACGAGGCACTGCGTGACGGGGTCTATCACACCGGGGATATCGCCGAACGCGACGAAGAAGGGATCTTGACCTACATCGGCAGGGCGGACGATGTCTTCAAATCCAGCGACTACAAGCTCAGTCCCTTCGAACTTGAATCGGTGGTGCTGGAGCATCCGGCGGTGGCCGAAGTCGCGGTGGTCCCCTCCCCGGATCCGCTCAAGCTTTCGGTGCCCAAGGCCTTTGTCATCCTGGCTGCCGGTTACGAGGCGAACGCGGGCACCGCGGAAGACGTCCTGGGGTTCTGCCGCGAGCATCTGGCACCCTACAAGCGCATTCGCCGGCTGGAATTCTCAGATTTGCCGAAGACGATCTCCGGGAAGATCCGCCGGGTGGAATTGCGCCTGGCCGAGGAAGAACAGCATGCCGCCGGGAAGGTTCCGCCCAAGGAATTCCGGGATACCGATTCTCCTGCACTGAAAAATCGAGGCTAGAGGGCACCCTCGCGAACCATCAAGAACAGCGCGGGTGCGCAGCAATTAGCTTGCTGCGCACCCGCGCTGTTGGCATTCCGGTTGACTAGGATCTAGAAGTCCCGTTTGGCTCTGGCCGCATCGATAATGCCCTTGCCCAAATAAAACGCGCCGTCGGCGTACCAGGCGAACATCAGCAGCTGGCGCGCGGGCTTTGGCAGCCAAGCGAACTTCTGGCTCTTGGCCAGCAGCGCATGTACACCGATGCCCGAGGCCAGCACCAGGGCGCCGGAACCGATCAGCGCCTGTGGATTCCATCCGGCACGGAAGAGCACTCGCTTCAGCCCAGTGGCTTCGCGCTCCTGCTCGTTCAGTGCCGCGCGCAGGCTCCTAAAGGGGCCACCGGTGGAAATAACCCGGCGGTCCTCAGGGATGGGACGGCCGGTGAGGTAGTCTACGCTGCGAGCATCGAAGCCCAGCAACGCGACAAATCGCTTCATGCTGGCCAGGTCAACCGGTCCATGCATCAGGGCCAGGGCTTCCTCGCGGGCCTTCGGGTCAGAGATCAGGGCGTCCAGCAGTTCAACTGTTTCTTCGCCGATGCCCAGCAGCAGCCCATCCAGTTCGTTGAGGCGCGAAGCCGCGGGAGAGTCCGCTTCCGGTTCCAAAATGGCCTGGCGTTCCAGATCCAGCACCATGGTCAGTGCCGGGCCGAAGCGATCTCCGCGCGGGCGCTTAGCCTCAACAGTTGCCATGATGACGTTGCCGGTGCGGGTCAGCGACAGGAAGGGCCGGTTGGAGCGGGAAATCCCTGGGGAGAAGACCGGCTGGGCCGGCATGGCCATGAGCCCGGATTCGGTGTCCCAGACGGTGATCTGGTTGTCCTCAAAACCGGCGGCCAGCACCAGTTCCGAGGCTTTCAGGGTGGCTCCGTGCAGCAGCTCGTTGGTTGCCCCGAGATCCCCGAGGATGTCGTCGTCCGGAGTCGGGCCGTCGATCTCGTCGCCGTCCACCAGCACATAGTTGGCACCGGTCGAGTTCTTCAATTCGTGCACCAGTTTGGTGACACGGGATCCTTCACGCAGTTTGCCCTTTGCATCAATACGGTAGAGCACCGCATCGCGTGCTTCACTGACGGTGGCCACCTCAGCCAGAACCTCTGTGGAAAACTCTCGTTCGACGGCTCCCCCGATGTACCCCAGCAGGCGGCGATCTGCCAATGCGGTGCGGACAACTTCTGCGGCGTCTGGCTTGTCGCCCATGAAGATGAACTCTAGGTTGAGGTAGTTGAACTCAGACGAATCCACGAAGGCAGATTCCTTTCACTGGTGAAGTTACGGTCTACTATCAATCATAGTTTGGGGTAACGCATGATAGACAAAACGCGCCATGGGAAAACTATGTCAGTTCCCATGGCGCGTTGTCGGTTTATGCAGCTGGCGGGCTTGTTACTTGCCCAAGTACTTCTCGAAACCTGCTGGCAGGTTCAGGCTTGATGGATCGAAGTCCTGGTTGGCGCCGGCGCCAAAGGATGCTCCGCTGGGTGCCGAAGACTTCTTGTTCTGGGCTTCCAGCTGGGCCTGTGCGGCCTTCGCTGGGTTACCGTACTTGACCTGCTTCTTGCCCTTACCCTTGGCTTTCGCCTTGCGAGCAGCACCACGGCCCGCACCTGGCATGCCTGGAATACCGCCACCGGCGGCCATCTTCTTCATCATCTTCTGCGCTTCGGTGAAACGCTCAAGCATCTGGTTCACTTCAGAAACAGTGACGCCCGAACCCTTAGCAATACGGGCGCGACGTGAACCGTTGATGATCTTTGGTGCCACACGTTCGTGTGGAGTCATCGAACGAACGATGGCTTCCACGCGGTCGATCTGACGCTCATCAAACTGTTCAAGCTGCTGGCGAGAAATCTGCGCACCGGGCATCATGCCCAGCAGCTTCTTCATCGAGCCCATCTTCTTGATCTGGGCCATCTGCGCCAGGAAGTCGTCCAGGGTGAAGTCTTCCTGGTCGGCGAACTTCTTCGCCATACGCTCGGCTTCGTTCTTGTCCCAGTTCTTCTCAGCCTGTTCGATGAGCGTCATCACGTCGCCCATGTCCAGGATGCGTGAAGCCATACGATCTGGGTGGAAGATCTCGAAGTCATCCAGGTTTTCACCGGTGGATGCGAACATCACTGGCTTACCGGTAACCGAGGCGACCGACAGGGCGGCACCACCACGGGCGTCACCATCGAGCTTGGAGAGGACCACACCGGTGAAATCGACACCTTCATGGAAGGCCTGTGCGGTATTCACCGCATCCTGACCGATCATTGCGTCAATGACAAAGAGCACTTCGTCAGGGTTGATGGCTGCGCGAATGTTCGCAGCCTGAGCCATCATTTCGGTGTCAACACCCAAACGGCCCGCGGTATCAACGATGACCACGTCATGCAGCTTGGACTTAGCTTCGGCGATACCATCGCGAGCTACTGCTACCGGGTCACCGGTAGGGGTATCAAATTCTGAGGAGACACCCGGGTGTGGTGCATAGACAGGAACACCGGCACGCTCACCGTTGATCTGCAACTGCTTAACAGCGTTAGGGCGCTGAAGGTCACAGGCCACCAGCATTGGGGTGTGGCCTTCAGACTTCAGGTGCTTGGCCAACTTACCGGCCAGGGTGGTCTTACCGGCACCCTGCAAACCGGCGAGCATGATCACCGTAGGAGGGTTCTTGGCCAGGTTCAGGCGACGAGTTTCGCCACCGAGGATGCCAACGAGTTCCTCGTTGACGATCTTAACGACCTGCTGGCCCGGGTTCAGCGACTCGGAAACCTCGGCGCCCAGGGCGCGTTCTTTCACCTGGGCCACGAAGGCGCGGACCACCGAGACGGCAACGTCAGCGTCGAGCAGGGCGCGGCGGATTTCGCGGACGGTACCGTCGATGTCTGCTTCAGTCAGGCGGCCCTTACCGCGCAGATTCTTGAAGGTTGATGTCAGGCGATCGGAAAGTGAATTAAACACGTGCCGGGCACTTCTTTCGATAGGTCTTGTGGTGCGCATCAAAAAACGCACAGGACTCGACTTATAAGAATATCAAGAATCAGAGCATGGGATAACCGCCGCCACGAGGTCCACCACTAGACGGCTGTAACTTCAGCACTCAGTTGTGCCCCAGGTGCCAGGCACCGGCCGCATACTGTTGCTCCCAGAAGTCAGCGAAGCGCCCCTTGGCAGCTAACAATTACTGGATGCTCCCATCCCCGATACTGTGCCCGTCGCCCATGAACAGCACCCGGTCTGCCGCACGTATTGAGCTCAGACGAAGGGCGACAATGACACGGGTGCGCTACCTGAGATCATCGCCCAGTGCCGTCGCCACCGTGCTTTCGTTCTCGGTATCCAGCACGCTGGTGGCCTCATCCACCAGCAGTATCCGGGCAGGTTTAAGAAGGGCTTGGGCGATGGATACAAATTGACGCTAGCCACCGTACAGTCTTGACCCACCCTGACCTGCACCGTGATCCCATCCTGTAGGTAGTCCGGCTACCAGTGTGTCCAAAGTGCTGAGGCCAAAGTCAGCGAGCCCGATCGGACATCCCACTCGGATAATGTCCGCAAGAGACAGGCAAGGCAGACTTCCTCCGGCATGGACCATGATTCCGCTGGTTAGGTAAAGGCATTAACTCAGCTCGTTCCATCTGCAGGAGTGGAAAGACGAAAGAAAAATTATCTCAACACGTTTGCCATGACTTACTCATGTCGCCTTTAACGAAGTTCCACCGCGGGATTGCACATAAAGAAACCGCCGGTGGCTGCATGGCCCACCGGCGGTTTCCCGGACATCGTATTGATGTCCTACCCCTTGATCATGTTCTTATTATTTTTCAGCTCCCACCCCTTTACTTAGAGGCCAGCTGGTAACCAGCATCGTTGTGCTCAGCGGCGTCGATACCGGCAATTTCAATATCTGCCGATACTCGCCATGGGCTGAACTTACCGATCACCGAAGCGATAACCCAAGTCATTGCCGCGGAGAAGATCATTACTACAAGAAGCGTCATGAACTGTGCAACCAGCTGCGAGAGACCGCCACCGTAGAACAGGCCACCAGCGCTTTCCTCGGTTGGCAGCGCGAAGAAGCCGAGGAAGAGGGTGCCGATGATACCGGCAACCAGGTGAACACCGACCACGTCCAGGGAGTCATCGTAACCAAGCTTCCACTTGAGGTTGACGGCCCAAGCCGAACCTGCACCAGCCAGTACACCCAGCAGTAGTGCCGCCCATGGGGCCAGATCTGCACACGAAGGGGTGATAGCAACCAAACCGGAGACTAGGCCTGAGGCAACACCTACCGAGCTGGCGCGTTCCCCGCGCAGCTTTTCAACGAGGATCCAGCCAAGAACTGCTGCGCCTGGCGCTGCGAAGGTGTTGATCCAGATCAGACCAGCCTGCTCAATGGTGGTGGCGGCACCAGCGTTGAAACCGAACCAGCCGAACCACAGTAGGCCTGCACCAAGCATGACCAGTGGGGTGTTGTGTGGCTGAGGGCGATCGTGGAAGTTGTGACGCTGACCGAGCTTGAGTGCGAGGACAAGTGCGGCGATACCAGCGTTGGTGTGAACTACAGCACCACCAGCGAAGTCAATGGCTTCTCCGAAGATCTTGCCAAGGAAACCATCGGAGGAGAGCAATCCTCCACCCCATACCCAGAAGGCCACCGGTGCGTAGACCAGGGTGACCCACAGTGGGATGAAGAAGAGCCATGGCGCAAAGCGAGCACGGTCGGCAATGGCGCCAGAAATAATGGCCACCGAAATCATGGCGAAGGTGCCAGAGAATCCTGCAGAGAGTAGGTCCGCTTGTTCGGTATTGTGCATGGCAAAATCGCTTATTGGATTTCCGACGATGCCTGCGATGGTTGGTTCACCAGCGGAGAATGAGTACCCCCACAGCACCCAAACCACTGCGGTAATTGCTGCGGCAGAAAAGCTCATCAGCATCATGTTCACAACGCCGGTAGAGCGGGTCATGCCGCCGTAGAAAATTCCCAGTGCCGGTGTCATCATCAAGACAAGCGCGGCTGCTATTAGGATCCATAAGCTGGCTACGTCCAACTCCATCTGGATCACATCCCCTCAAGGTGTTCGGTGTATCGGTGGCGAGTCGGGCCCTACTGCAGAATTGCGGTGTCCTTGGCCCGGCGATGAGTCCATTCTTCGCCACGGATGTTTCGATACACTCGCGGATTCGTTTCCAGTGTGTATCAAGACACCCCTGTGGGTAACGTTTACTTCTCGTGAATGTTTCACTGTTGTTTCGGTAGATTCACGCATAAAAATATCGGCGGTGAAGTTGGCAACGAATGCGCCGGATCGCTGGGAATCTCGGCGCATCCACGGTCAACAACACCGCCGGATAAGTTAAGCAGCGCCCTTAGGCTCGCTTGATTTTGACCACCTGGAATTTCGGTACCGTGGTTGAACCACCAATGGTGGTGTCATAGGTCAACGAACCGAGCACCGTAGCGGTGACCTGAACGATGTCATCTGCGACGAAGTCATCCAAGATGTCGCAACTAAAGAGTCCGTCTCCGGCAGAGAACATGGAATTGTAATCGTAGTCGTACTTCCCCACATAAGCGTGGCTCAAGTCCGCACGGAATGAGCAGGGTCCGGTTCCTGAATCGAACTGGGTGATCCGCGCGTAAAGGATGACGTTCTCATCAATATGGGCATCAGGCTTCTTCACGATTTGAGCCAGATCGCGTTTGCTGACCTTCTTAGCCTTGTTGGATTTTTCCTTCTCAGCCTTTTCGGCCGCTTCCTTGGCCTTCTTCTCTTCGGCTTTCTTTGAAGCTGCCGCTTCTTCTTCAGCCGCGCGAAGAGAATCAGCCTCGGCTTGAACCGTATCGAGTGTTTGTTTCGTATCTGCCAGTTGCGCCACAAGCTCTTCCTTCTCAGAATTCAGCGCAGAGGCTGAAGCTTGCGCAGCTTCCTAGTCCTCGGTGGAAACGCCGCAGGCGCTCAAGGCTAGGACAATGCTCATGGTCGCCATCGACCACATGAACCTTTTCATGGTTCTACTCCATTTCATGGGTGCGAGTTCCCGGATCCCCCAATTGCA
The DNA here is from genome assembly GCF_039602135.1 of Glutamicibacter sp. B1. NCBI lineage: Bacteria > Bacillati > Actinomycetota > Actinomycetes > Micrococcales > Micrococcaceae > Glutamicibacter > Glutamicibacter ectropisis. The sequence goes on along the minus strand of NZ_CP125942.1, from coordinate 1,587,733 downwards.
TCCGGGTACTGCTGATGATGGCACCTGGCAGGGACAGTTTAGAAAGGCGAGCAGAACCAAAAGTAGAGAAGCTACCGTTGGAATGAACCAGCGGTAGCTTCTCTGTGTTTTATTCTGTGATTTATGAGGTGACGCTTTGAGGGGTTACATGTTTTCAGGCCGCGGGGAATAATTTGTCAGAATCCAAGGCCTTCTCCATCCGTGAACCTAAGGTTTCAGACAAAGACTGAGCATAAGTGGCGCTGAGGTGTGAATGATCCCAGTAAGCGACAATTCCCCCGATCACTGAATAGCATGTGCCGTCTTCGCAGAGTTGGTCATTCATGTCCACCTGCACAATATCTGGATCATCCAGAGACTTCACGGCGTCAATCTGAGGGTCCTGTGGGATCCACTCATCGGCATCTCCGCTGCATTCATCTGGATCCGACGAATTTTTCGCTACGCAGTCGGGTACGTTATCCAGTGTCGCTCCAGGCCATGACGTGTCATGGATGACCGCAACTTCGGCACCGGTATCCGCCCAGTCGCCCATGAGTTTTTCGTAGGCATCGGTGGCTGGATCCTGCGATGATTCCATACTGTGGCCACTGACCGGCACGGATTGCCGGTTGGAGGTAATCACCAGATCATAATCTTCCTTCTTGATCTGATCGGTCACCCATCCGCCAAGATCACCGCACCCTTCAACGCTGGCTTGGTCATCAAACTTCTGTTCTTCGCCCATGATGGCACAGCGATTCGCTAGATAGGTATCAATTTGCCATCCGTGCTCCTGAGCGAGCGTATTCAGTGCAGGGAACCACTGACCTGCATGCGAGTTACCCACCAATGCAACCTTGATATCGCCCTTACCGTAATGGCAGACCGGACGATCCTGGAAGTCGGTAGTTTGGCTGGCAAAACAATCGTCTTTATAGACGACGGGCTTGTCGGTTTTGGCCGCCACTGGTGCGGGAGCCACCTGTTGATCTGCAGTTTGGGCAGCATCGGGCTTGTCGCAGCTATCGCTCAACGCCGACGCTCCAAAGCATTCATCCCCTACGGTTTTTTCAACCTGGGCTAGGGACTTGTTGATGTCCTGAGCGTCTTCGGTGACTCGTGTACTGGTCATATAGAAGGCACCGGCGAACAAAGCCAAGACCAAACTACCTGCGGTCAAGAAGCGCGGAGCCGAAAGTATTGCAGAGGTATCAATTAACTTTTTGAAGCGAACTTCAACCAACTTTTGTGTCGCAACGGCCAGAATCAACGTCAAAGCTAAGGCCGCAAATTTCTGTGGCCATTTGAAGTCGTCAACCATGAATGGCACTAAGACCAGTAGTGGCCAGTGCCAAAGGTAGATGGCGTAGGAGTTGTCACCGAAGAACTGGAATAGCTTGGTGTCTAAGAAGATCTTGGGCGAGTACTTGTGCGTGGAATTGCACAGCAAGACCAGTACGGTACCAAATACCGGAATCGCTGCGATATAGCCGGGGAATGGCATCTGTCCGCTGAACATCACGGCGCTAAAAGCAATAGCGAGAATGCCGCCCCAGGAACCAACCAAAGCTAACCGGTCAGTGGTGGCCGCGTGCGCTTTGGCGCCCAAGGCAGCAACGAGTGCTCCGGCAGAAAACTCCCACACACGAGTGAAGGTGGAGAAATAGGCCGCGCCGGGATCCGTTGCTGTGGCATACATGGAGTAGGCAAAGGAGACAAGGAAGATCACCCCTATGCCACCAAGGATGATGGCTTTTGGATTCTTCTTATACTTCAATGCAGCAAGCACCAATAGTCCGATTAGCACCGGCCAGACGAAGTAGAACTGCTCCTCTGCTGAGAGAGACCAGAAATGCTGGAACGGGCTTGGCGCGTCCCCTTCTGCAAGGTAGTCGACCTTGGTTAATGCCAAGAACCAATTCTGGAAGTAGAAAGTGGCAGCGATTGCTTGAAGTCCCCAGTCTTGCCAAAGAGTCTGAGGGGCAAAGATCCAAATACCTGCAACACTGCAAAGAATGACCAGGAATGACGCGGGAATCAGACGCTTCACGCGTCGCATCCAAAATTGAGCGACGTCTAAGAGAGTCTTAGGTGGCTTAGAAATCAGGTGGGAGGTGATCAAGAACCCGGAGATGACGAAGAAGACATCTACTCCGACAAAACCGCCTGGAAGGTAATGTCCCCAGAAGTGATACAAGACAACAATGCCTACGGCAATGGCGCGTAGCCCCTGAATGTCTGCACGGAATCCTTTGGGTTTCGGGTCCTGTTTAACGGGCAGGGGCAAGTCTTGATTGGACGACACTAGTGGCAGAATCCTTCACCGTCTGGGTTCGTTGTCAAAGCAGGGCACCCAAAAAGCTAGGGCGCCCTTGCTCCGAATAAATCCTTGCCGTAAACCCTGACTGGTTTCTGAGAATCTTAGTTTTCGCACATCAATGCTTCAGCAACACGACCATTCCCCTAGGCCTGAAATACAATCCTTGACTAGGCATAACACAAAGCAGTTCGTGGACACATGGTACTGACGCGCGGTCTTTCAACGCGTCATCGCTTGGGCGTGTCGCCCGTGGCCTACGACTTTCTGTCGGGCTAGTAGCTCCACGTCCATCCGCCAGTCTTATCTGGATCATAAACAACTTGGCCTGTGGCGTATGGCGAATCTAGAACTACATTGCCGCGAATTTCATCGCCCGCGCCTACGGCAATATCCAAGGCATTCTTGACCTCACAGGAGTACGCAGCAATCGTGTTCAGGTTGTAGGAAACTTTCCGGTTCTCGCCTGGCGAAACACCAAAGGAGGACGCATCAAGTGGCATCAAGGCTATTTCTTCATCCACTACGTCTTGTGCTGATGCAGCCAGTGACGCACTAACATCCAAGACAAGGAAATACTTGTTATCCGGAGAGATCTGCTCGCCAAATCCTCGCAAAGTGCACTTGTTCATGACTTTGACGCTGTGTACGGTGATTTCAAAGGATGGTTTCTTTGCCCCATCCACGGTGAGCTTGCCTGGCTGCCCAAGATTCTTAATGACTTGAGCCTGGGTATCAACTTTTACATCTTCCCCGGTTTCTGCATCCTCTTTGGCCACGTTGGCCAAGCTATCTTGCAGTTCAGTCGACGTAGATCCTGCTTGAGCCCAGTATTGATTACTCGCAAGAATGAGTCCTCCAGCAACACCAATGACGGCAATAGTGGCAGCGGTACTGACCAGGATCTTGCGCTGACGTCCGTTGGCCTTGTCATCCTGTTTGGTTGCGCTGTTCTTGTCCATGGATCTGCTCCCCTAAGTTACGAACGCTTTAAGAAATCGCCGGAGGAAATGTAGCGGCCAGAGTTCTTGACCACCTTTTCCGAGAAGGATGTTGTCTTGTAAGTCCACGATTGGGATTCATCGGTGAGGTACACATTTTGTCGTGTGTACATCGGCTTGCCCTGATACTTCAGCTGCCCTTCGTAGATGTCCAACTTCTTGAGCATCGCAGGACCTTTAGCATCTGAGTACTGGAACTGTTCAGCAACCACGGTCTTTGGACCGTTGGTCAGGAAGGTCCAATTAGGGTTCCACATCTGATACAAAGATGAGCTGGCCAGCCTCTGATTGGTCACCTTCTGCTGGAATCCATTCATCACGTTATAGGCAGATTGTCCGGTGCGAAGCGTTCCATAGACTGCCACCGAATACGGGCCATGCCGCCTGAGATTTCCCTTTTCAATGACCCAGCCAGTCAGGGAGCCAGAGGTGACACGCACCCAACCACCTTCGGCTTTATGCGTGACGATGACCTTCATGCCTTTCTTAATGCTGCCCACTGTTCCTGCGCTAGAGACAGGATTTTCCGTATCGAGAAAGCATTGTTGCTGAAACGTGCGTAGTTCTTGACGTCAACCGATGGTGGAATGTAGCCGGAAGGTTTGGGGCGATCAGTGACATCACTCCACACCCATTTGCCGTTCAAAAGAATCTCATCGCGTCGATTAACGCTGTCCCATGCACCCCAGCGAACCTTGGTGCCGCGTTTGATGGTGCCAACGACCTTAGAGCTGCTCTTCTTTGCTGAGTTATATACCGAGCCATCACGTTGCGCGTACCGGTATTGAATCGTCACTGCTCCCCTATTGGTGGTGTTGGTCCATACCCAGCGCCCGTTCACGTTGATTTCGTCTTTTCTGTGCGTGGCATCCCAACGACGATATTCATATTTTTCTCCGTGGTGGATCCTGCCCAGACAGGTAGCTTTCTTTGGATCCTGATGGGAGTAGATACCGCCACTACGCTGAACGTATCGGTACTGTTTAGCCGGAATGGTTGTGACGACATTCTTGGCTTCCACCCAACCGTGATAATAAGCGGTTTTAATGTGTGCGCTGGTACCACTGAGTTCAAGCAAGCTCACTTTGGTACGCAGATTAACGGCACCAATACTTTGCTGAAGTGACTTTGTGGCGTAGATGGGAGTATAGCGAGTCATGTATCTTGCGGACTCGTCTTTAACATAGGTTCGTGTCGTCAGGTACTTACTTGATGACCATCCAGTTTTACTTCCCCATGTGACTTGCCACCAGACATCCTGCTTTTTACCCGTTGGACGAACGACTGTTCCCTTGGGCATGATCCCAAGAGATCCAGCACTGGTTGAGGGTGACTTCCTGAGATTCAGGTTCTCGGTGGTGCTGGTCTCCGTGACTTTTTTGATGAACTTTGACGGCGGAGCGTTTTCAGGGTCATAGGGACCCATTTGAATTTGGACGTTGTGACGACTTGCTGACCCCCAGGCGTTGGTTGTCACCGTGAAGGCAAGTATGAGCGAGATGGCTGTCGCTGCAGCAATCGCAGCGCTCCGATAGTTGAGTTTTGACGATTGCATCGGATTTTGACCCCGCGTTCTATCCGAAAGTGCGTGTGATGACTTCGAAACGCACAGCGTCCGAAAGCTTGTCCCACTGGAAGAATAAGCGGGAACTACACCTCTCACAAGGCTTTAATCAATTCTTTATATTTTAAGGATTCACGTGTTTCGCGCGTTTTCGCATAAACCTGATTCGTTCAGAATAGGGCGATGGTTTGGATCATCACTCCCAGAGCTACCCCACCTGTAGCTTTGTCTCAAACTCAGCGATTTAGTCGCTTCACAATATCCTTGGGCGTTGATTTTCTATCTCTACGACCTCCAGCACGATCCATCCAGAAGGTATGGATTGTTATCTTCTTCCAGCACACGACTCCATCACCACACCGTGGAGCACTGCGGTCCAGCAAGAAGACTTGGGTACAGCAAAGGCCCTGCCAAATGGCAGGGCCTCATCTGTGATTCAAGTGCGTTTCAGTTAGCCTTCAAGCAGTGCATCAACGAAGTCTTCTGGGTTGAACGGAGCCAGATCATCTGGTCCCTCTCCCAGACCAACCAACTTCACCGGCACACCCAGCTGGCGCTGAATGGCAACTACGATGCCGCCCTTAGCGGTGCCATCAAGCTTGGTCAGCACGATGCCCGAAACGTTGACAACCTCGGAGAAGACCTTGGCCTGTTGCAGACCGTTCTGTCCGGTGGTGGCATCTAGGACAAGTAGGACCTCGTCGATAGCGGCCTTCTTTTCCACGACGCGCTTGATCTTGCCCAGCTCGTCCATCAGGCCGACCTTGTTCTGCAGTCGCCCTGCGGTATCAATCATGACGATATCGACTTCCTGGTCGATACCAGCAGAAACTGCTTCGAAGGCAACCGAAGCTGGATCAGCACCGTCAATGTCCGAACGTACGGTTGGAACACCAACGCGGTCACCCCAGGTAGCCAACTGTTCGGCAGCTGCGGCACGGAAGGTATCAGCAGCACCCAGGAGAACATCCTTGTCTTCAGCAACAAGTACACGCGCCATCTTGCCAATGGTGGTGGTCTTGCCAACACCGTTGACGCCGACGACCATGATGATGCTTGGGCGATCTGGGTGTGGCTGCGGTAGGTAGCTTCTATCAAGGCTTGGATCAACGAGCTTCAAGAGCTCTTCGCGCAACATCGCTTTCACGCGGGCAGGATCTTTACTACCTTCAATCTTGACGCGTTCGCGCAAGGCATCCACCAGCTCTAGGGCTGGTTCGGTACCGAGGTCTGCCATGAGCAGATTCTCTTCGATCTCGTCCCAGACATCCTCATCGATGGAGTCCTGGCTCAGCAGTGCCAGCAGACCCTTGGAGAACATGTTGTTGGACTTGGTCAGACGGGCACGCAATCGAGCCAAGCGACCTTGAACAGGCTCTGGAACATCGAGCTGCGGTGCGGCCGGAGAGACTGGCTCTTCAACTGCAATGGCAGTATCGGTAACGCTGGCATTATCAGCAGCGACATCGGTAGCGCTCGGAGCTTGAGTACCGGCCGGCAAGTCATCGGCATCGCGTTCAGAAGTGTAAGGAGTCTTTGGCTTGCGTCCCTTGGAGACATAGGCAATGACGCCAATGGCTACCACGGCAACAACCGCGACGATGATGATAGTTAATATAAGCGAATCAGTCACAGGTTAAATCGTCTCATATCTTCTGTGAGTTACCACGCTAGGGTACTTCGTGAAGAGCACTAGAGATCACAGGATCAGACTGCTCAGAAGGACATAGACTTGTTCAGGCTCTATCGCCTCACTTTTCCGTAGAAAGGCTAGAAGGCCTGTGACTCCACAGGCCATCGGCAAACATGTTGTTCTCCTCTCGTAAAACTGCTGTACGCGCACCAATTCCTAGAGAAATAGGCGTACTGCTGGTGGCAGCGTTCATTATCGCTTTGGGTTTTGGGCTCATCGCGCCCATCTTGCCGCAGTATGCGGTGAGCTTTGATGTCGGTGCTGCAGCTGCCAGCATTATCGTCAGCATTTTCGCTTTTACCCGTTTGATCTTTGCCCCGGTGGCCGGCGCCCTGGTTGGCAAGCTCGGCGAACCTCGCATCTACGTCACCGGTGTCTTACTCGTTGCCATCTCAACCTTGCTGTGCGGTTTCGTTCAGGATTACACGCAGTTATTAATCGCCCGTGGACTCGGTGGCTTTGGCTCCACCATGTTCACCATTTCAGCGATGGCACTGATTGCCAGGCTTTCCCCCGAAGAATCCCGTGGCCGAATTTCCGGTCTTTATGCCGGAGCTTTCTTGCTGGGCAATGTTGCAGGCCCGGTACTCGGTAGCGTTCTGGCACCTTTAGGTATGCGAGTACCGTTCTTTATTTACGGTACTGCGCTGGTCATTGCAGCAGCAGTGGTTTACTTCGCCTTGGGACGCCGACGTGACCTGGATAAGGATGCCGAGGATCCAGCTAAGGCCCGTCAAGCCATTGAGGTGGTCACCACCCGTGAAGCCCTGGGCTCCCCCGCCTACCGCGCTGCGCTCTTCTCCGGTTTTAGCTATGGCTGGCTAGCCTTTGGCATCCGCAACAGTATGATCCCGCTCTTTGCCCTAGCTGTTTTCGGCGATGGTCTGGGAACCACAATTGCCGGGTTGTCGATGGCATTATTTGCCATCGGTAATGGTTGTGCACTGCTCTTCTCTGGAAAACTCACCGACCGAGTGGGACGCAAAATACCTGTCATGCTCGGGTTGACCCTTTTACTGCTTTCCATCGGGTCCATGGGTATCTTTACCTCGGCCGCTGGTTTTGTCGTGTGCTCCATCTTCGCTGGTTTCGGTGGCGGCATCCTAGGCCCTGCCCAGCAGGCTTCAATTTCTGATGTCATCGGCACCGGACGTAATGGTGGTACGGCACTGGCAGGTTTCCAGATGTGTCAGGATTTCGGGGCGATTATTGGCCCACTACTCGCCGGATTCCTCGCCGACTCATTGAACTACGAAATCGCTTTTGGCGTTTCTGCCTTAGTCGCGTTGGTTGGATTGCTCGGTTGGAGCTTTGTCCCGCGCACCATTCGCCCGGTGGCGCTAGACGATGATCAGGCTTCGACAAAGGGCGCTGCCTAGTTCGGACCGAGAGCACATTCAAGCCCCAAGATGGGCAGGCCTTTAAATGCTTTGGAGCGAACACCACGGGTGTTCGCTCCAAAGCTTATTTGTTTCTAGACGAGCGTTGACTTGCGCAGGTCAATGCTCAAGGCACCCTTGATGGTGCGGTAGACGCGGACACCAGAGGCAGTAGCTTCCTTGACGTTCGCCGGAACGCGAATACGACGTGTCTCAGCGTGGTCATACTTCACATGAATATCGCCGATGCCCAACTTTTGTGCCGCCAAAGCCGCAAACGGGATCTTTGCAATGTAACGCCCTTTACCCTGTTCGGCGACCTCGAATTGCAGGCGGCGCTCGCTTTCTCGTTCATCGATGTAAAGGGCGCGTGGGGTCGGTCCAACACCCGGGCTAGTGAAGTGCAATTCAAAATGATCGCTCTTCGCAGTGGCCTTGGTCAGTTCGGGCCGCTCGGCGACCTGTTCGTCCTTAGCCGCCAGCAACTTCAGCTGTTCATAGTCCCCAGCCATAATTGCTTTGGCCTTGGCAGTATCTTGGTCGCTGAGCACTTCGTTGGTGCGCTCGGCCAAGAATTCTTGGACATATGGGCCGAAAGCAGCCGTCCACAACTTGGCGCGTGCTTCACGGTACTTCAAGAAGCGATCGCCAACGAAGAACTTCAGACCCTTGCGCTTGAACAGTCCAGCAATCAATCGGCGGCCCAGCTCTGGGTCATCGGTGGTGTTATCGCGAATGGTGTTGCTGATATGGGTCATGGACTCTACATAACCCTTAGGTTCAAATGGCTGAGCACTGATGTTGTTTCCATCGCCGCGTTCGCGGATGTAGTAGTACTCGTAGTCAGCCAGGACGCTGACTCGTTTGGCGTGCAAGTAGCATCCGGCCAACACCATGCCGTCTTCAAGACGCACTTTCTCTTCAGCAAAACGAAGATCATGATCCAGGATCATCTGGCGGCGAATGAGTTTCTGTGGCATGAGGGTGGCAAAGATCTGCTCAAGGGGCACATCAACCTGAGTCGATGAGAACAGCGAGGTTCGAATCACTCGGCCACCAACAGGAACCAGCTTTGGAGCGAGCACATCAACATCATGTTCTAGGGCGAAGTCGCGCATTCGACGCAGAGCTTCGGTGCCTAACGTATCGTCAGAGTCCGCGTAGAAAACGTATTCGCCCTTTGCCAGCGAAGTACCAACGTTGCGTGGCTTGCCTGGCCATCCACTGTTTTCTTGGTGAACAACCGTGAAGTTTGCATTGCGCTTGGCATAGACGTCCAGAATTTCACCACCAAAATCGGTGGATCCATCATTAACGGCGATGACCTCATACAGACTCTTATCCAGGTCCTGAAGCTCCAGAGAGTTGAGCAGTTCAGTCAGGTACGGCATCGAGTTGTAAACAGGAATGATGACGCTGACAAAAATTCCAGCCGGCTTCGATTCCGCCTCTGCAGCAGCCGGAGCTTCGGCCTGTTGTACCGGCTTCGCCTGAGCAACCACCGGCTGCACCTCTTGTGGCTTGGGCGCTTCAGGGGGCAACGCCGCTTCCACGTGAGAAACATTGTCATTTGAAGCTTTATTGCGTCGTCTAAACAGAGCCATCAGATTCCCAAAATTTAGAACCCTAGCCAGGGTTCGATGTATGTCTACCCTGATTATATACAGGGAACGTGTTCACAACACGACATCACCGAGAGTGCTATTTGCCACCTGATTAGGAATGTTACAAATTGATAACGGCTGGCGGGGTTGGAGCGACAAGCGACCCTATTCTGATTGATTGACGTTCAAAGCACCCCTACTGAGGCACTACTCGGTCCATCTTTTGACTAATCACCGTAGTCACACCGTCACCGCGCATCGTGACACCATAAAGCGCGTCAGCCACTTCCATGGTCTTCTTCTGGTGAGTAATCACAATCAACTGCGACGATTCACGCAACTCTTCAAAGATGGTGATCAAGCGGCCAAGGTTCATATCGTCAAGAGCTGCCTCAACTTCATCCATGACGTAGAACGGTGAAGGGCGCGCCTTAAAGATCGCCACCAGCAGTGCCACTGCGGTCAAAGAACGTTCACCGCCGGAAAGCAGTGAAAGTCGTTTGATCTTTTTGCCTGCAGGCCTAGCTTCAACCTCAATACCCGTGGTCAGCATGTGCTCAGGGTCCGTGAGCACTAGCTGGCCTTCTCCACCCGGGAACAAACGGTCAAAGATCCGTTTGAACTGCACAGCAGTGTCGTTATAGGCCTCGGTAAAGACCCGTTCCACGTGCGCATCCACGTCCGCGATGATCTGTTCCAGATCTCCTCGTGACTTCTTCAAGTCCTCCAGCTGACCAGAGAGGAATTTGTGGCGCTCTTCAAGAGCAGCAAATTCTTCCAATGCGAGCGGGTTGACCTTTCCCAACGCTGAAAGATCCCTTTCCGCTTTCTTCAGACGCTTCTCTTGCTCAACACGGTCAAAAGGTTTGGTCCCAACGGGGTTACCATCCTCGTCTACGTTCTGACGAAGACTCCCCCCATTTGTCGTCTTCGTCAATCGCTTCAGGGATCAGTTGGTCAGGGCCAAAGTTGGCAATCAGATGATCGGGGGTAAAGCCCAACTCTTCTAGCGCCTTGGTTTCTAAGTTTTCGATGCGCAGACGCAATTCGGCACGGGCCATCTCATCACGGTGCACTGCGTCCGCCAACCGAGCCAACTCGGCAGAGAGCTGTTCCGCCTCGGCGCGCTGGTTAGTCAGCAGCTGGTCCAGTTCAGCCTTTTTGGAAGCCAGCTCCTCGCGTTCAGAGCCGGCCATGGACAAGGAAACTTCGATGAAACGCAAGACTCGCTCGGCAGACTGCTCCACTCGGCTCGCATTGGCAGCTTGGGCTTTTCGCTGTTCGGCTCGGCGCATGGCCACTTCGCGGTGGTTGCGTTCGGCCGCGGCGGTTCTGCGAAGCCCCTCAATGCGCGAGCGCAGTCCCGAGACGCGTTCTTCACTGCTGCGCAAGGCAAGACGAGCTTCTAGTTCCTGTTGGCGGGCGGCTGCGGCGGCATCGGCGAGCGCGGCACGGGCTGCGTCATCAATGGTTTCGTCATCTTGATCTGTGGAGGCCAACTCCATACGTTCAGTGATCTCTTCTAGAGATTCCTGTTCGATTTCCAATTTTTCGTTGGACGCTTCAAGGCGTTCAATGAGTTTTTGTTTGTCGGCCTGGGCGCTACGAAGCTTCTGCCCCAATCGAGCCAAATAGGAACTGAGTTCATCAATGGCTGCGTCGGATTCGCTCAGTGCCGAGAGGGCATCATCTCGTTGCTGTTGCGCCACCGAAAGTTGAGGGGAACGTTCAGCGATGCTTTCCTCGACTTGGGATAGCTCTTCTTGGCATTCGTTGAGTTCACTTTCGGTTTGCTCAACCATGGCTTGTTGGGCTATCAAAGACGCGCCGGCAGCGTCACCGACAGAACTTCGGAGAGCGGAGAACGTTGCCCCATCTAGTGTCGTCACGCTGGCGGCTGGGTCTTCAGCCAACACTGCCTGCGACTGTTCTAGTTCTTCAACGACATAGTGCCCGGCGAACAGTTGATCCAATAGTGCAGCGACTTTTTCATCTGACTCAACCACGTCACGGGCGCTAATTGCGCTAGTAAGTTTGGGGGTTGCCGTATCGGTGGCTTTGATATCGGCATGCAGGAATACTGCACTCGCGTCATTGGACTTCAGCTGTTCCAGTAACCCCTCTGCGCGCTGTCCATCAATTGCCACCAATGATTCGGCATTGTCCCGAAGAATTGCTGCGACGGCTTGCTCGTACCCGGGGTTGACTGACATCAACTCACCAAGACGTCCTAGCAGGGAGTCCGAGTATGAGTGCAATAACTGCGATGACTGGTCATCGGGCTTGGTGTTCAGCTTCAACGCTTCAAGCCTGGAACGTAGGCCAGAGACTCGTACCGATAGTTCGCGTTCACGTTGCGTGTCGCGCTGCTGGGCTTGGGACAGTTCAGAGAATTCTTTGTCGGCTAGCTCAAATGTTTCGTTGAGTTCTAACTCTCCAGCAAGTTGGGTCTCCAAATCCGCTGAGACGTCATCATGCGAACGCTGATCCAATTGGAGATCTGAATCAAAAGACTGCACGCTTTCCTGCAGACGAACAATTTCTGCTCGGGTGACATCTACACGACTGCGTGCTGAAGCGACTTGTGAGGCAAGACGTGAGATTCCTTCACGGCGGTCTGCAGCAGCACGAAGCATGGCAGCCATGCGCTGTTGTTCTGCACGGGACTCTTCTTCGGCCTGCTCTTTAGCCTCTACAGCTTCAGCAAGAATTTCATGACGGTCCTCTAATGCTTCTTCAAGCTCTGCGAGTTCTTCGCTCATGCGTTCGGCTTGAGCTTCAAGCCTCTCCGGGTCACGACTGGAGTCGAAGTGCGTTTCATTGCTTTCTAGCAATTTGCTACGTTCACGGGCCAAGGCTGCTAAGGAACGGAAACGCTCGGCCTGGGTACTTAGTGCCACCCAGGTGTCTTGCATCTTGCCCAAGCGCGGGGTGACATTTTCTAGTTGTGTGTTTAGCTCAGCGATATGTCTTTTGACGCGTTCAAGGCGGTCCGTGGCTTCTTGCTGCTGTGCTTGGACTTTCGACTCATCATCGATGTCCTGGGCCAGGCGATTGTTTAGCGTCACCAAATCATCTGCAAGCAGACGCGATTTAGCGTCGCGTACATCGTGTTGCACGCTCTGAGCTCTACGAGCAATCTTCGCTTGCCTGCCAAGGGGCGCCAACTGACGACGTACTTCAGCATTGAGGTCTTCAAGACGATCAAGGTTGCCTTGCATTGCTTGGAGCTTACGAAGCGTTTTTTCTTTTCGACGACGATGCTTGAGTACACCGGCGGCTTCCTCGATAAATCCTCTGCGGTCTTCAGCGGTTGCGTGCAGGATTCGGTCAAGCTGGCCTTGACCAACAATGACGTGCATTTCGCGTCCAAGGCCTGAGTCTGAGAGTAGCTCTTGGATATCCAATAGACGGCAGGAGTTCCCGTTGATGGCGTATTCCGAACCTCCGGCACGGAATAGGGTGCGCGAAATAGTCACTTCCGCATAATCAATGGGAAGTTGACCATCGGCATTATCGATAGTCAATGAAACATGGGCACGGCCTAAGGGTGGACGTCCCGAGGTGCCAGCGAAGATGACATCTTCCATCTTGCCGCCGCGAAGAGTCTTAGCTCCCTGTTCACCCATAACCCAAGCCAATGCATCAACAACGTTGGATTTGCCGGAGCCATTGGGTCCAACCACCGCGGTGACCCCTGGCTCAAACTCAAAAGTTGTCGCCGACGCGAAAGACTTGAATCCGCGAACGGTAAGAGTCTTTAGATGCACAGCGTAAAGTTCCTAAGTTTGGGTCAGATCGCTAAGGTTGGTTTGGGTAGTAACACTCAATCCTTCACGCAATTCTAGCGAAGCGTGCTTGGCTTTTCTGATTCTGCTCGCATTTACCAGCAAGAAATATCGAGGGATAGATCATTCCATGAGCATTCTGAGCCAGATTGACCAGTGGCCTTCCGAGAACGCAGTTTCCGTAGTTGTAGATGGCCAGGGTCAAGTGCTTGACCAACACGGTGATGTGAATCGTGTGTATACCTTAGCCTCGGTCACCAAGCTCCTCAGTGCTTACACCTTCTTGGTGGCTTTGGAAGAAGAAGCTATTAGCCTCGATGATCCGGCCGGTCCCGAAGGATCCACCGTTCACCACTTGTTGGCGCATACCGCAGGCTATGACTTCGATTCGGAAACCATTCGCTTTGAGGTCGGTACCAAGCGAGGATATTCCAATACCGGTTTCGAGAAGCTTGCTGCGCATTTGGAGCAGGAAACTGGAATGAGCATGGCCGAATATGCGCACGAGGCAGTTTTTGCACCATTGGGTATGGATCAGACTCAGATCGCCGGAAGTTGCGCTAAAGATGGCCGTTCCACAGCAGCAGACCTAACTAAGTTCGCCGCTGAACTAATGAACCCCACCATTATTGCCAAAGAGACTCTCGATGATGCCACTCGCGTACATTTTGAGAATCTTGCTGGCATTCTGCCTGGTTACGGCCGACAGAATCCTAACGATTGGGGTCTGGGCTTCGAGATTCGATCCACCAAAAATCCACACTGGACCGGAGCCAACCATCCAGCAAGTACTTTCGGGCACTTCGGACAGTCAGGAACTTTCCTCTGGGTCGATCCCGTTCACCGTTTAGCCTGTGTCACCCTGACCGATAAAAACTTTGGACAATGGGCTGTTGAGGCGTGGGCTCCGTTTAACGACCAGGTGCTCGAAGCCTACTCGGCGTAGCCGTCGTTGGAAGTCTGATTGCTCGTATCGTCGCCGTACTCACTTTTCTTCTAGCGACTAAACCGATTTCTTTCCCAGACAGAACCCACAATGACTTGATAGGTTGGAGACGTACAGGGGTCTACCGCAACTTCAGGAGCGAATCCATTGCACTTAGACGTGCCGAACAATCCTTCATCTATTTCACGTCGAAAAGTACTTTCTTGGACCATGCTTGGTGCTGCTGGCGCACTGACCACCTTGTCTGGTTGCACAACAGCGCCACAAGAATCTCCTAGCCAACCAACGCCCTCTGCGACCGAGCCACCAAAGCCCGTTACTACGGCTAAGTCGACACTGAAAAATCGGGACCCACGTGTCATTTCGACTTTGAAGGAAGGGCCGCGCACACCCGGCATTGCCAGAAGCTATCCCGGCGCTTTCCCCAGCGTAAAAGTCAAAAATGTTGAACCATTACGAGGTTTTGGTGCCAACCCGTACCCTCTCTTAGCTGTCAGCATTGTTGGATTGAAAAACCAGCTTCAAATCCTGGACCCGAAAAGCAAGGCCGTGAGGCACACGCTTCACCTCAATGACAGTCACACTGGTGGCATAGAAACGATGGTCTGGGACGCTCAACGTAAGATCCTATATATCGGGGCCAAGTCGATCATCTATTCGTGGACGCCAACGAATCCAAGTAACATCAACAAACTCGGAGACGTCGAGGACGCGACTGTAATTTACGAATTGAGTTTGGACTCAAAGGGAAATGTTTGGGGTGGAACATACCCGATCGGGTCCGTCTTCAAATATGAACCCAGCAACGAGAAAATCACCGTCTTTAAGCGACTTGCGCCCGAGGCCGATTATGTTCGTTTTGTAACTATCAGCTCAGGTGATGTCATCTGGGCCGGTACTGGTTCTGTTAATCCGAAGGTCTACACATTCCCAGCTTCAAATCCTTCAAATGTCTTAGAAATCAACCTACCTCAAAAGGTCAACGAAGGTTTTATCAGTAGCCTTACCACTCTTGGAACCAAGGTTGCGGTCACAGCCAGTGGCATCAAAGAACAGCTTCTGCTCGACACAACGACAAAGAAATGGTCTGCTCCTGTGGAGCGCGTTTGGGATCGTCGAATTGCTTCCGATCTGGTTGGCGAGAGTGCAAACACTTATACCGTGACAGATAAACAGCTCTTCGGCACAGATACGGTCAAATGGACCGACGTTGCGATGGGCGCTATCTCCACGGATAAACCTTTGTCCATTGTTTCGTTCCGGACACAAGTAACTGTGATAGGCCAAAGCACCAAAGGGATCAAAATTGAAATCTTCGATATCAACTCTCAACGTGTCTCAGCAACCGTGGACATACCAATTGAGCCAGGTGAACTGACTATTCATTCGATATTGGGTCACAGTGATGGCAACATCTACTTAGGTGGCTTCATGGGTAGCAGCGTCGTTGCGCTAAATCCGACCTCTGGGCACAGCTGGCAGTCTCCCCCGCAAGTCACTGAAATCAACCAGATCGAGGGCATGATCGAGTTCAATCCAACCAGAACTTACTTGGGTTCATATGGTGGTGCGGACTTGATTAGTTTGGACACCACGCGCCGTACTGAGCCTGCTGCATATGACAGATTCATACGACTCGGAACAAAATATCGTCAATCTCGTCCTTTTGGATGGGCGAAAAATTCAACAAATGTCTTCTTCGGAACGGTCCCCGATTATGGCTTATCAGGTGGCGTTATCGGAATGATCAATCCTGGAGACAACAGCGTTGAATGGGTTCTTGATGGAGACGGCGAAGGCTTCATCAAGGGACATTCAATAGTCTCCCTTGCCGCTACCGATGAATATCTATATGGCACGACGTCGGTACGTAATGGATACGGAATCCCCGATACCGACGGTGCGGCGTACGTGTTCAAGTTTGATATCCAAAAGAAAAAAATTGTTTGGAAATCCCAACCGGTCTCCAATGCCGGGGCACTCTATACGGCTTCGCTCGTTCCGGGATGGCTACTTGTTTCTGATGTTGAAGGAATTGCCGTGATTGATATTCGTACCGGCAAACTAGCGAAGAAACACAAGTTGACCAAGGCT
Organism: Glutamicibacter sp. B1; assembly: GCF_039602135.1. Lineage (NCBI taxonomy): Bacteria > Bacillati > Actinomycetota > Actinomycetes > Micrococcales > Micrococcaceae > Glutamicibacter > Glutamicibacter ectropisis. Next base: position 1,571,365 of record NZ_CP125942.1, on the reverse strand, counting down.
GATAATTCGCAGGCTCGCGCTGGATGGAACAACGCGAGTATCGCCCTTCTTGATGGAGGAGATCGTGTCGTGCATCTTGCATCAGGTCGCGCTACCCTCATCGATTTTCTTCACGAACGCAGCCACCAGATTGGCGATGTCGCTACAACCAAGTTGGGAGTGCGTGCAGCAAGTGGCGCCAACGGAAAAGTGTACGCAACGAAAAATCAGACGACCCTCGTTGAACTAGATCTGACTGTTGGCTAGGGATGAGACGACACTGATTATCAATACCACACGCAATATCTATCTGGCTTCCACCATCCACTCTCTCGCCGTCTAAAATGCCGAATCGGATGCCGGCAATTCTCAATGGAAACGACTGGCTCTCAGCCTGAAGCCCGAATAATTCTTGTCACGGAGTCGAGCTCATGATATGAACAGAGAGCCTCGACACAGAAACTCCTCCATGAGCGTCAGGACTGCAAGTCGATGCCTGTCACTCGCTGCGTAGCTGATGACTCGACGGAGAGCGCCCAGCTGGCAAGTAAGTCCAATCGCTGCGCGGCCGCTGAATCAACTGGTGCGCTCAGCGCCGTCAGTGCCAGACCTGGATCTCCCGGAAGATCAAAAGCTTCAAAGTGTAGACGCAACTCCCCCACCACCGGATGGTGGAACAGCTTTGTCCCACTGTGATGCAGTCTCACATCATTCGATGCCCACAACATGCGAAAGTCTTCACTGCGCGTGCTGAGTTCACCTACCAGTTCAGTGAATCCTGGATCATGCGGATGGCGCGCACCTTCAGTACGCAACAACTTGACGTTATCTCCGGCTGAGGAATCAAAGTCAGGATAAAACTCTCGCGCGGCTGGGTCTAGGAATCGAAAGCGTGCCATGTTTGGTAGTGCTTGGGCGCTGGTACGCGTTGGACTGTCGAACAGTGGCGCGTACAGCGCCCTGCCAAGTAAGTTCGTTGCAACGATGTCCAGCCGGCCATTGCGTACAAACGCTGGGGTGCGTGTCATGCCATCGAGGATCTGTTGTACCCCTGGCCGTACAGTGAGCTTCGCTGGCCGACTTACGTGGTGCCGGCGCGCTGATGGATTACTGGAATTTGCCTCGCGAGCAAGATCAAAGAGGTACATTCTTTCAGCTTCATCCAGTTGTAGCGCTCTACAGATCCCATCCAACACGCTCTGGGAAGCGCCGGCGAGATTCCCCTTCTCTAGCCGCGTGTAATAGTCGACCGAAAGTCCGGCGAGCATCGCAACCTCTTCACGGCGCAACCCGGGAACCCTACGGTTACCTCCGAACAGTTCAAGACCTGCCATCTCCGGGGTGATTTTGGCGCGCCGAGTAACAAGGAAGTCACGGGCTTGTTGGTTTCTTGGGGAGCGCTGCGAGGTCATGGAGCAATTCTAAATCTGGGAAGCCACAACCAGACAGGTTCTGCCAGAACCCCGGTAGAGCTGGGCCTGTTGGGCGCCATCAAAGCACGGTGGAATGAATTCAGGCTACTTAGAGCACTACCAACACGGCCTACCGTAGCCTGCGGAAAGGACTAAAACTTTGACCACCACCACGCCCACCATCAAACGCCAACGTCTCGGTTTCCTGGCAGCCAGTCTCTCGTTGGGCACCGTCTTTGCGGCCGCTGGTTCCCCAGTCTCCCTTTATGAGACCTACCGTCTGGAGGATGGGATTGGCACCGGTCAGCTGGCCGTTGTTGCAGCTTCCTATTTCATTGCTGTGGCCGTGGCACTGTTATTTTTTGGCCGCGTCTCTGATTACCTGGGACGCAAGCCGGTTGCCTTCGCAGCGCTCGGTTTCGCCGTAGTTGGTTGCCTGCTAATGCTCAATGTCCAAAGCGCCACCCCGCTGATCATAGGGCGGGCAATGCAAGGACTTGGCGGCGGACTCGCTTCCAGCGCCGTCGCCGCCTACATTGTCGACGCCGCACCGACTAAGCCGGCCTGGCTGGCCTCGACCATCACCGGTACCGTTCCCATGTTTGGCTTACCTGTTGGTGCGCTACTTTCTGGAGCACTCGTGGAGTATGGGCCCGCTCCGCGTCAGCTTGTCTATCTTGTATTCATCATCCTTCTTGCACTGTGCGCTTCCCTCATTGCATTGAGCCCGGAGACGGTAGACCGTAGTCCGGGGGCATCAAAGAGTATCCGCCCCAAATTGGCTCTGCCACCGGAATCACGTCGTGTTCTGCCCTACGCCGCCGCCGTGATCCTCGGAACCTGGGTCATGGGTGCCTTCTATCAGAGCTTTGGACCAACGGTGGCAGGTGAGCAGTTCGGCACCACCAACGCTCTTTTGGCAGCAGCGGTCTTCGCCTCGATCATGCTGTTCAACCCGCTCGGTGGGTTGCTGACCGGTCGCCTTAGCCCCGCGAAGAAACAGCGTTTAGGCATGGCCCTTTTCCTGTTTGCCATTACCGGGGTGGTTGCGAGCCTAGCAATGAACGCAACCATTCCCTTCCTCATCGCCAGTCTTATCGCGGGAGCCGGCTGGGGTGCCGCATTTTCCGGTTCCGTTCAGTCTCTACTTACTAACGCACGGCCACAAGAACGCTCAGGAATTCTGGCAACCATTTACCTTATCTCCTACAGCTCTGCCGCAATCCCGGGGTTAATTGCAGGAGCTCTGACCCATGTACTTTCTTTGTTGCACATTGCGCTGGTGATGAGCGCTGTGACTTTGCTCTGTTCACTCTTCGTGCTCACTTTCGCCAAAGAGCCACATTCCACACACTAGGGTGCCAGTCACCGTAGTGACTGCCCGACACGGTGTCTCGGTTCTAACGCACAGCCTCAGGATCCGGGCCACCACGCACACCGGTATTCAATGCATCGATCTGGGCAATCTCGTCTTCAGAAAGTGAGAATCCAAAGACGTCAAAGTTCTCGGCAATGCGCGACGGATTCACCGACTTTGGGATGGCGCTACGCCCTTGCTGCAAGTGCCAACGCAGCATCACTTGGGCAGCACTGCGCTGATGCGTAGTGGCAATCTGAGCAATAGTTGGATCCTGCAGGACATTGCCCAGTCCATTACCCCATCCTGGGTAGACGGTGATGCCACCAATCGGTGACCATGCCTGGGTCAAGATTCCCGCGTCGGCATTGGCCCGTTGCACTTCTGGCTGGGTGAAGTACGGGTGCAATTCCACCTGGTTGACGGCCGGGACAATTTCAGTCTCGGCAAGCAACCGTTCTAGGTGTTGGGGCATAAAGTTACTGACTCCAATGGCCCGGACACGACCATCGGCCAACAACTTCTCGAGTGCACGGTAGGCATCCAAGGTGTCGGAGAAGCGATTAGGTACCGGTTGGTGCAAGATCAACAGGTCAATGACATTCACACCAAGTTTGCCGGCAGATGTTTCAAAGGCCTTGAGCGTTGATTCATATCCGTAGTCGGAAATCCATACTTTGGTCTCAACAAATACCTCTTCGCGTGAGATACCGGAACGGCGTAGCCCCTCACCCACCTCTCGCTCGTTGCCGTAAGCTGCAGCGGTGTCGATGTGTCGGTAGCCGACGCGTAGTGCCTCGGCCACAGCGTTGGCAGTCTGTTCGGGTGGGCTCTGGAAAACGCCGAGCCCCAAAGCGGGAATCTGCACGCCGTTGTTAAGGGTGAGCGTTGGTGCAGTGGAAGCCATAAGATGTTTCTCCTGATAGTTCTGGACCGTGTTGCACAAAGCTGCGTTTAGGGGCGGACGAGAACTTTGAGTGCCTGGCGATCAGCCATTGCCTGGTAACCTTCCGGAACACCGTCCAAGTCCACGGTGCGGTCAAAGACGCGACCGGGCTGGATCGTTCCATCCAGCACCAGGGGCAACAGCGTTGGAATGTAGTTGCGGGCTGGAGCGACACCACCGGTGAGCGTGATGTTACGCATGAATCCTCCGAAACCAAACGGCACCTCGGTGTACTGTGGTGCGCCGACACGGCTGACCACGCCACCATCTCGGACAATGGCCAATGCCGTCTCTAGTGCCGTGTGCAGTCCTACTGCTTCCAAGACGATGTGGGTGCCATCCCCACCGCTGAGTTCCTTGACCTTGGCAATGCCTTCATCGCCGCGTACGGCGACCACTTCGGTAGCTCCGAACTCGCGACCCAGATCGGTACGTGCCTGATGGCGACCCATCAAAATGATCTGTGTTGCGCCGAGCAATTTAGCCGAAAGTACGGCGCTTAGTCCCACGGCTCCATCACCAATGACCGTCACGGTCTTACCCTGTGCTACACCACCGGCCACCGCGGCGTGATATCCAGTGCACATGACATCTGATAGAGCCAGCAAGGATGGAATTAACGCCTCATCAAATCCGGCAGGAACCACAACCAAGGTACCGTCAGCCTGTGGCACGCGTACCTTCTCACCCTGGCCGCCATCGGCGCTGCCGCCCCAGTGGGCACCGTGCCGGCAGGAGGTCTGCAGGCCTTCTAAGCAAAATTCGCAAGTTCCGTCAGAGGCGACAAAGGGGGCAATGACAAAGTCGCCCACGGCGATTCCCTTCACCTCATCGCCCACCTGTTCCACCACACCAACAAATTCGTGTCCCATTCGACTGCCCGTCGCTGAGGCCTCCATGGAAGCGTAAGGCCACAGATCTGATCCGCAGATGCACCCGGCAACCACACGCACTACTGCGTCGGTAGGCTGCTGAAGCTGTGGATCTGCAACGGTGTCGATTCGGATGTCCCCTGCTGAATACATGACTGCTGCACGCATGTTCTCACTCCTGAAAGTTTTCGGCGCCTACGCACCAGTTGATCAGTTCTATGTCGAGAAAGAAATCTGCGCGACGTTGAGCAGCCTTCGACTGTTTTAATTCCACCGTGATTCCTGAAGTACAGGAAGATACTGTCAGTACCGGTCTACTGAACCCTGTACGGACTCTTCGTTTTCTGGCTCAGCTGGATGGGCATGCAGGCTGGCCAGCAATGACAGCGCATCGGCGCTGGGGCTGTCCGGTTCAGCGCTGTAAACGATCATTGTTAGACCGGTATCGGAGGTCAATTCCATCGGCTCATAGTTCAGTACTAGGTCACCAACTTGTGGATGGTGGATCCGCTTGGTGGCTGCCTCATGGGTGAAGACCTCGTGCTCACCCCACCAACGACGGAACTCATCACTGCGCGTGGATAACTCGCCAATCAAGTCCGTCAGCGGCCGGTCAAAGGGGTTGCGACCAGCCTCGGCGCGCAAAGAAGCAACCATCTGCTGCCCGATGAGATCCCACTGCGGATAGAAGTCGCGACTACGTGGGTCAAGGAAGAAGAAACGCGCTGTGTTCGGCGGTTGCAAGCTGGAGGTGAACATCGGCGCATACAGTGCCTTGCCAAGAGTGTTCGCAGCCAAGAAGTCACTGCGCCCATTGCGCACCCAGGCCGGAGCAGACATGGCGTCCAGTAACTGTTGCAAAGCTGGTCGCACGCGCCGTGTTGGAGAGAAACCTGAAGCCCGCTTGCCACTATTTGCTGTCCGTGCAAGGTCCATCAAGTGGCGGTGTTCCACCTCAGACAGCCGTAAGGCACTAGCCAGTGCTGTCAGCACACCTTCGGACACCCCGCGCAGGTTACCGCGTTCCAACTTCACGTAGTATTCCACGCTCATCCCGGCCAGCATGGCGACTTCTTCGCGGCGTAGCCCTGGCACGCGGCGTCGCGGTCCTCCGCCTAGTCCGACATCTTCGGGTTGCAAGCGGTCACGGCGACTCTTAAGAAAATTCCGAACCTGTTCTGTGGTGTCCATATTTCAAGGTTACGTTTTCATGCTTCATCCAAACAGGTACTGCTGGTGTCTGGAACAGGATACACAACTGGAAAACGATAGAAGGGAAGAGACAACAACGCAAAGATCAAAAAAGTGTAAAGGAAGGTCATGAGCAAAGTTATCGTGGTGATCGGTGCGGGGCTGATAGGGCAGGCAATTGCCCGCCGGGTTGGTGCCGGTCAAAAGGTCCTCCTAGCCGATATCAATGAACAGAATGCACGTAGCGCAGCCCAGGTCCTTGACGATGCAGGGTTTGAGACCAATACCGCGGTGGTAGATGTTTCCTCCCGCGAGTCGGTGCACGCTCTGGTAGAAACTGCCACGAGCTTAGGTGAAGTCACCGGCGTAATCCATGCAGCTGGAGTTTCCGCCAGCCAAGCATCCATCCACCAGATCCTCGCGGTAGACCTCTACGGCACAGCTCTAGTCTTGGAAGAATTCGGTCATGTCATTGCTTCAGGTGGCTCTGCCGTGGTGATTTCCTCACAGTCAGGTCACCGCTTACCAGCGCTGAGTATCGAAGATGACCGGGCATTGGCTACCACTCCGGTGGACCAGCTACTTGAATTGCCGTTGCTACGCGAAGAGAACCTCAGTGACGGTTTGCACGCCTACCAGCTCTCCAAGCGCGCCAATGTTCTGCGCGTACAGGCCGAAGCCGTACGCTGGGCACAGCGCGGGGCCAGAGTGAACGCGATCAGCCCGGGAATTATCATCACTCCCCTAGCCCGCGACGAACTTAGTGGCGCCAACGGCGCCGGCTATCAAAAGATGATTGAGCTCTCCCCCGCACACCGAGCAGGTACCCCGGATGAAATCGGCACGGTGGGCGAGCTATTGATGACTGAACGCGGAGCGTTCATTACCGGCAGTGACATCCTTATCGACGGCGGAAGCACCGCCTCCCACTTCTACGGCCCTTTAGCAGGGCTAGCACCCACTCCGAAGGAGAAACCATGAGCATTAAACCGCTGACCGTCTTGATGATCGGCGCTACCGGCAGTATCGGCCGGCCAGCCGTAGCCCAAGCCCTAGCTCAGGGCTACACCGTCCGTGCCCTGGTGCGTGATCAAGCCCGCGCCCAACGCCAGCTACCCGAGGCAGTAGAACTCGTTGTTGGTGACCTCACCGATGCACAGAGCCTACGTACCGCCGTCCAAGATGTTGACGCAATTGTTTTCACCCATGGCTCCAGCATCCAAGAATCGGACGTACGCGATGTCGACTATGCCGGAGTTGCCAACGTACTGGCGGCGTTGGACGGCCGGCCGGTACGCATCGCGCTAATGACGGCAGTGGGCACCACACGCCCCGGTGTTCCCTATGCGGCATGGAAGCGTCGTGGTGAACGACTTGTCCGTGCCAGTGGTAATGACTACACCATCGTTCGTCCGGGCTGGTTCGACTACAACGATGCTGACCAGCGCCAGATCCTTATGCGTCATGGCGATACCAAACAGTCCGGTGGACCGGCTGATGGCGTGATTGCTCGTGATGAGATTGCCCGCGTGCTCATTGATTCTCTGAGCAATGAAGCCGCGAACCGCAAGACACTGGAACTGGAGGCAACACAGGGCAAGGAACAAGAAGATCTCACCGCGGACTTTGCCGCTCTTCAGGCCGATGAGCCAGGGGCATTTGATGGTGTCTTAGATTCCAACACTGTACCGGTGAGCCAAGGGCCACAACTCTTCCGAGATGATTTGGACCGGATCGGCAGTGCAGGCAGGTAACGAAATTTCCGCCGTCTGTTCTACGGAAAAGTAATCATTTTAGAGTGGCGCGTCGGCTTCCCTATGTAGAAGCTGACGCGCCACTTGCTTGATTAGCGTCGAGGCTGACACACAGGGCAGGTATAAGAGGAACGTCCCATAAACGCGTCACGTCGAATCAATGACACCCGGCCGTTTTGAGCACAGCGGAGGCATTCTTTGCCTTCGCGCCCATAGGCATTCAGCGAGCGGGCGAAATAGCCGCTTGCCCCATTAACATTGACATACAGCGAATCAAAGCTTGTTCCACCGGCGGCCAGTGCACGAGTCATGACATCAATCAGTGCATCGTTAAGTCGTTGTACTTCTGGACGTCGAATCGTAGCTGTTTTAAGCAGGCCGGAAAGCTTTGCTTGCCATAAAGCTTCATCCGCGTAGATATTACCCACTCCAGAGATCACGCCTTGGTCCAAGATCGCGCGCTTCAGTTGCGTGCTCCGTTTACGCAGGGCGACATACAGGTCCTCAGCGCTACGGTGCGGATCTAGGACATCTCGGGCAATATGTGCCGCTGCTTGTGGAATGGCCGCTTCAGTTGTTCCTTCACCGGCTGGTAATCCGTCCGGTGTTGTTACCAGCGGCGAGATGAACATGCCACCGAAAATCCGTTGGTCAACAAACCTCAGTTCACCTGGATAATCCAGATGCTGCGCAAGAGAGAGCCTGACCTTGAGATGCTTTTCATCTTCAGCTTCCGGCTCTTCCACCAAAAGCTGACCGCTCATGCCTAGGTGGGCTACGAGAACCGCCGGAACTTCTAGTCCATCAAGACCGAGCCAGAGGAATTTTCCACGGCGCACGGCAGAAGAAATGGTGCAACCAGTTAGCGTTTGTTCAAAGTCTTGTGGACCGTCAAGGTGCCGTCGCACCGAACGCGGATCCAGAACTTCCACGGACTCCAAGGTCCGCCCGCGCACCCATTTTTCGAGTCCGCGACGGACTACTTCCACCTCTGGCAGTTCAGGCATCGATGAGGTTCTTAGTTCTTGGGAATCTGCTCGCCAGGATTAAGCTGCAACCATGTTTGATGGGCTGCTTCCTGTTCAGCTTCTTTTTTCGATGGCCCGTGGCCTTCACCATAGCCTTTGTCATCGATATGTAGCACGGCGAGGTATGTACGGGCGTGATCCGGGCCGGAACCGGTGACCTGGTAGCGAAGTTCGCCTAGCTTACGGGAAGCGACGACTTCTTGAATGACGGTCTTCCAGTCGGTGGTAGCACCGAGCAGGCGAGGATCTTCAAGTAAAGGTGTGACAAAGCGTAGGACGAATGCACGAGCTGCGTCCATTCCCTGCACTAGGTAAGTGGCACCGAGAATTGATTCCATGGTGTCAGCCAGAATGGATGACTTATCGGCACCATTGGACTGGGCTTCGCCACGTCCAAGCAGGAGGTGTTTCCCAACTTCCAGATCACGGGCAATCATTGCTAGAGCACGGGTGCTGACGATGGCAGCACGGCGTTTGGCGAGGTCACCTTCGGGAAGGTCTGGGAATTTTGCGTAGAGGTATTCAGCCACGCAGAAGCCAAGAATTGAATCGCCTAAGAATTCAAGGCGTTCATTGGTTGGAATGCCACCGTTTTCGTATGAATACGAGCGATGGGTAAATGCAAGACGAAACGTCTCGGAATCAATTTCGATTCCGAGACGCTTCATAAGTTCTTCTTTAGAAGACATGTCTTAGACGTCTGCGACCTTGCGACCCTTGTACTCAAGGAACAGTTCGGTACCAGCCGAGTCGGTGACAACCTTAGCCTGGTGAGGCAGGCTGTAAGTTACGCGACCGTTTTCAACGGTCTTCACCAGGTTCGGCGCGGTAGCCTTCCACTGAGAACGGCGGGCACGAGTATTCGCACGGGACATCTTCCGCTTTGGAACAGCCACGACTACTTCTCTTCTCTCTTGTCTGACGTTTTAGTTGTTGTCGCATCATCTGCGACATTGTCGGACAGCTGCGCTAGCGCTGCCCAACGTGGATCCAGAATCTCATGGTGATGCTCGGGGTCTTCGTTGAGGTTGATTCCGCATTCATTGCAGAGCCCCAAGCAATCTTCCCGGCAAACCGGCTGGAACGGCAGGGCGGTAACCACTGCGCTCCGTAATACCGGATCGATGTCAATCAAGTCACCGATTACCCAATACTGATCCACATCATCATCGTCTTCGAATTCTTCGCTCTCTTCATAGTAGAAGAGCTCTTGAATATCAGCCTCGTAGTCGTACTCGATGGGATCTAGGCATCGTCCACATTCCCCAGCAATTTGTGCTGTAGCGGTACCCGATACCAAAATTCCTTCATGCACGGCTTCAAAGCGAAGATCTAAGTCAAGCTCAGATCCTCCACGAATGCCGATGAGTGCATTTCCCACATCTGCGGGAGCCGAAACCTGCTCGTTGAGAGTTTTCATTGAGCCAGGCGAACGGCCGAGCTCTCTGGTTGAAAAAACCAGAGGCGAGTTGCGATCGAGTTCGCCGTGTGACGATCGATCAGAACGCTTATCGCTAATGATGACTCCTATAGAAACATAGTCCGACATTTCATCTTAGCTTGCCGTTGCCCAAGATCCCAAACTGAAACCAGCTTTCGAACCCTGATGACGGTGTTGCACTCACCACAGCGTAGCGCACCGGAGGGCGAAAAGACGACTAATGACTGCCAATGACAGTTCGAGTATCAGGCATGGCAACCGCGCCAGCCTGATCCGGACATCTATGATTGTGAGGGACATTTGACGTGTATGTATGGTGGAGGATCTCAAATGACGGTGTTGAAAAATCTGAATAGTGCGGCATCTTATGTTCGGCAACGCTTGACGGCCCGGCAACAGCGCAAATTCATTCAACGCCATGCTAGTGAGCTCTACCAGCTACCCACCGGTGAAAACCGCTACAAGGTCGCCTTGTATTTTGCCGACGAAATGGTCAACGCGTACCAGATTCGGCAGTGGTACGAACCGCTCAAACACTTGGCGCAACACGTTCCAGTTGTCGTTATTACCCGTCGTCCAGACTCCGCTTTGGAACTGCGTGAAGAGTGCCCGCTACCCATTCACTATGCACCGACAATTGAAGACGTTGAAAAACTCGTCAACACCCAGGACTTGCGTCTGGTGTTTTACGTTAACCAAAACATCCGCAACTTCCAGATGATGCGTTTCAACAGCCCGGATCACGTATTTATCAGCCATGGCGAAAGCGAAAAGGCCTACATGTGGTCCAACCAGCTCAAAGCCTACGACTACGTATTCTCTGCGGGTCAGGCCGCCCGTGATCGGCTGGACCTGCACCTGCGTAACTTTGATGCGCAGTCCCGTACTCGCCTTATCGGCCGGCCGCAGATTGATGTTTCCTACCTTGCCCCGTACTCGCTGAATACGTCTCTTCCGACGGTGCTCTACGCGCCAACATGGGAAGGTGACCGCCCTTCCATGCAATATGGTTCGGTAGTCTCGCATGGTGAAAAGCTGGTTGAGGCGCTGATCAAGGACGGTGGCTTCAACGTAATTTTCCGCCCGCATCCACGTTCAGGCGTGAATTCAGCCGCCTACGGTCAAGCCGTTGAGCGCATCCGTGAGAAGTTGGCAGCGGCAAACGCAACTTCAGCAGCCCGCTTACTTTTTGATGACACCACACACTGGGGATGGCAATGGTCTGCCTCTGATCTTTGCATTACAGACATTTCGGCAGTGGCTTATGACTTCATGGCCACCGGTAAGCCAATGTTCGTCACTACCCCTGTCTCAAAAGCAGCTACGGTCACGGATTCCCCTGCTCTGTCTAAGGTCCCAGGTTTGGATTCAGAGGCATCTGAAGATATTTGCACCCTTGTTCGTTCGGCGTTATCCGAGGAAGACGAGCGTCTGCGTGAAGTCGTTGAGTATTACTTCGGAGATGTCTCACCAGGAGCCAGTATGGAACGTTTTGTTTCAGAATCACTAGCCTTGGTTGAAGCTCGGGCCGAAGGCTAGTAGCAGCTACGAGAAATTTAAGAAGTGGCGTGTTCTAACAATCGTTAGAACACGCCACTTCTTACTTTGTACTCTGCGTTTTAGCTGTGCCTAGACTTTTACGCCGTCAACGAGCTGTTCAAACTGAGCAAGTGCGCCGTCTTGGTATTCTTGTGCGTCGAATTTCTTCTCAGCTTGATAACCGTTCAGGTACTGGCTCATACCATCGACTAAGCCGGCAGCGGAGTTTTCAACCAGTAATCCATAACCATCGACAAGCACACTATGTGAACCCACCACATCGGTAGAAATAGCTGGTAGACCCAACATCATCGCTTCAACCATCGCCAATCCCTGACCTTCATAGTCTGAAGAAAAGACGAAACAATCAGCAGTCTTCAGCGTCGGGAATGGGTTCGACAAGAGGCCGGTGATAACCACCTTGCCAGTGAGACCACGAGCATCAACTTCAGTTTCAAGATCTGTGCGCAGTGGGCCATCGCCAATCATTAACAAACGAGTTTGCGGGTGCTGTTCATGTACCTGAGCGAAAGCCTCCAACAATTTCATCTGCCCCTTTTCTGGGGACAGTCGTGCCATGTTGGCGAATACGGTCAACCCGTCGCCTTCGAAGGTATGAACTGGCTCTTCCAACGTGGACCACAGTAATGGCTTCTCAAGGTCCAAAAGGTTTTCAGATACGGTGAATTTTTCTTCTTCCAAACCAAACTGGCTGGAGAGTTCCTTGACGTTCTTCTCCCCTACACTTTGCGTCACGGAGACCAACTGATCATAGTGGCGGTAGGTCGCAAAGAGTCCTGGCATGGTCCCAAAGCGAAGCTTCCATTCACCAACCATGTCATTGTGCAGGTAAATGTAGGTTCTTTCAGCGTTGGTATGAGCCGATGCGAACAAGCTAGCCCAGAATCGCGAGTAACCCTCAAAATTGATAGCGGCGTCAAAGCGCGCATCACCAAAGGAACGCTGCATCTCGCGCGCCATAGTACCCAAGTGGACTTGTTCGGCACCCGGCGAATCGAAACCACGGTGAGCGTGATATCCGTCGGATACCCAACGTTCTTCGGCAGACATGATGGTGGCTCCGGCTCGTGGCAGGATTTTTACATGTTCTGGCAGAGAATTCAGGATCTCTAAGGAATCGGCATTACTGGCCACCGCACCCATATCAACAGCTACGGACACGTGATACTTCGAAGGATCCAACGAACCGATGAGGTTGGTAAAGGCTGTCGCGATGCCGTTGGGCTTGAACGGGCCCTGGTAGAACAACAGTTTCTTGCGTTCATCCTCTAGGGGTGCAAGTACATGCGAATCATCGTCAAAGAAGAAGAATTCAATGACACGCTCGGTTGCCTTGCCATCTTCCATTGGCGCAAAGTCTTCAAGGTTCTTGGCGAAGTTACTATGCAGCTGTCCTTCAGCAGCACTAAGCGCAGCCTTGAGCTCTGCTGAAACATCGTCAATTGAGTTGAGCACTTCACCTGGCCAGGTGGAGCGTTCAAAGTACAGTCCACGCTCTGCTTCATAAGCTTCAAAGTCCGGGGTATAGAAAATAACCGGCTTCTTGGCTGGCAAGAAGTCATAGAAAATCGACGAGTAATCGGTGATCAATACGTCGACAACGGCGAGTAATTCATTGGTGTCTATGGAAGAAGGCACCACAGTGGCATCGAGTTCAGCATCACCAATGAGCTGCTCAGCGAAGCGATGGGCACGGAAGAGCATGTGATGCTCGCCCTGAGCCATAGCAGCCAAATCCTCCACGAGTCCGTTCACATCGTATGAACGGGCCTTGAGCTGTCCCCTCCAGGTTGGCGCAAACAGCACAATTTTCTGGTGGTTCAGCGGATCAATACCCAATTCATTCAGAATCTCGTCTCGACGCTCCTGGCTCATATTCACCATCTGGTCAATGCGAGGACTTCCACTCAAGGCGACCTTAGCCGGGAACAAGCCGTCAAGATCATGATCCGTGCTCAATGTCTTGAGAGTATGAGTATTGGGCACCATCATGTGAGTGGTCTGCAGGAAGTTACGTTGGACATTGCGGTGTTCAGCCACGCCATCCTTGACGAGCTTGCCCATGAACTTTAGCGGTGTGCCATGCCAGGTGTTGAGGACCTTCTGGCCGTCGCGACGAGCAAAGTATGTAGGGAACGTCGCGTTGTTGACCAGGTACTTAGCTGTCCCTAGTAGCTTGATGTATTTGTCCGAATGCTGCTTGATGATTGCAACGTCCGCATCATTGGCCAGCTGAGCAGGAATCTCAGAAGACTCGTTATAGACCCAGGCATAACGGAAGTGAGCAAAACGCGGGTCCTGTCGCATCGCTTGATAGATTGCGAACGGATGGCAGTGAACATTCTTGCCGTGAGAGGACTCAAAGAGCACAAGATTCTCATCCAGCTCTTCAACATCACGTGCGTGGATAGCCAAAGCACCACGACGGCGGCCCACTCCCTTCAGTGCATTACCTAGACCAGCCACGGAAATTTCAGTGAACAGCAACATGCCCTCAAAGTAATGGCAGGCTTGCTCAAAATTGCCTAGCTTTGCATAAGCCTGACCGGCCCGGGCCTGCCACTGTCGCTCAGTTGATGAGGCGTGCCAAATCGCCTCAGCATACGCCGAAGCAGCTCCGGCCCAGTCACCCCGCGCAGCACAAATAGCTGCACGCTGTCGGTGCTCATTGGCGCGAGGGCCAGCGGCTTTAGAACCTCGGAAGGATGCGCCAAGATAGCCCCATTCAGAAGCTGCTTGGAGGTAGCGTTCACTGGCTTGGGCATACTGGCCAGTTTGGTGCAGGCTGTATGCGTAGCGGAACAAAGCGACAGCCGCATCAACGCGCTTCTGATCTGAAAGCACATCAACAAAGCGCGCGAAGCACTTAGAAGCAGCTTTGAAATCGCCGGCACGTGAGAGCACGCGTCCCTGCGCATAACCGGCCAATACCCGGTCTTCAATGCTTTCGGCGAGCTCTTCGGCATGCTGGTAATACTCGGCAGCCTGACGGAATTCAAAAAGACGCGAAGCTGCTTCACCGGCACGGTAGTTAAGCAGATAAAGATCAACGTCTTCTTCAACGTCAGCCAGTTGCGCTTCATAAGCATCTAGGGCGCGGTTCCAGTCATCTTCACGTTCGTGAAGTTTGCCGATACCAATTTTTTGGACCGACGTGTCCGCCGATCGCAGTACCGCATTAGAGTAAGCCGATTCAGCTTCTTCGTGTTTGCCCTGCTCCTCTAAACTACGCCCGAGACCATACCAATATTTCACTTGTTGGTCATCAAATTCGAGTGCCTTGCGATAATGCTGTTCCGCCAGCTCAAAGCGGGACATGTACGCAGCAGCCTCAGCGGTCAGGTACGACCACTTGGGGTCCTGGGTGTGTTGGTTTTCGTATTGCAGACGTATATCTAGTTCCCGCCAGCGTTGGCTACTATCTAGCAAGAAGTTAGCGATGGCAGCCGAAGCTTCTGGATTATCGGGGAAGTCTGCGACGAGTTTATCCAGTACGGCTGATGCTGCATCTGCCTTACGAGCCAGGCGAGCACATTTGGCCCAGCGAATGCGCCAGGCGATCTTAGTTGGGTCACCTTGGCTGGAGGCTGCAAAAAGTTCAAGAGCACGGTCATACTTTTTCAGACGCTGCATGGTCAAGGCTAGAGTCTGGATCCACCCAAAACGATGGGGCTGGCGTGCTACCGCCGCCTCGATTTGTGACATGGCCTTTGCATACTGTTTGCACTTGTAAAGGCTGAAACCATAGCGGAACTGAATTTCTGCAGATTGCGAAAGACCTGTAGCCAAGGTGCGCTCGTAATACAGAGCTGCAACCCGATAACGGCCCAACCGTTCAATGCGACGGCCAATGCCTAGGGCTACGCGTGTACGAAAATCATCCACCAGTTTTGTTTCCTTCAAGCGAGATCAAACTTTTGGGCACATGATGACTTGTGCCCGCATAACTATCGATTCTGCCTTAGCAGCGGCCCAATTTCTCCAATAAGAGACTGAGTGTTGGGATCGTTAAGGGCAGAACTAAATACAGAACAATGAGCACCCCAAGCCAGATGACGAAGGCTCGGGGTGCTCATATGAAAAACTATTGACGCTTAACTATGCCAACCTCGGAAATTCACCAAGTTCTTTTGGCGTTCAGCAATCAGGTCTTTGACAACCTGCTGGAAGCGCTTGGTTGATTCTCCACGGGTTAACTCGCCGAAGTAGAACTCGCGCATTTCTAGGCGTTCAGTCTTATGCTCATCATTGGTGAGAGCATCTTCGAAGAGTGCAGGCAAATCGTTAACAGACTTACGGTCAATCACGTGACAGGCCTGAGCAATCGGAGCGTCCCGCAAGAGGTTCTTACGGTTATTACGGCGATCCGAAATCACCAAAGGCTTCTCTGGCTGCAAGTACAAGTAATCCAAACCGACGCTCGATACATCGGTAATCAGCGCGTCCGTGGACTCAAACATGGCAAGAATATTGCCCTGCTCTGAGATCACGTGACCTGAGCCCGCATCGATGGATGCCTGCAACAGATCCTTGATCTGTTGATGAGCTTGTGCAACCTCAGGAGTCTTACTTGTCTCAATCCTCGGGTGAGGCTTGTAGATAATCCTCAGGCTTGGATTCGCCAACAGCGCTTCGACAATAGCTACGCCATAACGATCCAACGAGGTGTAGTTGTTGTCATCATTTTCGCCTTCCCAGGTAGGCGCATACATGACATCAAATTTGTCACTTGGCTCAAGTTCACGCTTGAAATCAATATCAAGCTGCGGACGCCCAGTGACAACCAACTTATTGAAGTCAAAATCAATCAGCATAGTTTCGTGACGCTTGATCGCAGCGGGACCAGCAACAAAGACCTTATCGTAGGCCTTGGCCTTGTTGGACACCATGGAAAGCTTGTCGCTTTCGCCGTGATTGACGTGAACATGCACCAGTCGTGGATGATCCAGAGACTGGAAATTGCTACGTGAGTTATTCACGTAGATGACTAACTTCAGATCATTATCGTCATAGAGATCCATGAGATCAGTGAAACGACGCGCAAAGATCCTTGGAAGATCCGTCAGCTTGCCCGCAGCATTGAAGGCACTGACGGTACGGAACACCAGCAAGACTTCTTCGGTCTGATGCAGTTCTTCAAGAACGGGCAACCATTGCGACACTTGGTAAATCTTGTCGGCACCATCACCAAAGTACACGGCCACAGAGCCGGGAACCGGAATGTTGGAGACGCCAACGTTGGCACCTGCAGGCCGATTTACAAAGCCCATCGCCCGGGTAAGACGCTTCGCCTCAGGCCGACGGCCGACCTTACGCAAGACACCTTTAACACTTGCTTTGATGGAACTGGTGATGTTCTCGCTAGACATGGGATCTTTCACTAGAATGCTTCAACTGACTGCCGGATAAAACTTTGGCTAGCTCAGCTCTTTAACGATCTGGCTCAACGTATCTAGCGTACTCTTCAGAGACTCAACATGGCGCTCATCAAACTCACTGAGCACACGCTTCATCTCTGTCGTGGAAATGCCGGACGTACGTGGAAGGTAAACAACTTCAACCTCATCGCCGAGGTCATCGAATTTACCCTTCCAGTCTTCGCCGATGCCAAAGACCTTGGCATCATATTTCTTGATGTCCAGACGCTTCTGTTCCCAGTTTTCTTCCGGGATCGCTAGGTCTACGTACTTGATGGCTTGGACAATTTCGCGACGCTGCTCAAAAGGTACGACTGGCTTCTTACCCTTCACGGCGTTGAATTCGTCCGTTGATACGCCAACGATCAGACGGTCGCCCTTTTCCTTCAGACGCTTGAGAATGTTCAGGTGTCCAATGTGGAAGAGGTCAAAAGTTCCGTAAGTTAATACTGTTTTTCCCATTTGTTCCTCCTGTTGTAACTTCATCTGGCTATTCTACGGCTCAGTGGATGCGGTTCGAGATTCCTCGGCGTGTACAAATTCTTTGAATTTGATGGATGACTGTATCAATTACCCATCAAGGCTACTAAGAATCAAGTAATGCAAATCACGTTCGACACCTGTGCTGCTCATAGGACTCCATGAGACGTAGAGAGCTCGCTAGATAATTGGTGGTCGTCCGGACAATGTCATTCTCAGCAGAGTAATCCAACGCAGCTTGGAACGTGGCTCCCGGTACCAGGGGCTACCTTTCCATCCGGCCTTCCAACCAGCTAGATATTGGTTTACGGCATTAGGCCTTTTGCGCATTCGCAGACATTCAATCAACATCCATGTTGTTGGGTAGATCCATCTGAAAGGTGCTGGCAAATTTCGCCGTGCGAGCCACACACGGTTGCGTGCGTTGAGTCGATAGAACTCTTCATGTCTGCGCGGGTCAACTACAGGATGTCCAATACGCATGTCGCCCGCATACCAAACATAGGTCCCGGTATCCCAAATACGCCAAGCTAGTTCGATGCCTTCGTGTGCGTACCAGAATCCACCAGCCCAGCCTCCGGTGAGATCAAAAAGCTCACGCGTGGTTACAAGACAGGTTTCACCGACGTGAAAGACACGGCTGGGTTCTTCAGCAGTGCGCTTCTTAAGACGAGGAATCCAACGCGTTGGATTCTGATCACTATGTTCAGGGTCGGTAATACGAGGCTGAAGCAGTCCCATCCGTGGATACTTTTTAAAGCGTTGGACAGCGGCAATCAGAAAATCTTCATCCAGGAACCAGGAATCGTCATCAAGGAAGCACAGGTACTCCCCCTTAACTTGAGACACACCGGCATTTCTACCGGCAGGAATCCCAAGGTTTTCGGGAAGATAGTGAGTCTTGATTCCTTCAGGAATATCCGTCGGTACCCAACCATTGCCAACAACGACAGCGTCGATGCTGACGTCTCGTTGAGCAAGCATTGAGTCCAAGGCTCGACGCAGTTCTACCGGACGGTTGCCCATGGTCAATACGACAACGCCAATCGTAGGAGCGAGTCGATTATCCATGTGTCACCCTTTCCATTTCATTACTTGTTACTGCTAAGTTCTAAGCCCTCAATCGTGAGGACACCATGTTGGACAGGAAGTGTCCAACATTCACTAGGACACAGGCCGGAAGCAGAATCCAGATCATCCACTTCTCTGCGAGACCTGGCACTCCAGCAATTGCCGAGATGACCGAGCACACCAGAATGATCAAGCTTAGTTCAACTGCGTGTAGCAGGCGGTGGAATGGAAGGAAACGAGCCAAAGAGCGCAGGCGTCCGATAACGGTAGTTGTTGAAACCGCACGTGCTTCAGCCGTGTCTGGAAGCTTAGATAGTCCTGCCATGCCTCGTGCCGCATGAACCATCAAGGACTGTGAACGGTTCAATACCAGCAGAACTGACAAGCAAGCACCCATGAACAATGTTGGCCATGCTTGGGTGCTCATCGCACCGTCTACCGACAGTTCTTTGAACACACGGTATCCCAAAGCAATAGGAATCAATGCTTCGGTTGTGTGGTGCCCCACCATGTCGATAAAAATACCGCGAGGTGATTGTGAAGCACGCCAACGGGCCACTTCACCATCGGAACAATCAAAATACAACTGAACTTGTGAGAGCACTACTGCAAGAATCGGTCCCCAAATTCCGGGTATCAGCAGAGCAAGAGACATGAACCAGCCCGCAAGAATCATTAATCCAGTCACACCATTGGCCGTGATCCGAGTTCTCACCAAAACAGCCGTCAGATAAATGGAGATGTGACGCAGATAGAGTTCAGCTGTCCAATGCTCTGCATTTTTGCGAGCCTTGACCTCGGGCGGTTGGCACACTGCCCGAAGCTGATCCAGAGTTGGATTCTTAGGTCGGTCTACAGTCACTTAACGCGGCCCTTATCAAAAGTTCCTGCCGCCCCAAAGATTCGTCCTTTGAGGTAACCAGCAGCCCAAGGCAAATGGATGGCAGGGAAAGCGTACGCAGCGAGAAGCTTTTCCTTAACCCCGCTCGCTTTAGACGAAAAACCCGCAAACAATGATGCCGCGGCATAGACCAATGGAATCGATGCGGTGAGTCCTAAAAGAACAGATACTGGTCGTGGCGCACTGTCCCGGGTAAAAGGAATGACTGCCAAGGCGATTGCGCCAGCAGCTACCCCAGCAAGCAACAGCGGAGGCATATCGTGTCGCAATGACTTGCCCTCAGGGAAACGCCGTGCAATTTCACCACGCCACGTTCCAGAGGCGTAAGACTGCCGCCCTAAGGCTCCGAAGGTATCACGCGGGAAATATCCGACCTTCAGTTCCGGATCAAACCAAACCTTATGTCCGGCCTGTCGAATACGGAGGCACAATTCCCAATCCTGGGCACGCCACATGTTTTCGTCGTAGAAACCGACTTCGTCAAACACTTCACGGCGGAAAATTCCAAGATACGCGGACTCTGCTTCCCCTTCGGGCGCGCCCGAGTGATAGGCCGGTCCACCAAAACCAAATTTGGAATGGTACGCGGCAGCGATAGCGCGCTGAATGGCAGAACGTCCACGGGCGTCCATGAGGCCACCTACGTCATGCGCGCCAACTCGCTGCAGAGTAGCAACTCCGCGTTCGGTGTAGTCGATGGGTAGCTCACTATGCGCATCGACCCTAATGACGATTGGATACTTCGATGCACGAATCGCGAGGTTCAAGGCGACCGGAGTACGCCCTTGCGGGTTGTCAACCAACGTTATGCGCGAATCAGCCTCAGCTAATTCTTGTGCAACTTTATTGGTCCCGTCGGTGCTGGGACCAAGAGCGATTACAAGCTCTTTGTCCCCTCCGTATTGCTGGTTGAGAATTGAGGTGACGGCATCGCCTAGGTAGCCTGCCTCGTTCAGAACCGGCATGACATAAGAGACTCCTGGGAAGTCAGTCATTCGCGCCTTACTTCTTTGCTTTCTGGTGGTTTTGATATTCCTTGATGACGTCGTCAGGCTTCCCATCCATCATCTGAACGCCTTTTTCAATCCAAATACAACGGTCACACGTGTCCTTGATCGAATTCATGGAGTGGGAAACGTTGAAGATTGTGCCGGCACTATCCCGGATTTCACGGATCTTCGCTTCACTACGTTTACGGAATTTAGCGTCACCGACGGCCAACGCTTCATCAATAATGAGGATGTCGTGCTTTTTTGACGCAGCAATGGCGAATTTTAATCTTGCGCCCATACCGGAAGAGTACGTTCGCATTGGAAGATCAATGAACTCTTCAAGTTCTGCGAACTTGATGATGTCTTCACGCATGGCTTCAACTTCTTCACGGTTGTAGCCGAGCGCAAGTCCACCCAGAGTAATGTTCTTGTCCCCTGACAGGTCAGGTATAAGGGCAGCACCCACACCTAACAAACTTGGACGTGAGCGCGCATAAACTGCCCCGCTCGACGGTGGAGTCAGTCCGGTAATTGCTTTAAGCAACGTAGACTTTCCCGAGCCGTTGGAACCGATCACGCCAATAGATTCATTTTCGTAGGCAACAAAGGTAATGCCCTTCAACGCATGAACGCTTCGAACGCCTTTCAGCTTTGGTTGTAACAGTCGCCTCGCGCCAGCATTTCCTACAGCCTTACCGCTGGAAAATACTTCATACTTTACGTGCAGGTTGTCAACGACAACTACCGGATTGCGAGAAGAATCAATGTTGAGCTGTGAGCTCTTGATGTCTTCTGGCTTAACCACGTCGATGAATGACGTGTCATCAGAAAAAATTGGCGCGGGCTCGTACTCAGGATGTAAGTCTGGGTTGATCAGATCGTCAAAGCTAATTCGCACGTCCGTAACGCTCCTCTGCCTTCCAGAAGTAAATCAATCCAAAAATCATGGTCACCGCAGCCCAAGCCGTGATGACCCACCATGCCCAAGGATCATACTCAGCGTTATTCATCACCATTCCACGTGCAAGCTGCAGAGTTTGATAAACCGGATGCACATCAAAGATCGCAATCATCCAAGGCCAGTGGCTCAGTAGACGGTCCGCGCTAAACAAAACGCCAGAGGTATAGAACAGCACACGGCTAATCAACGGTAGGATCTGCGTAAAGTCACGAACATGTACAGTGATTCGCGCGCAAATCAGCGCAATTCCGAGGTTGAAGACGCAGAAAATAACCAAAATAGGAATGATGGCAAACCAGGTCCATTTCGGTGTAGTTCCAAGTATCACCGAGTAAATGAACATGACGCCTAACATTGGCATGAGCGTCAATACGTTTTGCGTTACCTGCGCTACCGGCAAGGCCAATCTCGGGAACGACAAAGATTGCACTAGTGCGTTGTTTCCCGTAATCGCTTTCGCACCACTGCTCATCGAAGAGGAGAAGAACTCAAAGAGGAACACACCAATAATCACGAAGACCGGGAAATCTTCCGCTTTATTAGCGCCCTGCAAGACACCGAAAATGAACCCATACATCAGAGCATTGAAAGTAGGTTTAAGCACGATCCAAATCATGCCCAAACGGTTTTTCTCGTTCTGGGACTGGACACGCGCCTTTGCCAATTCGTAAATGAACTGTCGGCGCTGCCAGGTCTGTTTGAGGTAATTAGCCAGCGTAGGACGTGCACCCACGCGGTGCAAGCCGTAAGACTCGGCTTCCTCCGCTACTGTCATGCGAATTCATTCCTCTTTTTTCGGGTTTAGAACTATCCATCGCCTACAAGGCATGGATGTTCAAATTCTAGTTGATCGTAAATCAATAGTCGTTCATTCACGCACGAACTCAGTGTTGTTCAGAGCACAACCAGGTTTAGTTCTCTTCTGGCGGGTTTTCCTTGAGGTACTGGCTCATGGAATCAGTTTGAAGAGCCTTACCGATCTTGCTGATCGCGGCTTCATCGGCCAATTCTATAGATTGGCCATCGGCAGTGGTGGATGTGCCTGCCGTCGGTACCGTGAACATGGCCATGTTTTCTGGATCCACGTTACTCAGCTGTTTGCCCAGACCCACCATGGTCGCCGCGTCCAGTCCGTCATCAAAGGTGAGGTACGGCGAGACTTTGTCCACGATGTCGTAAAGCTTCACCGGGTTGGACAAGGTATCTTTCGACAAAAGCTGTCCAGCAGCAGCGGCGATAAATTTACGCTGATTGGCCACGCGTTGGTAGTCGCCGTTGGTAAACGACTTGCGCTCTCGCACAAATCGCAGTGCCCGATCGCCTTCGAGGGTGATATCGCCGGCAGGGTAGAAATAGTCGGTGTCGTGCGCGGTGAAGGGAATGTCGTTTTTGACTTTCACTCCCCCTAGAGCTGTGGACAGTTCTTTGAAGCCGTCAAAATCAATCATCGCGATATGGTCAACTTTAGTGTCAAACATGCCTTCGACGGTCTGCAATAGCAAAGGCACACCACCAAGGGACACAGCTGCGTTAAGTTTGTTCTTCCCATACCCGGGAATATCGACGTACATGTCGCGAACCAATGACATGACATAAATTTGTGATCTGTCCTCGGGAATATGGACCAACATCATCGAGTCGCTACGTTGGCTTACTGCACCTTGCAACGCTGAGTTTGATGGGGCATCTTCATCCGCGTGGTCAACACCGATCATCAAGAAATTCATTGATCCATCGTCTGGGTCCTTAACGGGACGCGCTTCCTGCTGCTCTGTGGTCAGGTTCAGCGACAAGGTATTTGATTTTTCTTTGAACTGACGTTGCAAGTCAAAAACGTAGTATCCGGCACCCAACGTAGCCACCAAAACTACGGCAACAATCGACGTTAGGATCGTGCGAACGCGTCGTTTCTTCTTACGTTCTGCACCGTAGCGAGCGCTACGCGATGCGAACGTCGCATCATCAATATCTTTTAATCTCATACTAGAAAGTTCTCCACTAAGACATTCCGTAGAAGTCAACGGACCATCCAAGTGACTTCGTGCAATGAAAAAGACTACCCAGAGAAATTGTGATTACCCTGAGTAGTCTTCGCCGACAGACTCAACTATAGACCGGCAGCAAATTCCTTGAGCCAGACTTTGAGATCCTCACCGAGGTCTTCATTCTCAACCGCAAGGGTGATATTTGCTTGCAGGTAGCTGAGTTTATCTCCGGTGTCGTAGCGTCTCCCGCGGAAGACGATTGCGTGTACTCCCGCACCTTCACCTTCAGCAAGTGCTAGTCCCTGTAGGGCGTCGGTCAGCTGGATTTCATTTCCACGCCCAGGCTTAGTGTGTTCTAGTACTTCGAAGACGCGCGGGTGCAACAAATACCGTCCGATTACCGCCAAATTACTTGGTGCTTCTTCCTTGGCTGGCTTCTCCACAAGGCCATTGACCTTGACGTAATCCGTGCCCTCAACGCGTTCAACATCAGCACAGCCATAGGCGCTGATATGTTCAGGATCCACTTCCATCAGAGCGATGACGGAACCGCCAGTGACTTTCTGAGCCTCAATCATCTGAGTCAGCAATTCATCTTGTTCATGAATCAAGTCATCGCCTAGGAGTACCGCAAATGGTTCGTCACCAACGTGTTGCTTGGCACACAGCACGGCGTGTCCCAATCCACGCGGATCACGCTGTCTAATGTAATGAATGTCTCCAAGAGCAGTGGCTTCTTGAATGGAGGCGAGCTTTTTATCGTCACCCTTTGCTTCGAGGGAGGCTTCCAGCGATGGAACCCTGTCGAAGTGATCTTCCAATGCGCGCTTATTTCGGCCGGTAATCATTAATACGTCAATAAGACCGGCCCGAACAGCTTCCGCTACCACGTACTGAATTGCTGGCTTATCTACCACAGGAAGCATTTCCTTTGGCATAGCCTTGGTTGCTGGCAGGAAGCGTGTACCTAGTCCCGCTGCAGGGATGACCGCTTTAGTAATTGGCCGATTGGAAGTCATGATCTTGTTGGTTCCTTACTAGCTTGCGCTGTCCTATATGGCTGCTTCTATACGGGAGTTGGTCAACTCTTCGTAATTCGTTTCACGACAGCACGTGGTAAATATTCTGTCACGTCGCCTCCCAGTGTCTGCACTTCTTTAAGCAGGGACGAAGACAAATGAGTAAATCGGGTGTCAGCTTGAAGAAAGACAGTTTCAACCCCGGTCAGGTGCCGGTTCATCGTTGCCATTGGGATTTCGTAGGCATAATCAACTGTGCTTCTCAGGCCTTTGACGATGGCTTCAGCGCCATGGTCTTTGCAAAACTCTGCCAGCAGTCCTTGACCCATAGGGATCGCGGATACTCCCCTGAGGCCACCGACGGTCTCTTCGACCATCTTCACCCGTTCATCTTCAGAAAATCGGTATTTCTTGGAGTAGTTGGTGGAGACCGCAACTATCACTTCGTCAAAAAGGCTCGCTGCACGAGCGATGATCTCAACATGGCCATTGTGAATGGGATCAAATGATCCAGGGCAAACCGCTCTTCGCATGACACGAATCTATCAAGAACCGAACAAAATAGTTGAGTTGAAACCCCAGTTTTGTCGATTCGTGGTGATTATGTCCCGCTCTATTGAGATTCATCCCTTCATAATGAACTTATGAGCATTTCTATGACTCCTTGGCAACGAACAGCCCACGGCGCTAATTTATTAGACGAATCTGGCCAGCCTGGGGTGACAATCTTTGAAGAGATTACTGCTCTTGCCAATAAGCATGAAGCCATCAATTTGGGTCAAGGTTTTCCCGACACAGAAGGGCCAGTTGAAATTCGGCAAATTGCCGTTGACGCGATTCTTTCCGGAGCAAATCAATATGCACCAGGATCTGGTATCTTGCCACTACGTCAGGCCATTGCCGAGCATCAGAAACGTTATTACTCCTTGGATGTTGATCCTGACACTGAAGTAGTCGTATCCACCGGTGCGACGGAAGCAATTGCCGCGTCTTTATTGGCCTTCCTAGAACCTGGCGATGAAGTCGTCACCTTTGAACCGTTCTATGACTCATACGCAGCGATGATCGGCCTGGCCAATGCCAAGCACAAGGTCGTTCAGCTCAAAGCACCCACGTTTGAACCCAGCATCGAAGATCTGAGAGCGGCCATCTCGGATAAGACGCGAGTCATTCTGATCAATAATCCTCATAATCCCACAGGAGCCGTGTTTTCAACACAGGTCTTGAGTGAAGTCATTGCCTTGGCACACCAACATGACTGCATCATTGTTGCCGACGAGGTTTATGAACATCTAACTTTCGAAACCAAACACGTACCCATCGCGAGCTTGCCCGGCGGCTTCGAACGCACAATCACGATCTCTTCGGCAGGAAAATCATTCTCCTTCACCGGTTGGAAAGTGGGATGGGCCACCGGACCTGAACACTTGATCACCGCGATTCGCACCATCAAGCAATTTCTCACCTACTCGTCGGGTCCAGCTTTTCAACCTGCTGTGGCCAAGGCGCTGAATCTTCCAGAGAAATTCTTCATAGACTTCGCAGCATCCTTGGCCTCAGGTGCGCAGATACTCGCAGATGGGCTGGAAAATGCGGGTATTCCCGTCATTCGTCCTCAAGGAACATACTTCCTCGTGGCAGATATCAATAACTTCAAACGTAACGATGCGATTGAAGTTGCTCGCGCCATGCCTGAATCGGTGGGAGTAGCAGCCATCCCCATGTCCGTTTTTGCCCGGCCAGAGAACGTATCCAACTACCAAGGCTTACTACGTTTCGCTTTCTGCAAAAAGCCCCCGATCCTGACCGAAGCTATTAAGAAGCTTCAGCTACTTCCGGAGGTCCTGAACCGATGAGCGTTAAACCGGTCAAGCGTTGGCTAGGCTTCGTGCAAGAACATGCCACCATCTACGATGATGACTTAGTTCCAGGCTCAAAAATACTTGCCATCGGCGATGCCGAACAATCGCACGTCAATTTGGCGCACCCCGAAGAAGTCTTTTACGAATACTTGTCACGCATTGCAAATCATCTGAGGGTGTTACGCGGTGCAGAAAAACCGTTACGGATGCTCCATCTAGGTGCTGGTGCACTAACGCTGGCGCGTTGGGCTAGCGTTGTCTATCCAGTAAGTACCCACGTAGCGGTAGACATTGAACGAGAGCTTCTAGACTTTGTTCTCACCCAATTGCCACTACCTACCAATTGCAAGCTCACGCCGCTGGTAGCAGATGCTCGATCAGTATTAGCCGAAGAACTTGCCGACGAGAAATTTGATGTGATCATTCTTGACATCTTCTCCGGTCCCGAAGCACCCGAACATTTAACTACACCGGAGTACTACGCCGAGCTGAAAAATTCACTGACCACTGACGGATTGTTGTTCGTCAACGTCGGTGATGATCCCCCATTACGATTCACAAAAACCCAAGTTGCCGCTGCGCAGTCTGCATTTGATTTCGTGATGCTCAGTTCAACACCAGAGATGTTCACCCAGAGATACCCGGGTAACCTCATCCTCACCGCTTCGAATCAGAAGATCTCGGAGGAACTAATCCAACAATGCCAAGCCGCAGGACCATATCCGGCGGAAACCCGGGCTGGTTTAGACCTCGACAGGTTCAGCAAACCATAGGTGGGTTTCCCCGTACTTTTTATCGGAGAAATTCTCCAATTCTTCAGGCCAAGACGGTTCCGGTGAACGACTGGAGCGTTCAACGATGACAGTCGCGTCTTCTGCCAGGACTTTAGCGATTTTCTGCAAAGTGATTTCGAGTTCTGCATCGGTCAGAGGGTACGGCGGATCCAGCAGCACTACATCAAAGGTTCGGGTTGCTAGGCCCGTCGAAGTGTTAACGAAGCTATCCAGCACCGAATCAACTGAGCCACGTTGAACTGAAACTACTGTAGATTTCAGCACCTTATTCACTAGGGCAGCATTTTGCTGACAAACACTAGCCGCTTTTGGAGCTTTCTCTACAAGGACTACTTGTCGTGCTCCCCTACTGGCAGCTTCAATTCCTAAAGCGCCCGAACCAGCAAAGAGGTCCAGAACACGAGCACCAGCAAGAAGGTCCCAGCTTTCAAGGCGAGAAAAGAGTGCTTCTTTGACTCTGTCCGTCGTGGGTCGAGTCGCATCTCCGGGGACTGATTTCAGTGGCTGACCGCCAGCTACGCCAGCAATAATTCGGCTCATTCCAGCCTCTCTTACTAGTTCTTATTCAAAAATTCTTTAGTTGATTCATCGGCCCAGGCTCCGACAATCTCAAGGAGACGTGGGTACTTCGTTTGCCACGCTGGCATCTTCATCAATGCATCGACATGACCGCGCGCTTGCTCAATCACGGTGCGGTCTTTGATGATGCTCAGTTCTTTCAGTGATGATTGACTGCCAGACTGCTGAACACCAAGAATGTTTCCTTCGCGTCGTTCCGCGAGGTCCGCTTCGGCCAACTCGAAACCATCCAGGGTAGATTCGATGGTTTTTAGTCTTGATACTGAAGGGTGGTCCGCGTCTAACCACGTCGTCATGAGACAGGTTCCCGGCAATCCACCACGACCGATACGACCGCGCAACTGATGCAGCTGCGAAATACCAAAACGCTCAGCATCCATGATGACCATTAGAGTTGCGTTATGCACGTCAACACCAACTTCAATGACCGTCGTGGAAACCAGTACGTCGATTTCTCCGCGGGCAAATGAATCCATGAGTTCTTGTTTCCGGGCCGCGTCCAGTTGCGAATGCAGAGCTTCAACACGCAATGAAGAAAACTCTGGCATTCCTGCCAGCAGTTCCATCATTGCTTCCACGCTCATTGTCTGACCAGGAGGTTCATCATAGGTTGAAAGGAGCACGCCTTGCTCAGCAGTTGTATCTGAGATACGGGGGCACACCACATAGACCTGATGCCCTTGGGAAACTTCTTCTGTGATTCGTGAGAACAACCTATCCCGATAACCAGCAAGCTGCATAGGAACAATATGAGTTTGAATCGGTGCACGTCCGGCAGGTAAACGTTTAATTGTTGAAGTGTCTAGATCACCAAAGACTGTCATCGCCACCGTCCTAGGGATCGGAGTTGCCGTCATCACTAATGTGTGAGGAACCCAGTCTCCTGATTTAGCCCGGAGAGCATCGCGTTGCTCTACACCGAACCGGTGTTGCTCATCAACGACTACGAGACCAAGCTCAGCAAACTGAACTTGATCCCCTAACAGCGCGTGAGTACCAATAATCAGTCCAGTCTCACCGCTGGCAATACCTAAGAGAGCTTCTCGTCGTTGAGCCGTCTTGGCGGACCCTGTTAGCAGAGCTACCCCAGTTCCCTCACCTTCGCCAAAGAGCCCGGGTTCAGCCAACTTACCAAGCATCTTCTTGATGGAGCTGAAGTGCTGCGCTGCCAAGACTTCCGTTGGTGCCAGCAGAGCAGCCTGACCTCCGGCATCAATTACCTGAAGAATGGCACGCAACGCCACAATGGTCTTACCCGAACCTACCTCACCTTGAAGCAAGCGATGCATCGGGTGGGCCTGCGACAAATCAGCAGCAATCTGATCCCCCACCTGAAGCTGATCTTCGGTCAGTTCAAAGGGTAACTGTCTATCAAATTTGTCGGCGAGACGTCCCTCCACGCGTGGACGGGTTATGGCCTGCTGCGTACCAAGTTGACGATTACGTTCAGCTAGTGACAGTTGGAGAACGAAGGCTTCTTCAAAGGCAAATCGCTGTCTGGCGATGTACGCGTTCTTGATTTCTCGAGGTGTATGACGTTCAAGAAATGCTCTGTGGCGTTCAGGGTAGCGATGAGCGCGCAGAATCTCTTCCGGAAGAAATTCAGGCAGACGTTCTTCTGAAAGGTGTGGGATGAGAAGCCCCATCAAGTCACGAATTTTTTTGTTCGGCATTTTCGCTGTTGCCGGGTAAATAGGGATTGGTCGAGGATCCGCTTGTGATGCTTCATCCAGAACCGCGTAATCGGGTTGGCTCAACTGTAGGTGGTCTTGATACCAACCAACTTTTCCACTGAACATGGCGATAGTCCCGACAATCAAGTCACTGCGGGCTTGGTACCCGTTGAAGAACGTCATTTTCAGTTCTTGTCCGCCTGAGCTTAGCTCATCGCTCACCGTCACTTCAAAGATAAATCCCCGGCGCGAGTGCATCTGACGTTGACTAACATTGACAACTTGAGCGACAACAGTGACATGCTCGTCAAAGGGAAGCTCGGCAATGGGTGTCAGTTCGCCCACTTCGACATAGCGGCGTGGAAAGTGCCAGAGAAAATCTCCGACAGTTGTATAGCCGAAAGCCTTTTCTAAGGCTTGAGCATTCTTACCACCGAGATAAGTAGCAAGCTCAGAATCTTCAAATGGTGCTGTGCCCTGATCAGTCATCGTGGGTGCAGAGGTCCGTTACGCTGACATTCACCGGATCACCATACTTGCCAATGAGATCAAGTGCTGGTTGTGGTTCGTCTACGTGGACGTGAACACGCCAGCGGTAAGTATCTTCTTCCAACTGGTTCACCGGGGACATGATCACGGAGTTTCCTAAGGCATCTAGTTGGCCGCGGAGGGTCGCTGCGCCTAGAGCGTCAAGAGAAACCGTACACATCACCTCAACACCTGTTTCAGGTTCACCATTCTTATGCACATGAGGATCTTGAATCTTATAGCCATGGAAGGATTCATAGGAAGAAAAATCAGTATCGTCATTCCTGACCGCGGCGCACAACTCATCAATAATGATCAGCATGCCTACCGCACCAGCATCAACCACGCCAGCTTCAAGCAAAGGCTCCAGCTCAGTTTCTGTGCCTTTAACAGCTAACTGTGCGGCCTGCTTCATCTGCACCAGGAGCGTGTCCAAAGCAGCACGACTTTCCGGGTCTGTCTTGATATGAGCCAGCGTAGAACCAGCGGCCAAAGCGATCGCGTTGATCACCGAAAGCATGGTGCCTTCGACAGGTTCGCTCAGCGCTGACCACGAACGAACTTTTGCCCGTTCTAACCCTAGAGCGAGAAGTGGCGCAGTCAACCGTTCTTGCCCAATCCAAGGTTCGCTCAGTCCACTGAGGAAAACGGCAAAGATGGTTCCGGAGTTGCCACGCGCAGACTCCATTGAGGCGCGCGCGGCAACTTCTAGAAATCCACCGATATCATCACTTTCCAACTCGCTCACAGCATCATGGCCAGCGCGAGCGGTGAGGTAGAGGTTACTACCCGTATCACCGTCGGCTACTGGGAAAACATTGATGGCGTTGAGCCGGTCAGAATGGTTCCCGAGACTCTTCACGCTCCGTGCTAACCATTCTTTGATGGCGCGCACGGACGTATCGAGCTTTTGGGGGGTCATAGATTATCGGTCCTAAGTCAGAACTAGCGTGAAAGGTCAGTCGACTCCACGAATTCAGCCATCTTGTCTTCTTGCAGTGCCTTACCGAACTTATTGATTGCGTCCATATCTGGCACCACAATTGATTGTCCGTCAGCGGAGCGGCCGGTGCCGCTGTTTGGTAGCGTGAAGAAATCCATATCGCTTGGACGCAAGTTCAACATGGAAGTCGCGTAAGAAGCTACCTTTGCGGAATCAAGGGAATCATCAACTGCAATGTACGGTGCAATCTGTCCCACTGCATCCGAAACCTTTGCCGGATTAGTCAACGTATCCTTTGACATGAGCTGGCCAAGCAATGCCTTAACAAAGAGCTGCTGGTTCTTGACGCGCTGGTAGTCACTGGACGGGAACGCTTTGCGTTCACGGACGAAGGCAAGAGCCTGTTCACCGTCAAGAGTCTGGGTTCCCTTAGGGAAAGTGATGCCGTTGGCCAAAGACTGCTTGAAAGCGATGGGGTTATTGATAGTCACACCACCAACCGCGTCGGTAAGGCCTTTGAATCCCTCAAAATCAATGGATGCCACGTGGTTGATACGGACGCCAAAGAGTCCTTCAAGAGTTTCAACAGCCTTCGACACACCGCCGTGGGCAAACGCGGCATTGATCTTTGCGGATCCTACACCAGGGATATTCAGCCAGGTATCACGCATGATCGAGGTGACATAGATGTTCTTGCGGTCTTCGGGGATGTGAACAAGCATCATCGTGTCCGAACGGCCACCATTTGGCAGGGTTCCGAATTCTTCATCAGTTTCGTCGGTGTCTCGCGTTGCTCGCGTGTCACTGCCAAGAAGCAGGATGTTGACTGCGTCTTTTGACTCTTCTTTAACCTCGGGACGAGTGTCTTCGGCCGGGAAAGCGTCAGAGATCTTTCCGCTCTGGGAGTCGAAGGTACGTCCAAGATTCCATAAGTAACCAGCCGCAACTAGGGCCGCAACCATCACTAGAACAAGGATGCTGAGCACAACATTGCGCCCAGTGTGTTTCTTCTTGCGCGGTCGCGCTTCGTACGTTTCGAAGGACATTAGTTACCTTTCACAGTTTCAACTCAATACATCTTATCCGGCTGTACAGGGATGTAGGCTTATAAAGTGTCCAAACTCAGCATGAATTCCGAAGTGTCGCCAAAACGTTACTCAAAAAGAAAGCAATCTATCAGGGTTCTGACCATGGCAGTTGTAGCTAGTTCGCTACTTGCCTCTTGCTCTTCAGTAGCTGCCGTTGATGCAGCACCCGATGCTTCTAATCCTCTTTGTGCAGAAATGATGGTTGTTCTGCCAGATGCCATTGGTGACGCTGAACGTCGTCCCACCACTTCTCAGGCGACCTCCGCATGGGGTGATCCTTCACAAGTAGTTTTGCGATGTGGCGTTGAAGTTCCCACACCAACGACAGATCCTTGCGTATCAGTCAATGACGTTGATTGGGTTGCCCACGAAGACGATAAGAGTGGCATCTGGACGCTTACTACCTACGGACGAACTCCAGCAACTGAAGTCGTGCTTGATCCTAATGTGATCCCCTCCAGTACCGTACTGGCTTCACTTTCTGACGCGGCAGCGAAGATCCCCGCCCAGAAGGCCTGCGTGAGTGTCGACAAGTCTGAAGAATTGTAAAACTCTCCACATCGTTAAAAAGTAATAGCGTGCGACTCGAATTTGATTCGAGTCGCACGCTATTACTTTTGCGAGGCCAAATGAGTTCTATCTAAGTCCAACGTTTCGCTCAGTCGCCAAAGCAATGAGCTCATTGATCAGTTCACGGTAACCAATACCGGTCTTATCCCACATCTGCGGGTACATGCTCGAAGGCGTGAAACCAGGCATCGTGTTGATCTCGTTGATAATCCATTGACCATCTGGAGTATAGAAGAAGTCGACTCGGGAAAGTCCTTCAGCGTCCAAAGAGTCAAAAGCCTTGACGGCAAGATCTCGAATTTCCGTAGTGGCTTCTTCGCTCAAGTCTGCAGGGCAGCTAAGTTGCGCCGCGGCGCCGTCCACGTACTTAGCTTCAAAATCATAGAACGTGTGACCGTTATCTGCCACTGCAATTTCACCTGGTAACGATGCCCGCGCTGGGGTACTACCGCGTCCTTCTAGAACGCCGCATTCGATTTCGCGTCCGACAATGCCCTGTTCCACGATGACCTTTGGATCCTCGGCACGAGCAACCTCCACAGCTGCACGAAGGTCAGAAGGTACATCTACCTTGGTGATACCTACGGATGAGCCGGCGCGAGCTGGCTTCACAAAGAGTGGGTATTCCAAGTGTTCGCAACGAGCCAGTGCGGCTTCGCTGTCCCGTAGCCACTGCTTGTTGGTGACGACTTCGTACGGGCCGACATTGAAGCCGGCTTCCTGGAAAACAACCTTCATGAAGTGCTTGTCCATACCCATGGCGCTAGCAGCAATGCCGGAGCCTACATATGGCACACCCGCGGTTTCCAATAGGCCCTGAATCGAACCATCTTCACCGAAAGGTCCATGCAGGAGTGGGAAAACTACGTCTACTTCAGAAATCTCTGAAATTTTCGCGTCAGCGAAAGCTTGGAGAGACGTCTTGTTTGGTTCAGGCGAAAGCTGAACTGGGTGATCAACCGTAGAAATTTCCGGCAGTTGTCCGGAGTCTAAAGCCCAGCCTTCTGGATCCTTGTCCAGCAAAGTCCATCCGCCATCCCGGGTAATGCCCACGGGAATAACGTCAAAGAGATCACGGTCTATGGCATGCATGACGCCGGCTGCGGTCACGCACGACACCGAGTGTTCAGAGGAACGTCCACCAAACAAGAGCAGGACTCGGAGTTTACGATCAGCCATTAGTTCTGTTCTCCTTCAGATTTCAGCTCGCGGGACAACAGTCGCGCTGCCATGTTTTCAACGCTCAGTGAACCTTCAAGAACCATAACCACTGCTTCAGTAATTGGCATCTCAACTTCATGAGCACGCGCGAGATCAAAGACGGCACGGGCGGACTTGATGCCCTCGGCAGTTTGAGACATGCGGTCATTGACCTCGTCAAGGAAGAGACCCTGACCCAGCAGCCGTCCTGCAGTGTTGTTACGCGACAAGGATGAAGAACAGGTAGCGACTAAGTCGCCAAGGCCAGAAAGGCCAGCCAAAGTATCAAGGCGGCCACCAAGTGATAGAACCAGTCGAG
Source organism: Glutamicibacter sp. B1 (assembly GCF_039602135.1). Taxonomy (NCBI): domain Bacteria; kingdom Bacillati; phylum Actinomycetota; class Actinomycetes; order Micrococcales; family Micrococcaceae; genus Glutamicibacter; species Glutamicibacter ectropisis. Next base: position 1,537,443 of record NZ_CP125942.1, on the reverse strand, counting down.
TAGTCTCGGCCAACCCACGGGTGATCACAGTGGACTTCGTGTTGTCACCCATGCCCATGCCATCGCACATACCAACGGCAAGCGCAATGATGTTTTTGACGATTCCGCCAAGTTCTACGCCGAGCACGTCATCGTTAGTGTAAGGACGGAAGTAAGGTGCAGAGCACAGCTCTGCAATCCACTGTGCAGTTTCTCCGTCGCTACAAGCAACTACCGAAGCAGTTGGTTGTTCACGGGCAATTTCCATAGCGAGGTTTGGACCGGAAAGTACCGCTACACGATCTTCTGGGAACTGAGTCACCTCTGCGATAACTTCACTCATGCGCAGGTCAGTGCCGCGTTCAAGGCCCTTCATCAGTGAGAGCAACACAGCTTCAGGCTCAAAGTACTTCTTGAACACTGCCAACTCGCGTCGCAGCGATTGTGAAGGAATTGCCAAGACCACCAAGTCTGCGCCTTCCAAAACCTCACGCTGATTGGAGGAAGCTGAAATATTGGCAGGAAGCTTAGTCTCGCGCAAGTAGCGCGAATTGGTATGGCGTTCGTTAATCTCATTAGCAGCGTCATCTCGACGTGCCCAGATCTGCACCGGAATTTCTTGATCTGCTACAGAATCTGCCAAGACCTTGGCAAAGGTGGTGCCCCAGCTACCGGCACCCATCACAGCGATCTTACGTGGAAGCGGCTTAGTCATTCTCAGTCCTCTAGAAAGTGATGATCACGTGTTGTGGTTAATTATCCGGCTTTTCGAAACTACGGCCAGTTTGAGCTTGGCCGTGTTCGCTCGGATCCCAACGCTTTGCCGGTGGTTCTTCCTGACGCAATTCTGCCTGCAAGCCAGTAATCGCATCCATGATGCGGTCAGTTGCTTCCTGAAGAACGGTGCGGGTACGAGGACCTCCCCGCAAGTCATCAAGATCAACCGGCGCACCAACGGATACGGTGACATGTTTACGTGGGAAGAGGTAAACCTTCTTGGAGTACCTCGGCAATAGTTCTTGGTCTCCCCAGTGGGCCATGGGCACCACGGGAGCACCTGTCTGCAGGGCCAGACGGGCAGCACCAGTGCGCCCAATCATTGGCCACAGGTTGGGATCTCTGGTCAGAGTGCCCTCGGGGTAAATCACGATGACGCCGCCAGCATCCAGAACCTTCTGAGCTTGCTTGAGGGATTCGCCGGCACTGGCCGAGTTACGGGATACCGGCACCTGGCCAGAAGCACGCATAACCCAGCCGAGTACGGGTGGCTTAAAAAGTGACTCTTTGGCCAACCAGCGAGGAAGCCGGCCATTGCTGTAAATGGCGTGACCCACCACGAGAGGATCAATTTCTGTCAGATGATTGGGACAAACGATGTATCCGCCCTGTGGAAGGTTTTCAAAACCCTTCCACGACTTACCCATCAATCCATTCATCACCGGACGGACAATTCCGGCCAGTACAGAGAAAACTCGCTTGGTTTTTGCAGACTCACCTGTAGCCAGGATCTTAACCACGGACAAGACCCCTTTGTGTTAGTTGCTCAACTCAACGTTAGCGCCCAAGCCTTCAAGCTTCTCCATGAAGTGCTCGTATCCGCGGTTGATGATCTCAATGCCGGTCACACGGCTGGTGCCTTCTGCTGCAAGGGCGGCAATCAGGTGGGAGAAACCGCCACGAAGATCCGGAACATCAATGTCAGCACCGGTGAGCTTAGCTGGGCCCACAACAACTGCAGAGTGCTTGAAGTTACGCTGTCCAAAGCGGCAAGGGGTGGAACCGAGGCAGTCGGTGTGTACCTGAACGGTGGAGCCCATGCGCACCAGCGCATCGGTGAACCCGAAACGATTCTCATAAACGGTTTCGTGAATTACGGAAACACCCTTGGCCTGAGTCAGCGCAACAACCAATGGCTGCTGCCAGTCAGTCATGAATCCTGGGTGGACGTCGGTTTCCAAGATGAGTGGATTGAGGTCTCCGCCTGGGTGGTAGAAACGAATGCCATTGGACTTGACCTCGAATTCCCCACCAATCTGACGGTAGACGTGAAGGAAAGCGGTCAGGTCACGCTGCTGCGCATCCTGAACGAAAATATCGCCCTTAGTGACCAGCGCAGCAGATGCCCAAGAAGCGGCTTCGTTGCGGTCAGGCAAAGCGGTGTGATCAAAACCGGTGAGCGTCTCAACGCCCTGAATGCGAATGACACGGTCACGGTGTACAGAGATAATGGCGCCCATCTTCTGCAACAGCGAGATCAGATCCAAGATTTCTGGCTCAATAGCAGCGTTGCTCACCTCGGTAACACCCTTGGCACGTACAGCAGAAAGCAAGACCTGCTCGGTGGTGCCGACGCTTGGGTACTGCAAGGAGAGCTTTGCACCGGTCAGTCCGTTAGGAGCCGAGATGCGAATACCATCAGGAGCCTTGTCCACAACGGCACCGAATTCGCGCAGTACCTCTAGGTGGAAGTCAATGGGACGGTCACCAATGCGGCAGCCACCCAAATCTGGAATGAAAGCCTCACCCAAAGAGTGGATCAATGGTCCACAGAAGAGGATGGGAATGCGAGAGTCACCGGCATGGGCATCGATGGCCTGGTTTGAGGCGGTCTTAACCTGAGTCGGATCAAGGGTGAGGTCACCGGTAGCTTCATCCTGGTCTACCTTGACACCATGAAGTTCAAGCAGGCTTCGTACTACGACGACATCTTTAATCTCTGGCACGTTGCGCAGAATTGAAGGAGTGCTACCAAGCAGAGCTGCAACCATGGCTTTTGGCACTAGGTTCTTTGCTCCGCCGACTCGTACGGTGCCGTTTAGTGGAACACCGCCATGGATCGTCAAGATCTTACCCATGTATGAATTACCTCATCGCGTTGTCGTTATCGCCCGCCGAAGCCTCTGAGCTTTCGAACTGGCAGGACTAAGCAAGCATACCGCTTCTATACCCGCTGGTATGTTCAGATCAACCCGTGGCGCACACATTGTGAGCATGCTTTCAGCCACGTGGAGGCCCTAACAGTATGCGTGCCCTAAAAGAGCAAATCGGTCCGCTCTCCCATCTAATAGAACAGGGAAGAGCGGACCGATTATTCCAGCTTCACAAAAGACTGATTATCCCGCAGTCTGAGCTGGCAGAGTTTTAGGCTTATGCCCCGGACGCTTCGCCTCGTAAGCGGTGATGTCCTCTTCATGCTGCAGGGTCAGGCCGATATCATCCAGCCCTTCCATCAGACGCCAACGAGTGTAGTCATCAATCTGGAATGGTGCAGAAATGGATCCGCACTGTACGGTGCGTGATTCAAGATCAACGGTCACCGTGGTACCTGGATTGTTTTCCAGTTCCTTCCAGATCAGCTCAATGTCACTTTGTGCGACTTCAGCTGCAACCAAACCCTGCTTGCCCGAGTTGCCACGGAAAATGTCAGCGAAACGAGCCGAGATCACGGCTTTGAAACCGTAATCCTTCAGCGCCCAAACTGCGTGTTCACGTGACGAACCGGTACCAAAGTCGGGGCCAGCTACCAGCACAGAGCCGGTATTGAAAGGCTCCTGGTTCAGGATGAAATTCTCATCCCGGCGCCAGCCAGCAAACAAGGCATCTTCAAAGCCGGTACGGGTAATGCGCTTGAGGTACACAGCGGGGATGATCTGATCCGTATCCACGTTGCTCTGTCGCAGCGGAACACCAATGCCGGTGTGGGTAATAATCTTTTCCATCTTGGTAATCCTTTCTAGACTGCGGCTGGTTCGTTGATCAGGTCGCTAGGTGAAGAGAACGTACCGCGAATGGCGGTAGCTGCTGCAACCAGAGGCGAAACCAGGTGGGTACGTCCGCCCTTACCTTGACGGCCTTCAAAGTTACGGTTAGATGTTGAAGCGCAACGCTCCCCCTCATCCAGCTGATCAGGATTCATTCCCAAGCACATGGAGCAACCGGCGAAGCGCCATTCAGCACCGAAGTCCTTGAATACTTGATCAAGTCCTTCTGCTTCTGCTTCCAGTCGTACGCGCGCCGAACCTGGCACAACAATCATGCGAACATTTGGATCCTTGGTTTTACCCTTGATCACTGCTGCTGCGGCGCGCAAGTCTTCCATGCGGGAGTTGGTGCAGGAGCCCAAGAAGACCGTATCCACACGGATGTCCTTCATCGGCGTACCGCCGGTGAGTCCCATATAGTTCAGCGCGCGCTCGCAAGCCTTGCGATCATTCTCGTCTTCAAAATCTTCTGGTGAAGGAACACGCTGCGACAGTGAAATACCTTGACCGGGGTTGGTTCCCCAGGTGACGAATGGCTCAAGGTCATCAGCGTTCAGGAAGACCTCTGCATCAAATTGCGCTCCTTCATCGGAGTGCAATTCCTTCCAGTCTGCTACTGCAGCATCCCAATCTTCGCCCTTTGGAGCGTGAGGACGGCCCTTAATATATTCAAAAGTCGTCTCGTCTGGCGCGATCATGCCAGCACGAGCGCCCGCCTCAATGGACATGTTGCAGATGGTCATGCGTGCGTCCATGGACAGCGAACGGATGGCTGAACCACGGTATTCAAGCACGTATCCCTGGCCACCGCCGGTACCAATCTTGGCGATGACGGCCAAGATAATGTCTTTGGAAGTGACCCCTGGCTTCAACGTGCCTTCAACGTTGATGGCCATGGTTTTGAATGGCTTCAGACTCAATGACTGAGTGGCCATGACATGCTCCACCTCAGAGGTGCCGATACCAAAGGCCAGTGCTCCAAAAGCGCCGTGCGTTGACGTGTGGGAGTCACCGCAGACCACGGTCATGCCCGGCTGAGTCAACCCCAACTGTGGGCCAACGACGTGGACAATTCCCTGTTCCTTGTCACCCAAGGAGTGAAGACGTACCCCGAATTCCTTGCAGTTATCACGCAGGGTATTAATCTGGGTACGGCTGGTCAGGTCCGCGATGGGCTTGTCGATATCAAGCGTTGGAGTGTTGTGGTCTTCCGTCGCGATGGTCAGGTCTGGACGGCGCAGCTGACGCCCGGCCAGACGAAGCCCCTCAAAGGCCTGCGGTGAGGTCACCTCATGTAGGAGGTGAAGATCAATGTAAATCAAGTCCGGCTGGCGGGACTCTCCATTACCTTCACCTTGGCGCACAACATGTGCACTCCAAACTTTTTCTGCCAATGTCTGGGGCGACTGCATGGCGGACATGCGACACACTCCTCAAGCTCCGTAATTGTGGTAACTCAACTTTGACACTTCACAGTCGGTCATTTCCAGTATGCGGACTTGAATCTCAAATAATGAGACGTGATACTTGAGCTATGACAATAGGTAGCGGTGTTGGTGTTCTAGATAAAGCGGCAGCCATCCTCAACGCATTAGAAAACGGACCAACGTCCCTTTCTCAGTTGGTAGAGTTGACTGATATTTCGCGCCCTACGGTGCATCGCATCGCTCAGTCTTTGGTTCACCACGGGCTAGTAGGCAGAGACATGCACGGCCGTTTCGAACTGGGGAACCGACTGGTGGAATTAGCCAGTGCCGCAGGCGAAGACCGCTTGGTCAGCGCAGCAGGACCAATTCTTCTCAAACTGCGAGATCTCACGGGCGAAAGTACACAGATTTTCCGCAAGCAGGGAGACTTCCGTGTATGTATCGCCAGCGCCGAGCGTCCTATTGGCCTGCGCGACACAATTCCTGTCGGAACACAGTTATCTATGAAGGCAGGCTCTGCAGCTCAGATCCTATTGGCATGGGAAGACAATGAACGCATGGTCGAGGGACTGCATCACGCGCGTTTCACCCCAACTATATTGGCTGGTGTGCGCCGGCGCGGATGGGCCCAGTCCTTGGGAGAACGCGAACCCGGTGTGGCCTCTGTATCCGCACCGGTCCGCGGCCAGTCCGGACGAGTCATCGCTGCGCTGTCTCTCTCCGGACCCATCGAGCGCTTAACCCGTCAGCCCGGCAAGATTCATCACGAAGCAGTGACCAGTGCAGCCCACGAGCTTTCTGAACTGCTTCGAGTTCAAAACGACCATGCTTAAAAGGTGCTTTGATGCATCTTTTTTAGTTGAAGTGATCAAAGCCGGAGTTGGCAGTCACAAGTTTCCCGTCAACGCTCACTTGTGAACGCCGTCCACTGCGCGCCGTCACGGCACCGATGACCGTGAACTCTTCTGGTATTTCTGTGCCAGCCGGGAAAGTCGCCAGTAGCCCAAAATCTTCACCGCCATGCAAAACCCAGTCCATGGGGTCAGCGCCAGTCAATTGAGCTGCAGGGGTTAAACGTGTCGCAAAAGTTTGCAGAGCTTGTCGATTAAAATCGATACTCACGCCACTACTCTTGGCAAGACGCGCGGAGTCGCGCACCAATCCATCGGAGATGTCCATCATCGCGTGAGCCCCGGCTTCCGCGGCCCGTGGTCCCGAGCCAAGCGGTGGAACTGGCCTGCATTGCGCTTCTGCAATTCGGCGCACGGCACGGTTCCAAGTATTTGCATCTCGACTGTGTTCCAGAACTTCTAGTCCTGCACCGGCATCACCTAATCGGCCAGCCACTGCAATCGAGTCCCCTGGCTTAGCACCGCTACGAAGAATTTTTCCGTGGGCGCACTCCCCCAACACCGTGGTGGTGACCGAGATTTCCGTTGACTTACCGAGATCTCCCCCGAGGATGGTCAACTCGGTGGCCCCAAGTGAGTTAATCGCCTCCGCGATGCCCTGGGCAAAGTCCTTAACCCACTCAAGAGACGTAGATGCCGGTAGTGACAGGGAAATGACGGCTCCAGTGGATGTGCCGCCCATAGCGTTGATGTCCGAAACATTCTGGGCAATCGATTTCCAACCGATGTCGTAGGCACGGTGCTCAAGACCGCTAGGCCACACCAATTTGAAGTCTTGGTTTTCGACAAGAGTGTCCACCGACACGAGGACCTCTGAACTTTTAACACTCAGCGCACCAGCATCGTCTCCGGGACCAAGATTAGCCTTCCGCGAGTCAAGTAACGGAAGAATAGTCTCAAGTATTCCTTGCTCGCCAAGGTCTCCAACGGTAGCTTCAGGCTGATTACTAGTCACAGAGTTCTATTCGGCTTTCTTCGCTGCTGAGGTAATAAGGGCGGCATAGCGGTTATAAGTGTTCAGGTACTCATCCACTGGTTCAACAACGGCAGTGCGAACTAAGCCTGATACTGAACGTTCTATATTCTTTAACGCCTTCCTACGTTTAACTTTAGCCACTATTCGATTGACGAATGAACACCCAATTCCTAGGACGATACCAAGCAGTACGCCTATCACCAAGATGAGGGTTGGAACAGCAATACCTTCAACACGGGGAGCTTCTGGAAGGTTAAATTGGAAGTAGCCAGCCAAAGGGTAGGCTGCTAACCACAGTGCCCCAGCAAGAGCAGCCAGCAGTGAGACCCACTGGATAAACTTGACCAACGGCCACCACCATGAAGTCTTCTCGATGCCTAGGTCTGTGCCTGCAATTGCGGCATCAACTGCCCCATCCAGTTGCTGGAGATTGGATCCTACCTGTTCCCTGATTGGCTCGTTCCAGCTATCAGGCAGGTCCTCTATAGCTTGCTGGACATAGGTGTCAACGGCATGATCTATGGCTGCTGATTCGGCAACTGAAAGTTCCGGGCGTGAGGTGATGGATAGTTCAGGATCATCGCGTTTCCGCCCCAAGTTCATTCGTTGCAAGGGATCGTTGCGCAACCTGGTCAGCCACGTAGTTAGTGGCCATCCGGTGCGGCGTGCGGCACGTAGTTTGTAGGATGTTTCCACCGCATCCGCAATGTACTGTGCTCCGTGTGCATTTGCGATGGTTCGTTCAAGCTCAGATTGACTCATTTGGCTTGGTAGACGAACCTTCCCAACACCGAGTTCTTCGCTGAGATGATGCACCACTTGGTCAACATCCGCACGAAGCCTACGGGTTGCGATCGCCTTGTTCTTTGCAGCCGCGGCAATCTGCCGATGGACTTCTTCTAGTCCTTCTCCTGTGGTTGCCGAGGCACACACGATAGGGAGGCGATCTAGCCCGGAGGCAAGGAGAATGTCCCGTAAGGAACTGACGATAGTGTTTCGGTCTGACTCGGCAACACGATCAATCTGGTTCAGCACTATCAAGATGTTGCCCTGCTGGCTACGTAGAGAATTCAGGTATCCATGATGAATGGATGCATCTGCGTACTTTTGGGGATCAAGTACCCAAACGAGGAAATCGACCTGGCCTACTAGCCGTTTGGCTATTTCGTGGTGCTCCACCCTAGTCGAATCCATATCCGGCAAATCGAGGAGCAACAGTCCAGAGTCAAAATCATTTTTAGCTGAACGGCGTTTAGGTCCGGATGACTCGGCAATCACATGCCTGTCTGTCACTTCAAGCCAATCTAATAGTTCACCAGAATTTTCTGTGTCCCAAATAGCGGCAACCGTATTGGTAGTCGTTGGGCGGATTACTCCCGTGGAGGCCAATTCGCTACCTACTAATGCGTTGAATAGTGTCGATTTGCCACTACCGGTTGCCCCGAATAGGCCAACAACAACGTGTTCAGAAGATAGTTGTCGACGTGATTCAGATTTTCTGATCACCGACGCTGCCAAGTCAATGCTTTCTGAGTCCAAGTATGGTTCAGCAAGCTGCATTGCTTCCACGACACTATCTATCTGCTGGTTCAGACCATTAACAGCACGGATAACTTTTCGTTCTGTCATTTCTTGGCCTCCTTGCCGTTCAGTGCGTCGGTAACTCGGCTCAAAGTTTGAGCAGTCTCAGGCTGCGCGGCATGATCAATTTCAGCGGAATACAATTCCATGGTTTGTCCGGTCAAAGCTTCGGCCCTTGAATCCAACATCTTTCTTGCTCGGGTCGCCATTCGTCGTACCGCATCCTCACCAAAGATGGCTTCCAGGAGTTTCTGTCCCACCACAGCAGATCCACCAGCAATACCGATTTCAATACCTGTCAGTCCAGCGGTGGATGCGAAAACGACTACCATCAGAATTACCGCAACTCCGTTGACTCCAAAGGCAGCCAACCGTGCTGTTTTGCGTTTGCCGGCACCTTCGGCACGAATCATCTCGAGAATGTCTTTTTGCCAAAGTCGAACACTTTCAGCAGCTTGCTCATCAAGATCCTTGGGTGGGCGTGGCGTAGCCAGTTGATCTCGAAGCTCTTTGCCTAGCGGTGTATTTTTCCAAGATCTATCCACGTCGTGACACGCTTTAGTAATCTCGGCAATAAAGACCGTGTGTAAACCCGATTCGATGGCTTGCTCCACACGATGAGTAGCAGGCGGTCTACCAGAGAAGAATGCCCCTACTCGGTCCCTGACACGGCCAATGGCGCCTTCGATGCCCCGCAACAGTTCTCCTGCGCCAACAAAATCTTGCCAGCGTGCCAAGATCTCCCCACGCAATAAGGACCCATCGTTGAGAGCCGCGTTGATTCGCTCTTGGGCCTGAGAAAATCGCTCAGTGGTCAGGTGACGTAGATCATCAAGCTGCTTCTCCTGATCTTGCAGCTCTGCGAGAAGCTCGCCTACATCCGCGGTGGTGCGTCGTAATGCGCCTGCGAGTGTTTGGGCTGCTAATTCTTGGCGTTTGGTTGAATCCTCCGCAAGAGAATTTAGCCAAGCCGAAAGCGGTTCGACTTGCTCCGGTGGCAATAGCTTTTGATCATTGAGTTGCGTTTCATTAAAGACGTGTAATAAGGCAGGGTCTAGGTTTTTCTCTGCGAGAAGTCGGCGTAGATCCGGCACAATATCGTGTTCCGCGCCTGGCGGCACTCGGTTAAGCACAACACAGACAGTAATGTCTCGTACTCCTGCGTCCGTCAATAATTCCCATGGCAGGGCATCTGCATATCTGTTGGCAGTGGTCACAAAAATCCACAGGTCCGCGGCATTGAGTAGTTGGCCCGCCAGCGCCCTATTGTCATCTGAGACAGAGTCAATATCTGGTGCATCAAGGATTGCTAGCCCCTGAGGCACGCTCTCGTGTGGCTTCATTAGGAGCGCATCGTTGCGCGAAGAATCACCAGTGATTGGTATTCCGCTTCCAACGATTCGAGCGAGTTCGGGCAGCACGCGGTCAGATTCGAAGAATGGCTGATCTATGGGGTTGAAAGCGAGCACTGGTGTGCGCGTTGTTGGACGAACTGCACCTGCGATACTTACCTGTTCACGGATGAGCGAGTTCACCAACGTGGACTTACCTGAACCGGTGGAACCGCCAATAACCGCAAGTAGTGGAGCTCCAAGATTTGAGACACGTGGTATCAAATAGTCAGAGATTTGGTGCACCGTTTTTTCTCGCAACTGATCTATTTCAGTTGCGGCACCTAACGGGTTACCGACGAAAACTAGATCAGCGAGTACTTCACGCAATTCGGTGAGGTTCTCAATGGTGACGTTATTGATTCCTGCGGTTGCAGTAACATCGCTCATTGCAGGCGTGGTCTGATCTGAGTTCGACTCCATGTGCACCATCTTGCCTTATGACAACGGTGATTGCTGGGTACTCAAAGCACATTTTCTAGAGAATGCAAAAAACCACGGATTTCTCCGTGGTTTTATGTGGTGACCCCAACGGGATTCGAACCCGTGTTGCCGCCGTGAGAGGGCGGAGTACTAGGCCGCTATACGATGGGGCCGTACGTCAAGTTTTACCTTGACTCACCGGATCACTCCGATGAAGCGCTGGGATACCAGGACTCGAACCTAGAATGACGGAACCAGAAACCGTTGTGTTGCCAATTACACCATATCCCAATGTGACTTGGAGTTTTAGAAATACTGTCAAACATTATTCCCGGCCACTCCCGTAGCACGAGATAAAACTATACCTGTCAAGAATCAAGTACACAAATCGAGGAAATGATCCATGGAAGCATCAAAGAACCGCGGGAAACCGCTAATGCACGGAGCTTGAAGCTAATAGAAGGAGCAAAACCCCGAAGAAAAACCCGTGTGAAGTGACCCACTTCCGTAACTTTTTCCAAAACTCGGATTCGCATACTGCTTCATGACCAAGAAAAGTTGGTCAGGAACGCAAAAACATCTTGGGTTAGAACAACTAGAGAAGTTGTTCTAACCCAAGGTGCATTGATCACATCATCCTGTAAGAGGAAGAAGCCTACCGCGACGCCCCAAATGCGCGCAGACGGTTCAAGCTTGAATCGCGTCCCAAGATTTCCATGGACTCGAAGAGCGGTGGTGAAACTCGCTTACCCGAGATAGCGACACGAGCTGGACCGAAGGCCTGACGTGGCTTCAGCGCCAATTCATCAACCAGCTTGGTACGCAGTGCGCCCTGGATAGTCTCAGCGTTCCATTCCGTCAGTGCTTCCAGAGCCTCGACGGAAGCATCAACAACCTCAACAAGGTTTGCAGGCATGCCCTTCAGTGCGTTGTCAGCGATGACAATTTCATCATCAGTCTTGAACAGGAACTCAAGCATGTCCGTGGCTTCACCCAAGAGCGCGATGCGTTCTTGGACCAAAGGAGCCGCCTGATCAAGGATTTCATTTTCGCGGGCAGTTAGTTCTGCGCCAACAAGCCCTGCAGCCTGAAGGTAAGGAACCAGACGATCACGGAAGTCTTGTGGCTCCAACATACGCACGTGTGTGCCGTTGATGGCTTCTGCCTTCTTGACGTCGAAGCGCGCTGGGTTAGACAGAACATCGGTAACGTCAAAGGCCTCAACGAGCTGCTCGCTGGTGAAGATGTCTTCATCGGCGCTCAGGGACCAACCCAGCAGTGCCAAGTAGTTGAGCAGACCCTCCGGGATAAACCCATTGTCGCGGTGCAGGAACAAGCTTGATTCTGGATCACGCTTGGAAAGCTTCTTGTTCCCCTGGCCCATGACGTATGGGAGGTGACCGAAACGAGGCATGTACTTCGCAACACCGATGTCATAGAGCAGCGCATACAGCACAACCTGACGAGGAGTCGAGGACAGCAGGTCTTCACCACGAAGTACGTGAGTGATTCCCATCAGAGCATCATCCACCGGGTTAACCAGCGTGTACAGTGGCTGGCCGTTGGCACGAACTACAACGTAGTCCGGGACGCTGCCTGCCTTGAACGTGATTTCTCCACGTACTAAGTCATTGAAAGTGACGTCGTGATCGGGCATGCGTACGCGCAGAACTGGCCCACGGCCTTCTGCCTTGAACGAGGCCTTCTGCTCATCGGTCAGTTCACGGTCATAGTTGTCGTATCCAAGTTTTGGATCTCGTCCTGCAGCCTTGTGGCGCGCTTCGATTTCTTCTGGAGTCGAGTATGACTCGTACAGGTGACCGGCTTCGCGAAGCTTGGCAATGACGTCTTGGTAGATTTCGCCTCGCTGAGACTGGCGGTAAGGCTCGTGCGGTCCCCCGACGTTTACGCCCTCGTCCCAGTCGATGCCCAACCAGCCCAAAGCGTCAAGAACTTGGTTGTAGCTTTCTTCCGAGTCACGCTTCGCATCGGTATCTTCGATACGGAAAATCATCTTGCCGCCGGTGTGACGTGCGTAGGCCCAGTTGAAAAGGGCCGTACGGATCAGGCCAACGTGTGGCGTACCAGTGGGTGATGGGCAGAAGCGGACGCGAACCGGGGTGTCTTCGGTTACTACAGGAATCAGCGATAGATCAGTCATGATGTCTTCATTCTATGCCTTCAACGGCGAAAGTTGCATTTAAACCGCAAGGCTCCCTATCACATAAATGATCGAGAGCCAGTGCGGTTCCACCAAAATGATGAAGGGAGATTACGTGCAGTTGTTATCGACGGAAAACGCTACGCAATGATCCGATTCCCTCGAGATCAATTTCAACGACATCGCCGGCATTAACCAATCCAACGCCCGCAGGTGTTCCAGTCATGATGACATCACCTGGTAGGAGTGTGAACGCTTCTGATGCTCGCGCTACCAGTTCATTTACTGGCCAAATCATCTCGCTAGTTGACCCGTCCTGACGGATTTCGCCGTTAACACGAGTGACAATTCCAACGTCATCTGGATCAGCTAGTTCAGTTTCAATCCACGGACCTAGCGGGCAAGACCCGTCGAAACCCTTGGCTCGAGCCCACTGTGGGTCATTACGCTGCGCGTCACGCGCGGTGAGGTCATTAGCCACGGTGTAGCCAAAGATCACGTCTTGCGCCTTATCGGCAGGTACGTCCTTGCAGATGCGTCCGATAACTACTGCGAGTTCACCTTCGAAGGAAACTTCGTCAGAGAACGCTGGCAAGGTCACAGGATCCCCGTGGCCTACTACTGCAGTGTTTGGCTTCAAGAACATAATTGGTTCTTGAGGGACCTCATTGCCAAGTTCCTTAGCGTGTTCGCGGTAGGTACGTCCGAAACCAACGACCTTCGAACGTGGAATGATCGGCGCGACCAATCGAACATCGTCCAGGCTGTGTGTTGCTCCGGTAGTTTTAATTCCTTGGAAGAATGGGTCTCCCGCAAGTACATGGATGTCATTGCCATCCACGACTCCATAGAGCGGGTCACTGTCTACTACAAATCTTGCAATTTTCATATCGCTATATCTCTTGTCTAGTCTTGTTTGGCGATTGCGGCACGATCTCCGCGAATATAATCGTTGATTTCTTCCTCAGAAATACCTTCAAGATCATAGTCCGGATATCCAGAAGGATTCTTGGACTGCCATTCCCACATATCACGAGCCATTTCTTCAACACCTCGTTCAGCTTTCCAACCAAGCTCTAGGCGAGCAGTTGTTGGATCCCCGTAATACTCGGCGATATCTCCCGGACGGCGGTCCACCAATTTATACGGCAGTTGCTTCCCGCAGGCTCTGGAGAACGCCCCGATGACATCAAGGACACTAGTTCCGCTACCGGTTCCCAAGTTCCAAACAAATTGCCCGGTGTGATTGTTCAGGTAGTCCAAGGCATCAAGGTGGCCCTGGGCCAGGTCCATCACGTGAATGTAGTCTCTAACGCCCGTTCCATCGTAGGTGGGGTAATCATTGCCAAATACTTGTATTTCATTACGACGTCCGACCGCAACCTGCGCTATGAATGGCATGAGGTTATTTGGGATCCCCTGTGGATCCTCCCCGATATTGCCTGATGGGTGGGCACCTACTGGGTTGAAATAACGCAAAGTCGCGATGGACCAGGATGAGTCTGAAACCGCAAGATCTTCGAGAATCTGCTCAATATGTAGCTTGGTACGCCCGTATGGGCTTGAGGCATCTCGCTGGGCACTCTCAAGTAAAGGCAACTGAGTTGACTCGGCATAAACGGTCGCAGAAGAACTAAAGACTAGGCGCTTCACGCCCGCTTTCTCCATCGCAGAAACAAGGTTCAAGGTTCCAACGACGTTGTTCTGATAATAAGAAATTGGTCTTTGGACTGACTCACCGACTGCTTTCAAACCGCCGAAGTGAATTACGGCGTCCGGCTTTGTCTGATTGAGCACCGTATCCAAGCGGTCACTGTCGAGCAGATCTCCGACGAAAAGTTCCGGAGAAGAATGAGACATTTCTCGTACGCGACGTAGCGATTCTGGGGATGAATTACTGAGATTATCGAAGACCGAAACTTTATGACCCGCCTCGAGCAACAAAAGCACAGCATGTGAACCTATGTACCCTGCACCGCCAGTTACCAGTACGTGCATTTCATTCCTTTTCACATAAAACGATGGCCTCAGGACTTTAGCCCCGAGACCATCGTAGTCGCAGACTTTACTGTCTAAGCCAGACGTTCCAACCAGCCGTGTCGATCTTCAACGGTACCCAACTGGATCCCAAGAAGTTCTTCACGGATAGACATGGTGACTTGACCTGCAGGAGCGTTCTCGTCACCGATGAGTTCTTCACCGTTCTTCAGAACACCAATTGGCGTGATGACTGCAGCGGTACCGCAGGCGAATACTTCAGTAATATCGCCGGAAGCAATGCCCTCACGCCACTCGTCAAGGGTGATCTTACGTTCTTCGACTTCGATGCCACGGTCTTTGGCCAGCTGAATAACAGATGAACGTGTAACGCCTTCCAAGATGGTGCCGGTCAAAGCTGGAGTCACCAACTTGTTGTCCTTGGTAACAAAGAAAACATTCATGCCGCCAAGCTCTTCAACTGCGTTGTCATTGAAGGAATCAAGGAAGAGAACCTGCTTACAGCCGTTTTCTTCTGCTTCCAGCTGTGCAACCAGTGATGCGGCGTAGTTGCCGCCACACTTGGCTGAACCGGTGCCGCCACGGCCTGCACGTGCATAGTTCATTGAAACCCAAATTGCTACTGGCTTGAGTTCTCCACCGAAGTAGTTTCCGGCTGGTGATGCAATGACGCGGAAGGATACTTCACGGGCGGCACGCACTCCAAGGAAAGCTTCGGTAGCAATCATGAATGGGCGCAGGTATAGCGCTTCGCCATCACCAATTGGTACCCAGTCAATATCAGTGGCAACAAGCTTTTTCAGGGACTCGACAAAAACTTCTTCGTCAAGCTGTGGCAACGCCAAACGCTGCGCAGACTTGTTCAAGCGGGCTGCATTAGCACGTGGACGGAAAGACCATACTGAGCCATCAGCGTGACGGTAAGCTTTCAAGCCTTCAAAGATTTCCTGGCCGTAGTGCAACACCGAAGCTGCTGGGTCCATCGCAATTGGACCATAAGGCTCAATTCGGGCGTCGTGCCACTCGCCGTCACGTCCACCTTCGTTGGCGGTCCAGTCAACGACAGCGGTGTGGTCAGTAAAGAAGTCCCCGAAACCAGGGTTGGCCAAAACGCTGGCGCGCTCTTGGTCGCTCTTGCGACTTGTTGAAAGATTTTCGGTGAATTCCATCTACCTTGGACTTCCTAGCTCAATAAACAAAGAACGGATGCTCCACGCCAATGCGGAACATCCGTTCGTGGAATGGCTTCCGATTAACAACTAATCAGAAACGTCACTTTCAGCTTATGCCAGTAAAGCGACAATTGCATCGCCGATTTCACTCGTGGTGCGATTATCGGTCAATTCTTGACGTGAAGTGATCTCTTTTTCAACAGCTTGCTCAACAGAGCGTGCTTCTTCTGACAATCCGAGATGATCCAGCATCAAGGCAACAGAAAGGATGGCGGCGGTTGGATCTGCCTTTTGTTGCCCGGCAATATCAGGTGCAGAGCCATGTACCGGCTCAAACATCGATGGGTAGGTACGGTCCATGTTGATGTTGCCACTAGCTGCCAGGCCGATGCCACCGGTGATAGCACCCGCTTGGTCGGTGAGGATGTCACCAAAGAGGTTGTCAGTCACGATGACATCAAATCTTGATGGGTCAGTGGTCAAGAAGATCGTTGCCGCGTCAACATGCAGGTAATCGTGGGTTACCTCCGGGTACTCTGCTGCAACAGCTTCGACAGTGCGCTTCCAAAGGTGCCCGGCATTGACCAGTACGTTGTGCTTATGCACCAGGGTGACATGCTTACGGTCACGCTCTGAGGCGCGGCGGAATGCGTCACGAACAACGCGCTCAACACCATATGCGGTATTGACCGACACTTCGGTTGCGATTTCATGTGCAGTGCCAGTTCGTACGGAACCGCCGTTACCGACATATGGGCCCTCGGTGCCTTCACGCACCACGATGAAGTCAATGTCGCCCGGGTTGGACAGTGGGCTTTCAATGCCCGGGTAGAGCTTAGATGGGCGCAGGTTGACGAAGTGATCCAAAGAGAAGCGCAGCTTCAAAAGCAATTCGCGCTCAATGATGCCTGACGGGATACGAGTGTCGCCCGGTGCGGCGCCCACTGCACCGAAGAGAATTGCGTCATGCTGCTTGATCTTGGCCAAGGTTTCGTCCGGCAAGGTTTCGCCAGTTTCCAACCAGTGTTCAGCACCAAGCTTGTAGTAAGTGAGCTTGATTTCTTGCTTGCCACCGTTGGTGACGTAGTTCAGTACCTTGACCGCTTCAGTTACAACCTCGGGGCCAATACCGTCGCCTGGAATGACCGCAATATCAATTTCATTTGCCATGCCTTAACTTTAGCGACGAAAGTCCAACATGTGAGAGTCTGTCTCACATGTTGAGAATTATGTCTTCGAGGACCTTAGACTTCAAACCTGGGCATGAGGTGCACCGTTGCTTGGAGTCGATATTCTAGATATTCCGGACCTTCCTACTAAGGCGCTAATAGTCCGGAGCAAGTATCACGGAAGTGAAGGAAGCATTGATTTTTGCTAATCCCCACCGTCGCGTTGATGGTTGGATCCGGGCTAATCCACGAAGAGTAGATTTCATAACAGGTCTGGTTTACACCCTGTTCTGCGTTCCGGGAACCATCGGTTTTGCCGGTGCAATGTCTGGAAGCGCAGTTTTCTCAATTTTTGCAATTGCGCTGTTGCAGTCGGCACCGCTCATGGTGCGCAGGCAATATCCATGGGCAGTTACATTGGTCATTGCCTTCGGACATATCCTGCAGCTCGGCTTCGACGGCCTCATACTGCCTTCGCAGTTCTCGGTACCTATCATGGTCTACACCATGGCCGTCTACGGAAAACGGTGGCAGTCCTTCAGCACTCTTGGTCTCGGATTGTTGGGTGCGGTGCTGGCAACCGTTCGGATGTTCAATCCCTACACCGACGTAGCGGATCCGACACCGTCAATGACTTTCAACATGTTCATTTCCTTCATGGGGCTCGCCCTTGTGGTGACGGTTTCGTGGACGTTTGGCGACTTGGCACGTACCCGTCGTCTAGCCATGAAGTCGCTGAAGGACCACGCGGAGCGCCTTGAGCAAGAACGTGTGATGGAACGGGCACTAGCTGCATCCGATGAACGTAACCATATCGCCCGAGAAATGCATGACATTGTTGCTCACTCATTGTCAGTGATCATCACCCAAGCTAATGGCGCTCGTTATGCGGCCGTCAAAGACCCTCAAATTGCCATTGATACCCTCAAAACGGTTTCCGACACCGGGCGTGCTTCGCTCCGGGAGATGAGACGACTCCTCGGTGTGCTTCGTAAAGACGAAGAACTCCAGAATAGACCTCTTCCGGGGCTCTCCGATGTCCCGGACCTCATTGAGATTGCTCAGAACTCAGGTTTGGAAGTGACTCTCAAAACTCACAGTACGCCACGTAAGGAATTGCCTGCCGGCGCAGAGCTAACTGCTTATCGTTGTGTTCAAGAGTCACTGACGAATGTCCTGAAGCACGCCGGCTCCAAAGCTATTGCAGAGATCGTCTTGGAATGGACCTACCGTGGCTTGGAGCTAAAAATCAAGGATGATGGTCGAGGCGCAGGAGCGATCAAATTGGAGGGCGCGGGTCAAGGACTTTTAGGCATGCAAGAGCGCGTAGCCTTATATGAGGGAACCTGCAGTGCTGGCCCTCAAGCATCCGGCGGATTTGCCGTTACCGTTTTCATTCCATATTCCGAGGACTAACAACACACATGGATAACAACAACGCCATTAAGGTCGCCTTGGTGGATGACCAGTTACTGGTACGCAGCGGCTTTCGAATGCTGATCAATTCACAAGATGATATGAATGTGATTGTTGAGGCTAGCAACGGACGAGAAGCCATCGCCACTCCCCTGATGAGCCAGGCAGATGTCATCTTAATGGACGTCCGCATGCCGGAGATGGATGGCATTGAAGCTACTGAGCGCCTCCTCGATCCTACAAAAACCGCCGCTGAAGGTCCCAAGGTTATAGTGCTGACCACATTCGACATGGACGAATACGCGTTAAGTGCGATTCAGGCCGGAGCCAGTGGCTTCCTTCTTAAAGATGCGCCACCAGAAGAACTCTTGGACTCCATTCGCACAGTGAACCGCGGTGACGCTGTCATCGCGCCGTCCACCACTCGTCGGCTCTTGGACCATATGGCGCCCCTGCTTAAAAAGCAAAGCGCACAAGGCAACGAGCTGCTTTCAGACCTTGTTGATTCACTGACTCGACGGGAGCGCGAAGTTTTTGGACTGATCGCTTTGGGCAGATCTAATCCTGAAATTGCCGAGGAATTGTTCCTCTCAGAAGCTACGGTCAAAACTCACGTGGGTCATATTCTGGCAAAATTGGACGCTCGTGATCGTGTTCAGGCTGTGGCCATCGCTTATCAAACCGGAGTTGTCAGCGCCTAAAAATACCGCTCTCCAACTCGAGAGAAATAAAGTAACCGGCCGTGGAAAGAACTTACGTTCTTTCCACGGCCGGTTACTTAGTAGGCTGTATTTTTGACCTTTTACTTCTCTTCCTCGTAGCGAGGGAAGACAGGAGTTGGAGAAGGCAACTCAGTTCCGGGCACTAACGCAGTATCAAAGTACTCGAAAGTACGAGCGGAACCTTCACCCACGGCAAGGGAATTGAGCATGGCGGTCATAGCCTGAGGCAGTACCGGCTGTAGAAGTAGAGCGACCTTGCGAACAATCTCAATGGTCACATAAAGAACCGTCGCCATACGTTCTGGATCTGTCTTCTTTAGCTTCCAAGGCTCTTGTTCAGCAAAGTAAGCGTTGGTATCACCCAACACATGCCACACGGCCTCCAATGCCTTGCTGAACTCCTGACGAGAGTAGGCATCCCGGTTGGCTTCCAGAAGCTTGCCAGCCGCATCCAGAATCTGCTGGTCAGCTTCAAGCAATTCACCAGGTGTCGGAACAACGCCACCACAGTTCTTTGCCACCATCGACAATGAGCGCTGTGCAAGGTTGCCGAAGTTGTTAGCCAAGTCCCCGTTAATTCGAGCAACAATGGTCTCGTGGTTGTAGCTGCCGTCCGCACCAAATGGAACTTCACGTAGGAAGAAGTAGCGCACTTGATCTAATCCGTAGCGGTTGACAAAGTCATCCGGTGAAACGGTGTTGCCCAGGGACTTAGACATCTTCACGCCATTGTTATGCAAGAAACCATGGATCATGACGCGCTTTGGCAAAGGCAACTTGGCTGACATCAGGAATGCTGGCCAGTAAATGGCGTGGAAGCGCGAAATGTCCTTACCGATCACGTGCACATCTGCTGGCCAGTACTTCTGGAAAGAAGCAGACTCAACATCTGGGAATCCGGCTCCGGTGAGGTAATTTGTCAAAGCATCAACCCAGACATACATGACGTGCTTCTCATTGCCTGGAACTGGGATACCCCAGTCAAAGGTGGTGCGAGAAATCGACAAGTCGGTCAGACCGCCCTCAACAAATCGCACGACCTCATTAAAGCGAGAACGTGGCGCACCAAAGTCAGGATTGTTGGAGTAGTACTCAAGAAGCTTGTCTTGGTACTTGGAGAGACGGAAGAAATAAGATTCTTCTTCAGTCCACGTCACTTCAGTGTCAGTTTCCGTTGTGTAACGAATACCGTCTTCACGCACTTCAGTCTGTTCTTCGGTGTAGAACGCTTCATCACGCACCGAATACCAACCTGCGTACTTATCTAGATAAATATCATCGTTGGCTTCCATGCGGCGCCACAGCTCTTGGGCGGCAGCCTGATGATCAGCATCGGTGGTCCGGATGAAGCGGTCGTAGCTTGTACCCAGTTCATCATTCATGGCCTGGAATGCATCAGAGTTACGCTGAGCAAGTTGCGCCGGCGTGATCCCCAGCTTTTCAGCTGTCTGCATCATCTTCTGGCCATGCTCATCAGTGCCGGTCATGAAGAACACGTCATGACCGTCAAGTCGCTTGAACCGCGCCATAACGTCGGTGGCCACTACTTCGTAGGCGTGGCCGATATGCGGTGTGCCATTCGGGTAAGAAATGGCGGTGGTGATGTAAAAAGGTTTCTGCTGAGAAGTCACGTTACAAATTTACCTTAGCTAGCTTCAGTTACAGTTCTTCAAGTCGTTGCTGACTCGTCACATGATCTTGTTCAAGTACTCCCAGAAGGCGCCCCGCAATGTCCGGCGGATTGTTTGTTGGTCTGTCTTCCACTCCCCCAAAACTTGCGCACAGTCTTTCAGCAGCGTTCTATCGATTTCTGGTGGAAGCTGAGGCTTATCTGCCATGAGCTCAACAACTTCTGATTGCGTTGTAAAGGCCAGCCATGATTCTGCAACCTTGGCACCAATTTCTTCAGCAATTTTAAGCTCTTGCTGCTCATAAGCAGCATTACCCTTGAATCCAGGGCGTTCGCCACCACTGGAATAAACCACCTCAACGTGAGGCTCAGTTGCAGTTTGCGCCTTCGCCATGGCTTTCTGTGCCATCACTGCCGGTGTTGGCGCGAATGGCTTAGGTAGCGTCACAGCCGCGGCTTCTGTTGGCGCGCTGGCGATAATTGAGGTCTTCTCTGAATGGTGCTGGTCCCATTCCAAGACTTTTGTAAAGGCACTGTCGAGTAGTTGATTAGGAATGGTTTCAATGTAGTCAGCCGTCAACGCTAAATGTTCGGCAACGGAAGCAACACCAAGCCGGCTATCGGATTTAGCAACGCCTAGGAGGACAACTTTCATCCCTAGATCCTGAGCTTCTTCAACTGCTTCGGCAAGGTCATCATCACCAGATACCAAATACGCAATGGAAGCTGACCGGTTTCTAGCAACGCCGACTAGGTCCAAGGCCAGTCGAAGGTCAACACCCTTTTGCTCACCGTTGTAAGAAATACGGCCCAAGCGTACCTTGACACCAGGTATCAGGCCGATGCGTTTGTGCTGTTCAGTAAATAGGCCGTCTTTAGAAGCGTCATACCAATAGACGCGGAGGTTATTGAGCCCCGTATTCTTCTTAACGGTTTGAACTATGCCTCGGACTAAAGATTCATAGTGAGTTGTAAAAGCCGATCGTAAAGTAGTACCAGCGGCACGATGACCACCTAGTGAAAGTAAGAATCCGGCATCTATAAATATCGCTGTATGGTTCATCATGATTCGATCGTACTGACAAAGCGCCGGAATCCATATTAGATTGGCGCCTAATCCGTTAATCACCTATTTCAATTGCAAAAAGACCAGCCCTACGTTGAGTAGGACTGGTCTTCAGCTTGAACTAGATGCTTGTCGCGCGAAGCATGTCTTCGGGGTCAGTGACCACGGAGGCAAATTCTTCCATGCGATCTCCGATGCCAAGCAATTGTGCAATTGCTGCCACAGTTCGCTCTGAGGCCTTGCCGTCACCGTATGGATTCACAGCGTTAGCCATTTCCTGATAGGCAGCCTCATCGTGAAGCAGTTCAGTGACTGATTCAAAGATGCGCTCTTCATCGGTACCGATGAGACGAACCGTACCCGCTGCAACAGCTTCGGGACGCTCAGTATTCAGTCGCATGACCAATACAGGCTTTCCGAGGCTTGGCGCTTCTTCCTGAACTCCACCGGAGTCGGTGAGGACGACGGAAGACGCATTGATAATTCTCGTGAACTCACCGTAGGCCAAAGGTTCGGTCAGGGTGATGTTCGATAAACCGTCAATTTCCGGAAGCAAAGCTTCACGCACCGCTGGGTTGCGGTGTAGTGGCAAGATGAACTCAACATCAGGTTCTGCCTTCGACAGACGTGCCAAAGCGCGACCAATACCTCGCATGGGCTCGCCTTGGTTCTCACGCCTGTGCGTCGTGACCAAAACAATCCGCTTACCCGACGAAACAAGTTCTTCAAGCTTTGGATCCGTGAATGGAACGTTCTTTTCAACCACAGTCAGCAATGCGTCAATCACTGAGTTACCGGTGATGACGATGTCGTCCCCGCTAAAGGTTTCTCTGGTGAGATTGTGCTTGCTTAGTGCGGTTGGTGCGAGATGCAGGCTTGCAATTTGGCTAGTTAGCTTGCGGTTCGCTTCTTCAGGGAAAGGCGAGAACAAATCGTGACTGCGAAGACCTGCCTCAGCATGGACTACTGGGATACCCCGGTAGAACGCTGCAATAGCTCCCGCAGTTGAAGTCGTCGTGTCACCCTGGACAACAACGGCGTCTGGCTTTTCCTTCTCGAAAATCTCATCTAGGCCATTGATAGTCTTCGTCAACAGACTGTTCAGCGTCTGTCGAGGCTGAATCACATCCAAATCATATTCTGGTGTGATCCCGAAGAGCTCATTGACCTGATCAAGCATTTCTCGGTGCTGTCCGGTGACAACAACTACACACTCGAAATCGTCAGACCCTTGCAAAGCCTTAACGATCGGTGCGACTTTAATGGCCTCTGGACGAGTGCCATAAATCGGCATGATCTTTTTCATAGATTCCTACCTTGTCAACTCGAAATTAACGCCAGAGACCGCGGGTGTCGATAACTTCCTTACCAGCCAAGGCAGTGGCAGGAACAGACTTGAAGTGATCATGGTCAACAAGCAATGTGACAACACTTGCTGCTTCCAGTGCTTCGTCTAATTCGGTGAGCTTCAGGTTGGCGATGCCTTCGATTGACTTAGGCAGCGACTCAATGTGAGGTTCTACGGCAAGGAATTCAATGTTTGGGTTCGTCTCGGCAAGCTTGCGAGCGATAGCGATCGATGGGGACTCACGCATATCATCGATATTTGCCTTGAAGGCCAGACCAAGCACGGCGATCTTGCCGTTGAACTCAGGAGCCTTGGTAGCTTCAACAACCTTTTCGATAACCCAGTTTGGCTTCGCATCGTTGGTGTTACGAGCCATACGGATCAGGTTTGATTCTTCTGGTGCAGCAGAAACAATGAACCATGGATCCACTGCGATGCAGTGTCCACCAACGCCTGGGCCTGGCTGAAGGATATTCACGCGTGGGTGGCGGTTAGCCAACGAGATCAGTTCCCATACGTCAATGCCCAGCTTGTCGGAGATAACCGAAAGCTCATTAGCAAATGCGATGTTAACGTCGCGGTAGGAGTTCTCAACCAGCTTTGCCATTTCAGCGGTGGTTGCATCGGTGGTCAAGATTGCTGCCTGGCAGAAGGTCTCGTACAGAGCCTTGGCCTTATCGGCTGCTTCTGGAGTGATACCGCCAACGATGCGGTCGTTGGTGACCAGTTCCTCCATGACATAACCAGGCAGAACGCGCTCAGGGCAGTGAGCTACAAGCAGGCTATCTTTGTTCAGATCCGGGCGCTTGGCCAGCAGGTAATCAAAGAGGTGCTGAGTTGCACCAGGAGGGGAAGTGGACTCAAGGATGACCAATTCGCCGCCCTTGAGCTTTGGAGCGATGCCATCGGCAGCTGACTCGATAAACGAAAGGTCTGCGGAGTAGTCCGAGTTGAACGGAGTCGGCACGGCGACAATATATGCTTCAGCTTCTGGGGTCTCGAAGCTTGCAGTCAGAGTACCTGCAGCTACGGCGGCAGAAACGAATTCGCCCAGTGCTGGTTCAACGAATGGAACTTCGCCCTTGTTTACTGCTTCTACGGTACGAGGAGTTACATCTACGCCTTTAACGATGATGCCCTTCGAGGCAAGGATGGCCGCGGTTGGCAATCCAATGTAACCCAAACCGACAACGGCGACTTCTTTAATGTTGTTCACTAAAGTGACTTTCCTTCTGGTGCGAGCGATTTTCCCTATGACAGGGCGTGCGAGCTGATCTTATAACACAGCAGTTGCAAGATTAGCCTTACAAACCATATCCCATCACTGGCATGAGTGACAGCCACATAGTCATCGAGCTTTATTTATTACCCGCGCGTTAACCTTTATTTAGTCTTTCGTAAACCTTGATAATGCTAGCGGCGTTTTGTTCCCAGGTGCGATTCGCAAGCACAAATTCACGCCCTGACTTGCCCATGTCTTCCGCGCGCTCCGGGTCTAAGATCAGACCGCTTATGCTTTCTGACCAAGCCGAGACATTATTGGACTCAATGAGGTGACCGTTCTCACCGTCAGCAATTAGTTCCCTTAGCGCAGGCAAATTCGAGGCCAGTACGGGGACCTTCGAGGCCATGGCTTCCACAGGTTTCAATGGCGTAACGGATCGAGTAACTGCCGAATCGATTCGTGGCACGACGAAAGCATTTAACGATGCGTGATACAGATGCGCTTCTTCCCTGGCGATGCGGCCAGGAAATTCACAACGTTCAGCAATTCCCAATTCATTGGCAAGACTGATCAGATTTTCCCGATCAGTCCCATCTCCGACAATCAGCAAACGTAGATCTTTATGGGTGCCGGCAAGTTCAGCGACAGCCTTAATCACGGTGGAGAGTCCTTCATAAGGAACTAAGCTGCTGACAGTTCCAACATAAAAAGCATTTGGGTCAAGCGACAGTTGCCCACGTGCTTCGCTTCTTGGCACTGGTTCTTCTAGAAACTTCTCGCCAATTCCATTGGGCAATAATGAAATCTTATTCGCGTCGACGCCCGCCACGATAAGATTCTTCTTCATCACGTCGCCCAAGGTAAAAACATGATCTGCATGCTTTGCCACAAAGGCTTCACGTTCCATGAATAGCCTGTAGCGTTCCGACTCTTTTGCCGTCTCTGGTCGTGTAGAGAGCCACGTGTCGGCCAACTGGCCACGCACTTCATACACCCACGGAATTCCGGTCGCCTCAGCCACAGCTTTAACTGCCAGCGCATTAGAAAAATCCGTGGTGGTATGTAGAACCTGAGGCCGATCACGAACGACCTTAGCCAATAGTTCCTCCGCTTGTTGCTGAATTCGCCCAGACAGATCGAATTTTGCCCGAGATGGAATCAAGCGCTCATAATCTACTTGCCCAATTCGATCGGAAGTTTTCGCGCGGACTGCCCCGATATTGAGTGGATAATTCACCCTGGTGCAGGCATTGACTTTCCACCCTTCCTTCACAAGTGCCGACAACGTCGATTGCGTTCTCTGCGCGTACCCGCTGTTGGTGTGTGGCAACGAGTTCGTCACCAAGAAAATAACGGAATCATGCCCTTTACTGGCTGAATTCAATGATCGCGTTGGTGAGAGACTGGGCTCTTTTCCCGAATATACTTGATATTCAGATATATAGTGTCGCTTTTGTCTGTTTGCCGGGATCTTTTCAAGCAGTGCTATCGCTTCGCTCATATTCCCTAGTCCCCATTGCAATCGCGCCGCGGAGCGAATCATATTTCGAGACGGAGTGACTTCCCCTAATAGCTTGCTTGCAGTGTCCCAGTCACCGATGGAGATGCACAGGTTCGCCAAAAAAACGGCTCCACGATTTGAGTCTGATTCTTCTAACCACATTCGGCAGATTTTCCGCAATTGAACGCTATCGTCGCGAATCATCGCTGAGAACGCAAGTGCCGCAAGATTCTGCTTCCCCAAAGAAAGTGCGTTATTCAGAAACTTGACAGTGACTTGATGTCTGAACTTTCTTGCTACTTGCAGGGCAAAGTAGCTCGGGTCGTCAGCGAGGTTCGAAGCCGTCAAAAAACCGGTAGTCATGAGGTTTGAAAATAATCGGGTATTCAAAAATTCGGTCCTAGCTCTTAGCTCCACGGGATACGACGTCGCCAAGGAGCTCAGCGTAGGCGCGTCCGGCGTCTCTTAACGACGCGTTTTGTTTTACCCATTTTGAACCGCGATTACTCGTTTTTAGCCGGTCAGGGTTGGCTGCCAAATTTGTCAAATACTGGACTAATGCAGAAACGTTCTGTCCAACTACTTGTCCAGATCCTGAAGCAGCAATAATGCCAGCAGCCTCGCCACGAACCATGCCAGTTATGTGTCGGTCCAAATACAATAATTCATAAAGTTTCGAAGGTATCGTGTGTTCAAAACTTGGCCAATCTGGTCGCAACGAAACGACGCAGGTGTCTGCCCAGGCATAATTTTCAAGCACAAGGTCGCCATAGACCGGCTCTCTGAAATCAACTTGCACTTGGAGTTCGTCAGCTAGTTCCGTCAAACGTCGTTTCTCTGTACCGTTTCCGACTATTCTTACCGAAACCTTGTTACCTAGGATTTTAGCTGCATGGACGAGGGTTTCTAGCCCTTGGCTTCGACCAATATTCCCTAGATAGAGCACCCTTATAGCATCAGTTCTGGGTTCGTGATTTATGGAAACTTCGGGCCGATCGGTTTCGACGCCATTGGGTATAGTCGCAACATTCTTGACTCCATTAAGTCGCATCCTAATTGCGAGCCCTCGCGTTACTGTCACCAGTAGATCGCTTCGTTTCACGAGATATGCCAGCATACGAGAAACCACTGGTTCCATCCAACGCCATTTCAAAACTTGAGACTCGCGTAAGAGGTCGGGCCAAGCATCACGTAAATCGACGACGAAGGCTGCCCTACGAATTTTGCTAATTACATACCCAACGATCAGTGTCGGCAATGCCGGTACGGTTGCGATCACGATGTCGGGACTTGTTGCTTTTAGAGCTTCGGGAAGACTCAATATAGCATCTACACCATGCTTAAGTACTTTTCCAAGCATGGTTTTAGGCTTGCTTAACGACTTATACCGTCTAACGTAGATACGCTCACTATCGGTAGGCGTCCTTGTCCCTTGAGCAGAATTCGCTCCAGATTTAGGAGTAACTACAGTAACTTCATTGCCCAGTTTAGCTAGTTCATCTGCAATAACGGACCAGCGTCGTTGCGGCGGTGAAATTTCAGGCGAAAACGAGTGAGTTAGCAACATGATTTTCATCTACTGCTCACTCCTTGTTCTCCGGATAAGATTTCACTCTCAAGCCTATTAGAAGAAAAGATGCTTATCATTGCGTCCAAACCATTGAATCTTACCAGTGGCCGTGAGTTCCGCGTCGCTGAGCCCCCAAGTGTGCGCTTTTCCGTCCCCACTACGCATCTGCATGAAGTTAAAGCGGTCACTCGAATAGATAGTTCCGCCCCCGTCAATAACGTCGCGAAGGAACTGAGTATCTTCTCCCCTGCTTCGGGAGGCAAAGGGTGTGTTCTTGAAAACCGAGGCATGTCCAAGCATGGTCGGGCCCATAACTAAATTCGTAAATCGGTGCTCTCGTTCAGCGAACCGCAAAAGGGTCGCATCAGAATCTGCCAGATACATGAAGTGAGCTTGTTTACCAACCACAGAGGCCCCGCTATACCGCAGTGCGGACACCTGATCAAACAGGTAATTCTCGCCGTATAGATCGTCGTCGTCCATTTTAGTGATGAAGTCACCGTTGGCCTTTGCGACAGCAGCATTCAAGCAGTCACCCAATGAAAGGTCAGATGACAACTCAAGAATTTTGTAATCTCCAAGCTTTGCTTCCGTAGCCTTTGCCTGGAAATCTTCATGATCAATGCTGAAGCCGTGCGTGACCAGAATCAACTCGGTATCAACGTTGACCTGAGAAGCCACAGTGGAAATAATATGGTCGATCTGATGCGGGCGGATGGTTGAAACTACTGCCGAAATCTTGGGACGCTTGGTCATTGAGTTAGCGCTTGGCTCAACCAAAGGCAAGCCAACGAACGCTTCGATCTCTCGAGCACGATGCGCATATGTGTGTTCGTTCCATATACGTCGTTGTCCCAAATGCACCATCCGGTCCCGCAGCTCTGGACTCTGTACGATGCTACGAATCGCGTTAGCTGCGTCTTCACGGGTTGAGACTTCCAAGACCTCGGAAGAATCAAAAAAATGACTGATCGCGGCACTTGGCGCTGACACAACTGCGCTACCGGCCGCAGTGATCTCAAAGATTCGGCGTGCACACATGCTTGGTGAATCCACGACCGAATTTACGTTGAGGAAAACGTTGTAGTACTTATACGCCGAAAGCATCCGGTCATAATCCAAAGAGCCAACCACAAATTGGTCATATGGAGCCGGGAACTGATACTTTTCGTCTCCTCCGTGTTGACGGGAGAAAATATCAACTCCGTGTGGGAGCTTACTGGAAATATCAGATGCACCACCAAGCACGATTTCCATTTGCTCACGACGCTCCGGGAATTTGTGCGCAAAATACATCCCAGCGAAAGCCACATCGCGACGCTCCTGGGTTAGCGGACGTACTGGATTGTGAAAAGCTGGTTGGGCGCCAAAGCTCAAGGATGCCACCCGGTCATGTCCCAGTTCTCGCCGGTAATCCGGGATTTTTCGTTCGTCGGAAGTTAGTACGAAATCAAAAAGCTTTGCACAATCTAGGAAGTCATTGAAATGCGGTGGGTCTTCTTTGTTCCAGAAAACTGTGGGTATGGATTTAGATCTGAATGCGTTAACCATATCTACAAGAGCAGGCCGTGGAGCGCTGTCTCCGGTGAGATGATATTGCCAAGTCTTATCGTTGCCAGCCCACGCCGACTCAACGAAAAGCATGTCAAATTTTTCTGTTTCAAGGTGATCTTGCCAGTTTGTAGGGGTGATGAAAACGCAGTCCCACTCCGGCGCCCACGCTCTTGCACTGAAGTCGTCGAGAACAACGGCAACTTTTAAGGTTGAATTAGAGACGTAAGTGGACCCATATTCAACTGCAGGTATTTGAAGACCCAATTTCTTTTCAATATCGCTTCTTTTGCCACTGGAATGTGCTGTCGTCCGCGAATCATAAGTACGGCGACGGTACCATTCAAGTAGCTGGGAGACACCACCAGTCCTAAAATGCCAGACAGCACGACGGAAATCTTCTGAATTAATTTTCATACCCTAAAACAAAGTCTTTCAATATTGAGTCAAACGGCAACGTTTGAATGCGAGTTAAAGTCGTTACGGGCCAGATTTCTTACATCTGGCCCGTAACGAGAATTGCACGGAGCCACATTCAAACTTAGACGTTTTGACGCAATGGAATAAGTTTCCCGTCTTGCACTGAAGCAGGATTCTTCAAGACCGAACGTATGGTGGAAATGAGTGGCTGCAAAACTTTGGCTGATGTCAGCCCCATCTCATCAATGGTCTCCAACACTTTCTCATGCTCGGCAATAGATTGCGAACCTGCAATGAACCGTTTGAGGAAGCCAAGTTGACCAGTTGCGAGATAATCAATGGCGCCCTTCCCGCCTTTGTATTCACTTTGCGCGTGTGTCTCAAGCAAAAGCCTCATGACCTCCAGTCTCTCCGTCACCATAAACTCAAACGTTTCTTGACGACGGGAAATTGAGTTAAAGCGTAATACCCTCATGTAGCTTGAGTTTTCAACATCCGATGCAGAGGTGACAAATATTCCAGACTTCTTCAAGAGCTGAGCCATAAATGCAACGTCCTCGCCACTTCGTAACGATGGATCATATACACACTCTCGCACAAGCCACGTAGGCAATAGTTTTGCCCCGTTCATACCTAAGGCACCAGCCCTCTGTGCAAGTGGGAGCACTCGCCGGCCTAATTCATTGACTCGCCGATTTGTAGCGGTGTCGCGATCTACAGTCCCTGTTTCTTCATCGACATCCGATAGATTCCCGAGAACAACCGTGTGGCTTTCTGCCCTCGAATAAAGGGACAATAGAAAATTTGGCTCCAAATAGTCGTCATCATCAACAAAAGTAACAAAATCCTTGGAAGCGTTAGCAATACCTAGATTTCGTGCCTTGGCAACGCCCGCTTCTTCCAGGGGAAGAATTCTTAGCGATATCGATCGGTGTTGTTGACTCCACTCTTCGAGTAAGTCCACTGTTCCGTCATCGTCACCATTCGGAACGACAATTAGTTCCATTAGTGAAGCTGGCAGTGTTTGATCAACAATCGAGCCCAACAGTCTTGGCAGACGGGTAACGCCCTTATAGGTAGCAACAACGACTGACACGCCCGCATTTGCAAAATCCGAGATCTTGGCGGGGGCCTTGTCATCCGTCATATCGCGCTTTGACCGGCGCACGTTAACAATGCGTTGGCCATTGCGAGATAGGAATGCGACTTCCTGATA
The DNA here is from genome assembly GCF_039602135.1 of Glutamicibacter sp. B1. Lineage (NCBI taxonomy): Bacteria > Bacillati > Actinomycetota > Actinomycetes > Micrococcales > Micrococcaceae > Glutamicibacter > Glutamicibacter ectropisis. Next base: position 1,506,829 of record NZ_CP125942.1, on the reverse strand, counting down.
GCCGTCTCCAGCATCTTGAACAGTAATCTCCGACGTGCCAGTTACTCGGTACAGCGCGAGTAGATCCCGCTCAAGTGCATCGTCCCATTCGACTGTGCCATCTATGTCTAGTTTGATGACGCTAGAATCTGGTTCGAGGTCCGTTCCGCTTGTTGTTTTGTTTAAGAGCGTTAGTGATTGATGCGAACGAGCATGAGCTACAGCAAATCCTGCTGAGCGAAGTACATACACAGCAAAATCGAGAGCAGTTCTTCCCTGGCTAAGTTCGTAGCAGTTCAACCACAGTGCTGCGATCCCATCATCTCTGCTGCCTGAAGCTTCATAACGAAGTAGGGTGTCGTCCTTTCCAACCTGGTTAGAATCTGACCATCGCCTATCGGCTCGCCAGTTTGACAACACCGGCTGGGTCGCAGATAAGCCACGTTCCAAATCGACAGCGTAGCTATTCGAACTGTCGCAAGTTGTCGACGCCATAAGCGATGCCAAGTCGATCCGCGGTTCTACAAAGCCAGTTTTCCCTGATGCGATATTGACTGCAACCTGATTTGAATTCGGGTTCAACCGCATGTAGGAAATCAACGATTTTCGGTCGTTAGAAACCAACACATCACACTTGCGGGCTATTTCTTTACCCGCGGCCAAGGTATCCGGATCGGTCTTTGCAATAAAGATCGAACGTGCGCCCATGACACGAGAATGCAGGATTGCCTTTTGTATCAAGTTTATGTTTGCAGGGTCTACGAACTTAGCCGAATTCTCCGAAACAGATTTTGAACTTGGATCAGCTGAATACTCAAGCACGAACGCATCCGGTGCGTTGTCTAAAACTTCGAACACGTTGTCATTGGTGCATATCGTGACATCTGAAACTAATGACAAGGCTTCAACGCTGGTACCGTCACCTGCGTAGGCAACTGACAACTTGCCGGGATGATTAGAAGTACTGCCAACATTTTGATTCGCAAGCAAATCTACCATCTTGGTATCGAGATCCCGGATTAAAGGAACACCGGACTTCAGAGCGGGCACCACCAATTCTTGCTGACCTGAGTCAACCAAGGCATTGGCGTTCGTCAAAATAGCTTGATAAATCTCGTGCACAGGATCGTCATTATGAATTTCATCGAACACAGTCAGGAATTCAGATGCAAGATGGCTTGATGCTGGTGACCATAAGAATGGAATTCCCACTCGTCGCGTTGCCAACAAAGTTGCCAACGATTCAATCAACCCTCCGCTGGATACTGCGACGCCAGCCGCCGTGTCCCTTAAGATACTCGCAATTTCAGAGGCAGCTTGAGCAACGTAGTAGTTACTTCTGAGCGAACCGTCGAACGATACCCTAAAGTCATATTCTTCATCCGTCTCGGATGAATCAATTGATGACGATCCATCTTCCACGCCAGGGAACGGGAGCTGTATGTTGATGGTTTTGGTGTCGACATCTACGAGTCGAAGTCCAAGGCTACCTTGTGACAACGAGCCACCTGTTACAACTACAGCTTGATTTGGATTCGGCTCGTAAACGCAACCAAAGGCCTGATCAAGCAATAGTGATTCAAGCCCCATGGCGGTTTGGAAAACGCCACGTACCCAATGCTCCCACTGCTTCAGGTCTCCCTTATCGTTCGCAGTGATCTTTATGTTTGCGTCAAGCAAAGAAATTGCTGTGGCATAGTCATGGACACGCCATGATTCAGCTACGACGTTGAGCAGGCTGGTCGCTGTGTTGTTCGCCTCGTGTTGGTCGACCAGGGCTTCGAGAGTGCCCTTAGAAGACTTATCCGGACGGTGAATAACAACGTCGGCTCGTTGACAGGACAGAATCAATTTGACCCATTCCGATTTCACGAAGGACCTAGAGTAACGAGTTGCATACTCTTGGGCTTCTAACGAACGTGCCAAGTAATCGCGTTTGTCTGCGACAGTGCCCAAGATTAATTGTGCCGCTTCGGTTACGTCCGAAATCACGAAGTCGCTTGGGAAAATTTCGTCTGCGCCATCTCGTTCCCAAACCACTGGAAGCGCACCGCTTGCCATACCTTCTACAGGTGCGAGATGGAATGTTTCTCGATAGCTTGGTGAGAGCATCCAACCGATTTTCCTGAACCAGCCAGCCATGTCTGGCCCGAAGGCTTCGAACGAAATATGCGATCTTAGGACATCATTATCTGCTATTCGAGAGTAGAAATCACGATAGGCAGCCTGATGGGCGCCCTTCTTCCATTCCCACGAATAGTTCCAAGGTTCGTGCCCTCGCATATGAAGGATAAACCGGTCATCGTACTTCAATAGCTCTTCAAGCAAGTCAAGTGCACGGTCTGGTCGCTTAAGGATAGGGACATAGCCTGCCATTCCAAGATGGAATTCTGCGCCATCAAATTTTGTGCGCGCGAGATCCCCAAAGTCTACGGTATTGGATACGACAGATGTCTTAGATTCGGGCCAATTCTTAGTGTCGATCGCTTTCTGGCGATAGAATTCTGATACGAAAACGACCTGATCAACATTCGTGATTTCAAGCTGATCAATCCAAGGTTGCAGAAGCTCATAGCCATGCAATCTTACAATTAGCTTTTGACCTTCGCGTTTGTTCTGCGCATACCAAATTGCGTTAAAACTCGCGAATTCACAGATTACAATGTCTGCCCAGTCAACAAATGGCGCGCTCTTTGCTGCGTTCGGATGAGCATTGTTTTCCCAAAGGTCAATGCGAAGCTCAAAATCGGGAGATTCGTTGAGTAGCTCAACTAAGTCACCGGCAAACTTGAAATCAGCACCGGCAAGTACGATTTTAACGGGTTGATTTGGCTGTTCGTATTCACTGCTTGCACCAACGGTGTCCGAGATGCGAGACAAATCGAAGGTGCCGGCTTCATCCAATTTGTCTGTATTAATACCCAGATTGGCAAGCTCGACGGCTGGGTAGAAATCTTCGAATCCACTGCCAGAGTTCAGTGCCAAGAATCTATCCATCGAGATCGGTGCAATACCGTTGCTCAAATAATGAGCCACCAGATATTTAGAGAGCCACTCTTCGCCGTTTGTTTCCGGAACCAATCCCAAAGTTAATTCTGAGAAATCACTTAGGTACCCTTCCACAGTTTCAAGCCCGGGTATCGCTGCAGTCAATGCAGTACTCGGGGTGTTTTGCAGATCAGCCCAAGTTTCCTTGGCGCCATCAAAAATGAAACGGTACCTGGAATTTCCTGATTTCGCCTGCTCGGACAATTCCGACAGCTGCTCAATATAACGACTCGGCCGAATCAAACCTGGCAAAATAACCACAGTTTCACCGGAGACGGCGTAGCTTTCGCCAATACTATTCATTCCGTCAAGAGAAACGGACAGCGCTGGAAGATACGTTCGACCATTTGCCGCGCTTGAGGTGTTTTCGAGAATCGAACGACGTTCATCGCTGAATACGAAAACTTTACGAGAGCCACGATAAAGTGCATCTACCAGTCCCGTATTCGTCCATGCCGAACGATCAATCTCATCAGTTGAATCATCGATAAACGCCCAATACTTGTGGGCCAATGCGCGACCACCGGCAATACCTCGACTTAGAGTCCATCCAAAACCGATCACAACGTCATACCGGTTCTGCGCACCGTATTTAACGGCACGCTGGGCTAATTTACGAGATCGCTCATTAACTGAATCAACTTCAATCGGTGGAAGAACAAGAAGCTCGACGTCCAGGTCTCGATATTCTGACGGTAGTTCATCGGCACGTCCAGCAACATGCAAAAGAACAACTTCGGCACCCAATCTACGAAGGGAGGCTATCTGCGCAGCAACTATTCGTCGGTATACGTGGGGATTTACGCTTTCTTCGTCCACGACACACAAAATTGTCTTACCCGACAATGCAAAATCTATACGGTTCGGGTACTTACTCATCGCTGAACCTCCGACTCAAAACGAGCGTTGACATAATCCATGATTTCTGTGAATGCCGCTGATGTACGCGCGCCCTCTTCAAAATCTGCCATATCCTCGTAGGGGAAAATTATGTCGCAGGCACTTTTAATTCTGACTATGGCAAACGGGTCATCAGCCGCCGGGGTATCCAAGAACCAAACAGGGATTCCATTTTGACGAGATTTGCGACAAAGTTCGTAGATTTCTTCTCGTAAAGTAAGAAAACTATCGGAATAGCTTCCAAACCAGGGGCCCTCGCTAAGAGCGCCACGATCGATCAGAACAATGCCAGAAAAGTCGACTGGGATAATTTGATGGCTAAGCCCAGGTGTCGCAGAAACGGCCCGTAAGTCTTTGGCAAGCAGATGCTCAACAAGCGTCGAGCTTAGTAGTCCAAAAAAAGCAATGTCGGAGTTAACTGCAACGTCTGCCTTGAGCATCCGAGACAGCGATAATCCCCATGCATTTTGCGGAACTTGTGGAGTCGAAGCACGACCAATCTTCGTTAGTACTTCGGTTAGACCGGCGTCGCTTGGAACGGATGAAGTCATTAGTTTTCGCCTAGCTTGTCTTTGATTATTCGAGTCAATTCGTCAGCAATTGCTTGTACGTCGCCCAACTTCGTGTGGATAGTCGCCGGCTTTTGCGACAGACTACTTCCGTCTTCGACAAAGGCCCACGACTTGGAAGTCGAGCCAGCATAGTCGCTCCACTTAGAAGGGAGATATGGATTTACTTCATGATGCTCCCCCGAGCGAGCATCATTGACCAATAAATAATCAAATTTCTTAGTTATGCCGAGGAACTTCAAGTAGGGCAGAGAACCGTTTAAGAAAACTTGGTCTTCAATCCCATGAGCCCCTACTCCGTTGATGGCGCGTTCGACCAGATCGTTGTAGGCTTTCGCTGACATCCCACGTGGCCGCGAGCCTGAACCACTTACCGGAATATAGTTGGTGAACACATGGAGATGCACCTTATCGCGAAACTTCTGCGGAAGCATGCGGATCGCAGTAGTTACCTCGGTCAGCCCGCGAGTGGCATAAAATTCGCCGAAGTATGCAAGATTCACACTTGAGGGCTCCACGGAATAATTGACCTGCTCAGCTTCATAAAACTCCGCTGGCAATGTTGGGTGATTACTGACTACGGATTTTTCTTCCACGTGCTGACGCAGCTTATCACTATAAATATGCCCCAACATCGTTGTCTTTTGATGTTCATTTGTGAAGACAATCTCACTAGCATGCGCATAAGCAATTAGCTCAGCCAATGCGAAAATGGTTCGTTCTTCATGCGGGATTGCTCCGAATTCTCGCTCAATCGGCTCAATCAAATCAGCAACAAAGTCATCGTCCAATGGAGCTCCACCTCTTGGAAGCCCTTCGACATCTAGAGATAGTGGATCAGAGAATTCAGCAACCCATTTCAATCCAGGATTAGCCTTTTTGAGTAACACACCTGCATAATGCGAAGGCGCCCACATCGCACGAGTATAGAGATAATCGTATTTTTGACCTGCGTCAATCTTGTTCTGAGCGATTCGACTGGCTTTTAATGCATAAGCTTTGAAAGCGCTCCACGTCGCCCATGAAGGCGCCATGGGAAGGAATACTTTGCTGCGAACGTATGGGGCTGCAATTCGTTCAATCGTGCTGTCAATTTTCTTGCGATGTGCAAAGCTACATGCAATCACGTCGAATGTATCGCCGCTCGCGCGGATCCTCTTAGAAGCGACAACGGCACCAGTGTCCGTATATGGAGAGAAGTTATACAACACAGCAAGTGCGTTTGGCTCAGCCATTAGTTGCGTCCAGTCCACGTCTAGGTTTGGAGCAGTTGCTAGCAGATCGTTAAATTGGATTTTTTCTGACTTTGTGAGTCGAGAACGATACTCCCGGATCTCCTCATAGAGCCCCGATTCCACTGCTACATATATACCCATCGATTGTGCTTGAACAAACTGTCGCGCGCGGTTCAATGATCTGATGTCAACAATGTATTTATTCGCACCGTCGGCTGGAGACTCAATCGCCACTTGGTGGGTCGAAAGGTATTCAGCAACATTCTGGTCGTACTGCGAAACAGACCAGCTACCCTTTATCGCTCGCAAATAAAGTTCGAGAGAGATAAATCGATGCTTGGCGTTCCATGCATTCTTGCGGATGTCTTTGTAAGTCTCGACGTCCATCAAGATCTCAACCGGATTCTGGTTTGGCGATTCAAGACCTGATGCTGAACGGATTGCGTTTGAAATTTCGAGCGGTGAAACTGTTTCGACCGATGACGTTGGGTTCATCATCTCTATGTCATCTTTCATTACCGCAATCTGGCGATTGAGAAGCCTAACGGTCGCTACGTGCATGTGGGTTGCTCTCCCTGGAATTCGAATCATCGGATGATGGCTGCGGCGCGGAAAATTCCAGTCAGTTAGTCTTGCTCCCCGTCCCTGAAATAGTCAGCTAGCTGTGCTTGCAGGAAGCGAATTTCCTCAACAGTTTTGAGGTGTAGTTCGCGAGCGACTGGGCTCTGTTCGCGAGAAAGTTTTTCAGCGACCGCAACGAGTCGCTTTGATGCCTCGTTGGTAGCATTATCCGATGCCGGTGCGGATCCTAAGTTGATGCCCCTGAGCTCTTGTCGAATCACTGTGCGAGTGTCGTGAATCGACTGTTTCTGACGAAGGACAACAGATCCCCAAGCAAGTAAACTGCCAAGCGCTACGGAAAGTAAGGAGAACTGAATGCTGAACATTGCTGCTACTGCACCAGCAAGAAGAAATACCGCTGCCAATAGCGGAGCAAATTTTGATACTAATCTCAGAGACGAACTGCGTGACACGTGGCACTCCAAAAATAAACTAGACACTGACTTTGCAATTATATCCATCATCTTTGCCAGACCGCATATTCAAGACATTGCGTAAGGTGTTGGCATCAGCACTATCCCTCGCGCGGTCATAAAGTAGAAATCATTGCTGATCTTAGACAGCGCTCGTATATATTTCCGCTCTTCGAGCCGGGTGTGAAACCTCATGACATCTCTAATGGTTATTGGCAGGTCTGGGACCCGCTGGCAAGATTGATGCCACCCATTAAGATGTGACTCATCGAGACATTGTCTCCGCTGATTTATGGATGACTTTTCAACGACTCGTCCGTCTTGATAGGTGGCGCCAATCCGGCCACTTGATATGGCTTCATAGAAGGTCGTCCATGCCCCGCGTGGGACGTGTGACTCATTAGAGATCCGCCTGCCAAGTACTCCACCCGGACCGGCGCCAACCAAACGGCAACCGACCGGTGAAGGAGGCGAAACCGTCATGACCATCGTTGCAGAAAAATACGACTACGTCATCGGAATCGATACCCACGCAAGGACTCATACGTACGCCATCATTAACACCCGCACTGGAGCACGGGAGCACTGCCAGACATTCCCCGTCACCACCCCAGGGATGAACCGAGCCGTTGCCTGGCTGCAGCGAAACATCCACGGCGAATGCATCGCTGCAGTCGAAGGAACTCGCTCCTACGGGGCAACGATCGCTCACACGCTCGTCGATGCCCATATTGAAGTTGTCGAGGCGAAGCCACCACGGAAGAAGGACCAGTCCAGCCGGGGAAAATCTGACGAAATCGATGCAACCGCCGCCGCCATCAGTATCCTCGGCAAGGACATATCCCAGCTCCTGCGTCCTCGTAGCGGAGGCACCCGTGCAGCATTGAGTATTCTTTCGGCCAGCAGAAGCCGGATAGATAGCCAACGAACGATCAACAGGAATTCCCTGTCCGCGTTGCTACGGACTTTCGATCTGGGGATTGATGCTCGCCAAAGTCTCACGGCACGACAAATCAAACAAATCAGTGCTTGGCGGGATCATAGTGCCGATTCTGTTGATCAGAGGTTCGCCCGAGAAGAAGCAAAGTTCCTGGCCTCTAGCATCCTCGCAGCGGATCTGCTGCTCAAAGAAAACAGCAAAGCCATGTCTGAGCTGGATGAACAACTCGCACCCGAATTGCAGCAAGTCTTCGGGCTGGGACCGGTCACGACTGCGTGGATTCTCATGGCCTACTCGCATCCGGGACGAGTGCGCTCGGAAGCGGCCTTTGCTGCGTTGGCTGGTGTTTCGCCGTTGCAAGCGTCCTCTGGGAGCCACGAGCGCTACCGGCTAAATCGTCGTGGGGATCGGCTGTTGAACAAGGCGCTGGACGTGGTGGCTCGGACACGGATGGGGCATGACGAAGAGACTAGGAAATATGTTGAAAAGAGAACTGCTGAGGGACTGAGCCCGAAGGAAATCAAGCGCATTCTCAAACGCTATATAGCTCGGAGCATCTATCGCCAATTGCAGGTGATTACGGCTTGACAAAGGTCATAGAAGGGTCCTGGACACGTCAGTCTCGCCGCTCTTATGACGCCAGAACAAAAAGCACCACCAAAAGCTATTCTGCACACTCGCACGAGTATTCCGATAATGCATTCCGCGCACGCATGAAAATACTCCCCAAAAGTTGTTGACTTTTACAGTCCAACTTTCGGGGAGTAGCTCAGGTGCAGATTCTGATTTTCATGGAAGAATCTTAATTTGTTTGGCCGGCACGCCTCCAACCATCGTATTTGCATTCACATCCTTATTGACAAGCGATCCCGCGGCTATGACTGCGCCATCTCCGATCTCTACGTCACCAACAATGGTCACGCTTGCGCCGATCCAAACACCATTTCCGACCTTAATCGTAGTCTTGTAGTAGTCCCCACCGCGTTTCTTGCTGGGACCCAACTCATGAGTATCTGTCACAAATCTGACGAACGGACCAACCAGTACATCATTGCCAATTGACACCTGTGCACGTACATAGGATCCTTTGTTGAAATAGCACCCAGATCCGACCGTAATCGGGCCAATCCACTCAGCATCTCGTAGGATCTTAGTGTTCTCACCGATCGAAATAGGGTTGCTCTTGGGATTTGCCATCAATAGAACGTTCGGAGCAATGCTGGCACCCTTACCAATCTTGCAGCCCGTAGGAATATGTGCCACAGTCCGTGGTCGATTAATCCAGTCGACATCCTCGCGAAGTTTTAGACTTTCAGACCGCAAGGAATTAAATTTTTCCGTGAGATCCACTAACCTTTCTTCCAATCCTCCTACCCTTATGAGGTCATCAGCAAACGCTGTCAACGTCGTTGAACCATAGCCACGGCGACCGTGCTCATCGATCACATCGTCAACGTTGCAGAGGAGTCTGCCACCGGATGCTATTGCACCATCTGCCCATGTTGGCGCTTCAGAAAGGCTATTGATGGTTTCTACGATCTCGCGCGAGCCAGGAGCAACGTGCCCGTCCCCCCACTCCCCCAGTTTCCAATAAACCATCCCTGTATCTACCTGATTACTCAAATACGGGATTGCATGGGACGCGTAGTACCGATCATCGGAACAATTCTGGAAGTAAACGACGGTATTTTGGGCTTTACCTAATCGTGTTGGGATAATTTCAGCGATTTCTCCGGGACTCATTCCCGGAAAAAGGTGTCGATTACTAAATTGGATATGAGTCGGAGGCGTGAACACATTTGTTCGAGGGTTCATCACGAGGCTAACCGAACTAGGGAAGATGGATCCGTAGTACAGCGCAGGGAAGCCTCCGGCGGATGCACCGACGAAGACTATTCGTCGATCGCCCGCTATCTTACTAATGATCGACGGTACATCTCTATGATATTGGTACGCTGCGTCACCAAGTGTCCAGTTGGTCGAGAGATTTCCATCAAGTGCAATGGAAGGGTCTGAAAACGCAAGCAGTGAGTGACCTGAAGCTGCGGCGACGCCACGTCCAGAGAAGTACGGGTAGGTGTTCTGCGGTTGTACAGCGGCCGTAAAGAAAACAAGCAGGGTATCGCTTTCACGTTCTTCAAATAGCAAGTCCATCATGCGGCCTTGCTCTTGAAACGAATGAATTCCCGAACCAATATCCGCTTCCATGAACCCCTGAAGCCCTTGGTAGATATGCGGTTTAACGTCCTTGTATGCTCCAACCTTACGGATTCGTTTCATGAGGTACTCCAAAAATTGATGACGAAATTAGTAAACCAGTTACAAACTGACAATAGAAAAAGGGTGGCAGGTGGCTTGTTGCAAGAGCCCGTTCCATGCTTTCACATAGCATGCGTTACTCCACTCGTTCCAAACGATGTCACACCGAAACGGCCATGAGAATACCACTTGCACAATTAGCTGAGTGAATGTCTATGAGAACTTTGCTCTCATTTTCGTTACGCACGTACCTAATGTTTAACTGTAAAAAATAGTCATTCGGAGCGAACCTACTACGAGTTTTCTATTTATCTGCCGAAGGTCTACCATCAAACTTAACGAAAACCCGACAGATTGTCAGGCCTACACCCTATACGGAAAATTCTCCATTCACCTACTTCAGGCGGGCAATTAGATCATCCGCAAATTTTCTACTGACTATTGCCGAATCTAGCGTTTGATGCCATTCTTTCAACGAACGCGAAGCTTCCTTGGAAGCCGCAAGTTTGACCCCTTCAGAAATCGAATCAGCAAATTCTTCCGTGGAGTTTCCCTGAACAAATATGGTACTGGTCGGATCAAGTTCGCAGCGAAACGTACCGGTATCGGCGACGACAGTGGGTAAACCGAAGCTTCCATACAGAAGCACCGCGCCACTATTAAGGGAACGGGTGTAGTTAGCAAGGCCAAGATCTGCGGCATTCAGATAGATCTGAACACGGTCATTTGGAATCGTCTGATTCTCAATTAAAACAAACGGATGACTTAAAGCCCTCTGAACAAACTCTTGAGATTCCGGCGAATCGTCCGCTTTGCCGGCTACAATTAACCTAAAACGAGAATTCGGGCGCATCCTTCTAAGTTGGTCAAAGGCATCCAGTGATTTCAGCAAGCCTTTGTATGCTTTTATCGCACCGAACATGACCAAAACGATCTCATCGCCATCGATTCCAAGACGTGAGCGGGCTTCAGTCTTACTGATGTAATTTGGGTATGAACCAACATAGCTTGGGTGCGGAGATACTAGGATTTTTTCCGGGTCGATCGAAGTGTACTCTTTGAGATCATTCAATGATGCCGTGGACATCGTGTGAATGATAGTTGATACATCAGATATCTTCTGCTGAATCTCTAATTCAACATCAACATATTCGGCATCATGCGGAAAAACGTTATGGACCGACCAGATAACGTTAAACCCTTGATCTCTGAGGCGGGCTACTCGTCCCACTGCGCCCAATCCTCTTGACCTCGCGGCAGCTTCGTTCTCGCTCCCTTGCGTCATCCATGAGTTCCAGTGCAGGTGGATAGATTTCGTTTTGGTAGCTACTGGGAAATTCATGAGTTGATTAATTGTCGACGGCGTCAACACGGGTGCAACACTGAACCCGGCATCAGGGAACGACCGATAAATCAGATCTTGATAGGGGTTTACACGTGCTACCGGCGTATAAAACAACAGGTGCTGTTCCTCGGTATCCAGTCCCGATGACCTCATTGTCCTAAAAGCATCCTCCATGGGAGAAAATGAGGTGCTTTTGTAACCTAGTAGATTTGACTTCACTTTGAAACCCTAACCTTTGCAAATTCCTCAACGTAGCGTTGGCCGTTCAATTCCCAGGTTCTGTTATTGGTTACCCAGTCGTACCCTGCTTGAGCAATTCTCTCAGCCAAAGCCCTATTTGTTTCAAGTTCTTGTAGGCAATCGGCAAGTGCTTTGTAGTTGCCCGGTTCAAAGCTCAGGCCTCGATTCGGCGGGTCAGCAATTTCAACCAAGGCTGGAAGGTCACTAACAATGATCGGCTTTTTTTGCGCCATCGCTTCAAAGGGTTTGAGCGGCGTTACGTAGGTGGCTGCACGCTCTGGGATCCTTGGAATCACAAAAAAATCAATCAGGGAGTAATATTCCTGAATATTATTATGATCTACAGGCCCAGTAAAAATGCATAATTCACTGATTTCCAAAGCATCTGCCATTTTCTGGAGTTCAGCCATACGTGGACCTCCCCCAACTAGTACGCACTTCATTTTAGAGCCACGTACCTTAAGCTCATGACAAGTTTGGATTAGCGTCTCTTGCGATTCACGGTAGTGATCCATGTTCGATACATAGCCGAACGTAGCAATGTCACCAATTCCAAGTTGTGTCGAAATTTCCATATTTCGGGGGGTAGGCGAGAACTGAGAAGGATCAACTGCGTTAGGAATAACACCGATTTTTGCCTCAGGAACGCCGCGTTCAATCAGTTCTGCCTTCATAGACTCACCAATAGTTAGAATTCTATCAGCGTTATTCATGCAGATGCTTTCAACGTTCATGCGCGCTTGGAAGGTTTCCCCTTCACATTCTATTTCCATGTCACCGGTCCAATTGCCTTCAAAGAAAGAACGGACTTCATAGACCAAAGGTATTCCGGTTTTCGCCTGTAATGCCAATCCTACTAAGGCCGTGTCGTATCCACGGCGGCCCGAGCTTACATGGATAGCTTCTGGTTTGAATCTCTTCACTTCTTCATAGGCGAGTTCTGCAAATAATTGCAAATAAGAATCCGCTGGAATTTGGTCGTAAGGCATTTCCCCTGCGCTGAGCCTCACATGGGTGATACCATCGAAAACTCCCTGGAAACGATTACCAATATTGTTTGGAAAACCGGGTTCGGTGATAACGATTGGTTCAAGTCCTGCTTGCTTTTCAGCCACAAAATTCTTATGGCTTCGAGCCACGAATCCGTTGGATAAAAACGGTCGACTTTCCTTCACTAAGTGCAGAATTCGCCCAGGGACTCGATCATTCAATGGTTTGATGGGTCCTGGCAATCGAGGAATCCACCCATGCAGCTCTTTATAGCGCCCTTCCAATTTACGCACAGCAGCAAGACTATTTGCATCATTGGGACGTGCGAGTTTATATGAAAGCTTCACTGCTTCCGCAGAATTGCCGAGCTTCACGTGAAGGGTTCTAAGGCTCTTGTTGAACGCCTCATACTTTCCGAGGCGTGTCTGAATAGCTTTTGCCCAAATTTGAGCGAGATTGTACTTCTTTTCTCGGGTGTAGAAATCCAGCGCTTTCACGCCATCATATCGTGAAGTGATCTCAGGTAGATTCTTGAGAACAGACATTATTTCTGTCCTCGAATCGCCGACCGAGTTCATTCCTGCTTCAAGCAAGGAATCTTTCTGTTTACGAGCGATCCTAACCAGCCGCGAGATCTCTGCGTGAGCCTTATCGAGTTCTTCTAGCGTCAATTCTAGTTCATTTAGAATGATTTCAGAGTCTCTTTTTTGTACGTTACGTTTATCCGACACCTTGTAGATCCCTTCAGTTCAATTAGTAGAGCTGCGCACTATCGCTAGCACCTTATCGCGAATAGGTTCAATAATCTCCGCCGTGGAACCTTCACCGTTAAATCGTAAGAACGGTTCGGTATTAGACGGGCGTAGGTTGAACCACCAGCTCCCGTCTGTCGCCGCGACTGTTGTTCCGTCCATATTGGTAACTTCCACAGGTCGGTCAGCAAAATGCTTCAAAACGCGGTCGATAGCTTCTGTCTTATCTTCAACCTTGGAATTGATCTCACCTGTAGCGACATAAGGCTCAAATTCCTTGCCAAGTTCCGATAGTGGTAAATCTTGTCCACCCAAGGCGGCCAAAACATGCATTGCAGCGAGCATTCCTGTGTCCGCATTATAAAAATCTCGGAAGTAATAGTGCGCAGAGTGCTCACCGCCGAACACGGCACCCTGAACAGCCATTTCGGCCTTGATAAACGAGTGGCCCACGCGAGTCATTACTGCAATACCACCTGCCTTCTCAACAAACTCAGGCACTGCTTTGGAGGTAATCAAATTGTGGATAATCACGGGTTGTTCCTCCCCCTCACCCTTAACCCGAACGATTTCACGCACCGATACCAGAGCTGTAATCGCGCTCGGTGACAACGGCATGCCACGCTCATCGATCACGAAGCATCGATCTGCGTCACCATCAAAGGCGAGTCCTAAATCAGCTCCATGCTCGACTACCGCGGTCTGCAGATCGACTAGGTTTTCGGGTTCCAGCGGATTGGCCGGATGGTTTGGGAAAGTTCCATCAAGCTCAAAATAGAGTGGCACAATATCCAGTGGCAGCCCGGGGAGCAACGCATCGCCGAGAACCGCAGGGGTAGTCAGTCCTCCCATTCCGTTGCCCGCGTCAATAACGAGCTTCAGCGGTCGGATTTTAGATAAATCCACTAACTCTCGTAGGTACGCTGCGTAATCGCTCAGAACATCAAGCTCACTGATATTTCCTCGAGGTCTACCATTCGCGGCCGGAAGACCCTTGTCAAGATAATCCTGAGCCAGGTCTCGGATTTCGAACAAGCCGTTATCAGAAGAAACCGGACGCGCCCCAGATTTTGCCATCTTGATACCGTTGTATTGGCCTGGATTGTGACTTGCGGTAAAAACGACACCAGCGTTCTGATGCTTACCGGTAGCGAAATATAGTACGTCGGTGGATATGAGTCCCAACATCACAACATTCGCACCACGTTGGGTTGCACCTCGCGCGAACGCCTGAGCAAAGGTCATACTTGAAGGGCGCATGTCACCACCAATGAAGACGTCCTGTCCGTCTAGGGTCAGCACATCGACGAAGGCGGCCCCAATAGCCTCTACCGCTTCCGCGTTTAGGCTTTGTCCGACAACGCCCCGAACGTCGTAGGCCTTGAAACATTCGTACAGGTCAATTGTTTCGTTTGACAACTTTGAGACCACGTTCTTTCTACTTTTATCAACAACTATTAGTGCATCGACAACCAAGGTCCACAACAATTACGGTTGCTGTCTTCTAATTGCCACGCCTATCCTGCCTCGACGGAAAGGTACCCAAACACGATTTGAGATCGCACCCTAGGACATCGGCACGTGAAAATGCTACAGAACTTCGTGCTCGCCATCGGCCTTTAAAGCCTCAACGGTCTGTTTGACTTTCTGTGCATGCTCTTTAGTGGTCACTAGTAAGGCATCGGCAGTATCTACCACAACTACGTCTTCGATTCCTACGAGGGCCACCACTCGCGGGCGATCTGAATAGACGACTCCGGTTGCATTGTCCGCATAGACTCTCACTGCTTCGCCTCCCAGATTAATTATTCCCTGTTCCGCGCTGCCTTTGTTCAGTCGGCCTATCGCGGCGAAGTCGCCTACATCATCCCAATTGAAAATTCCTGGTACCACTGCGACATCCCCGGCCTGAGCTGCGGGTTCCGCTACCGCGTAGTCGATGGCAATCTTAGGAAGGCCAGGCCAAACTTCCCCCAGAACAGTATCCCTTTGTTCGGTGTCCCACGCGTCGGCAATCTTCATCAGGCCGTCATAAAGCTCGGGTTCATTGATTTCAAGATGTTTGAGCAACAGACCTACGGGGGCAACAAACATGCCCGCATTCCACAAGAACCCACCGGTGGCCAAATACTTCCTAGCGGTGTCCTCATCAGGTTTCTCTACGAACTGGATCACGCTTCTTGCAGTCGGGGCATTGGGTATCTGAAGCGGCTCACCGGACTGTATGTATCCAAATCCGCTTGAGGGCTGTGTTGGATGGATGCCTAACGTCACGATTTTTCCTGTTGCCGCAGTGTAAATCGCTTCACGTAACGTAGCTTGAAATACTTCAACCGGCTCGATGACCTGATCCGCAGCAAAGGATCCCATAATGACGTTAGGGTCACGACGGTAGAGGATCGCTGCCGCTAAGCCGATGGCAGCTGCAGAATCCCGTGGCTCCGGTTCGAGCACCAGATCTTCGTGGCATATCTCAGGCAGCTGAGATACTACAGCTCCGCGGTGCGCACGTCCCGTGACCACCATGATGCGTTCGCCAGCTAACGGAACCAGACGGTCGTAAGTAGCCCGAATCAAAGTCGATCCAGATCCCGTTAGGTCGTGTAAAAACTTCGGAGCGGACGCCCTGGAAAGCGGCCACAACCGCGTGCCGACTCCGCCAGCAGGGATCACACCATGGAATCGAGACAGAAGATCAAAATTCAAGTACGCACTCCAAATTTTTTGCGCCAAACACGAACGTTTGTCTTGGCACCGTTGATCGCAAATTCTTCGGAGCCAAGACTCTCATTCACTGCATTATTTTGCTGGGAAGTCATTATTAATTGCCCGAACGACAGCATGCACGCCTTCATATGCTTCTAAACGCAAAGTCATAATCGCGTCTTCAGAAATGGGCATTGCTGCCAAGCGAACCTTCTGTAATAAGTTCTCATCAGTCGCGCTGGAAAGTAGAGGGGTACGTCCCAAACGACGGTAAAGATTACGTGACTTTGAAGTCGAAGAGAGCACCACGGAAGAAACTCCGTAAGTGGTTGCAACGACTGTTCCGTGGAACTTGTTTGAGATTAATGTATGGAGGCCACCAATAGTGGAGCTGATTTCATCGATATCCTCGCTATCGAAAATAATCTGATTCTCTAGTGGGAAATCCGTTGCGACCTGTAGATCAGCCGCCCGAGTGCGTCCGGTACCCATCACGATGTTCATGATGTCAAAGCCTTCTTTTTGGAGCTCCCTACAAGCATTAAGCAAGACTGTCGGATCCGAACCCGCCCGGTGAGTGCGAAGAGAAATCCCAATCGTTGGTTTCTCAAATTTCTTAGCAGGAGGATAAATCCCGCTAAATGCGAGATCCGCGTGGTGGCGAACCTCAACATTAGGGGTCAGTTTTTTTCGGATCCATTCTGCGCTCTCGAGGTCGCGTGCCGAAATGTACTTCACGTTTTTATGCTGAAAGAACGTCCGTAGACGACTCATGACGTCGTCGGCTTCATGCTTAATCCAGGTTGGGACTCCGACACCTGAAATGTATATAGGGCGGTTAAGCCAAGCCTTGTTCCAATAGAGTGGCGAAATCTTGTTCGGGATAACTAAGTCACCGCCGCCTATAACAATAGCGTCCACTTCTTTGGCAATATCTACTGCTGAGCGTGAGAAGTATGGGTACTCCAACTTGTCGTGCAATAGTTGCGTTTCATGCACCGAACCGATTGAATTTTCCCAAATTCGGTGGAACAACTCGTCCCCATAGTTGCCCCATCCAAAAAATCCTACTAAACCAATTTTAGCCACAGTCTACTTCCCTTGCCCCTCATATAATTCATCAATAATGCGAGAAAGCATCATTTTTCCAAACGTCTTGTTCATGTGGTAAAAATCGCGGCGTTCGAAAAATCCCCGCTCATCAGGCCCATCTGGTTGCCCTAAACAAAAAGTTGTCTTGGTCCATATAGAGCCGCTCTTGGTCTCTTCGGGTTGATCGACAACGCGGATTCCGTTAGATATGAATCGATCTTTTTGAGCTTCATAATTCTCAATCAAATATTGCTCAGACAGATTGTCTGTGAAAGTGTGAAACGCTTCGAGGCGTTCACCAGATTCAGTTCCTGCCCATTCAGCAGGCAAAGGCGCAGGAACAAGAGTTATAGGCTTATCCGTCACGCGCCTAAGAATAGTGATTAAACGGGAGGCCTGCGACTGCGCGATGATGTGATTCGTGTATGAAGCTGAGACCTCCGGAGTTAGCAATTGCCCACCAAAGTCAAAAGGCAGAATGTCAGGTTGGTATTCTTTCCATCCTTCGATCAACGACACCGCTGAAAACCCGAAGCCAAGAACTACAAAGTGGTCCCAATCCTCAGTGAAAATTGTCGATTCAGAAGCCTTTTCGCCCTCAATTTTGACCATGTCTAGGATGGCCACATCATTAGCGCCGACTAACTTTAACGGCTGTTTCCCATAAGTTCTCGAAATATAAAACTTACGTTGCTCGTTAGGAAACTTGGGCTCCACTCCGTGGGCCGTAACGGCAAGGGGCGCAAGATGTGAATTACCGATAAAACAAATTTTCATTTTGCAAATATCTCCAAAATAGAATCGTCACAGAAAACCTGTTCATCTGCAATACGTTCTTGTTTTCCCGTTAACGTAGAATTTTCGAAGGGTGTATGCTCAGAGAAAAAATAATTCATAACTTTTTCAACAGCTTCAGGCTTTACATTACGTCCAGTTTTATCAAACGGTGAGTTTTCCACGTAGCTCGCTGAGATAACTTCGTACGACGGGAAATAATCAACATCTTGGCAGCGTCGGATTATCTCGCCTGCAGCGGCCCTAAGCACCGCTTTAGAGTATGTAGTTGCCGTGAGTACATGATCACCAGTTGCTGTGGCCGCCAGCGGAACTGGAGATACAGTGAGAATAAACTTGATCCTAGGATTGATTCGACGGGCCAAAATACGGAACTCTAGAAAATCTCGAACGACTTCTGTGTAGTTAAAGTTTTTGAATTCGTACTTTTCAGCATCAAATGAACCGGCTACGGTTCCAGGGGCCGTCGGATAGACAGTGCCGTCCGTTTTTGACACCCATCCTTCCGTGAGACCCATCGTAAAGACAAATACGTTAGCTTGCTTCAATAACTCGAGCACAGCCCTAAGGTGAACTTTACGATGCCTTAAAACCAATTCTGGGTTAGCGTGTCCGCCTGGGAAAATCGTTGGACGAAGAGCATCGTAATATCTACCTTCGCGTTCCCAGACGACTTCTTCAGGTACCCGGTCGCCAATGGCTTCTCGCACAAGTTGTGCCAGCTGGCGAGTATAATAGATATTTCCATAACGTGCAGAGTAAATTCCATACCCGTGTTCAGCAGCACCGGAACTAGTTAGATTATCTGGGGCGGGTTCAGCATCAACGACATTGTATCCATTTGAACGCATGTACTTGGCGATGTGTTGAGCAAAGCAACTTCCAGCGGTAGCTATGCGGTCAGTAGCTTTGATTTCAAATCGCTTTCTGTACAAATCGGGAATGGTTGCAACCGAAGAGGTCCGCATACCAGTCTTCCAATAAGTCCGCCTCGGATTGTCCCTATAAGGCGACTCGGGAACCGGAAAATTCTGCGTATCTGTCATATCAGAAGCTCTCTGCCGTTTGCGTTTCAGACTCGATCAGTCTAGCAAATGATAACTCAAAAGCCGCCCAATCGAACTCCTTGCGAATTGAAGAGGTAATGAATGATCCGACAGTTTAGTTTTGGCTTCTTCCACAATTGGATTACAAATATCACCCAATCCATGAGCCTTGGCTATCTCAAATCCGCTTAGCATCAATTTGGACAAAGTCTCTCGGTCTTTGCCCAACATATGCCCCCTCTTCTCGGCTAATGCAGCTAGAACGAACGAGTATCCGTTGACAACTTCATCCACGCTTCCTTCAATCTCAAATTTGTAGATTTCTTGTGGATGGATCTGTCCACCCAGCGCGAACAGCCTGGCTTCTACTTCAGAGGCCGAAATATTCTTGCGGTCATCATCATAACGATAAGAAGCCATCTGGGGATTGATAAGCGAAATAATGTCATGAATAACGCTGAGGGATTTCCCCGAACGCACTGTCGCTTTCCACGCGTCAGACCTAGAAAGACCTACAAGTTTTCGATTCATAAATGGCCTGACCCCGATCATAGAAGTCGTGACAAACCGACCACTATGAAGCGCATTTCGGTGGCCTAGATAGTGCCATTCCGAAGCAATGGGGTCTTCAAATCTAATGCCCATCTCTAGCATTGCTACTTCTGTTTCGGCATAAAACGCATCTGCAATTGGCTTGTCTTTGATTGTCCGGTGAATTTGAGCCATCGAACGCCACCCGTATTGGCCCTTCGCCAGTTCAGCACCATGACCGCCGATATTGAAGGTTGGATGACCGGTTACAATACGGTCTGGCAGTACCATAAAATCGTAAAGACCAGAACTAGACAAGTACCAGAGACCAAGCGGATTCTCGACGCGTTCAATTTTACGAATCGCTGCGTTGGGAATTTCCTTGTTTAAAGGTAATCCATGGATCTGCGCCAGTTCAGCGACGACCAAGAAGTCTTTCTGATGTTGTGGTGCGGAGTTCTGACACGATATTTTTGCCTGGCTTTTCAGCTCCTCAGTTAGAGTCATGGAGGCAATATTTACTCGCGAGTCAAGACCACCGCTCACCGCCATATTTACGCGAGCCGGACCTAACGATGCCAGACTAGATAGCAAACTTACATAGTCAATGGTGTATTCACGAATGGCCTGCTCATAGGGTGCACCAATGTCTGCCCCAAAAATCTCGGGCAGGTTGTTGCTTTGTAAGTCTACACTCAACCTTTTCCCAAGTCCTACGCGGATGGTGGAGCCCAAAGGGACCATCTTGATCTGGTCGATCATAGTGTTACTACTTAGCATTTGTCCGGCCATTGCGTTTGCCCAAGTACGAGCAGTCACTGACGTGACATTTACCGTAATCGGCATAGACAGGATCCGTCGGATCTCTCGTAAGACGTAAATCGAATCTGAAAACACGGCGACGTCACTAGCAACTGATCTAAACAGAGGGCAGAGGTTAAAGAGGTCATTTGAGATCTCGACGTGGTTTGATTCTTGATTCCACACGCAACTTATGTAGCAACCTTCGACAGATCTTGCGCTAAGGGATCGTTTGTCAACTACGGCAAAATTGCTAGATTTTCCACTGAAAAGAATTTTCTTATCTCCTCCACCAAATATGGCGTATCCACGGAAAAATACTTTATTCTTGAGATCAGTTTCAGTTTCAGCTCCGCGACTTACTATCAAAATTTTATAATCGGAGCCCAAATCTTGTTCTACAATTTCGGAACTATACCGTTTTTCTAAAAATTCATTAGACATTAGCGATGAGCGAATAGTATCGATCTTTGATTTTACGCCAATTACAATAAGATAATTCGACATAAGCATTTCTTCCTTTTAAGATTATTTACGATCTTTTTAATTGATGAATTGTATTAATTATTCCGGATAAATGCGAAATCTCAGCGTTAGCCATATCTCTGATATGCTCTTTCGTAAATACAGACGCAGCCGTTGCCGAACCGATCCCACGGAAAACTGGATCCATCACTTCCATAATCTCCAGGGGAATTACGGTAGACGGGGAATACCTAGTCAAAGCAATAGATTTCGAAGTTTCCCTCAGAGAGATATATGGAATCCCATACTTCGCAGCAACTACAAGCGCGTGGAACTTTGCACTAATTACTAGATCTAATCCACGTAGACGATCAAGCATCTGTGTCGTGTCGCAGAACAGCTCAGCGTATTCTCTTAAACCGTTCCGCCGAAGATTATCAAGCTCCCTTTCCCGTTGTTCCCCAGTTGCCAGCACCATTAATGTCGCATTAATCTTCCCACTGGCGTGGGCAGTTGAGAGCCGATCCCACAATCGCAAATCTGATTGTGTTATCTGACTCTTATTGAGTACAAATCCGATCCTAGGCACGGCATTGAAACTCTGAGTTCGCCCTTTAAGCGCAACATAATCCGCAAACACTAGATCAGGAACTGTTCGGACGGGTACTTTGGGGTTGAGTTTTTCAGTTATCCATTCAGTGCTCCGTTCATCACGTGCGCTTAATGAGAGAACGTTGGTTGAGCTAAAGAACTTTTGCAGGCGAGGTATGACATCAGGTCGAGTCAAGTTCGATTCTTCAGCTACCCCTATACCAGACACCACAATCGGCTTGGCAGTCCAAGCGCCATTCCAATACAAAGGCGAAATTGATTCAATTCTAATCAAGTCACCTCCACCAATTAGGATGGCGTCGACCGATGAAGCCTTTGAAACAGCAGACTTCGTAAAATATGGTTTCTCGATCAAATCATTCATGCGCGTAATCTCGTGTTGGCTTAATGCTTCACGCCAAATATTGAAGAATAATTCGTCGCCGAAATTGCCCCAACCGAAGAACCCGACCAAACCGATACGCAAAGCGTCCTCCCCAAGAACTCGATAACCGACCGCCAACAGCGACTCGGAATGACCTTCGATTCAACATCTGGAACTAAATTAAGCTTAAGAAGTTTCGAAGACATAAGGTTAATACTGAAATATTAATGATCGTCACGTGAATCACTTCACTCATACATTCTATCTGCTGAGCAAGAAGTACTTTAGCTTGTAACAACGGAAAACATCGACGAAGTATCAGACGATTGTATTCAATCTGGTGTTATAGTCACCTTCGCATCTTCAGAAGAATGATCCCCACCAGTCTCGAAGACTCGACGAATGCAAAGTCTAAGAATCCAGAGCTCTGGTGAACCGGCTTTCTAAAATCTATTTGGTTCGTATCATAGACCGAATTCTGCAGTCTGCGTATTGCGGTGTACTTGCCTTATTTTATTGGTAAAAATAGTTCGCACACCAACCCAAAGATTCCACTGTCAGCAACAGTTACGGCTGCACTTTCCGATTGATCACGATCCGGCACTTTCTACGTCTCACGAGCACAGTTGCAGTGATGTTCTCCTTTGGGCGTAGCATTTTATACAGCAGTCCTACTTGGAAGTACCTGTGCGCGTATCAGATAGTTAGGCAGCAAGAATCGGGTAGTGTTTCGGTGAGCGCTATCAGGAGTCGGCCTGGCGTGCGAAATTCTCTCGTGAACCTGTTGCGCGGTTATTAGAGTTCATTCTGAGCTCGTCGGCACTTGCATTCGATCGGCTTCTCGTCGTGGTTACGTTGGCTCCAGATCGAGGAGAAGCGAAAATCGTCCGGAGGCAGGCAAATTGTTACGAGCCAATCCTAGAACGACTCAGCTTGATATAGGTCGCTCTCCGCATTAGACCTGCCCCATTCATCTACGGGTGCTGGTGCGCAACGGTGTCGACTGCTGTTGGTAGCATCAGCAGCACAGATTTACAACTGCGATGGTTGATCTTCAGATCTTTGTCCGGCTGACGGCGTCATTCGCAAACGTTTATAGGTACCATTCATTACACGCACTATTGCTACCGCTTCGGTATAAAAACGCTTTCAGTGCTTCTGCCGGACAGCATTTGTCCCGTTAGAGACAGATCTGTCCCCTTGCCAGCAGTTGTCAGATCTCTTCACACGTCAGTATCAGGTAAAGGCGCCTACATCCACGTAAGCGCACGAATCGGGATCTACCAACGCGGAAGGGTACGGCTCCGATAAATATCGGAGCCATACCCTCGTGGTCCCATTGTGGGAATTTCAAATTGCTAGTTTAAACCTATTGACTTGCATACGGAATAGACAGCTTTTACGAGATCTTGCTTGTTAGTCTTCCAGGTTGATCTCGCGAGCCACGCTAGCACCGATAGCCGCACCCACAACGTCCAGCACGCCGTGTGGAAGTGCCGAATCGATGTTGATGACTGCCAGAGCTTCGGACTTCTTCTCGTCACGGGAAACCTGCATACCGGCGATGTTCACGCCCTGCTCCCCCAGCACGTTACCCAGGGAACCAACTACGCCTGGACGGTCTGCGTAACGAACAACGATCATGTGATCAGAAATTGGGATTTCAATTTCGTGACCGTTGATGCCAACGAGCTTTTCAATCTGCTTTGGACCGGTCAGGGTACCGGCTACTGCAAGCTGAGCACCCTCGTTGCTGGAACCCTTGATGGTCAGCTGGTTGCGGTACTCAGGTGAATCGGTGGTGGTGATCAAACGGGTTGCAACGCCACGCTGCTCTGCCAGTACCGGAGCGTTGACGTAGGAGACCTGCTCCGAGACAACATCCATGAAGACACCCTTGAGTGCGGAAAGTTCCAGGGCCTTGACATCTAGCTCTGCAATTTCACCGGCAACTTCAACGTCAATGCTGGTCAATGATCCAACAGCCAGTGCGTTGAAGATTCGACCCAGCTTTTCAATCAGTGGGATACCTGGGCGGACGTTCTCATCAATGACGCCACCGGCAACGTTGACTGCATCTGGCACCAGTTCACCTGACAATGCCAGGCGAACCGACTTAGCGACAGATACGCCCGCCTTTTCCTGAGCTTCATCGGTCGATGCACCCAGGTGAGGGGTCACGGTGACGTTGTCGAATTCGAAGAATGGAAGATCGGTGCTTGGTTCCTTGACGAATACGTCAATACCAGCGCCAGCAATTTCCTTGTTCTTCAATGCTTCATACAGAGCGGCTTCATCAACCAAGCCACCACGAGCTACGTTCACAACGTAGGCAGTGTCCTTCATCTTGGAGAAAGCGTCCTTACCCAGCATGCCCAGAGTTTCTGGGGTCTTTGGCATGTGGATGGTGATGAAGTCAGCTTCAGCCAACAGTTCATCCAAGCTCAATAGGGTGACACCCAGCTGAGCCGCACGAGCTGGGGTGATGTAAGGGTCATAGGCAACAATTTCCATGCCGAAGCCCTGCAGACGAGCTGCTACTAGGGCACCGATGCGGCCAAGACCGATGATGCCGGCCTTCTTTTCAAAGAGTTCAACACCGGTGAAGGAGCTACGCTTCCATTCGCCGTTCTTCAGCGAAGCATTAGCTGCTGGGATTCGGCGGGCCAGCGAAACGATGTGGCCGACGGTCAATTCTGCAGCGGAGATGATGTTTGAGGTTGGAGCGTTGACTACCATCACGCCGGCCTGGGTGGCTGCCTTGATGTCAACGTTGTCCAGGCCTACGCCTGCGCGGGCAATAACCTTCAGGTTCTTTGCTGCTGCGATGGCTTCTGCATCTACCTGAGTGGCAGAGCGGACCAAGATTGCATCTACATCGGCGATGGCTTCGAGAAGCTGAGCGCGGTCAGCGCCGTCAGTCTGACGAATTTCAAAGTCGGGACCGAGAGCAGCAACCGTTGCTGGGGAGAGTTGCTCGGCCAAAAGTACGATGGGCTTAATGTCAGACACGGGTGTGGCACCTTTGCGATTTCATTGGGCTGATGCTTGCAAGTAGGCAGCTTTTAACGACTGCCGTTGAATCAAGCGTAACCCTATGTATCCCCCGTTTTGGTGCGAAATCACGCATGTTACGCAGAGAAAACCCTACTTTGTGAAAACTTTCACTTATTACATAAAATGTGACAGGCCTTGCGTAACCATTAGCTCCGTCAGCACTTAGGGCTCCCCTGACTGTGGTTCCTTCTCATGTACGCCCACCCCATAGACCTCGACTCGTCTGGTCGCTACGATCGCTCTTGAAGCCAACGCGAGTACGCGGGATAGTAGCTTGAAGTTCTAAATGGGGATTCATGGAACAACATATCGGCATCATTGGCGGCGGGATTCTTGGAATAGCCATTGCACGCGCAATCACATTGCAGACCGGATACCGGGTTACCGTGCTAGAAAAGGAAAGCAACCTAGCAAGCCATCAAACTGGTCGAAATTCCGGAGTGGTTCACGCTGGACTTTATTACCAGCCAGGTTCACTCAAGGCCGAGCTATGTGCCAAGGGCAGGGCGCTAACCCGTGAGTACTGTCAGGAACATCAGTTGCCTTATCAAGAATTAGGCAAAGTTGTCGTAGCTCTTGATGAAAGCCAACTAGGACGGCTCAACGCCATGGAAGAACGAGCCAGAATCAATCAGGTCCCAGGACTATCGCGACTAAACCGTGAAGAGTTACTAAGCATAGAACCACACGTCAATGGCATTGCTGCTTTGCATTCACCCCGCACCGCTTCTGTGGACTACCGCGCCATCACCAAGAAAATGGCGGAAGAAGTCACCGATGCAGGAGGAAAAATACTCCTCAACTCCGAGGTCTCGGCAATCAAAATCAACACAGACACCTGTCAAGTGAACACCAGCCAGGGTACACATACTTTCTCTGAAATGATCGTCTGTGCGGGTCTGCAATCCGACGTCATTGCCCAAATGGTTGGAGCGGATCCTTCCCCTAAGATCCTCCCCTTCCGCGGAGAATATTGGGTCATGAGTCAAGATTCTGCTGCCATGGTCAAGGGGATGATCTATCCAGTACCCGACCCCAATTTTCCTTTCCTTGGAGTGCACTTCACTCGCGGAGTCGATGGCGACGTTCATGTAGGGCCCAATGCCGTACCTGCACTCGCGCGCGAGGGCTATGACTGGAAAACTATCTCTGCCAAAGACACGTTCGATTCATTACGGTGGCCGGGGGCCACTTCGCTCCTCATCAAATATTGGAAGATGGGCCTGACCGAAATTGCGGCGTCCCTGTTCAAACCTCTCTACCTGAAACAAGCCCAGGGTTATCTACCGCAACTGCGTTCTTCAGATTTGGCTGCTAAAGGGAGGGCTGGAGTGCGCGCCCAGGCATGGAGTAAAGACGGATCGCTGCTTGATGACTTCGCAATCGACCAAGTAGGCCCGGTCACCTTACTACGCAATGCGCCCTCCCCTGCAGCCACGTCAGCGATGGCCATAGCTGAGTATGTTCTAAAGAATTATCCGTTGAAACGCCACAGTTAAACGTTCACGCTCACCACTCACGGGATACAGATACGTTTCTGAACCTGAAACTGGCACTCATATTTTCCCCTGACCCATACCCGGCCTCTTGAAGAGTAAAGCGCGGTACGCAAGATCTACTACCTCAGATCTACGTGCTTTCTAAGACTGTTTTCCCTCTGATTACTCTCGTTCTGCGCTGATCAATTTCCCGCCCTCAATTGGGATTCTATGCTTTTTGAAAGGGGTACGGCATTGGGGGCCGAACCCCACACGGTTCTTCGCGGACCGGAACCTTGGGGGAAATTTCATGACTCGCATTGAACGTACCGCCGATGTCGCATCAACAGCGGACATAGGCAAAGACAGCAGTATCTGGCATCTGGCTCAAATCCGCGAGGGAGCAGTCCTTGGCGAGAACTGCAATATCGGCAGAGGTGCCTACATCGGTCCCGGTGTCATCTTGGGAAAGAACTGCAAGATACAAAACTACGCACTGGTTTATGAACCGGCCCGCCTTGACGATGGAGTTTTCATCGGCCCAGCCGCCGTATTGACCAATGATCTGTTTCCCCGCGCCGTCAATCCAGATGGCAGTCGCAAAAACGATGAAGACTGGGACGCTGTCGCAGTGAACATCGGACAGGGAGCATCCATTGGAGCACGCGCCGTCTGCATTGCCCCGGTGAACATTGGTCCGTGGGCCATGGTGGCAGCTGGTGCCGTGGTCAATCGCGACGTCCCCGCACACGCTCTGATGGCCGGAGTCCCCGCACGCCAAATCGGCTGGGTAGGAACCGCAGGCCGACGCCTTGAGTACAAGGACGGCTGCTGGCAGTGCCCCGCCACCGGTGAACGTTACGAGAACCTGGGCAACGCCTTT
Organism: Glutamicibacter sp. B1; assembly: GCF_039602135.1. Taxonomy (NCBI): domain Bacteria; kingdom Bacillati; phylum Actinomycetota; class Actinomycetes; order Micrococcales; family Micrococcaceae; genus Glutamicibacter; species Glutamicibacter ectropisis. The sequence continues at coordinate 1,479,708 of NZ_CP125942.1, read as the reverse complement.
TTGTCTCCTGCTTCAGCGTAGCGACCTCTACTTCTCCAGATATCTCTCTGCTCTTGCCCGCGCAACACCTCTTGATGCATGTTGCGCCGTGGCCTTCACAAGACATTCAAGGATGATCATGACTGTAACAACACAACATGCCAACCTCGCGGGAATCGTCGTGGATTTACTCGCTCAAGACACAACAGTTACTCGCATTATCGACCATGCCCTACAAGCTAAAAAAGAACCGTCGCTTAGGCCGGCGGCACTATCGGTGGTATCGGTGAATCTAGACCACATCGTGCAATTCGGCCATGGGAGTTGTTGGCACGACACCCTCGGAGACTCATTGCATCCCACCAGGTCTTTGAGTTGCCTGTCCGAGACATCAAACGTTCCAGCGATGAAATGGTTGAATCTGTTGGACGGTGCGCCCTTGGTTGAACGCGTCAAACAACTCTCCGGTCAACGATGGCCACGCTTGGCGGGAAGTGATCTCATTGGCCCGCTATTAGATGAAGCCGAACACCACGGATTAAGGGTGGGCTTCCTCGGTGGGCAACCTAGCATTCAAGCTGACCTAGCCGCGCAACTGGCACAAAATCGCACGCGGCTGAAGGTCTCAGGATTCTGGGCTCCTGAACGCGAGGACATAGAAGACGAGGAACGATCATTGCTCTTGGCCGAGCAGATCCGAGAAAGCCACACTGATATTCTCGTGGTCGGTTTGGGCAAACCCCGTCAGGAGCTATGGATGGCATCTTACGGTTCCCTCACTGGTGCCAGCGTCTTATTAGCTTTCGGTGCCGTGGTTGATTTCTTGGCTGGGACTGTACAGCGTGCGCCACAACAGGTTTCCGAGCACGGGTTGGAATGGGCTTGGCGACTGGCTTTGGAGCCACGTCGGCTTGCGCAACGCTACCTCGTGAATGACCTTCCAGGACTGGTGAGTCTGCAGCGCCGAAGCATGCTGATAGAAACAGAATCAGATGCAGATACAGAAATAGATACAAGACTTCTGTCTGAGCCATCTCTACCTGAATCCCAGCACCAGCCTAGCGGCGACGGGCGCTTCATCGCAGACCGAGAATTTGCAGATATATCGGTTCTTGCCGTGACCTACAACAACGCCAAGTCAGTGGATCAACTCATCGACAGCTTGCGTGTCGAAGCCAAAGACTTGCGTCTTCGAGTCATCATTGCCGATAACCAGTCAACTGACACGACCGTGGAACAGCTACGGCAACATGATGACGTCATTGTCGTTCCTACTGGTTCTAATTTGGGATATGCCGGCGGGATTAACGTGGCACGCCAGCAGGCCGGAGATTGCACTGCGGTCCTGGTACTCAACCCAGATTTGGTAGTGGCGCCTGGTTCCATTCGCCGTCTATTGCAACGCATGCAGCACAGCAATGCCGGCATCGTCGTCCCACGACTGTTGGAAACAAATGGGCAGACCTATACTTCGTTACGCCGCGAGCCGAGTCTGCTGAGGGCTACCGGCGACGCGCTATTCGGCGAGCGCCTTTCTCAACGGCCTGGTTGGAGTTCAGAAATCGAGTACAACCCCGAAAGTTATGCTCATCCACATTGCATCGATTGGGCTACAGGGGCCGCCCTGCTGATCGAATCAGCACTAGAACGTCGTCTCGGAGCATGGGATGAGCAGTTCTTTTTGTACTCCGAGGAAACTGACTACTTCAGAAGGGCCCGAGAAGCTGGGGCCAGCATTTGGTATGAGCCTGAAGCACACATGACCCATCAGATGGGCGGTTCTGGGTCCTCGGTGCGGCTAGAGGCGTTGATGGCGGTGAACCGGATCCGCTATGCCCGTAAGCATCGCTCTGCCCGCGCTGCCGCCTATTTCCGTTCTGTGGTCATTGGTCATGAAGTGTTGCGCAGTTGGAAGCAAGAGCGCTACGGGATCCTGCAGACCTTGGTGAATGAATCTTCTTGGAACTTATTGCCGGCAGCTTCTGATAGCCAAGATGATGCCCAAGAATTCCCGTGTGGCACGGTGATTATTCCGGCACATAATGAAGCAGCTGTCATTGCCCGAACTTTAGAACCATTACAGCCCTTAGCCCGTGCTGGATTGGTTCAGGTCATTGTTTCTTGTAATGGGTGTACTGATGACACAGCACAAATTGCTCGCAGTTTCGAAGGAATTCAGGTTCTTGAGTCCGCCATCTCTTCCAAGGTAGCGGCACTGAACTTGGCTGACGCTCATGCCACTGAGTTCCCCCGTTTGTACCTAGATGCAGATATCAAGATCACGGCGAGCGCCTTGCGTATGGTTCTAGAGCACTTAGCCAAGCCAGGTGTTCTGGCGGCACGTCCTGCCTTCGCCTATGACACTGCTGGCGCCTCTTGGCTAGTCAAATCCTTCTACCGTGCCCGGCGACAAATCCCCAACACCAATCAAGCACTATGGGGCGCTGGAGCCTACGGGTTGAGCAATGAAGGAAGAAACCGTTTTGATGAATTCCCCAGCGTGACTGCCGATGACTTATTCATTGACCAGCAATTTACTCCTGAAGAGAAAACCGTACTGCCTTCGGTGCCGGTACAGGTGAAGACTCCACGCTCCACACAGTCCTTACTGGCTATTTTGCGTCGCAACTACCGGGGCCAGAATGAACTAGATCGTGCCAACCAGGCGGCGGACAGTACCCGCTCCACCGTACGGCAGTTGCTGGCCACAATCTCCGGACCGCTCTCTGCTGGGGACGCTCTGGTTTACGCCAGTCTGGTGGTCTTGGCCCGTGTGACGAAGAGACCTCGCATTGCTTCGAAGGGTGCACTATGGGAGCGGGACGACTCAAGCCGACAATCGGCTTAGTCTGTTCTTCGTTCTTGGCGCTAGTACGCGTTCGGTGAGGAACTAATACTTCTAAGCGTCGACAGACACTGAGGCTGCTTGAAATTCCATCCGTCGCCGCTTGCGCGTTGCCCGCTTCCGTCCGACTGCGCTAATCAATAGATCACCGAGGTGCGCTGCCGCATAGGCGACGCTGATGATAATCATGCCCACGGCAATCTCTGCGCGGCTATTGCGTACCCAGGCGTAGGCGGCCATTGGTTGATCTGGTGACATTTCGGTGGTGATCCGCGCTTCTTCGAGAATTCCCATGTCTACTTGTGGCTTGAGGCTAAGGGATCTCAGAGCATCAAGCGTCGTTCGCATGTTATCCAGCACTTCAGTTTCGCTTAGTCCAACGACTTCAACACGCAGTTCGGCCCGGTTGAAATTCGTCTGCCATTGTCCGCCAGCATTAGGTAGGTAAACCCTGATTCCATGCTTGACACCCGTGGCATACAAATGTGCATCCGTGGGCTGAGGGAGATCTTGAGTGTCTCTGCCCTCATTAAACTTGCGTTCTACAAGTGCCGCGAATTGCACCGTGCTCCCTGCTTCAGCACGGAGTGTATTTCCGCCTCCCACCGCATTGGGCGGAGGAAGGAAAAGAACATTAACCGAGGAATAATACACGCCGCTTGCGTTGTGTACATACAGTAATCCTGGCATCATCAGCAAGATAGCTAGTACCGCTAGGTACCAGCGACGGGTCAGCACATAGCGGCTTTGGGCAAACCTTCGACTCAAGAAATCAGGCAGGTTTGTTTTCATCGCATTATCACCTCGCCTGGCGGGATCTTTAGCGGTCTTTGGGCCAGCGTCGCGTACGCGCCTGCTAAGCCGATCATGAGGAACACAAGGCTTCCTGCTTGCGGAAACGCGAGACAATCAAAGAAGGCGCAAAGCAAACTACCAGCTGCCAGCGCGGCGAATATCGAGAATCCGAGTGCGCGGAGAAGTGTTCCTTCAAATTTTCTGCGTCCACTGAGCACAGCGCCCATGCATATCAGGAGCAACAGCAAGAAGCATCCTAGGCCAACCACTCCGGTCTCAATCAACATCAGCAAGTATTGGTTGTCCACGATGTGGTAGTTGGGCAAGAAGGTTCCTGAACCTCGGCCAAAGATGGGCGAGACTTTAAGAAATTCAACGGCGGTCCCGTACGCGCTGGTCCTTGAACTGACACTAGTATCGTCACCGCCGAAAAGTCCCATGATAGTTCCGGCCATTCCAGGGACAACCACATACATGGCAACCATCCCAAAACCGAGAATGACGAACATGAAATTACGCAAGGCACGCGGCAAAGTGGGAATCATGATCAGGAACGCGGCCGCTGCGCCAATTAGTGCCGAGCGGCTGACCGAAAGCGCCGAGCATATGCCGATAGTGACCACTGGATACCAGCGCACCACCGTGGAGGAACGCCGATCATAAACTGCAACAGCAATGCAGAGGGGCAAGAGCATTGACAGCACAGTGGCGTATTCCAGTGGGTGCATTGCGGTGGCGACGGCACGGACGAAACCACCACGTTCGTCGACTCCAGACGAACCGATGCTCTGTAATCCTGGCACCACGAAGAGGTTGATAACGCTGATGCCGGTGAAGAATTGAAAGAGCCCAAGGGAGGCGTAGGCCGCTCCAGTTCCGCATAAAAAGCGCACGAAGCTAATCAACCGTTCAGTGCTAGGAATGCCATCGGAGGCAATCAATACCAGGCCAACCAAGGCGATGAACTTTAGTAGCCCCATATCGGCCATATTCAGTTCAGACACCGGCAGGGACATGATGTTGGCCGCGGCGTAGGAAACTACCATGGCTCCCAAAAAGCAAAACAGGGCTGCGCGTATAAGCCTGGCTTCGATGGGTCTGTACCCAGCGGAATATCGAATTCTATGCCAGATCCACCAGAGTACCGCCGCCAGTGCATAAAGAATTGCAGGAGAACCTGCCGCGCCCAGAGCAACAATCCGCTGATCTGAAGGAATGACGTACTGGACAATGACAAACCCTTTAAGCACGGTGACTGCATCCCATTGGTGCGTCTGCCCTAGATCTGGAGCAGGAGGCCGGAAGCGAACTTCAGATGACACCTTGCTGCCCCTATCTATCAATCAGGGCATTGTGCGAAATTCGGTGGTGTTTATCGTCCTCTGTGAAGGCTGTGGTTACTGGCTCCCTGAGGATTGGTTTGTCCGCATTAGACTTGCTCGACAGCGAAGCATCGGGATTCTCTGAGTCGCTTATGTCCATGGATTCCGAGGACTCTTGAACAGCTAGTCGACCCTTTTTCTTGGCTTTCTTTGCTGCGCGGCGCACCTTGAGCTTGTTGAGCATTTGATCGATCCACCCAGTAAAAAGCAACGTCAGAGCCACTCCGCCGCCAGCACCGGCAATCATCATGCGCATCTGCTTCTTGGTCACTTCGGTTGCCTCGTGATCCTGCACAATAGTCATGACACTAATTCTTGCGTTCTCATGTACGCCCAAGGCATCTTGGATAGCCACAAGATTTGGAGGCATGGATTTCAGAAGCTTGTCGACAATGTCGAGTGCAACATCTCCTGTTGGGGCTTCACTTTCAATCAAGATAATCGGCCCCGTGGTGGTTGCGTCTTTGGCCAAGCTATAGGTCAGATTCGGATCATCGTGAAGTATCTTTTGGGCAATTGAATCCGAGTTCATCCGCACTATCAGCACGCTCATGGCTTGATCGAGTCCACCCATGTAGAGATATGGGTTTTCCCCTTCAATGACAGCCGTCTCTGGCGGAACCAGGACGACGCTCGCCTCAGCTTTGTAGGTGATGGGTATGTACTGTTGAATACCGTACACACCGGCGGCAGTGGCTAAGATGCCAACAATAACCAGATACCAGCGGCGCAATAGTGCATGGCCAAGATCGTGGAGAAACATCTAATCCACCGACCATGTTGGATGATTTTTATCGCTGCCGAATATGGCAGTACTAGATACATGAATGCCCATTTTGTCTCCCCCAGTCGACATAGGACTACGCAAAGTTCCGTACTCGTTGAATCAGATTCTTCAATCGATCAAGTGCGGCTTTGCCCCCAAATTTGAGAATTACTTCTTTGATACTCCGACGTACAAATTCATACGTTCGGCGCTGTGGAGTACTCCACCACTTTTCCAGCAGACGCTCCGTCAGTCGGGGCGCGGTCGCCGCATCGATCAATTCCCCAAAGATCGCAACGAAACCGTCAGGACTAATTCGTTGGCCGTGGACCCGATTACTCACATTTCGGCCGTGAATAACCTGCAGCCAACCCGGCGCACCATTAATCGCAGTTATGGGCATATGATCCGCCAACCTATTGTGCCAGTCAACCCAACAGGTCAATGGACTGTCCCAAGTCTCCACGACCGTGCAGAACGCATTTTGTTCATCGGTATTCAGGTAAAGAGATTCCTCCTTCAAGATGAGCCCTTGGCTCACGTAAATAGCTTGCGGATAGTGCTCTGTTTCGATTGCTTGTATCCGCTCTACGAAGTCCGTGGCTAGGCCGTCATCATTGTCTAGATTTGTCGTCATCAGGTGTGCGTTCTTAGCCCCCGATACCCGGTGCAGGTCTTCAAACAGGTCTTCTCTGCTCACCTCTTCACGGAAAATTGGGACGAATACGTCATCGAAAACCCACGCTGATATTTTGGACTGCAGCCATTGCGGGGACTGTGGGTCAAAGTAGATAATCCAAGAAAAATTTCTTGTGCTCTGAGCGCGGACCGCCGGAAGACAGTATTTTTCAAAGAGTTCCACTCGGTCACGCAACCACCCTTCTTGAGCACGAATGTGACTCTCTGCTCCTAGCGAAGGCAGATTAAAGCGAGTCAAAAGCACATGATCAACATTGTTAGTCATAGCTGCACCTTGTAGATGTGATACGAAGATTCGGCTTCGAAGTGATCTGTAAAGCTGCCATCACTTTCCGGTGTGATCTGCCTGTCTTCGTCAACAACTTCGATCGGTTTACCACGCAGTTGTTCGGGCAGCGTGAACTTGCGTTCACCGGTCTGCAACGTATCGTCAAGCATCGCAAAGATATAGGCGCTACCGTCGCTAGTCTTGAGCATGGTGTCCAGCCCCGGGCCGAAATCAAAGACGTAAGACTGCGTATTGAGCACCTGCGCCAGGCTTTGAATCTGCCGGTTGATCTCTCCCGCCGCCGCGACCTGTTGCGCTGCACAGTAGTGATCGATTATTTGTGATTGGCGGACCAACGCTCCGGCAACGCACTTACCACTCAGGGATTGGTTAAAATAAACGATTCCCCTAGCTTCATGAATCAGTGAATTCATGACTGCGCCCTTGAGCTGTTCCGGAGTTATAGCGCTAATGTAGTCAGCGTCCTGGCCTGGGCCTCCGTTATAGATTTCAACAAACTGCCACAAGCGCTGAAGTTTGCCATCAGCATTGTCTCGATGACGCAGGGCATCCATGGTTTTCCCATAGCTGGAGGCAGTGCGGCAATTCTTTTCTGTTAACTCGAAAAGATACGCATGTTCCAGTGGTCTCTGGCTACAGAAGGGTACCGTGTACCAATACATGTCAAGGGAAACGACATCCGAATAGCCATTAACGTACTGTTGCGTATCCTGATCAGACATCCATTGCGCCATGATGATTTGCGTGTAGTTGGTGTATCCGAACCGGCCCGAATCCCGATTTGAATCGGCAGCATCCTGCATCATCTGTTGCCCTTTGGGCACGTCAAATCGGCCATCAACTTCGTCTCCGAGGAATTCTCCAACCCAGTTGGTCGATTCATCCGTAAAAGTGTCATTCAGTTTGCTTCCCACCCAGTACATTCCATTGTCTGCAAACAATGAGTAAGGAGTGGCCGGATCCATGCCGATATAGGTGTTAAACCCCAATGACTTGTCGTACTGAACTTCTTCGTTAGTTGAAACAGCGTTGAACCAGAGCGCAATGGGGAAGAACGAGCTATCCGACCAGCCCGCAGCACTAGTTTTTTCGAATGCATTCCAATAGTCGGCACCGCCTTCCCACGGCACGGTGGGCAGGTTCAATGGGCCCGAAGGCTGGGACTCCTGCTCCTGCCCCGAGACTTCCACGCCCGGCGCTGCTTCACCTGAGGTCAGCATGCTGCAGGAGGCCGTCAAAAGAGCAACAGCAATCAGCGTCAGCAGGGGCAGCGCCGGGCGAATTATTCTGGTGCTCAGCTTGCCGCGACTCATGAGACACTGCCTTTCAACCCCTCAGAACGCGGCACGACTCGGGCAATGTGATCTTCGATTTCCCGCAGTGTGAGCTTGGCCGTGTGCGACCAACTCTGCGGAAGCTGAGAAGCTGCCTGCTGTGCTTGTCGTTCCAAATCCGGGGCCCGCACTACGCTGCGCAATGCTTGGGCTAGTGCCTCGGGAGAGGGTGGCGCCCACACTGCGTAGGAAGCGTCCTGCCGGGCGGTGGCTGATTCATTGAGCACCGGAACATTGCCCGCGGCCAGTAACTCACTGGCCACCAGAGATATGTTGGTGAAGGACATCGCCAAGCTAGCAATCGTTGAGTTATACAGGTCGTTCAGCTGCTGGGGAGAGAGATTGCCGTGGTTTACTATCGGGATATTCCAACCGCTCACTTCATCACCATAGAGGTGTATTGGTTGCTCGGGGCACAGCTGGTGGAACCGTTCCAGCACCGCCTTGGCCAAGAGGTAACCTCTGCGGTCATTGTCCTTACGCGCGTAGTAGACGACTCCCGAACGATCCGGGGTTCCCTCGGGCCTGGTCCGTCGGAAATAGGTTTCTCGGTCACAACCAAAAGGAACAATGACGTCAGGGGTGATCCCTGCACTGGATTCCAGTTCGCTGGCCACCATGCCGCCGAGGGCAATAGTGTGAAACCCTAGCCGGTAGCTGTCCTCAGCCAGCTGGTATAGGTATCCACGAGGATAGAAATAGGGTTCAAAATCCTGGACGAAGTAAAAGCAATTCATCTCTTGTGGTGCTCGTGAAGCAACCACATGAGCGGTGGGCCAAGAACTGGCGATCAGTGCGTCATAGCTCGAGTCGATCTGCGAGGCACCCACTATGTCAGCGGTCAGCCAAGGCCAGCCGGTGCGCAAGGCCTCTTCATGCCGGGCTACGTCGTCGTTATCACGGTCATAAAGTACCAGCGTGCATTCGTGGCCTGCGTCAATGACGGATTGAACCATGCGGAAGAAGGTTGTATGCCCGCCGGAACCAATGGTTGGCGGGATACACACCCAACCTATTTTTAAGCGAGCAGATTCGCTGGCCACCGCTGTGTTTATCTCATATGTACTTAGGTCAATAACGTCACTACGACGCAAAGGAAAATCAAGCTCGGCCAAGTTCCATCGTGTGTTCATCCGTTGAACGACTTTTCTCGCCAACCGGCGTTTGATCCCATCCAAACCATCGTTCTTGGCGACAGTTCTGAGCCGTTGTATCCCCTGTTTCAGCATCATTTTTCCATTCCCCCAAATGTCAATGTCTGTCTGGCTACTAGTACACGCCGAAGCTTCGCCAATGTCGCTGGCGATATTCCCATATGATCCGCCGGCCTGCCCGACGGAAGAAGACCGGTATCGCTTTGAGCATCGAATTACGGGGCACCTGCCATGCGGCCTGCACCGATGCGAGCACCGCACGTTGGTTCTCGTTGAGGTTTAGCCCCTGAACCACACTGATCATCTGGGTAAAACCTTGAACGTCAGGTACACCGAGTTGAAGTTGGACGCGAAGCGATTTCAGCCCTCCGTCGAATAGCGCTTTATCCGTCAGAGAACGCATCTTCGCTACGCGATCAGCAGGAGAAGTCATCCAACTAAAGAGCGTTTCAAAGACCTTGGCGCGTTCAGCAAGATCAACTGCATCGTTGACCTTGCGCGCCGAAAGACTTTGGGCGTGGTCTCTATGCCAGGCTTGATCAGCGCCTCGGATAAACGCAACGTCGCTGACACTGGCGATACGAAGCCACATTTCCATGTCGTGGCCATGCGGAAGGTCCCGTTGCCCACCCACTTGTCGGACTATCGACATACGCATCAGTACCTCAGGTGAGGTAATGACGTTCACGCCGGCACGGCACCGTTCTTCAACCCAGTCCATGCCAGACCAGAGCGCCCATCCCTTCACCTGCTGACGTGCGGCAGGTCGTGATGAGCCACTGAAGTGTACTGGGTGACCGTAGACCAGCCCTACTTCGGGGTGTACTTGGCAGACATCGATTGCCCTGCGCAAAGAACCGGGTGTCAGCAGGTCATCGGCATCGAGACGGACAAGATATTCACCCGTGGCATGCTCCAAACCATGGTTAAAGGTGTGTACAGGTCCGCGATTGCTGGCATTGGACAACACCACGACCTCGGCGTGCTCGGCTGCCAGGCTCTGCGCTACCGACAGACTGTTATCTGTCGAGGCGTCGTCAACGATAATTACTTGAGTATTCGCTCCGACTTGAGAAATAACGCTGAGGACGGCTTCAGGAAGAAAGTTCGCGTAGTTGTAGCACGGAATTACTACGCTCACGGTCGGCAGGTCTTTACCGACTATCTGTTGTGCGGGGGAAAACCTTCCCCGCCTGTTTTTAATGAACATTATTTTCCACCTTCAAGGGGAAGGGCCACAGCAGAAGCTGATGGCTGCGGCTGAAGATCTGGTTGCACAGTTCTCGGCTTCTCACCGTGTTCACGCAGTAACCGTAGGCAACGTCTGAACCAGCCATAGAGCATCGACACATAAGCCAATCCACCTACCAGCCCGCCCAGTAGCAGGCGCCAGAAGTCCCCCTGCACCAGATTCATGGCAAGCCACGCGACAAAGGCCGTAGGTACTGCGGCCAGCACAGGGATCAGAAGCTGGCGTACAACCAATCCCATATCTGTATGGCTGAAGTGCAGCGCCACGAAGTATGTCGGGATGACTGCCACGAGGGCTACTGCCATATGGGCAAGGCCTGCCCCCAGTGAGCCATCGCGTGATACCCAAAAGAAAAGTGCCGGCCCGAGCGTCACCAACCAGATCAGTTGCACTACCAGCACGGTCGAAGACTGCCCCTTGGCGAGCAGGTACGACGCAAAAAGGTCAAAGAGCATTCGAAAGGCGCCAAAGACTCCCAATACCATGAGGATCTGGGCTGATTGCGCCCAGCGATCACCATAGACTAGGCGCACCACCGGATCAGCTAGAAGGGCTAGCATCACCCCTGCGAGTAGCCCGAGCGCCCATACCGGCCCCACCGCTACTCCTAGGCTCCTATCCTTGCCATCATCGACGACACGTGCGAATGCCGGCAGCGACAGTGAACGCACCACCTGCCCAATCATGCTCATCGGCCAATTGGAGACGTTGAAAGCTAGGTAATAAAAACCCAAAGCAATCGGCCCAGCCAGACGTGAAATGGCAATGTTGTCGATATTCAGTAAGAGCCAGGAAAGCATATTTGCTGCTGCTACGGGCAGTCCAAAACGGACAATTGCCGGTGCTAGCGACTTGTCGAAGCCAAAGTGGGGCCGTACTCCGGCAAGTACGAATTGGGCAATGAGAGTACACAGCTGGGCAGCTATACGTCCCACGGCCAGAGCCATGACACCCCACCCCAGCAAGACCAGCACGATGGTAATAGTGTTGACCACTATGAAGTCGAGCGCGCTGATTCCAAAGAGTCGTTTTTGCTGGAAATCTCGTTGCAATTTTGCGTAGGGAACCACACCCAGGCCAGCGAGGAAGAGGGACAGGGACATCACAGCGATGACCGGTCCGGCATCGGGGTTACCCAAAAGATCGGCGGTCGGCTGCGCCGAGAAAAACATCAGAATGAAGAGTGCACCACCGGTCACCAGACCAAGGGTTGCAACCGTAGGTTCCATGGCTTTGTAGTTTGGTGAGCGGATTAGGTCTGTACTGAGCCCAAAGTCGGCCAAGGTCATCAGGACCGCTTGCACTGTCAACGCGATCGCAAAAACACCAAACTGCTCGGGTGCCAGAATCCGGGCAAGGAAGATCCCCATGGCAAAATTTCCGACACGGAGCACGAAGGCATTCAGGGAGCTCCACAGCAGCCCGCGACGAATCCCGTCACCTAGATTGATGTTTTCGCCGGTTCTCTGATCAGAGTCTGGTACCTGGCTCATGTTGTGCCTCGCGAAATGAGCTTCCGAGATGCAAGGAACTTGAGATAGTCGAAGGTCGATTCGGCCAAGCTTCGAGTTTCGTCCAGCAGATTCGGTGGTGTCTGTCCCGCTCTCTGGTAGATCTCTTCCAAGTCTTCGGCCGCGCGCGTTAGGCTGAACCGTTGGACTGCGAGTTCACGTCCCCACGCACCTAATCGTGTACGCAGTGTTGGGTCACCGGACAACAGTTCCACTAGTTGTTCGAGGCCCAGTTCACCGGAGCCACCTACCCCATAGAATCCTTGCACGAGGAATTCAGGAAGACTTCTATCATCGAGTAACTTCCAGTACCCCTGTGCACCTTGCACTATAAGAGGTTTGCCGAAAGAAAGTGCCTTGAGCGCTGAACTTCCCATGCCCAAGCAAATATCGGATTGCGCATACAGCTGGCGAGGGTCCGGCATATTGCCAAGAAGCACGACAATTTCCGCTCCCGCCGTTTGGTTTGCCTCATTAGCGGCGTCTCGTACCCTGTCCATGGCTTCGCCGTCCCCCGCAATAACCAGTCGCACAGAACGGGTAGTAGCCAGTTTTTGAACCACGCTCATGGCTTGGATAATTCCGGAGGCCTTGTCCAATTCATCGGTCACTCGACAGACCATGGACACCAGCAACTGGTCCTCACTCGACCTAAACGTTGGGGTTTGGGTGGCGAGTGCGAGGATTGAATTGGCGTCGGTGTCAATGGGCGGTTCCATGAGGTACACCGGTCCCGGTCGATGTGCGACTTGGCTTCGCAACTGTTCGGTACCAACGATCAATGGGACGGAACGAGGTAAGAAGTCTGGAATGTCCATGGACAATATGGTCATGACCAAGTGGAAATCTCGGCGTACAAACCTTCCGTAGAACGCGGCGAGGCTGGGCGCCCATTCATAGGTGTGCACCAGATCGGCCTTCCAGCTCAACGACAGCTGATTCAGTGCCCTTACCCATTTGCGCGACAACATATTGGCAGGAGGGCTGAGAACATGTTGCAATCCAAGATTCGCCACCTGGGTGCTCAAGGGTCCTGGAGGCGCGAAAATTATGACTTGGTGGCCGCGGTCCTGAGCCCGAGCGGCAAGTTCAATCGCATTGAGCTGACTGCCACCCATTTCTAATTCATGCGGACAGATGATCAGTCTGAGGGGACGGGCGCTCATTGCTGCACGACCCTCATCAGCTCATCGACGACTCGCAGCTGTTGTTCCCTGGTGATGTGCGGGTACAGCGGTAGGGATAGGATCCTGCCGGCAGCGTGCTCGGTGACAGGGAAATCTCCTGCCTTGTATCCCAGGTGTGCGAAGGCTTGCGTCAGGTGCACCGGATACGGGTAATGGATTCCCGCGCCAATACCTGAAGCGTTGAGTTCCGCCACCACGCGGTCGCGGTCTTCTACCTGCACCACATACAGGTGCCATATGTCTTGATTGCCCGCGGCTTGTTGCGGCAAGGTGACCCCTGCGACCCCGGTTAGCAGTTCCTCATAACGCGCGGCTGCTTGGCGGCGCAGCTCATTCCAATGCGCTAACCGCTCTAGCTTGGCGTTCAGCACCACCGCTTGGATGGCATCTAGTCGGGAGTTGCGCCCCAGACGTTCGTGAACGTATTTGCTGCGGCTTCCGTGTGCAGCGAGCATCCGCACTTGCGTGGCGAGTTGGTCATCATTGGTGAGTACCGCTCCAGCGTCCCCAGCCGCTCCCAGATTTTTCCCCGGGTAGAAACTGGTGCCAGCAATGTCCCCCAGCGTGCCCGCAGACTGTCCAAAGCGGGTGGCGCCCTGTGCTTGAGCAGCATCCTCAATGATCACGGCTCCACAGGATTGCGCGAGTGGGGTCAACTGCTCAACAAAGGCGGTTTGCCCGTATAGATGCACTGGCATAATGGCCCGGGTATTCGCTGTGATCGCGGTGGCTACGGCTTCCGGGTCAATCAGTAAGTATGTGGGATCCACATCCGCTAAAACCGGGCGCGCTCCGGTCAGGCTAATGGCTTCAGCCGTAGCAATAAAGGTATTGGCAGGGATGATCACTTCATCGCCGGCTCCGATACCGCAGGCACGCAAAGCTAGCTCTAGGGCGTCAGTGCCATTACCTACGCCCACGCAATGTCCTGAGGAAAGGAACTGAGCGTAGTCCTGTTCAAATCGGGTGACTGCTTCCCCACCAATAAATGCGGTATGAGAGAAAATATGACCTAATCCGGCATCAACCTGTCCTTGGACTTCGCGTTGTTGCGCGGCGAGATCAACTAACGGAATGTCTTGGTAAGTTGGTTCCTCTGATAATGCCGTGGCAGAAATTCCTGCTTGTTCTTGAGGCGGTGTCATCGCTGGCTCCTATACCGTGTGCACTGAGGCGTAGAGCATGGCCGCTGGAGTGCCCACCCAGGTCTGCCCCGCAGGAATGTCTTCTAACAGTGCTGAGCCCATGCCGAGCACCGTGTCATCACCCAAGCTCAGGTTTTCGCGTACCGTGGCATTTGATCCGATATAGGCCCGGTGTCCTACCTTCACGGCACCTGCCAGGGTGGCCCCAGCCGCTAAGGTTACGTAGTCCCCCAGCGAATCATCGTGGGTCAGCAGGGCATGCGGCATAAGTACCCCATGACGGCCAATGCGCACCGCAGTGGTAGCGACGCATCCGGCCAACACGATGCACCCGGCACCCAATAGTGTTCCGGCGCCAAGAAACGCCGAGTAATGCACGTGGGTGGCGTAGCGAGAATCATCTAGGCCTAACCGCGCGGCAATGGCATCTCGACTCCGGCCCTTCCCAGCACAAATCAACAGTTGCTCATCGCGTTCACGGGCCAGGTCAATTCCGCCCAAGACGGGCACCTGCCCCAACATCTTCCCGTGCAGTGATGGATTGTCATCAAGCATGCCCACCACTTCGTGATCCCCGGTGGATTCAATGGAAGCTAAGGTTTCGCGGGCTAGCCCGCTGGCGGCCACCAAGAGTATCGAAGCCATATTAATGACCACCAATAACACTTGATACGGGCGAGAGGACGCTGAAGATCACGCGCTCTTGATCTTGTTCCGCTAGCTCGTGGTACAACGGCAAAATCAACGTATTCGCGGTGAGCCTTTCGGTGACTTTTAGATCGCTGATGATCCCTGAATGCCCAGCATAGGCTGGCTGCAGGTGAGCAGCCATGATGCCGCGGCGGGCAGAAATGCCATCGTTAGCCAGCTGGGCCAAGAGCTGCTCACGATTCAGCGCATACTCCGGTCCTACCTCTATCCAGAAGGACTGGTAGTTCGTTGTCCCATAGCTTGGGTCACTAATACAGCGCAGTCCCGGAACATCGGCAAAGGCCTTCTGGTAGCGTGCAGCAAGTTCCCGGCGGCGAGCCACCATGGTGTCCAGCTTCTCCAACTGAACTAGGCCAAGGGCAGCCTGCAAATCCGTCATGCGGAAGTTGTAGCCAATTTCCTTATAGCTTTCAGCTGGTGCCAACGTGGAGTTGTGACGATCGGCAGCCGAGACATCCATTGAATGTTCACGTAACTGACGCGCGCGTTGGGCCCACTGCAGGTTGTTGGTGGTGAGCATGCCACCTTCGCCAGTGGTCAA
The DNA here is from genome assembly GCF_039602135.1 of Glutamicibacter sp. B1. Lineage (NCBI taxonomy): Bacteria > Bacillati > Actinomycetota > Actinomycetes > Micrococcales > Micrococcaceae > Glutamicibacter > Glutamicibacter ectropisis. The sequence continues at coordinate 1,464,118 of NZ_CP125942.1, read as the reverse complement.
GAGCTTGCGTGGATGGAACGACCACGCGGACACGTCCGCGCCGACTCCTACCGCAGTTCCACGATAAGTTGATCCTGCGCCGCAGGCGGCGTCTTCAATGAGGACCAGATCCAACTCATCACAAAGCTCCCGCAACGGCTGAAGATCCAGCGGCATACCGCCCTGGTCCACCACGATGATGGCAGTAGTTTTCTCAGTCAGCACCGCACGGACTGTCTGCGCTGTGACGTTCCCGGTCAATTCCTCAACATCCGCGAACACTGGACGGGCACCAACATAAGTCGGTGCGTTAGCGGTAGCCACGAAGGAGAAGGATGGCACGATGACATCATCCCCAGCTCCCACCCCGGCAACCAACAAGGCCAGGTGCAAGGCGGTGGTGCAACTGGAGGTTGCCACCGCGTAATCCACCTGTTGATGCGCGGCGAAAGCTTCTTCAAAAGCTGCGGTCCGCGGCCCCTGCGCTACCCATCCTGAGGCAATTACCTCGGCGACTGCGTCGGTCTCGGCTTGTCCCAGCCATGGTTTCATCACACTAATGCGATTCATGATTCTTTTCCCCCCCAAAAAATCAGTATCTGCTTATTTGTTTGCGTTATTTGTTTGCGCCGATGGGCGTGGCTAAGGCACGTCCGGCGGCAACTTCTTCACGCAATGGTTTCCACCATTCAACGAGTGTGCGCAGTCCTTCTTCTAACCCGATACGGGCCTCGAACCCCAGGTCTTTACGCGCAGCGCTGGTGTCAGCCAGGCGCCGAACCACTGAGTTCACCGAGCGTTCTGGACCGTATTCGATGCTCAAATTCGAATCCATGACGCGCAGTAGGCTTTGTGCCAACTCTTTGAGACTGGTTTCGGTGCCACTGGCGATGTTGTACACGCCTTCGGAGATAGAGCTGCTGGCTGCCAAGAGATTCGCTCGGGCGATGTCTTGTGACACTACGAAGTCCATGGTTTGTGAACCATCACCAAAAATCAGTGGCGGCAGGCCGTCGGCAATGCGTTCCATCCAGCGCACCAGCACCTCGGTATAGGCACCGTGAACATCCATTCGCGGACCATAAACGTTGAAGTAGCGCAGCATCACGTAGTCCAGGCCGTACATGGCGCGGAAGGACTTAAACAGTCCCTCGTTGAAGGTCTTCGCGGCACCGTACAGGGTGTCATTATTGTATGGATGGTGACGTTCAGTGGTGGGAAATTCCTCGGCCATCCCGTACACCGATGCGCTTGAGGCTGCCACAATTTTGGGCACTTTGGCTTCCACCGCTGCTTCCAGCACGTTGAAGGTGCCGTTGACCATGACGTCCACCGCCAGACGTGGTTCTTCGGCGCACTGGGTAATGCGAATGGCCGCCTGATGGAAGACCATGTCTTGGCCCACCATCACTTCGCGCACCAACTCGCGGTCGGTGATATCCCCTACGTAGAGGGTGACCCGGCCACTTTCCAGAGCCTTGGCAATATTGCTGCGCCTTCCGCGAACCAGATTATCTAATACGTCAATATGTGCGGCTCCGGCGGCGAGTAGCTGGTCCACAATCTCAGAACCGATAGTTCCGGCCCCTCCGGTGACTAAGAATTTTTTCCCGGCAAGGGACTCGATCGTTGCGTTCATCGTTGATTCTCCATCACAAGTGTTTGGCTGTTGTTGGTTTGCTCCCCGTGGGAGCGTTGTGCCAACGAGTCGTTAGCTGCTTCAAGCACCTTGAGCACGCGCAATGCCGAAAGCCCATCCGTGGGTGGCCGATGAGATCCCCTGATGCTGGCGGCAAATTCTGAAATCATCAGACCCAGTGGCTCGAATTCGGAGAGCGCCGGTGACCAGGTGTCTCCCAACCGGTAGGAAATCGTGGCACCTTTGCGGTCTTCGGCATCGGAGCGAATCATTTTCTGTCTATCCAGATCCACTCCACGGTCAAAGACGGTGAGTCGCTGTTGTGGGTTCAAGTCATCCCACACCAGGGTTTTCTTGCTCCCACCGATGACCATCTGACGAATCTTTGTGGGAGAGAGCCAATTGACATTAATATGTGCCAGAATCCCGCTCTCCAATTCCATCGATAGATAACCCACACAGGATTTGCCCGCATGCAATGGGTCAGAGCCCAAAGCGGTGACGGTGCGCGTGTTGAGTCCGCCGGGAATGACAAAGTCCAGGATGGACAGATCATGGGGTGCAAGGTCCCAGAAAACATCCACGTCTGGTTGAACCAGGCCAAGGTTGATTCGGGTGGAATCGATATAGAGCAGCTCCCCTAATTCGCCGGCTGCTAACAGTTCACGAATTTTGAGCACTGCCGGGGTGTAGCAGTAGGTGTGGTCTGCCATGAGTATGGTTCCGGCGTTGGCTGCTGACTGGACCATCTGGGTGCCGTGCGCGCTGTTGTCGGCCAGTGGCTTTTCTACCACTACGTGTTTGCCAGCAGTAATCGCCTGCATGGCAATCTTGTGGTGGGTATGTGCCGGGGTGGCGATAGCTACGGCATCGATGTCGTAGTCGGCGAGTAGCTCATCGAGTGAACCAACCACGGCTGGGTTTCCGGTTTTGCGAGCTAAATTTTGGGCCCGTTCGAGGTCTAAGTCGCAGATGGCCACCAGTTCCCACTCGGTGCTCATGGCAAAATTGCGGGCCAGATTAGGGCCCCAATACCCGGCACCGACTACGGCCACGCGTAATGCCGGGTAAACAGAAATATCGGCTGCAATACTCATCAGTACGCTCCTTCGGGTTTGATCATGACGTGGAAAGTGCGCCAGATAATGCGCAGGTCGCTCAGTACCGTCCAGTTCTCCGCGTAGTACAGGTCAAGGCGTACGCTTTCCTTCCAATCCAGGTTTGACCGGCCGCTGACCTGCCACAGTCCAGTCACTCCGGGTTTGAGCAGCAAACGACGGCGAGTGTGACCCTCATATGCTTGGACCTCGGTGAACAGTGGCGGACGCGGGCCGACTACTGACATGTCTCCGAGTAAAACGTTGACAAACTGGGGTAACTCATCCAACGAATGTTTGCGTAGCCAATGACCAGTGCGGGTTATTCGCGGATCGTTTTTCAGCTTAAAAAGTGGGCCTGAGCCTTCGTTGAGATCTTTGAGATCCGCGAGGCGTGCTTCGGCATCTTCGACCATGGTGCGGAATTTGAACATCGTGAAAGCCTTGCCATCTTGTCCGGCTCGTTCTTGACGGAAGAAAATCTTCCCTGGGCCTTCGCGACGGATCAGCAAAGCGATCACCATGAATACTGGTGACAGGGCCAGTAGGGCAGCTGAAGCAAAGAGGATATCGAAGCCTCGCTTGAGCAGGTACCGTGCACCGGTGAACTTGGCTAAATCCACGTGCATCAGCGGCATCCCGTCCAGTGGCGTGGTGCGCACGCGACGGCTAGCCACCCCGGTCAGTGATGAAGCAACGATGAGCTTGGTACCGGTCTTTTCAAGGCGCCAGCTCAGCTCCTGCAAACTTTGGTTTCCGCCAACTAAAGGTCCTGCGACGATTACTGAGTCTGCGTGTAGACGTTGGAGTTCTTGCTCCAGATCGTTAAAGCCGTATACCAATGGCACCATTGGATTGGATTTGCCGATTTCTTGTTCAGCACTGGGATCGGGTGCACCGTCAAAGAGCACTCCCACGACCCTGTAGACAGGGCCAGATTTTTTGGAAATCTGTTGTAGCGCAAATGATGCGTCACTACCTTGTCCGTAGATCAGGACGTTGCTCAGGGCGAATCCCTGACGGCTGCGGTGGGCAAGCCATTGCCTCCATGACCAGCGGCTGAGCAATAAACTCATCGCACCTACGGGTAAAGAGACCGAGAGGTAGATCCGTAGCGCGTCGACTTGGAGCAAGGAGATCAAGATGCCCAAGACTCCGGCCAAGCACACCGAGCCATAAACCATAAGCTTGTATTCCTGCATCCCCACGGCGACGCTGCCAATTGAGTGAGCTTTGAAGGCCCAGAGGCTGAGCATCCACGCGATGCTCAACGCCAATCCGGCGAGCACATGAAACTGCAGAGTTTGATCGACCAGACCATTGCTCAAGGATTCTTGAGTAAGAGCGAGAACCGGCAGTGCACTCACGGCAACAATGATCAATAGATCCGTGCCAAATATGCGACGCAAGTACAAGTGGCCATCGGCTCGCCGTGTTCCAGTGCTCTGAACCGAACCTGGAGTGAGTACGGCCCATGATCCAAGCGGCGATAAAGATTCTTCACTGATTCGACTACTAATTTGTGACATGTCGTATGCCCACCCCGGCCAGCGATTCAACGCAGCAAGGGTGGTCGCAGACTGGCAACACAAAGATATTCATCTGTATTCCCCCAAGAAATTTGCGAGTTCCCCATTCTTAAACGCAAAAGTGCTGTCCCACGAGCACTCATTCGTTCGCTAGGACTGAGCCTAAAATGCAATGCAACGTTGTGCACGAGTGGAGCGGCACTCCATTGCTCCACAGAGTTCAGGGCAATTACTCGCCTATTACTTGGGTCCTACTCGCTGATTACTTGGATGAACTTTAGACACAGTGTTTTCTCCGCTGGTGTTGCCTTTGGTGGCATCAGGGCACGGTGTTGCCGCTTGATTGGAGCGTTGCGAGCGGTGTTCCTCGAAATCTTGGTATGGCTCAGGTTCTTCCCAAGTGGCACATTATTCGACATATTGGCAGGAGTGGTGGTTCTCCAAGTACGTGCGTTCCGATAATCGAAAAGGTATACAACATGAACGAACAAGCAGACGTCATCATTGTCGGGGCGGGACTAGCCGGGCTTGTCGCCGCAGACGAGCTGCTCAGCAAGGGCAAGCGCGTGGTCATTGTTGATCAGGAGAATTCGCAAGCCTTCGGCGGGCAAGCGTTCTGGTCCTTTGGAGGACTGTTCCTCGTCAACAGCGCACAGCAGCGCCGCATGGGCATCCGTGACAGCATCGACTTGGCTTGGGATGACTGGCAGAACAGCGCACAGTGGGATCGCAAAGACTCTGAGTTGGCAGAAGACCATTGGGCAATGCAGTGGGGGCGATCATTTGTCGAGTTCGCCGGTGGTGAGATGGCCGCGTGGATCCAGGAGAAAGGCATATCGCTGACTCCCATGGTCGGATGGGCCGAACGCGGAGCGCTAACGCAATCAGGGCATGGCAACTCGGTCCCCCGTTTCCACGTCGCTTGGGGTACCGGCACCGGGGTTGTCGGACCTTTTGCCGAGCGGGTGCGGCAAGCAGCGCAGGAAGGACGACTGAAACTGTTGTTCCGGCACCGGGTGGACGAGCTGATTGTGGAGGGCGGTGAATGTCGAGGTGTGGCTGGCGCAGTTCTGGCGCGGGATCATGCAGAGCGCGGACGGCCCACCAATCGCGAGGTCATTGATGACTTCTCGTTGCGCGCATCTTCGGTGGTGGTTGCCACCGGCGGGATCGGTGCGAACCACGAACTAGTGCGGCGGTGGTGGCCCGAACGCTTGGGCACCGCACCGCAGCAGATGCTCACCGGCGTACCAGCATCGGTCGATGGGCGAATGCTCGACATCGTTGCGCAAGCAGGTGGCCGGCTGGTGAACCGTGACCGCATGTGGCACTACACCGAAGGAATCCGAAACCACGACCCGCTCTGGCCCGGCCATGCCATTCGCATCCTTCCCGGACCCTCCGCATTATGGCTCGATGCCCTTGGCCGGCGGCTGCCCAACCCAGCCCTTCCGGGCTTCGATACGCTGGGCACCCTGCGTATCCTTCGCACCGCCCCAGACATCGCCGAGTACGACCATTCATGGTTTATTGCAACCAAATCCATTGTGGCCAAAGAGTTTGCACTCTCAGGTTCCGAACAAAACCCAGACATCACTGACCGCAAACCACTACGCGTGGTCGGTAGCCGCTTGACCAGTCGCATGCCTGAACCACTGCAAGCATTCTTAGACCACGGGGAAGACTTCGTCCAGGCGCCCGACATCCTCTCCTTGGTGAAAAAGATGAATGCCTTGACACCGCAGGCACCGCTGGACCCACAGCGCGTCCTGCAGATTGTGCAGGCCCGCGACCGGGCCATGGCCAACCCCTTTGGCAAAGATGCGCAGGTGATGGCCATTCACAATGCCCGACGGTATCGCGGAGATAGGCTAGCTCGTGTCGCCAAGCCTCACCGTCTCTTGAGCCGTCGTCATGGCCCGCTCATTGCTGTGCGCTTGAGGACACTGACGAGAAAATCATTGGGTGGTATCCAAATGGATTTATCTGGGCAAGTGCGAGATGCCCAGGGTGTAGCTATTCCTGGCCTCTTCGCTGCAGGGGAAGTTGCCGGTTTTGGTGGCGGCGGAGTACACGGGTACAACGCCCTGGAAGGCACCTTCCTTGGAGGATGTCTCTTTACCGGACTGAGCGTGGGGCGGTCACTGAACTAAACAGACAGCCTTAAACGGACACGGTGAGGCTACATGAAGCGGCTGGCCAACAAGAATCAGGCCGAGCAACTTTCAGCACAACACGCAGTTTCACCTTATGCTCAACCACTTCCAAAGTCGTGATCTTCCATGTTTGATCAGAGAAGACAGGCTTTCATTGAGGAACACAGAAGACCCCACACAAACGCAGAGGGGATGGTTCGTGTGGGGTCTCCTGCGGCAAGGAACCGGCAGTCGCGCTGGGGGCAATCCTTGCGGATACGCAGGCCGCCGGCCCCGTTTCTGGGATGAGTCTCGCGGTTTGAGCTCCCTAAGCTGTTGGACGAAGGTGCACAGGATCCAACTGGAATTCACACGTTGTTCTTCGACTCCCAGACTTTACGCTACGCAGGCTTACCGCTGGTTACACGCGTGAGTCTTACCCGAAGATTGCGTACACCTATGTCGTCTCGCCCGAAGGTGTACCCGTTGAAAGCCCAGCATGGTCTAGTTCAGAACGCTCGGATATCCCTAACTTAGAAAAGACTCGATACAGGTGACCCTCAACCGTGCGTTGTGAAACGGTCAAGGTTCGTGCAATCTGCGCGTTATTTAATCCTTGACGTGCCAGATTCACAATTTCAGCTTCCCTCGCCGTAAGTTCAGTCATCGCCAGGAGCCGCTCAATATTTTTCCCGGCGTCAATGCCCTCTTGGTCAATAATCCTGGCAGCACGCCGAAGCAGCGCACCGCATCGTCGTTGGTCTCCTGACTCGGCATACCGTTGAGCAGCACGGGCCCACGCCTCGATAACGACGAGGTATTCCTTTTTAGCCAAGGATTCTTGTGCCAGATCTTCCAATGGTTCGCGCTCAGCGCCGTGACGCAATTGCATCAATCGAGCCATGAGCTGCGGCCGTGCCCCCTCCTGATTGCTGGCTAAATCCAGCAACTCTTCGCGTAGTGCTGATTCGCCCAGCTCTGGATCACTCAGTTGCCGGGACGTTGTGAAAAAACATTCTCGGTTGACCAGCGGGAAGTCGGACAGTGACTCTCCTGGATAGGGCTGCCCCAAACTTGCAGCAAAGCCCCTGGCTAAAATTCTTTGGGCTGAGGATTCTTCCCCCAATTCCCCGGTAGCCGATATGATGCCACTGGACCCGTGGCCCAGGGGCGACGAGGACTGAGCTTTTGGCACGGAGATGTCTAAACGCTTGAGTATCACTCGATAAACGTTCATGGACAATCCGAGAATCTGTGCGGTATCAAGAATCCGTAATTCAGTCACCGCCTGCGCCACTTTGGAAGCGCCTAGGTGCTCTCGACCTTGTAAGAGGTGCTTAACACCATCAAGGAACGATATAGCTCCCTGATAATACTGAATGGACTGAAGTGGCTTCCGACGATGCGAATCGATGTAGGCACTGGCCTTGTCATATTCTCCCAGAAAAAGCATGTTCCACGCCTTGCGGAAAAACACTCGAACCGAGTATCTCGCACGGAGATCCGCTTGCTCTGACAACAGTTCTTCCAAGGGATCCAGGATATCGAGTGCCTGCTGGCACAGTCCTTCGGAACTCAGTGCGTCAGTGAGCATGACCAGCGAAACAAAACGTACACGATCCGGTAACTGTGGGTCGGCAAGCAAGTCTTGTATTTCCGAAACTGCGGGCACTGTGCCCGTTGATGAATTGACTCGTAGCCACAGCCGCACCGCTTTGGAACCCGCCTCATGCAGGATGCGGTATTCCTCGGCGTCAGACCCTTGAGAGTACTTAGCGGTTTGGCTCCCCCAGTCGGCAAGGATCTCTTCAAGTTCTGCGCTATTGGCTTCGATGCACGTGCTCACTTCCATCAACAAGGCGTAAGTTTGCCCCAGGAGATCCAGTCCTTTGATCTTCGAAGTAATTCTCAGGAGCAAGGAACGTGCCGAAATGAGCCTGCCCATGTAAAAGAGGATCTGGGCTTCCAACAAGGCTCCGCGTTCACCACTTTCGGTAATTTTGGAGAGAGCACACAATCGCAAAGCTGATTCGAAGTCCAACTCAGCGATGCATTCCTGCGCCGCCGCCATCACCACTTCAGTAGTGACTGATTCGCCAATATCCAAACACCACAGGATCTCTCGAGCAGTGGGTTTTATGCCCAAAGCTACCGAGGTTGCATGCCATAATTCGTGCAACCGAGCATTCGTTTGTTCAGAAGCCATGCTTCGAGTGATCTCTTGGATGAGTACAGAAGTTAGGGAAACCGTATTTTCTTTGCACAGCAATTGTCCTGACTTCACCATGCGGCGATAAGGCAAACCGCAGGCCTCAAGTAGCTCTGTGGGCTGCGCCCCGGCCAGAGCCAGCAAGATACGAGTATCTTGCTCCGGCTCAGATAGGTAACGACTGAATTCACGACCCAAGGTTTGCAACCGACTATCAACCTTCGGCAATTCTTGAGTCACTACCCACACAGGCTCATGGATCTCATGTTCTTGAGGCAACGTGTCATCATGAAAAAGTAAACCCTGCTCCAAACAAGCGGAGGAATAGGCCTGGACAAGTCGAGGATTTCCGGCAGTGACCTGAGCGATTACTTGCACCGTGCCGCTACCCAGAGTACGGCCAGTAACGCTTTCGGCCACGGCCTTTACTCCACTGTCATTCAACGGTTGTAGCCGCAAGCTGGTAAAAGATTCGAGCTGCGCCAGAGTGCTCAGTGGGCTATCCATATCCAAGTCTGAATCGCCCAGCGCAAAAATCTTCACGTCAGTGTTCTCGATCAACAGGGAAAGCAAAAAGCAAGTCTGAGAGTCCAGGTAATGTGCATCCTCAATCAGCACAATATTCGGATTTCTGGCCTCTTCATGAGAGCCGAAAATACGGTTTAACTCGCGAAGGATACTCACCGGCTCATCTATGGTGTCGAGGGCCGCAAGATACGGGGACAAAACTCCGTAGGGCACAGCCCTGAGCGTCGGTGTGCAGTACAGACTCAGTGTGGGCATGGTAATGCCTGCACCAGCTAGGGCTGCGCGCACCAAGCTGGTCTTGCCCATACCCATTTCCCCGAGGACAACGACTCCTGCAGGGCCCTGTTCTTGCAAAGACCTGAGTACGTGACGATATTCAGTTTGTCGGGTTTCCGCGATGACTTGATGTTCTTTCATCGCAATCCCGCAGTGCGCCGGCTGCTTCGATCCAAGGCCGTGAGTTCTTGCCGATTACGGATCTGTAGCTTCGAGTACACCTGATACAAGTGGCCTTCAACCGTACGGATAGACACTCCGCTGTATTTGGCAATCTCAAGATTAGTTTTTCCGGCGATAGCCATTTTGGCTATTTGCGCTTCCCGCTTGGTCAAGGAACGAGTCCACGACAGTTGAGGCTCCTGGACCATGACGTTAGGTTCCCTTGCCATGGCCTCATCGAGAACCGCTGCCCGCCGCAGGCTATTGACCATACGGGCTAATCTGCGTTGGTCTTTGGCTTCTAACAATGATTCGAACTCACTGTGCGCCGACGCAGCCAAAAGCAGGTTTCCTGTCATGATCAGCTGGTGAAGAGTCGTGGCAAGTTGCGCAGAATCCCTGGTTTCCACCGCTTCAGCAAGCATCAACAAAATACTCCCCAACAGGCCTTTGCAACGGTGTGCAGCACTAAGGAGTTGTGGCAACACGTCGCGGTCCCCGAGCCTCAAAATAAAAGCAAGGGTCAGCGCTTCGAGCAAGACTTGGTCAAACTCTTGGGCGCGCGATACAAAGGCCTTCAGACGTAAGAGCGCTTGTTGCGGTGAACCGAGTTCGGCAATGGCCATTGACGTAAAAATTTCACTGGCCCAGCTGTAAAAGCCTAAAGGAAGCTTATGCCCCGGGCTGACTGGCTCTTGAAGCGCAATCATCTCGGTCGCTTCTTGACGCCGCCCTGAACAAGCCAGTGCATAGGCCAAGACCTGTCCAATGACTGGCTCGAACATCCGATGCCCGGAAACCTGTAACTGGTGAAGGCACGGTTCTAGTTGTTGCAAGGTTGAATCGTGATCATTGCCCAGACCTGTCAAAATTCCGCGGACAATTACGCCATAGGTACTGAGCATGGGATTGCCGTACTGGCCTTCAGATAGTCGCTGGGCACGTACTTCGGCTAAGTTCCAACGTCCAGCCAGCATTTCAGCTTGTAAGAGCAGTACTTCAATTTCTGAAGTATCGCTAGAATCAAGTTCGGCCTTGCGCGAACTATTCATCTCGATACTACGCAGTTGCTCATCAACGTATCGCACTAGTTTCCAGGAGTCGTCTTGTCGGGATTTCCCTGCCCAACTCGCCGCTTGTAGCGCCAAAGCGCGAAGGTGTAATGACTCACTGATCCAGTAAGTGGACGTGACCGGACGTTGCCCATCGAGTACGACTTCCGGCTCAATTTTTCCCTCAGCACTAAACTGCGCTGCAGACTGACTCAGTAAGGCTATTTCTTGGAAGGCAAGATCAAGATTCTCGGAGGAATCACTTTGTGCAATGGCCCGCGCCAATCCTTCTTTAGCTTGCACGATGACATCTCTGGCATCTAACGCTCGCCCCAGCATGGCTAGTGTCCTGGAATGGATCTTGACAATATCTATTCGTGCTCGTGAGTCGGCGCACCATCCGGAAGGTTCGTAGCCATGGACCTTAAATTCATCGGCGACACGAACCAGCGACGCGTAATCGCCCAAATCCCTGGACACGAGAACACTGGTATGCACTTGACTGGCATATGGATCGACATGGAGCCGAGCTAATAATTGAGTTGTTTCTTCAGCTCTTCCTTCGAGATGATCTGCTCTGGCCAAGATAGCCAGCAGCGGAGTCTGTATCCCCACGCTGGAGTCAGATTCAGGGAGGTAACTGACCAGTCCGTGATTCAGGAGTTCATCTAGTTGGTGAGTCATGCCCGTGCGATGAATGTCTTTGAGGTGCACCGGCCCGCACAATGCCAAAGCCTGCAATAGCTCGCGCACCGATGCATCAAGTCTCCTGGTCATCGACTGATACAAGGAGATCGTCGACGGGCCAGCGTCCATCGTTTCGATGTTCAAGGTCCAGGTTCCGTTATGTAGGACCAGTTGTCCTTCTTCTCGCCAAATTTGTATTAGCTTGAGCGAGAGATTGCGATTGCCGCCAGTCAGGTAGCACAATGCTGCGGAGGTGTAACTTGAAACCCTGCTTCCCAGCTCATGTTCTAGGATCTTCTGCGTTTCGTTGATTCCCAGTCGTTGAACGTATTCATGCGCGATTCGACCGGACCTGTACAGCGCAAAGAGGTCCCCCGGGAGATCTTGAACGCGTTGGCAGATGACCGCAATCTTAATCTTTCCCATCGCCGCCAATTGGGCCAGCAGTGACGCTGATTGCTCGTCAATGAGCTCCGGATAACCGAGCACCACTATGGATGCCTCGCCCTGAGAACTGAAAATGCGACCGAGTCCATGGATCAGTTCATGCCTGCTCGGGTTGGGTCCCACTTCGAGTTGTGCAAGGACAAACGACAGCACCCCCAAGGGCACTTTTGTGCCATAGTTGCTGCCGTTCAGCCGAAATTGTTGCGTTGAAACATTGAACTGGCTTACTGCCGCTTCAAGCAGAGCTCGCCGCCCACTACCGGTAGGACCTGAGATGATGATTCCAGCCCGGTGTGGATCGGCAAGTGTCTGCGCGATGTTCTGAATTGGTACCCGCAACGAGTTTGACTCTTGTGTAACTTCACCCGAGTATTTTTGAGCAGTGCGAGTGCCCACGGGTGTTAATGACCGTAAATATTCCATTATTCAAACCGCCCCATCGGTTCGTTTCCCCCATTCGCGGTTGGGTTAAGTTGACCCTTCCGCGTAATCACTCATCCTAAGACTATTCCGAGTGGATTACATCCGATTCAAAGAAATAAAATGAAGATCAATCACTTTTGAAGTCGGTGGACTTCCGCGTTGAACGCGGCTCCTCGACTGCGCAAGAATTGTCAGTTAGCCGGCAACCGCTCATGACTTGGTCACTCCACAACCCAACGGACGTAGTGGTATCGTTCGTCAAGGCCACGGATAGGAATTGTTCACCGACTTGTCGCATACTCGATTTTTACTCGCTGAGGATTTGTTACCTCACGGGTACTCCGCTCAGAAATTCTTTTAACAGGTCCTGAAACGGTTGCTCGATAAATCCGGTAGCGCGCAACTTATTTGTGTTGAAGGTGCTATTTGCAGGCCTCGGCGCCATCAGCGGCTTACCACGTTGGTACTGCTCGGTCGTCACCGGTTGAACCGAATCTGGATCGTATCCACTCATGGAAAATACCTGGCGCGCTACGTCATACCAACTCATGGGCTCGCTCATGCCCTGCATGTGATAGATCCCGGGAGCACTCGCTGATCCAATCAAATGCATGATGCACCGAGCTAACTCGCTGGCGAAGGTCAAACGACCGAATTGGTCATCAACGACCTCAGGAGCAATCCCCTGCTGTGCCAACCGACGCATGGTGGAAACGAAATTATTCCCCTGCCCAATAACCCAGCTGGTACGAACAACATAATGTTCTGCAAAGGCCAGTACCGCCTGCTCGCCGGCTGCTTTACTCTGCCCATAAACACTGATTGGGCTCAGCGGATGATCCTCGTCAACTTCCGTCGAGCTCCCGTCAAACACATAGTCCGTGGACACGTGCACCAACTGCACGCCATGCTGATGAGCAAGTCTAGCCAGCTCACGAACCGCCGTCGCATTCACCTTCCATGCTTCTCTTCGACCTTCAGCTGATTCGGCACGGTCAACTGCGGTCATCGCCGCGGCGTTCACGATATGACTGTAGTCAGAGAAGAATAAGTCTCGGGCGAAATCGGGATCCGACAAATCAACGTCTTGTCTGGATAAGACGGAGATTCGTTGATCATCGTCAGCCAGACGTGCCAAGGCACGACCTAACTGTCCGGTAGCTCCAAGTACCGCAATCTTTTTCGGAAGCACCGGTTTGGCCGATGCCAGCGGCGGATGCTCCCGGTCGGCTTGAGAAAGGACTGCCTCGTCTAGGGCAATGGGCCACGGTATTTGTAGCTGCGGGTCAGCAAGGTTGACGTAGCTGTACTGGCCCAATGATGCCTCAGACCAATGCTCGGTAACGAGGTAGGAATAGACCGTCTCGTCACGCAGAGTTTGGTACGCGTTAGCCACCCCGCGCGGAACAAATACGGCTTCTCCTTGGCTCACCTTTGCGGTAAACACCGCACCGAAATCTGGGCCAGGACGTACGTCTACCCATGCTCCGAAGATCTCTCCGGACAGCACCGAAATGTACTTGTCCCAGGGTTCTGCATGAAAACCGCGGGTGGTGCCACGTTGCTCGTTGAATGCCACATTGTTTTGCACCGGGTGGAAGTCCGGCAATCCAGCTGCCACCATTTTCTCCCGTTGCCAGTTCTCTTTAAACCAGCCCCGCGTATCACGATGTACGGGCATCGACACGAGTTTCAGTCCAGAGATTGCGGTGTCTTGCACTCGTAGTTGCATTGCCTCGACCATTAGCTAGCTGCCTTCATGGCATGAAGCTGTTGCCGATAACGAAGCTCGGTCTGCTCCTTTGCCGGTTCCCACCACGAACGATTCTGCTGATACCAGTGAATCGTGCGTTCCAGGCCCTGTTCCAAGTTTAGATATTGCGGTTCCCAGCCCAGTTCCGAGCGTAGCGCTGACGCATCGATGGCATAGCGCAGGTCATGCCCTGGACGGTCTGGGACCAGTTCAAAGTCATCGGTATCACGGCCCATGAGGCCAAGGATCATGCCCAGCACTTCCAGGTTGCTCTTCTCACCGTCGGCGCCAATCAGATAAGTGCGTCCAGTGTCGCCTACTTCAAGGATGCGTTGCACGGCAGAGGAATGATCACTCGCGTGGATCCAATCGCGCACGTTCTTTCCAGACCCATAGAGCTTGGGTTTAGCGCCCGCCAGTATGTTGGTGATCTGTCGAGGAATGAATTTTTCAACGTGTTGATACGGCCCGTAATTGTTTGAGCAATTTGAGAGCGTCGCTTCGATTCCAAAAGAACGAACCCATGCTTTGACCAGTAGATCACTACAGGCCTTAGTGGCCGAATAGGGACTTGAAGGATTGTAGGGCGTTGATTCGGTAAAACGTTGCGGATCATCCAACTGCAAGTCCCCATAGACTTCATCAGTGGAAACGTGATGCAGTCGCACCCCGTGGTGACGCACTGCTTCCAAAAGTTCAAAAGTCCCTAGAACATTTGAATTGAGGAATTTGCGAGGATCATGCAAAGAATTGTCGTTGTGGGTCTCAGCGGCAAAGTGCACTACCGCGTCATGTTGCGGCACGAGTTCATTGACCAACACGTAGTCGCAGATATCTCCAGCGATAAAGCTCAGGCGTTTTTCGCTAATTCCTTCAAAGGATTGGCGATTGGCGGCGTAGGTCAACTTATCAAGGACGGTAATTTCACTGTCGGAGTGCTCGATCATGTGGCGCACGAAGTTCGCTCCAATGAATCCTGCTCCCCCAGTTACAAGGATTCTTTTCATTTCACCAATGTATCCAGCAAGCTTTCAGCCACAGTAGGAACCTAGCAATTCTCGAGTATGACCACGCTGACGGTACTTGCTGACGCATCGATACGCTCACGGGTATGAAGGGGATAATTTTAGCTGGGGGTACCGGGTCGCGTCTGCACCCGATCACGCGCGGCATCTCGAAGCAGCTCGTGCCGGTCTTTGATAAGCCGATGATTTACTATCCGTTATCTACTCTCATGTTGGCGGGTATCAGAGACATCTTGATCATCACGACGCCACAAGATGCACCACAGTTTCGCAATCTCTTGGGTGACGGTTCGCAATTTGGAATTCAGCTCACTTACGCTGTCCAGCCAAAACCCGAAGGTCTAGCTCAGGCATTCATCATCGGTTCTGCGCATATCGGCGACGGGCCGGTAGCTCTTGTCCTGGGAGACAATATCTTCTACGGTCCAGGCTTTGGTACCCAATTACGCCACTACGCTAATCAACCGGGGGCCACTATCTTCGGGTACTGGGTCAAAGATCCCACTGCCTATGGTGTCGTGGAGTTCAATAGTTCTGGGCGTGCCATTTCGTTGGAAGAAAAACCTCTGGATCCCAAGAGCCACTACGCAGTTCCAGGCCTGTATTTCTACGATAATTCAGTGGTCGAGAAAGCCGCGAAGCTTCAGCCATCAGCCCGTGGCGAATTGGAGATCACTGATATCAACCGGCTGTATCTCGATGAAGGTCAGTTGAATGTCACCGTACTAGCCAGAGGCACTGCGTGGTTGGATACCGGAACCTTTGATTCATTGAATGATGCATCCAATTTCGTTCGTACCGTAGAGTCGCGTCAAGGGTTGAAGGTTGGTGCACCTGAAGAAGTCGCGTGGCGGCAAGGATTCATCGATGTTGACCAGCTCCGTAGGCTCGCAGAGAGTCTGGGCAAGAGTGGCTACGGTGACTACCTGCGGCAAATCGCGGAGCAAAAATTCCTTGATCCTCACCATTCAGACCTGTCTTCTGCGCTTCAATGAGCGTCAAAAGACAGCGCGACCTAGGTCAAATTAACGGGCTTGGGAAGTTCTATGCAACGAGTTAACTAGTGAGCGTGCAAGGCGAAAAACAAGAAGCTCAAGAACGCGTCGCGTTCGCGAAGCTGTTCGGGAACAACTTCAGGAGGAGCATCCTTCACATAAGGAGGCTCCCACACGCGATCTATGGTGAATCCGCTTTCTAGTAATGCGGTCATCGTTTCATGTAATGGCCGGTGCCAGTAGGTTAATTGCGCGGGCTCTCCGCCAAGGGTGACGTCATCGGTGTACTTGGTGAGTTTGAAGTAGTCGGTTCCCGGGTGATTAAAGGGATAGAGGATCGGATGATTCACCGAGAGAAGCAAACGCCCACCAGGTTTGAGTACCCTGCGAACTTCAGACAAGGCGAGAGTCCAGTCGGGTAAATAGTGGAATACGAGCGATGCTACGGCATCATCAAATGAGTCGTTTGGGTAAGGTAATTCTTCACCGAGTCGAGCGACCTTGAGATCTGCTTGAGCTCCCAAGCGTTCCCTCGCTAGGTCAATCATTGCAGTGCTGGCATCAAATCCTGAGACCTGAGCACCGCGACGTAGTAATTGTTCCGTCAGTGGCCCGGCGCCACATCCGATATCGAGAATCCGTCGGCCGGATACCTCGCCGGCCAGTTCCAACATAGCTGGGCGTTCATAGTATGCGTTCAAGAGGCTGGACTCGTTTTCCGCCACGTAGTCCAGTGCAAAGTCATCGTAGTTGCTATCAGTGTCCATGCAGATTCCTATTCGCGGATTTTTGCTACATCCTACCAATCTGATGCATACCCTCCCACTGGCCTTTCAGTACTTCGTGGCCTGAATAAAAGTGAAAGATCGGCCCCCACTACGGGAGCGGTACCAGCGTAATATTCACATCCAATTCCTCGGACATCAGCCCCAGAAAATTGGGAGACTAAGTCGCAGATTTCGGATTCAGGAATGAAAGCTTAGAATACGCTGAGAGGACTTTCAGGTTCTCGAATCGCAATCGACCTTCATGGGGAAAAATGAATAAACTCATTCAGCGCGCACTCGCTGTTTTTGCCAGCGCCGCGCTCATTCTTTCGGGCGCTTCAGTAGCTTCTGCTGCTCCGCAGCCAGCTGCTGCGCCAACTATCAGTGTCGCCGCGGCTAAGAAGACTGTGCCGGTCACTATCAAGACCATCGGCACCAAGACCGTCAAGGGCAATGCCAAGGCCACGATCAAGCCTAGCTATTCCAAAGTCAAGAACGTTCAGATCAAATCTGCTCTCCTGAAGGTCACCAAGGGTAAGAAGACGGTTGCCAAGAACAAGAAGTCAGTGAAGCTGGCAGCAGGTACTTACAAAGTCACCACCACCGTGAAGTACAAGTACAAGGGCAAGACTTCTTCGGTTTCCAAGACTCAGACCCTGCAGGTGAAGAAGGCTTCAACTTCAACCAAGCGTTCGGTGAAGATGAATGGCAAGTCCTACAACTGCCCATCGGGCTACCCAGTGAAGGGAAACCGCACCGGTAGCAAGAGTGAATGGAAGTACCACGTGCCTGGTGGTCAGTTCTATTCCCGCACCAAGCCAGAAGAGTGCTTCAAAACCGCAGCTGATGCTCGCAAGGCTGGTTACCGCGCTTCGAAGCGCTAAACCCCAGACAGCGAGTCAGTATCCCTCGCGCCATACCGCATGAAGCATGCCCGGTCTTCTCCAGTGAAATGGAAAAGACCGGGCATGCTTCATTTTGTTCAATCTTCTAAAGACTAAAAGCAAAATGGTTCGGTGCCCTTCCCCTGTCTGAGGAAGGGCACCGAACCATTTATAAGACGCTACGACGCGTGGTGGCCGAGCTTAGCGAGCTACGGAGCCGTCCACGTAGTCATCCGAAGATGCATCCGAGATCCAGGAGAACAGCGAACGCAGTTCGCGGCCGGTGGTCTCGATTGGGTGAGCTTCACCCTTGGCACGCAGTTCCTTGAACTCTGGAGCGCCAGCCTTCTGGTCATCCATGAAGCGCTTAGCGAAGGCACCGGACTGAATGTCAGCCAGTACAGCCTTCATGTTTTCCTTCACCTCTGGGGTGATCACGCGTGGGCCGGAAACGTAGTCGCCGTACTCAGCAGTGTCAGAGATGGACCAACGCTGCTTGGCGATGCCACCTTCCCACATCAGGTCAACGATCAGCTTCAGCTCGTGCAGAACCTCGAAGTAAGCGATCTCTGGCTTGTAGCCAGCTTCGGTGAGAACTTCGAAGCCGTACTGAACCAGCTGCGAGGTACCACCACAAAGAACAGCCTGCTCACCGAACAGGTCGGTTTCGGTCTCTTCGGTGAAGGTGGTTTCGATAACACCAGCGCGGGTGCCACCGATGCCTGCTGCGTAGGACAGTGCCAGTTCCTTGGCGCCACCGGTGAAGTTCTGCTCCACTGCGATCAGGTCAGGGATACCACGGCCAGCTTCGAATTCGCGGCGTACGGTGTGACCTGGAGCCTTAGGTGCAACCAGGGCAACGTCAACGTTGGCTGGTGGCTGGATGAAGCCGAAGCGGATGTTGAAGCCGTGGCCGAAGAACAGGGCGTTGCCCTCTTCGAGGTGCTCGGCGATCGACTCGGTGTACACCTGAGCCTGAACCTGGTCTGGGGTCAGGATCATGATGACATCTGCCCAGGCTGCTGCTTCAGCAACGGTGGAAACCTTCAGGCCTTCAGCTTCAGCCTTGGCGCGGGACTTGGAGCCCTCAGCCAGACCAACAACTACCTCAACACCCGAATCGCGCAGGCTCAGTGCGTGTGCGTGACCCTGGGAACCGTAACCAATGATGGCTACCTTCTTGCCCTGGATGATTGAGAGGTCTGCGTCGTCTTCGTAATACAGATCAGCCACTGTAGTTCTCCTTATTTGTGCTCTGGCTTATTAGCTCAATTTCTAAGCTAGATGCCAAGTATCTAAAATTTGTAGTTCGTGTCCGTAGAAGTCTTGAATGCCCTTAGGCGCTCAAGGTCTTCAATGCTCGATCGCTCATGGACTTGGCGCCGCGGCCTACCGCCAGGGTGCCGGACTGGACGATTTCGCGAATGCCGAAAGGCTCCAGTACCGCCAGTAGCGCTTCGATCTTTGCGGCGTTGCCGGTGGCTTCTACCACCAGCGAGTCGGTGGACACGTCGATGACTGAGGCACGGAAGAGCTCCGCGGCCTGGGTCACCTGCAAGCGGGTCGCCGCGTCGGCGCGCACCTTGATCATGATGTGGTCGCGCTGCACCGAGGTTTCCGGAAGCAGCTCGACGATCTTGATGACGTTGATCAGCTTGTTCAGCTGCTTGGTCACCTGTTCGAGGGAATCTCCCTCGGCGTCCACTACCACGGTCATGCGGCTAATGCCGTCAATTTCCGTGGGGCCTACGGCCAACGAGTGAATGTTGAAGGCACGGCGGGCGAAGAGGCTGGCTACTCGGGTCAGTACCCCGGGTACGTCTTCAACCAGTACCGACAGCGTATGCTTTGCCATGTTCTAGTCCTCTTCTTCCCATTCTGGGGTCATGCCACGGGCAATCTGAATCTGATCGTTGCTCACGCCCGATGGAACCATTGGCCACACCATCGAATCTGCCGAAACGACAAAGTCGATCACGACCGGACGGTCATTGATTTCCAAGGCCTTCTGGATGGTCGCATCAATGTCTTCGTCGCGTTCACAGCGCAGACCTACACAGCCGTAGGCGTCGGCTAGCTTCACAAAGTCAGGAACTCGTGCGGTGCCGTGTCCGGTGTTCAGATCCGTGTTGGAGTAACGGGAATCGTAGAACAGGGTCTGCCACTGGCGGACCATCCCCAGCGAGGAGTTGTTGATGACCGCGACCTTGATCGGAATATTGTTGATCACGCAGGTAGCCAACTCTTGGTTGGTCATCTGGAAGCAACCATCCCCATCAATGGCCCAGACCACGCGGTCTGGTTGGGCGACCTTGGCACCCATGGCGGCGGGTACCGAGTAGCCCATCGTGCCCAGGCCGGCCGAGTTCAGCCATGAGCGCGGACGCTCGTACTTGACGAACTGGGCAGCCCACATCTGGTGCTGACCCACGCCGGCAACATAGACGCCTTCAGGACCGGTGAGTTCACCGATGCGCTGGATCACGTGCTGTGGCGCCGAGAGGCCGTCCTGAGTTTCGGTGTAACCGATCGGGTAGGTCTCACGCAGGCGCTTGAGCAGACCCCACCAGCTGGAAAGATCCTGCTGTGGTTCGTTCTCAAAGCGGGTTGCGCAGGCTTCCTGGAGCTGCGGGATGATTTCTTCCAGCGAACCCACGATTGGCACATCGGCCACACGGTTCTTGGAGATCTCTGCCGGGTCAATGTCAGCGTGAATCACCTTCGCATTAGGGGCGAAGGAGGAGAGCACACCGGTGACTCGGTCATCAAAGCGGGCGCCGAGGGTGATCAGCAGGTCCGACTGCTGCAGTGCGGTCACTGCGGAGACGGCACCGTGCATGCCTGGCATACCAACGTGCTGTTCGTGCGAATCTGGGAAGGCACCGCGGGCGGTCAGGGTGGTGACCACTGGCGCGTTAATGTATTCCGCAAACTCCTTGAGCTCTTCGTGGGCGTTGGCTTTGATGACGCCACCACCAACGTAGAGCACGGGACGGATGGCCCCTGCGATCAGCTTGGCTGCTTCACGAAGCTGCTTGTTGTGTCCTCGGGTCACTACGCGGTAGCCGGGAAGGTCTACCTTGGGCGGCCAGGAGAAGGTCATATCCGAGGTCTGGGCATCCTTGGTGATATCCACCAGGACCGGACCGGGACGACCGGTCTGGGCGAGGTAGAAGGCACTGGCCAGAGTCTTGGGAATGTCTTCAGCGTTGGTGACCAAGAAAGCGTGCTTGGTGATCGGCATCGTGATGCCGACAATGTCTGCTTCCTGGAATGCGTCAGAGCCAATGAAAGCGCTATTGACCTGACCGGTGATTGCCACCATTGGTACCGAGTCCATATTGGCATCGGCCAGTGCGGTGACGAGGTTGGTTGCGCCTGGTCCGGAGGTGGCGATGCACACGCCAACCTCCCCGCTCACCATGGCGAAACCCTGTGCGGCGTGGCCTGCACCCTGTTCGTGGCGGACCAAGACGTGGTTGATCTTGGTCGAATCCATCAGTGGATCATAGGTGGGAAGGATGGCCCCACCTGGTAATCCGAAGACGTCTTTGACGCCTAGTTCTTCCAGCGAGCGGACGATGGCTTGTGAGCCCGTCATCTGTGTGGGAGCAACGATATTATTCGGACCCTGTACCGGGTTCGAAGCTTCCACAACGGAAGAGACAGCGGCGGCGGCATCCTTAGATCGATTGATTGACTTCGCAACCGACGCCGGATTGGCGGGTGTTGAGTTGCTCATCGGGATCCTTTCCATTTCTATCTCTTCGTTTGCGCATAAAAAACGCCCCGCGGCCGTCACTGATGACGAAAGGGGGCTTGCGCGTTACCGATGTTCTGTTCGCTTAGTGCGACAGCGTCTCAGGCTCCGCGCCTGATAACTAGTAGAACATCGAAGTTTGTTTGCATGTCTCTAGTTTTCTCTACCCAAGGATAAAGTTCAACTAGACACCCCGTTCATCTCATTATATGAGATGCTTGTCCATTGTGTGGACACCGTTGTGATCCACACGTCGGACTATCACTTATCTAGCCGCAATATGCGCCCGTCGAAGCCGAATTGACCAATTTTGCGTACTTCGCCAAGACCCCAGAGGTAAACTTCGCCGGCAGTGGCTTCCAGCCAACTTTGCGGGCTTCCAGTTCCTCTGGCTCGACCAAAAGGTCAAAGCTTCGAGCGGAGATATCCACTCGAATCTTGTCCCCGTCGCGCACGAAGGCGATCGGTCCGCCATCCACGGCTTCGGGAGCTACGTGTCCAATACATAGCCCGGTGGTACCTCCGGAGAAACGTCCGTCGGTTAGCAGCAGAACGTCCTTGCCTAAACCAGCACCCTTAATGGCACCGGTAATGGCCAGCATCTCGCGCATACCCGGCCCGCCCTTAGGGCCCTCGTATCGAATCACTACGACATCCCCGGCCTGAATCTGCCCAGCATCCAACGCTTCGAGGGCACCTTGCTCACGTTCAAAGACGCGCGCGGTTCCTTCAAAAACATCGGCGTCAAAGCCAGCAGATTTCACCACAGCACCTTCTGGCGCCAAGGAACCGTGAAGCACAGTGACGCCACCGGTCTTATGGATGGGATTGTCTATGGCGCGCAGAATCTTGCCATCAGGATCTGGTGGGGCGATGTGTGCCAAGTTTTCGGCCATCGTCTTACCGGTCACAGTTATGCAGTCGCCGTGGAGCAGTCCGGCATCAAGCAGCGCCTTCATCACGACCGGCACACCGCCGATACGGTCTAGGTCATTCATGACGTAGCGGCCGAAGGGCTTGAGATCCGCGAGGTGTGGCACTTTATCGCCGATGCGGTTGAAGTCGCTGAGCGAAAGATCCACTTCGGCTTCTCGTGCAATGGCCAAGAGGTGCAAGACCGCATTGGTTGAACCGCCAAAGGCCATGGTCACGGCGATGGCGTTTTCAAAAGCTTCTTTGGTCATAATGTCGCGGGCGCGAATGCCCTTGCGCAGCATGTTCACCACGGCTTCTCCCGAACGGTGAGCAAACATATCGCGGCGTCGATCCGCCGACGGTGGGGCGGTAGAACCCGGAAGGCTCATGCCCAGGGCTTCACCGATCGAAGCCATGGTGTTGGCGGTATACATTCCACCGCAGGCTCCCTCCCCCGGGCAGATGGCCCGTTCGATGGAGTCCAAGTCTTTTTCGCTCATACGACCGGCGGCGCACGCGCCCACTGCTTCAAAGGCGTCAATCAGAGTGACATCTTTTTCGGTGCCATCCTCTAGCTTCACCCAGCCAGGCATGATGGATCCGGCGTAGAGGAATACAGAGGACAGATTCAATCGCGCCGCGGCCATCAGCATGCCCGGCAAAGATTTGTCACATCCAGCCAAGAGTACTGATCCGTCGAGGCGTTCGGCCATCATGACTGTTTCCACGGAGTCAGCAATGACTTCTCGTGAAACCAGGGAGAAGTGCATCCCTTCGTGGCCCATGGAAATTCCATCAGAAACTGAGATGGTTCCGAATTGCATGGGGAAGCCGCCGCCAGCGTGGACGCCTTCTTTGGCGCCCTGGGCGAGGCGGTTCAGCGAAAGATTACAAGGGGTTATTTCGTTCCATGAGCTGGCAATACCAATCTGAGGTTTTGCAAAGTCATCATCACCCATCCCGACAGCGCGCAGCATTCCGCGCGCCGGAGCGGCATGGATACCATCGGTGACCACACGGGAACGTGGTTTGATATCTGGCATAGCATCCTGGCTCATAAAATTCATTCTAGTCGTCAATATGACCAATGAGATAACCTATGACGCGACCGTGACACATTTCGATAAATGTTCTCACTGATCAAATTGTCCAAACTTATCGGTAGAGTATGAGTCATGGACAACCGCCCAGACGAAAATCCAGCCGAGCAGGTCAAGGCCCGTCTCCATGAGGCCTTCGACTCGCAGATCCCTAACTTCGCCAGCTACAACCTCGTGGCTGGCACCGGCATCGCCGGTTCCGGAGGGCTCAAGGTCATTGGATATCGGCGCCAACCAGCAGAACTGATCATCGCACCAGTGAATGCGAATGATCTGAGCGCATCGGAAGACGCCATCAACATCAACAACACCAACGTGAACCAGCTCGCGGAGCTCAATGACGGTGGCTATGAAGTGGCCACGTCAACTGGTCGCGTTTTCCGCTTCAGCGTTCCGGAGAAGCCAAGCATCGATTTCCACATTGATGACGCGGTGACCGTTGGCGCACAGATTGATCAGGAATCCGACGCCCGCGACTTCGCAGAATTCATGGATCACTTCATGAACACCATTGAAGGCACCGAAAACTTCGTATAGCTGCTGGCCTGAGATCCCAGCTGGCGATGGCCACCGGTGGATGCCTCAGGGCATCGGCCGGTGGCCATTGCCACAGCGCTAGCCTCGACTGCGGTAGAGCTCCATGCCATTGGCCTGCATGACCAGCCACGGGCTAAAAGCCCAGGGAGTTGCCCGCGCCGATTGGGCCAGGGCCCCGGGCTCCACCCAGCAGTAATCCATGACTTCCTCCGGATTCGCGGCGATCTCCCCTGCCGCGATCGCCGTGAAGACCGGGCAGATTTCATTCTCCACGATGCCCGAGGCATCCACGGCCCGGTAGCGGAAGTCCGGAAGCGCCATCCGCACGTCCCGGACCTCCAGGCCCAGCTCCCCCTGCGCGTGGCGCGCCAGGGCACGCTCCAGGTCCTCCCCCGGCTGCGGATGCCCGCAAAAGGAATTAGTCCACACTCCCGGCCAGGTCAGTTTTCCCAAAGCCCGGCGGGTGGCCAGCACCTGCCCGGCATCGTTGATCACGTGGCAGGAGAAAGCCTGGTGCAAGGGGGTATTCGTGCTATGCACCGTCTGCTTGGACTGCGTGCCGATGGGCTGGCCATCGGCGGAAAGCAAGATGACATCCATTCTTTGCCTCTACTTCTTGATCGTGGTTAGCCCGTGAACACGGCGGTGGAAATGAGCAGCATGGTCAGCAGGAATCCGCACAGGTAATTAATCCATAAAAATCTCTTCCACGCCCGGTTAACCGTACCCGACGAGTCATCGTCCACGCCCACATGCGGGAGCACATTGAGCACATAGGGCACAGCCAGCAGGCCGGCCAGCCGCGGCAGGCCCGACACGCCGAAAAAGATCATGGCTCCGGCCAGCACATAGGCGCCAAGCACCAGGAACACCGTGGGGCGAGCGCCCAGGGATGCCGCGATGGACCCGAGCTTCGCCGCCCGATCGGGGATGATGTCCTGCACCGCGCCCAAGGCATGGCTGGCCACGCCCCACAGCAGGAACGCGCCGAAAACCATCCACTGGGTCCGGTGCACGGGAGCACCGGCCAGGATCCACCCGTAGACCGCCGGGGAGACAAAGTGCACGGCGCTGGTCAGCGAATCCAGCCCGGCCCGCTCCTTGAACCGCAGGACCGGGAGGCTGTAGGCCAGCACGGCGGCCATCGAGCCCGCCAGCACCGCATTGGCTGCCAGGTCGCCGGCCAGCACCAGCACGGCCAGGAACGGTGCGGCCAGCACCAGGCAGGCCAGCAGGATCATTCGATGGCTCTGCCGGGCCAGCAGCGCGCCTTCGATGCCGCCCTTGCGCGGGTTGCGCAGATCCGACTCGTAGTCGAAGACGTCATTGACCCCGTACATCACCAGGTTGTAGGGGAACAGGAAGAAGAGGCTGCCCACGATGAGCATCGCATCGAGCCCGCCGCCGGCCAAGAGATAGGCGGCGGCGAAGGGATAGGCGGTATTCACCCACGACACCGGCCGGGAGGTGGCCAGAATGGCGCGAATCATGATTGCGGGGTCCTTCCGGTTGGCTTAGCAGAACGCTGGCTGGCTGCTCGGCGGCGCTCCAGCGGCTCGGTGAGCCACCAGAGCCCGGGAACCAGGAGCACCGCGCAGGCCGCGTAGAAGAAATCCTCGATCGGCGCCAAGCCCACCCGGACCCCGGACAGCGCGTGGCTTCCATAGTCGAACAGGCCCGCGGCAATCATCAGGTTGTCGAAGACCGCGGTGAGCAGCAGCATCAGGCCCATGGAAAGCAGCATGGGCCGCGCCACGGTGCGCAGCCGCCGTCGGCTGGCCAGCAGCCCCGCCAGGAACACGAGGCTGGCCGCGGCGAGGAACCACAGGCTCATTTCAAGAAACATTGCCCGGCTCCTTGGGATCGGTGCGGCCGCCGCGGCTGGGGCGCGGACTTCGGGCGCCGAGCCGGTGCGTGCCGGCCACGGCGATCATCGAGCAGTAGCAGAGGAAAACCAGGAAGAACACCTCTTCAAGCGGGAATTGCTCGCCCACCATGATCCCGGTCATCAGCTCGGATTCCTTGTGCACGAAAATCCCGCGTTCGATGGCCAGGACATCCCAGAGCACGAAGAACCCGGTGCCCGCGGCCAGGCACAGCAGCGCCCGCAGCGGCGCAGCGAAGACGAAGAGCGTGAACCGGGCATCGAGCAACGCCATGCAGGCCAGAAGGAAAAGCAGGAGGCCCAGGTAGATCATGCCCCCGCCTTCCCTTCAGAGCCGGCCAGCGGCTGCTCGCCCAGCGGGCCCGGGCCGGCGAGGCCCAGCACCGCCTTGGCCGCAAGCTCCCCGCTGATCAAGCACATGGGCACGCCGATGCCCGGGCGCACGGTGCTGCCGGCATAGTGCAGTCCCGAGACCCTGGTGCTGCGATTGCCCGGGCGCAGCATGGCGCTTTGGCCCAGCGTGTGGGCCAGCCCGAGGGCCCCGCCACGGTAGGCCCCGTACTGCTGTTCGAAATCCGCAGGCCCGATGCTCTGGCGCACCACGATGCGCTCGCGCAGGTCCTGGATCCCGGCCCAGGCGGCGAGCTGGTCGATGGCCGCGTCGGCCACCTGCTCCACCATGCTCTCCCCGCTGCCGTCGGCACCGCCATGGCCCCATTCAGGGGCGGCCGGGGCGGGGACGAGGATGAACAGGTTCTCGCAGCCCTCCGGCGCGACGCCGGGATCCGTGGCGCTGGGCTTGCACACGTAGATGCTGGTTTCCCCCTGCAGGGCGCGCCCCTGGCGGATCCGCGCGAAATTATCGGCCCAATCACGGGTGAACAGCAGGTTGTGGTGCCGCAATTCCGGCAGTTCCCCGGTGACGCCCAGGCACACCAGGACCGCGCTGGGCCCCGGGTCCCGGCGCGCGAAGCTGCGCGCCGAATGGGTTTGCAGGCGTTCGGGGAGCAGCCGGCGATCAAGATGCTGCGCATCCGCCGCTGCAATGACATGCTGCGCCGGGGTCCGATGGCGTTGGCCGTGAGCATCGATCCATTCCACCGCGGTGACCGCGGCCTGGCCCCGGGAGCTGGTCTCGATGGCGGTGGCCGTGGCGCCCAATCTGATGTCCGCCCCATGCTGCGCCGCCAGATCGGCCATGGCATCCGCCAGCGCGGCGAACCCGCCCATCGGGTACTTGACGCCGTCGGCCAAATCCAGGTGGCTCATCAGCTGGTACAGCGCCGGAGTGCGCTCCGGGCTGGACCCGAGGAACACGGCCGGATAGCCCAGGATCTGGCGCAGTTCCGTGCTCTGGAAGCGCCGCGCGAGATACTTCTCCAAGCTCGATCCCAGCAGCGGCGCCAGCTGCGGGAGCCGGCGCAGGATCGCGGGCTTGAGCAGTGATCCCGGCGAGCTGAAATCGTCGTACAAGAAGTGCTGGAGGGCCAGTTCATAGCCTTCGCGCGCGGTGCGCAGGTACTCGTCCAGTACCGGCGCGCTGCCGGGTTCCAGGGTCTCGAACAGCTCGCGGACCGTGGTGCCGGTGCCCACGTCCACCGGTGCCTGCCGCCCCTGGAAAAAGGTGCGGTAGCCGATGGGCAAGGGGCGCAGATCCAGTTGCTCTCTGGCGCTGGTCCCCATCAGGGAGAACCAGTGCTCGAAGACCTCAGGCATGAGGTACCACGACGGGCCGGTGTCGAATCGGAAGCCGTCGCGCTCGAGGCGTCCCGAGCGGCCCCCGACATGGTTGTGCTGCTCCAGCAGCGTGACCTTGCATCCCCGGGCCGCGAGCAGCCCTGCGCTGGCCAGTCCGGAGAATCCGGCGCCGATGACCACGACGTCCTGCGGCAGGCCGCTCATTTGCCGCCCCCTGCCTGCGTCTTGGCTTCCCTGGGTGATGCCCAGGGCACGAGCACCCGTGCGGCGATCAGCGCCTTGCGGCCGGTGGAGACCGAGATGCGGGTGCGCAGCAGCTGATGCGCGGGGGCCGCGGCCAGTTGGCGGTTCAGCTCCTGGAAGAGGTCATGGGCCAGGCGGACGGCGCGGGCTGCCGGCGGAGCCAGCAGTTCCAGCCCGGAACGCGCGGTGGCCAGGTCGGCATCGATCTGCTCGACCAGTAGGGTCTTGTCCGCTTCGCCGAAGTCCCGCGCATCGATGCCCGGGAAGTAGGCGCGCCCCAGATCCAGGCTGTCCTGGGCCAGATCGCGCAGGAAGTTGACCTTCTGGAAGGCCGCTCCGAGGCTGCGGGCCGAGCGCTGGGCCTGTTCCACCTGCTCCGGGCGCAGCTCGGGGGCCGAGTCGATGGCGCGGAAGACCTGCAGGCACATCAGCCCGATGACTTCGGCCGAGCCGTAGATGTAGTGCTCCAAGCTGTGCGCGTCGTGGGTTGATGTTGTCAGGTCCGCCCGCATGGAGCAGAAGAAGGGGGTGGTCAGCTCGGTGCCGATGCCGGTGGCCCGGGCGGAGAGCGCGAAGGCATGCACCACCATGTTGGTGCTGTAGCCGCGCTGCATCGCGCGCCGGGTTTCGGCTTCCAGGTCATCAAGGCAGGCCGCGATGTCCCCGGCGTCCAGGCCGGCCTGCTGCGCGACCCCGTCCACGATTTCATCGGCGAGCCGCACCAGGGCGTAGATGTTGGCGATATGCGTGGCGCTGGCGGCATCCAGCAGCCGGCAGGCCAGCGAGAAGGAGGTGGAGTACTGCTCGAGCAGCACCTTGGCGCTGCGCTGGGCGGTCAGCGAGTACCGCTGCAATGCCGGGGCTTGCGGGGCGATGCCCCGGGGCTTGATCAGGTTCATCGGCTTCGATTCAGAATCAGGTGGCTGCAGGTGCGAAGGAGCGCCTGGGCCTCATCGGGCAGATCGAGGAAGGCCACCGAGCCGGTGGCCCGCGCGCACAATTGCTCGGCAAGCTGCCGGGCGAAGCGCTCGGCTCCCTGGGCCGTCAATTCCTCGCGGATTTGCTGGGCTGGAATGCGGCCGGACCGGAACTCGGCCAGCAGGGCCGCGAACTCGGGCTGCTCGGCGGCCAGCGCCAGCAAGATGGTGCTCTTGAATTCACGCAGGTCCGATTCCACTGACTTCCCGGTGCGCAACGGGTCCCCGAAGGTGCCCAGCACATCGTCGATGACCTGGTAGGCCACGCCGAGCTGGCACCCCACGGTGCCCAGGTCATCGGCCTGCGAGCTGGAAGCCCCGGCCAGCAGCGCCCCGGCCTGCAGCGGCAGCTGGAAGGAGTAGGCCGCGGTCTTCAACTGCTCCATGCGCAGCACTTCGCTGGTGGTCGCCGGCGTGGCGCCCAGGGAGAAGAGCAGGTCCTCGAGTTCGCCGGCCCCTGCCTGTTCGATGCCCTGGAAGAAGGCCTGCTCCACCGCGGCTTCCGCGTCGGTCCCCGCGGCGGCCTTGATGGCGTGCTTGATGGCCTCATTGATCAGCAGGTCCCCGGCGATGATCGCCACCGAGTTCCCGGCATGCTCGGCCTCGGCCAGGCTCCGCCCGGCCGCCGTCGCCTGATCCCGGTAGCGGGCCGAGATGGTCGGTTCGGAGCGGCGCACGAAGTCCCTGTCCACCACGTCGTCGTGGATCAGCAAGGCGGTGTGCAGCAGCTCGAAGGCGCACCCCAGGTCAATGGCCCGCGCTTCGTTGCGGCCGCCGAAAGCGCGGTAGCCGAGCATGACCAGGGCCGGGCGCATCATCTTGCCGGTGGCCAGGCCGCCGGAAATTTCCGCCCAGAGATCGGCGGCGGTCCGCGAGTAGGCGGCTGCCCGGGCTTGTGCCTGCGCCCCGATCTGGGCCAGGCGCTGGCTGATGGCCGCGCGGGTGGGGTCGTCGATGAGCCGGGCCTCGGCGCTGTTCGGCTGGGGGTCGGCGGGTTGGCCGCGATGGCTTCGTGTGTGCGTGGTCATTGGTCACTGCTCCGGGGGCGTGGTGGGGGTGGATGTGGGGGCTGCGGGCGCCGTCGCGCCGGTGGCGTCCAGCTCCCGATGGATCTGGGCCAGCAGCTGGCCCAGCGCGAGGCGGGTCGGCTCATCGAGCTGGGAGTAGAACCGGTGCAGGCCGCGCAGGAGCACCATCGAGGCGCCGGCATTCTCAGGGAATGCACGGCCCGGGCGCACCAATGTCCGGCGTCGATCCGATCCGTGGTGCTCGCGCTGGACCATCTGCCGGGCCTCGAGGCGATCGAGCACCGAGGTGATCCCGGCCGAGGAAAGCCCCAATTCCCGGGCGAGTTCGCCGGGGCTGGGCGTTTGCCGGGAGCGCAGGAGGTTGACGGCCCGCAGATCTGTATCGTTCAGGTTGAGGCTGGAACGAAAACGCACTTCACTCTGTGCATAGGCACGCTGCAGGCCCAGGAGCACCCGGAACAAATCCGAGGTTCGAAGCGGTGGTGTGTGGCGCATGATCACTTATCTCGAAAGGTTGATATTTAGCTTATCTAGATACATCATGGTTTAACTATCTCGTTTTGTCGACCCGGATTTGGAAATCTTTGAAGAACCTGTGGAGGACCCCGTGAATCGATCGCCTGACCCCGCACTATCGCCCGGTGCCCAGCGCATCGGTGATCCGCTATGGACCACCCCGTTGCTCACTGCCCTGTCCCTGCTCATTGCCATCGCCGTATCCTTCATCGGCAGCGGCGCCTTCGGCGGAACCCCGGTCCAGCAAGTTGCCGGCGGCTACCTGAGCGCCGATGCGACCCTGCTGGCCCCGGCCGGGCCCGCCTTCTCCATCTGGAGCGTGGTCTACACCGGGCTTGCTGTCTATGGCGTCTACCAGCTCACCGCCCCGGGACGGCGCTCCGGCTGGGGCGGGAAGCTCAGGGTTCCGGCGATGATCTCGGCCCTGCTCAATGCCGCCTGGATCTCCGTGGTCCAGCTGGGTTGGCTCGGCTTCAGCGTGATCGTCATTTTCGCGCTCGTCGCCGTCCTTGCCTGGATGATCCGCCTCATGTCCACCGGAACCCCGGGCTCACGCACCGAGTACTGGGTGATCTGGCTGACCTTCGGGCTCTACCTCGGGTGGGTCTGCGTGGCCAGCATCGCGAACGTGGCCGCCTGGCTGCTCTCGCTGGGCGTCGGCGAAGGTGCTCGGTGGGCCCCCGCAGCGGCCGTAGCGCTGCTGGTGGTTGCCGCGCTGGTGGCCATGGCCATCAGCTACTACGCCGGCAATGCCTTCGCCGCCTTGGCCATCAGCTGGGGCCTGGCCTGGATCGGCGTGAGCCGGTTGGCCGGGAGCAACCCCTCGGAGATCGTTGGCTATGCCTCGTTGGGCTGCGCGCTGGCCGCGTTGCTCGGCTCGCTGCTGATTGCGTGGCGGCGCAGAACCACGGCCGGTACCGGCGGGAGAATTTCATGAGCCTGATCGCCGTAACCGGAGCCACCGGATACATTGGCGGGCGGCTAGTCCCTCGGCTCCTGCGCAACGGGCATCAGGTGCGGGTCTTCACCCGGGACGCGCAGCGCCTTCGCGACATTCCGTGGCACGACGAGGTCGAGATCATCGAAGGCGATCTGGAAGACGCCGAGGCGGTCAATCGGCTGTGCCGTGGCGTCGCGCTGGTCTACTACCTGGTTCACTCGATGTCCGGCACGCGCAATTTTGCCGAGCAGGAAAAGAACTGCGCAGCCATCATGGCCCGGGCCGCGAAGCAGCAGGGCGTGGAGCAGGTGGTGTACCTCTCGGGCCTGCACCCGCAAGGGCAGCTGAGCGAGCATCTGGCATCGCGCGTGGCCGTGGGGAAGATCCTGGCCTCGTCGGTGGATACCCTGGTGCTCCAAGCAGGACTGGTGATCGGGTCGGGGTCCGCTAGCTTCGAGATGATCCGGCATTTGAGCGACGTGCTGCCGGTGATGCCGGCTCCGCGCTGGGTCACCAATCAGGTCCAGCCCATCGCCGTGCGCGACGCGCTGCACTACCTGGTCTGCGCCGCGCAGCTGAAGGAGCCGGTGCAGGGCGTCTACGATATCGGCGGCCCGAAGGCCTACAGCTATGCGCAACTGATGAAGATCTACGCCCGCTGCGCAGGCCTGCGCGAACCCTCGGTGTGGGCCCTGCCCCTGCTGACGCCGCGGCTGGCCTCGCACTGGGTGAACCTGGTCACCCCGCTGCCGCGCACCCTGGCCTCGGCTCTGGTGCAATCCCTGCAGCACGACTGCGTCATGGGCTCCCGCGAGATCGACACGCTGATTCCCCCGCCGGCGGAAGGCTTGTGCGACTACCCCAGGGCGGTCGAGCTGGCGCTGGAGAGAATCGAGGCGGACGCGGTGGAGACCACATGGGCCACGGCCCATCCGCTGTCGTCACCAGCCGAGCCCTTGCCGTCCGACCCGCAATGGGCCGGGCGCAAGAGCTACAGCGACGTCCGCAGGTCCACCACGACGGCCAGCGCACCAGAGTTGTTCCAGGTGGTACAGCGACTCGGCGGGGACTCCCCCTATTTCGCCTTTCCCACGCTGTGGAAATTGCGCGGGCTGCTGGACAAGCTCGCCGGAGGCGTGGGCTCTGGCCGCACGCGGCGCTCCAAGAGCACCTTGGCCCTGGGCGATGTGCTGGACTGGTGGCGCGTGGAAGCCCTCCAGCAGGACCGACTGCTGCGATTGCGGGCTGAAATGCGCGTCCCTGGCCAGGCATGGCTGGAGTATCGGCTGAGCCCCCAAGAGAACGGGGAGACCGAGCTGGTCCAACGCGCCGTGTATTTCCCACGCGGCCTGTGGGGACGATGCTACTGGTGGGCCGTGTATCCCTTCCACGGGATCATCTTCCCGGCCACCATCAAGAATATCGTGACGGCCGCCGAACACGATAACCAGCAGGTGTAGGCCATAGGCCCGCTACTGCCCCTGCTCCGTGGCCTGCGCCAGGCTCCCCTCCAGCGCATCAGAGGTCGCCGAGAGAAAGCGGATCACGATCTGGCGCTCCTCGGCGGTCATGGAGCGGGCGACTTGGAATCGTTGCGCGTGGTGCCGTCCCACTAGCTCGCGCGCGGCCAGGTGCGTCTGCTCGGTGACTTCGATGCATTGCGAACGCCGGTCGGTGGGATGCTGGCTTCGCCTGACATGGCCGTTGGCTTCAAGCCGGTCGACCATCTTGGTCACCGAGGCACTGGATATCCCCAGGTACTCGCGATGGTCCGACGGGGTCAGCACCTTGCCCGTGTTCTTCGCGGCAATCATCGGCCGCAACGCCCGCATATCCGTCTCATTGAGTTTCATGAAACGTTGCGAACTGCGCATGATCTTGCGTTCGATTTGCCTCATGCGCCCCATTTCAGCCATGATCTGCTCGAGATCCGAGGCGCTGATGTTCCGGCGATCAATCAGGATCTGCTGCGGGTCAGATGCCGCCAGCCCGTAGGTGGTAGGCAAACACTCTTCGGCCATGACGGTTCTCCCTTGCCGCGACGTGGGGCAGCGGTCACCGCCGCTGACTAACTGCCTATTTCGATACTACGCCCGCGGACAAGCCGCGAGGCATGCAAAAACCCTGCGATCCAACAACTGGGACCGCAGGGTTTTCTCTGGTGCGAGTAGAGAGACTTGAACTCTCACGTCCGAAGACACTGGAACCTAAATCCAGCGCGTCTACCAATTCCGCCATACTCGCTAGCGCTACACCGAGAACCTTAGTTCTCGAAGGCGACCTCATTTAGTGTAGCGGAAGTTTTGCCCGATATGAAATCGGGCGGCTCACCAACCTATTTTGAGTCAATTCCCAAGTCACGACGGAGCTTTGCTACGTGACCGGTAGCACGAACATTGTACTGAGCAAGAGTGACCTTGCCCTCTTCATCTAGCACAATGGTCGAACGAATGAGGCCCTCATAGACGCGGCCATAGTTCTTCTTTTCGCCCCATGCACCGTAGGCTTCCGCCACAGCGTGATCCTCGTCGGAGAGTAGCGGGAAATTCAGTTCCTCTTTGTTCACGAACTTTTCAAGCTTCGAAACTTTGTCTGGAGAGATGCCCAGAACCTGGTATCCCAATGACTTCAACGATTCCAGCGAGTCGCGGAAGTCACAGGCCTGCTTGGTGCAACCTGGGGTTGAAGCTGCTGGGTAGAAGTAGATGATGGTTTTTTGGCCGCGGTAGGCAGATAGGGCTACCGAATTGCTGGCAGCATCCTGCAAAGTGAAATCAGGAGCCTGGTCACCAACGGACAGTCGTGCGGTAGTTTCGGAAGTACTCATAGTTGAACCCCTTCTCGTCACGGTATACAAAAAATCCGACCTGAATTATTCAGATCGGATCAACCGTGCGCCCCCCGGGACTTGAACCCGGAACCTAATGATTAAGAGTCATTTGCTCTGCCAATTGAGCTAGAGGCGCATATCGCTCTGACTAGATCATTTCCATAACCCGTCGTTGCAACGTAGACAATCATAGGCAGAAACTAGCCAAAATCAAAAATCGGTACCCGTCCCCTAAATAACGCAAAACATCAGGTCAAAACGCATATTATCGACGAGAATGAAATTTATAGTAATCCAAGACACAAAGAATTTTTATGCACTCACTTGTCGGAAATGAATTGAGGCATGACCGCCGCACTGCCGCACCACTACCCGTGGCCAGTAGAGTCCGTGTCATGGAGAAGTACATACTTGCTATCAGGGGCGAGCAAGGGCGGACGGAGCGAAGTCATGGTCAACCAAGCGCAATGCGAGAGTAGATCCACTACCTCTCGCAGTATGGCGGCGTGCCCCACCGCCCATGGGGGTCCCGGGCTCCACGCCGCACCAAGAAAACCACAGATGAATTGAAGAAGCCGCCCTTTGCTCCATACGGGGTCAGAACGTGCAGAATGGGCTCCAAAAATGATTAGTGGAGACGGATACTAAACCGTCGAGTTACATTCAGTAGATCTGGATCATCTACGTATATTGCCTGTCCGTCGCTCGCGGAGACCAGATCGTTGTCCAGCCCGTCATCGGTGCGTCGCATCCAAAACGCCCAACAGGTACCAACACCGTGTCGGGAAGTGAAACGGATACCGTCAGCGAAGCTACCATCATGAAGCCACAAGTTACGCAGTCTCGTGGAAATCAAGGTGGTCAGCTTGCGATCTGCTCCGAGTAGGTGGGATAGGTCCACTGCTTTCACACCACAAGTTTTGGCGATTTCAGGACCAAAATTCCGGTCAATATAAGCCAGTGAATGTGCCGTGCCTAGATCAAACCAGACGAGTTCTTCCCTGCTGCTCAGTTCGTAAATCCGGCGCCCTTCACACCAGTGTTTAGGAAACGTTCCAGGTCCATCATGCCCGAGCTCTCGCTGTTCCTCGATGTAAAGGGAGTGGGCCTGCGCGGGTGTGATCCCGAACCGTTCTGCCATGAAGTCGATAGCCGTGCGAACCTCCCGGTCCAGCCGGTACCCGTAAAGGCATTCAGTAAATGCGCCGAGACGCGTGGACGCTGCATATAGTGTGCGGCCAGGAGTGTCATACCTGTTCCACACTCCAACGTCACCCGGGAAGAAATAACCACGTTCTGGGGATTAAGCGCACCGTAGCTTTCAGTCGCGATGCGAAAGCCAGCCAGTGGTTCCCGCACGATACTTGGCTGCCCGTCCACTTCTTCCGGTGCGCTGCTCATTATCCACTATATCCACCTGAGGACATGGCCCCCGCTGCATCAATCACGGCCTTGAACCGATCTTGATGAATGGCCTCGACTGGCGAAATCTCATCGAGCCAGGGATTAGCACCAAGAAACCATTGACGCGCTACCTGCTCTCCATCAACGTCGGAGACCATCACCCACGCACGGTGAGCCAGCAGAATGCGAGCCTGAGACGTGTCCGAAGGGATCGTTCCATTCTCTTTTTGCCAGCGGTAGCTTGCCTTGGGGTCCTTGGCGCCTGCTAATGCGGAAACCATTGCAGCCCCGAGGGACGCATTTAGCCTCCGCACAATTTCTCGGAAGTCCATGCGGGAAGTTTCCGCATGGACTGATCCTATCGTCGATGTGGTTCCCATTTGTCAGCCTTTTCCTTACGTTCTGTTTTATTTAGGCAACCAACTAAACCGGCACCCGCGCCTCAAGTTGGTGTACCGGAACAATCATTTTACCACTTATTTACCACTAATATAAGTATCAGTATCACACCTTGAATCAACCAGTTCACGCACTAAGTTGAAAATGCTTCATGAGCGAGAGTGGCACCTGGCATAAACTCGCTTCGGACAGCACGCTGGCATGCAGGCTACGTGCGCAGAAGGTCACCGCACCAGGAAGCAGCGGAAGCGGAGTCCTGGTAAAGGCAGTTCATGTGGCCACGATGGTACCCACGGCTCGCTCGCACAACTTCTTTGCATCGAACTCTGTCGCATACGGTCATGAAAGGTCCAGCACATCGCAGGGATTCTTTAACCCACCCTTTTCAGCGCGCCATGAAAGAACTTAGTAGACCGCCCCTTGATCAAGGTGCGCTATTGCATAGACCACGCGTTCTCAAGATGACGGGTGCAGTTTTCTATAAATGTCGCTTACGCATGAATGGAGATCAAGATTATCGCCCCAGGCCACACCGCAAAGCCAGCGACAGCGACAGCGGGCAAAAGAAAATTCATTTCACACAAAATGAGACAAGGTCCGAATCACTACCTAACTTAGTAGTTATTCGAACCTTGATTTTGGTGCGCCCCCCGGGACTTGAACCCGGAACCTAATGATTAAGAGTCATTTGCTCTGCCAATTGAGCTAGAGGCGCGTATTTATTTATCAGCATATAGTCGGAAAAGCGACTATATGTTGGTGCGCCCCCCGGGACTTGAACCCGGAACCTAATGATTAAGAGTCATTTGCTCTGCCAATTGAGCTAGAGGCGCCCGCTGCGATGTTCTAGAAGCTTTTTGGGGCTCCGCGCTTTCGCAACGAGATAGAACTCTACCAGCTTTATCCCCCAGCGCAAATTCGAAAGGTGCAGATCAGCGGTGACCTTCATTACAGGATATGACTAGGGGTTACTTCTCAAGCGCCAATGGCGTTTGTAGAGTGAATCCATGAGCGCCCCACGAACTATTTCACTCCCCAGCCAAGAACTCATTGATGCAGTCGGCCAGTTCCCACAAAATCTCAAGCCAGTACTGTGGGATCTACAGAATGACCCGCAAGTACCACTGGAGGACATTGATATTGCGGTCATGCCTTATATGGCTACCGCCAATACCTTGCGCAATGTTCGCAAGGCTCCCAACCTGAAGATAGTTCAGACTCAGACCACGGGCTATGACGGAATGGTTGAGCTTATTGGAGACCGGGCCAACATCAATACCGCCGCCGGCGTTCACGCTGCTTCGACCGCGGAAATGGCCATCGGCCTAGCCATTGCCTCGTTACGCGGATTCCCGCAGTCGGTACGAGACCAGCAGGAGGGCCACTGGAATCCTCATCAGTGGCCAGGGTTAGCCGACCGGACCGTCGGACTTGTTGGTGTTGGTGGAATCGGCGAAGAAATCCGTAAACGGTTGGCACCTTTTGAGGTCAACTTGCTGCGTTTTGGTTCTTCAGCTCGCACCGATGAGCACTGTCAAGTCCACGCCACCACCGAGCTGGCAAAATTTGCACCGCAGATAGAGGTGCTGATTCTGATTGTCCCGCTTAATGATTCAACCCATCACCTAGTAGATGCCAAACTCCTTGCTCAGCTTCCCAATGGGGCCACCATTGTTAACGTTGCACGTGGTCCAGTTGTCGACACGGATGCTCTTGTGGCCGAAGTCGCTTCAGGCCGACTCAACGTTGCCTCTGATGTTTTTGATCCGGAGCCACTACCGAAGGACCACCCACTGTGGGGCTGCCCCAATGCACTGATCATTCCGCACAACGGCGGTAATACCGGGGCATTCTTCCCACGCATGGTAAAGCTACTTCAACGACAGTTAGTCGCATGGTCCGCAGGTGAAGCGGGCGAGAATCTCGTACACCGTAGTTAACGATTCGGCGACAGAATTTGCTCCCGGGAGGTTCAGCTCCCGGGAGCATCGCTTTAGTGCGCTATCTTTGATAAATACCATTCCACTCTCGCCGTATATCGCGACGCGTGGATGTGAAGATTGCTTACCCAAAGGAAGATGAGCTACTCCTGTGCCCGATTTGCCACCAAGTCTCGTATCTCGACGCGCAGTGCTCACCGGTACCTTAGCGACCACCGCACTGGCATTGACTGCTTGCACCGGAGGACCTCAGTCTCAGGCATCATCGACTGGAGCTGCTTCTGCATCATCAGACGCTGTCCCCCGCACACTGCGCTTGGCGGTCTCTGCTCCCCCGGTCAAGCTGGATCCGGCCATCGTTTCGGACAACGAGTCCTTCCGCGTCACGCGCCAAGTCTACGAAACTTTGGTCGATATCGATTTGGATACCGGCGCTACGGTCGCCGGGCTGGCCGAGACCTGGAATGAAAGCAGTGATGGCTTGCGCTACACCTTCAACCTTCGCGAAGGCGTGCATTTTCACGATGGTACGGAGCTAGATGCCGAGGCAGTAGTCAAGAACTTTGAGCGCTGGGAGTCTCTGTCCACATCATTGAGCGCACAATCAGCTCAGGGATTCTTTGATGTCTTCCACCACTACAGCAACATTCCCACCTTGCCCAAGGCCAAAGACCTTGAACTGAGCACCAAAGAAAAAGAAGATGCTACCCCGGAGGAGCTCACTGCAGAGCAGCAGCGCCTCCAACAACTCACCGACCTGCAGAAGCAGTTCACCACAGATCTTTTCCAAGGCAGCTCCAAAGGTGGCACCGCGAGCTACTTCCAGTCCATCGAGGCCACGGATAAGTATGTTGTCACCCTCAACTTGCGTCGCCGACTACCGGGGCTCATTGAAGCCCTAACCCTTCCTGGCATGGCAATCGCTGCGCCCAGCGCGCTGACCGGTGGCCCAGAGGACAATCCTGCAGAATCATTGACCACTGCTCCCATGGGCACCGGGCCGTATAAGTTCCATTCCTTGGAAGACGATCAAGTTCGTTTAGAGATTTTTTCTGATTACTGGGATCAGGATCGACTGAATAACAATAAGCAATATCCTGAAGTCGCCCTGATTTCCTCGGTTCCCTCTCCCTACAACCGCGAGGGCGCCCTACTGGCCGACGAGATTGATGGTTTCGACATGGTTTCAGTTGACACCATGCGCACGCTAGTTCGAAACGCTAAAGTCGTCGTACAACGTGACCCGTTCTCCGTGCTTTATCTGGGGATGGATCAGAAGAATAAATGGCTGGCCAAGCCAAAATTCCGTCAAGCCGTGGCGCACGCAATTAATCGCAGCACCCTTGCCGACAAGTTATTCATCCAGGGCTCCAAGTACGCGCAAACCATTTTGCCGCCGGCACTGAACATCCCCAATCCCGATAACACCGCCTCTCATGATGTGGCCAAGGCTAAAGAGCTCTTGGCAGATGTCGAATATCAAGGCGAGGAAATCGAGTTTGCGTATCCGCTGCATGTCTCCCGCAATTACCTTCCGTTACCTGAACGTACCTTCGCGCAAATTGCTGAAGACCTTGCCAAGGTAGGCATTCGCATCAAGCCTCGTCCCATTGCTTGGACCGATGGTTACGTCAAGACGGTTCAGTCCAATAAGTTCAATGGACTGCATCTGCTTGGATTCTCTGGTGGCTACCGCTCCCCCGATGATTTCCTCTCTGGCATATTGGCTAATAAAGAGAATGAATTCGGCTACAAGTCCGCGTTACTTGACTCACAAATCATGTTGGCTAGATCGATCCCTGTAGGTGAGGAACGCACCGCCGCCTACGCAACCATCATGCAAACCCTGGAGCAGGACCTACCCTTGCTCCCGTTGGTATTTCCGATCTCTGCGCTGGCGTTTAACGGAAATGTCACCTTCTATCCGCCATCGCCGATGCTCAATGAATGCTTCGCCGATGTCCAGATGACGAACTCACCATCCGTCACAAATTAATGACCAGTAGCCCAGTTAAGGATTTCTAACCCAAGGGTGGTTAGGTCTACTCTGGGTTAGAGCAAAGTATCACTGTCGATGGAGATCCTCGTGCCTTCTGAAACGTCAACCGAATCTTTTGACGTAGTACTAATCGGTGCCGGCATCATGAGTGCCACCCTTGGCACTCTGATCAACCAGCTGGAGCCAACCTGGTCCATTGGTCTTTTTGAGAACCTGGACAAGGCCGGTGAGGAATCCTCCTCCCCTTGGAACAACGCAGGCACCGGACACTCGGCCCTGTGCGAGTTGAACTACGCACCGGCTGCGGCTGACGGTTCCGTTGATCCAACTAAGGCTGTTGGCATCAACGAGCAGTTCCAGATCTCCCGCCAGTTCTTCTCCTGGGCAGTAGAAAATAAGCGTGTTGCTGACAATAGCTTCATCAACCCACTGCCTCACATGTCATTCGTTATCGGCGAAGATCACTCCAAGTACCTCAAGACCCGTTACGAGTCACTGAAGACTCAGACGCTCTTCGAGGACATGGAATTCACCAACGACCTGGATACCATCAACCAGTGGACTCCACTGGTGGCCCAGGGTCGCGATGCTTCGCAGACCGTGGCTGCTTCCCGCGTTGTGGCTGGAACCGACGTCGACTTCGGTCGACTGACCAGTGACCTGACCAACTCGTTGAGCGCTGCCGGCGCTTCGGTGAACTACGGTCACAAGGTACAGAATCTCAAGCGCTCCGGTGCTGGTTGGGAACTGACCGTCAAGGACAAGGCTTCGGGCGCAGTAAAGAACGTCAAGGCTAAGTTCGTCTTCGTTGGCGCTGGCGGTGGCGCACTGCCACTGTTGCAGAAGTCCGGTATCGATGAGATCAAGGGCTTCGGTGGCTTCCCAGTCTCCGGTCAGTTCCTGCGTTGCACCGATGAGACGGTCATTGCTCAGCACAATGCCAAGGTCTACGGCCAGGCATCGGTAGGCGCGCCTCCAATGTCGGTTCCTCACTTGGATACCCGTTTTGTTGATGGCAAGCGTTCGCTGATGTTCGGTCCTTACGCTGGCTTCTCCATGAACTTCCTAAAGTCCACCGGTCAGCTTGATTTGCCACTGTCCCTGCGTCTGCACAACATCATCCCAATGTTGGCTGTCGGCAAGGACAACCTGGATCTGACGACTTACCTAATCAAGGAAGTTCTCAAGTCTCGCGCCAAGAAGGACGAGTCACTCACCGAGTACTTCCCAGCTGCCGATGGTTCCCAGTGGGAATTGATCACTGCTGGTCAGCGCGTTCAGGTCATCAAGAAGGATGCCAAGAAGGGCGGCGTACTGCAGTTCGGTACCGAGGTCATCACTTCTTCGGATGGTTCCATGTCCGGTCTGCTCGGTGCTTCGCCAGGCGCTTCGACCGCAACCCCAATCATGATCGGCCTGCTCTCACGCTGCTTCCCGAAGCAGTTTGCAGGCTGGGAATCGAAGCTGAAGGACATCGTTCCTTCCTACGGCCAGAAGCTCAATGAGAACCCAGCACTCTACGCTGAGGTCAAGGCAGCTACTGACAAGACTCTGGGACTGGCTTAGTCCCCATATGCTTTGGACCGCTCACCATTTGGTGGGCGGTCCACTGCGTTTAACAACAGATATCTGAGCCCGTACTATTTGCTTTCATGGTGTCTCTGACGTTCCACTACGACTCATTTCGCAAGAAAGAGTCCTAAATCACTTTTGCCGGTATTCTCAGAAATGTTGTCCAACGCAGACCATGCCGGACATACTTGCTGAAAGGTATCAATGACTTACAGTGCAGCTCAGAACCGTTATGAGTCCATGCCTTACCGTCGCGTCGGGCGTAGCGGACTGAAACTTCCCATCATCTCCTTGGGACTTTGGCATAACTTCGGTGACGACAAGCGTTTTGATGAACAGAGTGCCATTCTGCGCCGAGCCTTCGACCTCGGCGTCACGCACTTTGATCTGGCCAATAACTACGGTCCACCGGATGGCACCGCCGAGACGAACTTCGGTCGGCACCTTGCCCAGGACTTTAAGCCCTACCGTGATGAATTGGTCATCTCCAGCAAGGCCGGGCACCGCATGTGGCCCGGTCCTTACGGCGATGGTGGTTCACGTAAATACTTACTCTCCAGCCTTGACCAGTCGCTAGAGCGCATGGGCCTGGACTACGTGGACATCTTCTATAGCCACCGACCAGACCCAGATACCCCATTGGAAGAAACCATGGGCGCATTGGATCAAGCAGTTCGTTCCGGTAAAGCCCTCTATGCGGGCATTTCCTCCTACTCCCCCGAGCAGACCATTGAAGCGGCTCGAATTCTCAAGGAACTTGGCACACCGCTACTCATCCACCAACCTCATTACTCGATGTTTGATCGCTGGACCGAGGACGGGCAACCGAATCTCTTCCAAGCCCTGGAGCAAGTTGGCGCCGGCTCGATTGCGTTCTCGCCCTTAGCTCAAGGACTGCTGACCAATCGGTATTTGAATGGGATCCCGGAGAACTCCCGTGCCACCAAGGGGCGCTTCCTTTCCGAGTCCGCGATTACCGAACCCATTTTGGAGCGAATTCACGGGCTAAATGATATCGCTGAACAGCGTGGACAGACCTTAGCCCAAATGGCCATTGCTTGGCTCTTGCGCGATCAGCCAGTCGGCACACCGGTGACCTCGGCACTAATCGGTGCTTCCAGCGTGAAGCAACTAGAAGATTCGCTGGCCGCAGTGAATAATCTCGAGTTCTCGACAGAAGAGATGACAGCCATCGATAAGTTCGCTGCCGAACCAGGTGGAAATTTCAGAGCATAATTCTTGCTTCCAAACTCACATTTGTCAGTAGTTGAACCCCTCGAACGCCTTCACATTCAAGGGGTTCTCTTATTGACCTAGTCCAAACGGATGATCTTTGCGGTTTTACTGTCAGAACGGACAGTTGAGCTTTAACAACCACATAGACTTAACATCAAGCCCACTTCCGTACTGCGACCTAACTAGGACTACACCCGCATGCATCGCTTGGCCATCCTGTCACTAAAAAACCGTGCGCTCATTGCACTGGTTACCGTCTTTGCTGCCATATTCGGCGTGATTTCCATGGGCTCGCTCAAGCAAGAGCTCATCCCGTCCATGGAGTTCCCCCAGATCTCAGTCATGGCGACCCAGATGGGTGCCAGCCCGGAGGTCATCGATGAACAAGTCGCTAAGCCGCTGGAAACTTCTTTGCAGGCGGTGGAAGGTCTCGAATCTTCCAGTGCTACCTCTCAGGCGGGTTTCACTCGGATTGCGTTGACCTTCGAATATGGCACGGATATGGACCGCGCACGTTCACAAGTTGAGCGCGCCATCTCCAATGCCAAGCAGCAACTTCCTGATGATGTTGAGCCCACTGCGTTAGCCGGTTCCATTGCTGATCTGCCGGTGCTGATGCTCGCGGTGTCCTCGGATGAGTCGCTCGACGCCCTCAACGATGATGTTGAACGCATTGCACTGCCTAAACTTCAGAAAATCGACGGCGTCCGTGAAGCCTCAGTTTCCGGTGGCGCATCCCAGCACATTGCTGTGATCCCCAAGAACGCCGAGATGACCCGTGCCGGTCTGAGCGTGAGTGACTTGAAGGACGGCATTGAAAATGCTGGCTCGCCCATCCCGGTTGGCAACATGGATGTGGACGGTTTGGAACTGCCAGTTATTGCCGGTTCCACCCCAGATAACCTCGATGCCATCAAAAACATCCCACTGGTCACCGACAATGGTCCAGTTCTGCTCAAGGATGTGGCGGATGTTTCGGTGAAGGCTGATGAAGCTACCAGCATCACCCGTACCAATGGTGAAGAGACGCTTTCCATTTCGGTCACCAAGACCCCGGATGGTGACACCGTCGGGATCTCACATGCGGTTGCAGCCATGGTGGCGGATCTTGAATCAGAGTTGGGCCACAAGGCCACGATGACCACAATTTTTGATCAGGCACCTTTCATTGAGGACTCCATTAGCCACCTGGCTATTGAAGGTGCCCTCGGTTTGGGCTTCGCGGTCATCATCATTCTGATCTTCCTCTTCTCGGTACGCTCCACCTTGGTCACTGCGATCTCGATCCCACTCTCCCTGATGGTCACCTTCATTGGGATGAATGTCTTCGGCTACACGTTGAACATGCTGACTTTGGGTGCGTTGACCATCTCCATTGGTCGCGTGGTGGATGACTCGATTGTTGTCATTGAAAACATCAAACGACATCTGGCCTTTGGTGAGTCCAAAGCTCAATCCATCTTGTTGGCGGTCAAGGAAGTTGCCGGTGCTATTACCGCAGCAACGCTGAC
Organism: Glutamicibacter sp. B1; assembly: GCF_039602135.1. Classification (NCBI taxonomy): domain Bacteria; kingdom Bacillati; phylum Actinomycetota; class Actinomycetes; order Micrococcales; family Micrococcaceae; genus Glutamicibacter; species Glutamicibacter ectropisis. Next base: position 1,420,041 of record NZ_CP125942.1, on the reverse strand, counting down.
TACTGTCGCGGTCTTCCTGCCCATCGCCATGGTTGGTGGTATGGCCGGTGAGCTCTTTAGCCCGTTCGCCTTGACCATGACCATTGCGTTGCTGGCTTCCTTGCTCGTTTCGCTGACCATTGTGCCGGTATTGGCCTACTGGTTCCTGCCGCATCGTCCAGGTAGCGATAAGGTTCGCACGGTTCACGTTGCTGAAGACAAGTCCTGGATGCAACGTGCTTATTTGCCTGTATTGAAGTCCACGCAGAAGCATCCTGTCATTACTTTGCTGGCCTCGGTGCTGATTCTGGCTGGGACCGCCGCCATGACTCCGCTGCTCAATACCAACCTATTGGGTTCCACCGGTGAAAACTCCATCACCGTCACCGCGAAGATGCCTTCAGGCACGGCCCTCAATACGACGGCGGACGAAGCAGCAAAGATTGAGTCTAAGCTGCGTGATATCGATGGTGTTGAAGATGTACAGATGACTGTCGGTACCGCCAGTGGTATCGCAGCCATGTTTGCTTCCGGCTCCGATACTGCCAACTTCACGGCGATCACCAATCCTGATGTTGATCAGGAAGCACTAGGTAATACGGTTCGTGAGCAGATCAAGGGCTTGGATCTTTCCAAGGACATGACCGTCACTTTCGGCTCCAACTCTTCTGCAATGACCTCTAGCGATGTCACCGTTGAGGTCAAGGCTCCGGATGAGACGATCCTGCGTGAGGCCACGCAGAAGATGCGCGATGCACTGAAGGATACTGCCCACGTCACCGGGATTACCGATAACCTATCGGCCGAACGCGAGCAGGTCTCCATCGACATCGATGCTGAAAAGGCTGCTGCTGCCGGGCTGACCGAAACACAGTTGGCTGGCATGGTTGCTGGTCAGGTCTCCCCTGTACCTGCCGGTACGCTGCGTCTGGACTACACGGACCTGACCGTACAGATCGGTGAAGGCCTGAAACTGGATAGCTTGCAGAAGCTGCGCGAGCTGAAGATCCCGACGGCCACCGGCGTGAAGGAACTTCAGGACCTTGCCAAGGTTGACCGTGCCAAGGTCGTCCAGCAGGTCACCACCTCCAATGGTGAGCGCATCGCCACTGTCACGCTGACGCCCGAAGAAAACATGCTGGGCAGGGTTTCTACGGAGGTCACCAAGTCCCTGGAAACCGTGCAACTGCCAGAAGGTGCCAGCGCGGAGATCGGTGGCGCTGCCACCGAACAGGCTGACTCCTTCAACCAGCTGTATCTGGCACTGCTGGCGGCTATTGCCATTGTCTACGTGATCATGGTGGCCACCTTCAAGTCGCTGATCCAGCCTCTGGTCCTGTTGGTCTCCATTCCATTCGCAGCCACCGGCGCCATCGGCTTGCTGCTGATCTCCGGCATTCCGCTGGGCTTGCCGTCACTGATCGGTATGTTGATGCTGGTGGGCATCGTAGTCACCAACGCCATCGTGCTCATCGACTTGATCAACCAGTACCGCTTGGCTACCCCAGAGCGTGAAGCGATGAGTTTGGATGATGCGATCATGCACGGCGCTCGTCAGCGTTTGCGCCCGATTCTCATGACCGCATTGGCCACCATTTTCGCGTTGATTCCAATGGGTCTTGGATTGACCGGTCAGTCCGGGTTCATTTCACAGCCCTTGGCTGTGGTGGTCATTGGTGGCTTGGTGTCCTCCACCCTGCTGACGTTGATTCTGGTGCCGGTCTTGTACCGCCTGGTTGAGTCGCGCAAGGAAAAGCGGGCCCTACGTCGGGCTAACCGTAAGCATTCGGCTCAGAAGGAGACCGACGCGGCAGATCTTGCTGTGGCCATGGATTCTGCCACTGCTAAGATCACCGCTCCTGCCAACCCATCGGTATCAAAGCCTGCGGCAACGAAAACTGAGGCAGCGAAGACTGAGGCGGCCAAGCCGTCGAAGCCGGCTTCGACTGAGCCTGCGACAAACAGTGATTCCAAGAATTCCTTGGTTCATCCGTTGACCGGGCAGATCCCGACTACCCGTAAGGAACGCCGCGAGATCGAAGAGATGCTCAATAAGTCGACGAAGGATTCAACTAACGAATCCTAACGTCAGGTGCGTTGCGGGTCGGAAGCCAGTTAGCTGGCTTCCGACCCGTTTTGCTTTCTCAACCTCGTCTTTTATCAGCGTTGTAAGCGCCGCATGCAGGTTCTGTGCGCCAGGCATGACAGCTATGCAACAGATCACCATTATTTTAAGTTGTGCACAATTCAATTGTGTGCAATGATTTTCTCATGGCAATAGTTGATGAAATGGTGTGCTTCGCTCTGTACTCCGCAAGCCGAGCAACAACCAGGGCCTACACGGAGCTCCTTTCCCCTTGGCAGCTGACCTACACCCAGTACTTGGTGTTGGTTGTGTTGTGGAACGAAGGATCAAAGCCCGTCCGAGAAATCGGCGAGATGCTCCAGCTTGATTCCGGGACCCTCTCCCCACTGCTTCGCCGCCTCGAGAACAAAGAGTTCATCCGGCGCGAACGTAGCGAGACCGATACCCGGGTGGTGAATGTGGAACTGACCGAGCAAGGCAGCGCCCTTCGCAAGGAACTGGCCCACATTCCAGAACAGATTGCCTGCGGCACCGGATTGCCGGACATCCAAAGCGCTAGAGAATACCTGGACACCCTGCATCAAATCACCGAACAGATGCAGAAACTGCCCATCAAAATCCAGCCCACCAACTAGCCCAGAACACCTCAACCTTTTAGGAAAGGCACAACAATGGAAGCTCTTTACACCGCAGAAGCACTCTCCACCGGCCAGGGTCGCGAAGGCCGCACCCAGACCCCCGATGGAAAACTGGACCTAGTCCTCACCGTGCCAAAAGACTTGGGTGGCAGCGGACTGGGCACCAACCCAGAGCAGCTCTTTGCCGCAGGATACTCGGCCTGCTTCCATTCGGCATTGAACACCGTAGCCCGCGCTCGCAAGATCAAGGTTGAGGATTCCAGCGTTGGCGGACGAGTCAGCCTGCACCGCGAGGGCGAAGGCTACAAGCTCTCGGTTGAATTGGAAGTCATCATCCCAGGTATGGATCACGATGCAGCTCAGGAACTTGCTGACGCCGCCCACGCTGTATGCCCATACTCAAACGCCACCCGTGGCAACATCGACGTGACCATCACCGTTTCGGATGACTAATCAGCTCAGCAAGAAAAGGCATGCAGTTCGGCTGACCCTTGGCGCCTTCTTGACCTATGCAGGTGTAAGCCACCTCAGCTTTGGTCGAGAAGAGTTCCAAGCGCAGGTTCCACGGTCCCTTCCAATGGATCCAGATCTGGTAGTCATTCTTTCAGGAGTGACGGAGGTCGGCTTGGGACTATCGCTGATGACCCTACTGAAGAAGCGGGTTCATGTCGGGTGGATTGTTGCCTTGTTCTTCGTGGCAGTCTTCCCAGGAAATATTGCTCAGCTTCTTGATCACCGGGACGCATTCGGTTTGGATACCGATGGGAAACGTGTTGCGCGACTGTTCTTCCAGCCGGTTCTGATCGCCCTTGCTCTTTGGGGCACCGGGGCATGGCGTGACCGTGCACAGTTACGCACCAAGGACTAAAGAGGACTCGACTCAATACGAGTAGTGGGCAGGACACCTTTTGGTGTCCTGCCCACTACTAGTTTTCAGAGCAAACAGATCTACAACGGAGCTTAGAGTCTGCTCAACATGTCCTTCATCTGTTGAATCTCTTGATTCTGAGATTCAACGATGCTCTCTGAGAGCTTGATGGCCTCAGGGTCCGAGCCTTGATCTATTTCAGTCCTCGCCATCTCGACCGCTCCTTCATGGTGCTGGATCATCTGTTCCAGAAAAAGCTTGGCGGCTTCCCTTCCTTGAGCATTTTTCAGCTTTAATATGTCCTCCGACGAAACCATTGCCTCACCATGATCCATCTGTTGGTGATCCATTCCTTCTGGCATATCCCACGAGGCGAGCCAGCGGTCCATGAGTTCAATCTCTGGACCCTGAGCGGACTTGATTTCTTCAGCCACCTTTTGCACCTCGGCTGGAATTTGCTCTTTGCCCAAAACCTCCGTAGACATTTCCATGGCTTGTTCATGATGAGCCTTCATGCCACTGGCGAAATTCATGTCTGCCGCGTTTGCGTCTTTAGAGCTCACTTCCGGCGCCGAGGTCATCTGATGCGCCATTCCGTGGTCTACTGAGTCTTTCGCATCGTCTTGGGGCTGACTTGCTGTGCAAGCGGTCAACACTATGAGAGCACTCAGCGATAGGGCGCTGAAGTATAGGGACTTGTTCTTCATGGGTTCTCCTACGTTGCCTGATTGACTAGTGCCTTGTATGTTTCGGCACAGAAAAGATCTAGCAAGCAAAAACATGCTTGCCACCTCATCACGTTCGGCTAATCCCTAACGCGGTCAGATCTGGCTTGGTAGACGCTTGCTCCCGGAGATCTCGTAGCAAAACGATTAGCCGTAAATCAAACTTTTTTCTGCAGGCGCGAAGTCCCGGTGGACGCAAAACTAGCAGCAGGGCCAACAATGCAAGAATGCATCCGACTGCAGACAATTCATGGTTCATAGGGCATGTGGAACACCCATGCTGATCATCGTATTGTTGTAGCGGTATTTGAGAATCAATAATCGCATGATCAGCGAGTTGTTCTTGTTCGTGTGTGCTTGGGTGCCCGTTCGGTGACATGCTTGGTGCAATCAAAATATGCATTGAAAACAGTCCAAGAAAAACGGCACCTAACAGCAAAGCTAATTGCATCAGCAGCAGAGAAGGAAGGCCCTTCTGGTTCCGACGCATCGCATTGCGGTTTTTGCCCATGAACATCAACATACCGAAGTTCAGTTCCCATTCGTAAATCAACAGGCGCCGTAGGCGTGGGGCCAGCCCGGATTAGGCGTCCCGCTTTTTCATCATCAGCATCCCGGCGCCCAACAGTATTACGCTCCAAAGCGCAAGAACCACCACGGCCAGGACTGGCCCATACGGTTCGCTGGCACCGGTCGCCATGAACGTTGCAGCGTTGGTGGGTAGGTACTGAATCAGCGATTGAACCCAATCAATGGGTATCAGCCCAAGGATTTGCGGCAGTCCAATCACAAGCACAATCAATGAGATTAATGCTCCCGTTGAGTTGCGGCACAGTAGACCCAGCCCCAGGGCCATGAGACTCAACAATGCCAGATAGGTTCCGGCCCCCAAGGATGCCGAGAATAGCTCAGACACATCAAACTCTCCGTACCTACCGGCAGCCAGAGCTGTCGGAATGGTTGCTACCGGGATGAGCACGAGACCGGTAAGAAAACCAAAAATTCCAAGCACCAAAGCTTTCGCGCCCGCAAGTATAGCTCGACGTGGCACCGCTTGCAGCGTGCTACTCATTGTTCCGCTGGAGTATTCGCCAGTTAGGTGCAAGGCAGCGGCCGCCGCAAAAAATAGTTGCCCAAACTGCAAGGTGGCAAACACGATCAAGGGTGCGGGCATTACGGAATCTATACCGTTTTCGCCACTGGCTTTGGCGCTGGCTCCCAGCAACCACCCTAGGCCCACCGTAACCACGAGACCGACCATATAAAGTCCCGTCAGCGAGCGTAGTCCGAAGAATTTCGTGATTTCAGCCCGGGCAGTAGCCAATAGCACTGAGAGGCCATGGGCCGAGTGCGATTCGGCAAGATCTAGTGTTTTCATTGGTTCAGCCTCTTTCTACTGATGGTGCTGAGAATTCCATTGACTCTTGGGTTAGCTGGTTATACGCGGATTCCAGCGACCCGTGAGCTGCACTCAATTCGTGAAGTTCGATGCCGTTGGCAAAGGCCAATGCACCGGTTGCTTGAAGTCCAAGGCCGATGACTTCTATCAGCTGCTCATCCACCACCCTGAATTTGAGATTTCGGCTGGTGAGCAGGTCGGCGAGCGCCAGTACGTGTGGCGAGCGTACGGTCACGACCAGTTCGGTGGCTTCATTGATCAGCTGTTGAGTGGTGGCGTTGGCGATCAGATCCCCACGGCCGATCAGGATGAGTTGGTCTGCCACTTGCTGCACTTCACTCATCAGGTGGCTGGAGACGAATACCGTTCCTCCTTGATCAGCACGGTTTCGCATCAGCTGGCGAATCCAGGTGATTCCTTGCGCGTCCAGTCCATTCATCGGTTCATCGAGAATGAGGATGTCGGGGTCAGCGAGTAATGCGGCACTAATACCTAAACGTTGGCGCATGCCAAGGGAGAATCCCCTGATGCGTTTGGTTGCCACGCTGCTGAGTCCGGATTCTTCGAGGACCTGCTCAACTCGTTGTTGGCGTACTCGGTTGCTCTGGGCCAGCGCGCGCAGGAATGTTCGTGGAGTGTGTCCGGGGTGTCCGGCCGTGCCACTAATATGCGCGCCTACGGTGTGCATGGGGTAGGTCAACTGGTCATAGCGTTGCCCGTTAATTAATGCCCGGCCACTGGTGGGTGCATCTAGTCCAAGGATCATCCGCATGGTGGTGCTTTTCCCGGCTCCGTTGGGCCCGAGGAAGCCGGTGACTTTTCCGGGATGAATCTCAACGCTCAATTGGTTGACGGCTCGGGTAGTTCCGTAGTGTTTACTCAGCGATTCAAAGGTGATCATGGTGTGCTCCTTTTGTTGTTTCAACCCTGTCATTGGGCGCGGCCTGGCACACCGGCATTTAGTCGGCATTACTAACCGGGGATCCCCTACTTTGGTCGGTGTCTGCCCAAGCAGATTTTCAGTAGCATGTTCAGCATGACTACCCAGCTCAAGCAGATCCTCTTGTTGATCTTTCTCGCGTTGAGCGCCTACCTACTTCCGATTTCTACCAATGGGGCGTGGTTGGTGCTGGCGCCTGTTGCAGCCGTGGGTAGCTTTTTTGCAGGCCGTTACGTGGCTTCTGCCCTTCACGGCATTGTTGCCCTAGTTGCTGGAGCGCTCGCTTCAGGTGTGAGCCTGCTGCTTTCGGCACATGTCAGTGCGCTGACCTTCGCTTTGAATATCAGTACCGGGGTGGTTCTCTTTGTGCTGTTACCCTGGTGGGCGGGGCGGGCCAGAGCCAATACATTAGCCTTTCGTGCACAGGAGCGGCACCATCTAGAACTTCAAGCCAAGCTACGTGAGCGCGCTCGAATAGCTGAGGCGATGCATGACCAGCTGGGTCACGATATGGCGTTATTGGCCTTGTCCACCGGCGGTTTACAAGTGTCTTTGGACAAGGACACCGAGGCATATTCGCAAGCAGTGCGTATCCGTGCTCAGGCGGATGAGGCCGTTGAGCATCTACACGAAATTATTGAGGTTCTTCGTGAACCGGATGAACAGGCATCGTTGGTTCCTTCTGATCAGTCGGTGGATCGCCTGATCGATCAGGCGCGGAATCGTGGCATGCAGATCGACTACCAGATCAGCGGTCCATTACTGATCGATGCGACCGATGCCGAAACGGGTGCTGTGGTGCGCCAGGTACTACAGGAGACGCTGACGAACGCTGCCAAATATGCTCCACGGCAACCGGTGAGCATTAATATTGATACGCGTCACCAGCCCGTCAGGGTGCGGATCAGTAATCCATTGGAGGGCCAGCCAATACCGCAGCGCCCCGGAGCCTCGGGGTTGCGTGGTTTGCGAGAAGTCCTGGAACGGCACGGCGGCTCGTTGAGTGTGAACCATTCCGAGACTTCCTTTGATGTCGTCGCCGAAGTGCAGCGCAGTCGGCCCCGGCGAGAATCCGCATCGGCCACCTCGGCACCCAAACGGACCTCGCGCTGGCTATTGGTACTTGTTCCGGTGTGCGCGGTGGCGGTTATGGTTGTGGGTTTGTATGTCTTGCAGCTGGCGACCTTCCGGGCAACAGCCTTGAGCCCGTCAGATTTCCAACAACTCAAGCCGGGGATGACCCGCACTGAAGTGGCACAGCGTGTTCAGGCTGAAGGCTTGGATCAGCCGCTTCCGGTCATCGATGAATCACAACAACCTGCCAGCGGTCAGTGTCGGTACTATGCGGCACGTACCGGGGTGTTGGAATTCGGCAGCGAAATGTTCCGCCTTTGTTTCACCGACGATGTGCTCACATCCGCTGACCATCTTTACCCTGCACCTTAGGATCGGATTATGAGCTCAGGACTACCGATAGGCCTCCTACTGGTTGATGATGACCCGTTAATCCGGGCAGGGCTTGGCACTATCTTGGCTAGTGATCCTGGATTAAAAATCTTGGGTGAAGCGGAGAATGGACTGAGGGCTATCGAGTTGGCATCGCGCCTGCAACCTGAGGTGATCATGATGGATATTCGCATGCCGCAGCTTGATGGGCTCGGGGCGATGGAGCGGATTCTCGCCGAGTCTGCGACGGCCAAGGTGCTCATCCTGACCACTTTTGGCGAGGAAGAGTATATTGATCGCGCCATGTCCGTTGGGGCTGCGGGTTTTATGCTCAAAAGTTCTGACCCTGAAGAGTTGATTCGAGGAGTCTACTCTGTGGCCGATGGAGCAGCAGCGCTGTCGCCGCGTATTGCCAAGCGTCTGGTGGACAAGTTTCGCAGTGTGGATCATGATCGGCGCGCGAGGGCCATGGGCTTGATCGAGCAGCTGACGCCCCGGGAGCATGATGTTTTGGCGCTTGTGGGAGCGGGGAATTCTAATTCGGAAATCGCCGATGTACTGGTGCTCACGCCCGCCACTGTGAAGGGCCATATGACTTCGATTTTGATCAAGCTCAAGGTACGCAATCGTGTTGAAGCGGCGTTGATTGCTTACCAAGGCGGACTGGTCGACTAGCTGCTTGGAGTCCTAGAACTACGTCTCTTGCGCTCTAACACTGCGAGAAATTCTGGTGTGCCACCGGGCAGGGTCCAACTCCGGGAATATTTGACGCATCAACTTGTTATTACATGCATACGCATATAAATTAGAGATGAGCGTACACCGCAGAATCTCATCACAAGTAGGAGTGAACATGCAGTTCGGAGTATTTTCAGTCAGCGACATCACCCAGGATCCCACCACCGGTCACATCCCTACCGAAAAAGAACGCATTGACGCCGAGGTAGCCATCGCCAAAAAGGTCGAAGAGATCGGCATGGATGTCTTCGCCATCGGCGAGCACCACAACAAGCCGTTCTTCTCCTCCTCCCCCAGCACCATCCTGGCGTACATCGCCGCCCAGACCGAACGCATCATCCTGTCCACCACCACCACGCTGATCACCACCAACGACCCGGTGAAGATCGCCGAAGACTTCGCGATGCTCCAGCACCTGTCCGATGGACGCACCGATATTGTCCTGGGCCGCGGCAACACCGGCCCGGTCTACCCATGGTTCGGAAAGAACATTCAGGACTCGGTGAACCTGACCGTAGAGAACTACAACCTGCTGCGCCGACTCTGGGATGAAGAGATAGTGAACTGGGAAGGCAAATTCCGCACTCCCCTGCAGAACTTCACCTCGACGCCTCGACCACTCGATGATGTGGCACCCTTCGTCTGGCACGGCTCGATCCGTACCCCACAGGTCGCTGAGATCGCTGCCTACTACGGTGATGGCTTCTTCGCCAACAACATCTTCTGGCCTAAGGAGCACTATCAGCAGCTGATCAACCTCTACCGTGAGCGCTACGAACACTACGGTCACGGCAAAGCCCACCAGGCGGTCGTTGGTCTCGGTGGCCAGTTCTACATGGCCAAGGATTCCCAACAGGCCGTCAAGGAATTCCGCCCCTACTTTGATAACGCCCCGGTCTACGGCCATGGCCCATCACTGGAAGACTTCACCGCGCAGACCCCCTTGACCGTGGGCTCGCCACAGCAGGTACTGGAGAAGACCCTGACCTTCCAGGAATACTTCGGCGACTACCAGCGCCAACTATTCCTCGTGGACCACGCTGGTCTTCCACTGAAGACCGTACTGAACCAGCTGGATATGTTTGGCGAATACGTACTGCCTGAACTGCGCAAGGAAATGGAATCGCGGGCACCAGCAGATCTGACCCCAGCCCCAACCCATGAAGGGCTGGTAGCTGCTCATCGGGCTAAACTGGAAGCTGACGTAGCAAACACCAAGGAGCCAGTAGTCAGTGACCGGGACCAATAAAGCAGTAGCCTCATTGAAGGTCACCACCGACGCCTGGGAATCCTTGTTCCGGGCGCAGGTGGCGGTGATGCGTCAGATTGCAGCAATGCCGGAGTTCGGCAAGCTGTCGATGCGTGAATATGACGTGCTGTTCAACTTGCGGACCTGCCCGGGCGGAAAAAGCCGCATGGTTGATTTGAATAAGCAGTTACTGATCTCCCAGCCAAGCCTCAGCCGCATGGTGGTACGACTAGAAGAGCAAGGACTAGTCGTACGTGAGCCAGACCCAGCGGATCAGCGTGCCACGCAGCTCTCGTTGACCGACAAGGGACTGAAGATGCAGCAAGAAATCGGTCGCGAGCATGTCAAGCACCTGCATGAGCTTTTGGGATCGGCGCTGAGCGAAGAAGAATTTAATCAACTCAACCGCCTGAGCACCAAACTGCGCGAAGCGGTGCAATGACAACGTCCCGGCACCCACAAACTGATGCAACAACCATCAACGTGCGGGCGCCGGGATCACTGAAGAGATTCACGTAAAGCTCAATGACCGGCACCGACACTTTCAAGAGAAGATAAACCAGCTGCAATGAACGAACCGCTTTTGAACCTAGATGACGCTGCGAGACAACTTGGAGTGGATACCAAGTCTCTACGTAGCTATCTGCGCAAACACCGCCCCAAGGGTGCCGTTCAAAAGCCGCCTCAGCCCGGTGGGCTATGGCACGTTAGCACTACCTTATTGCTTCAGCTGCAGATTGCTGGCGCACCGGAGCTGAAGATCACCCTTCGAGCCATTGATGAGTCAGTCCTCGCATCCCTGGATTGGTCACCTTGGCTCCCCTTCGAGCAAGCCGCCACTACCGCACCGGTAGCTCCTGGCGTTTATATGCTCCGACGCACCGACCAGCCTGATGCTGCCCCAATCTATATCGGGGCCGCAGGAGAACGAAGCGGCAAAGGCTTGCGTGGCAGACTCAAAATCTACTCCAGCGGAGTAGGTGCCACCTCCGGCTTCGGTAAGCATGCCTTTGACGATGCTCTCAAAGATCCACAGTGGCTTCGCCAACTCGCCGCTGAAGCAGAAGCTGGCACCCCTTCGACTATTCAAACGGTCGCCCGGCGTGCCATCGACCGTTTAGAGCTAGAGGTTCGCTGGGTCACCTGTATCCATCGCAAAGCCGCCCTAGTTATAGAAGATGCATTGATCAAGCAGCATCATCAGACCGTATGGAATGTTGCAGGGGTGCCCCAACAATCGGCCGACTAGCCATTTGCAACTCAACAACGAGATTTTTCCTTGATTCTCGCTCGGTTCAGGTTCACTGTGGAACTATCAGGTAGACCTCGCTGCACCAGTGCTGATTCAAGGAGATAGCCATGGGGGACGTTGTTTGTGATGTCACGGTGTCATTAGACGGTTTCTGTGCTGGAGTGAACCAAAGCATGCAGAACCCCTTAGGTGAGGGTGGCGAGTCATTACACCGTTGGCAGTTTGAACAAACTGATCAGAATGCTGAAGAGATCGCTGCCATCACCCAGGCTTCGGCATTCATCATGGGGCGCAATATGTTCGGACCACCAGCCGGCGACATCAACGTTGACTGGGATGGCTGGTGGGGAGATAACCCGCCATATCATGCTCCAGTTTTTGTGCTCACCCACCATCACCAACCAACCTTGTGTTTAGAAGGTGGAACAAGTTTTCAATTCATCACCCGAGGAATCCACGAAGCCCTCGAAGAAGCTCGGGAAGCTGCCGGTGAGCAACACGTAGCCATCGCCGGCGGAGCACAGACCATCACGCAATTCCTTCAAGCGGGACTCATTGATGAATTACGACTCCACATCGCACCCATTCAATTGGGGCACGGCGAAGCCATTACTACCGAAGATATCGGCCTTCACATGGATCGAGTATCCCGACGTGAGACACCCCTAGTTACTCACGTGACATATCAGCGCCGGCGATAGTCAGAGTTTCTACTTATAAAAACCGTCGCGGAGATTGATCCCGTATTCCAGCCATGCCTTCATAGCCGCGAGCATCCCGGTCCATCCTTCACAATTACCGAAGGCCGCTTTAATTCCTTCAGGGCTGGCTTCCCAACCGGCCTCGGTAATGACCACCTTGGTGCGGGTTCCATCGTCCATCGAGGTGAATTCGAAGGTCACCGTCGTCAGGTTGCCTTCGGCTGTTCCTTTATCGGCGCCCCACTGCACGACAATCTTGCGTGGGTACTCAGTTTCAATCACTTGGACTGGGAAGGCACCGGGAAAATCGTGGAAGTCCCAGGTGACGGTGTTACCGGTTTCTAATCTTCCTTGGGCTCCGCCGGTCGTGAAATAGCTGGATAATTGCACGGGGTCTGCCACGGCGTCATAATCCTGGGTTACCGATTTGGAAATGATGCCGGAGACATTGAAGGAGAGTTTCTCTTGCTCTTGAGGTGAGGACATATTTTATGTTTACGCCCGTTGCTCTCAGCAGACAATAGGTATCGCACGATTCCCAGCTAAGCGCTGGCTCAAACGCCGAATGGCTTTGCGTATTGATAAGCCCCACGGGGAAGTTTTGCTTCGTCGAAGACTCGCACCATAAAGTGTTCACCCCAACTGGCATCACTCGGGGTAATGCCACGGGCCCCAGCAGGTTCATAACCAAACCGGCGGTAGTAGCTAGGAGCCCCGAGTAAAACGATGGCGCTTAACGATTCGGCTTCAGCTCGGTCATGAATACTTTGCATCAGAATCGATCCCACGCCACGATGCTGATACTCCGGGGCAACAGCTAGTGGCCCAAGTCCCAGCATGGGTTCGCCGTTGATTCGGCCCCACGTAGCTATGACGTGGCCGATAACAACGGAGTCATCGAGAGCTACTAAGGAGAAGCGCGAGTCGTAGTCTTCGCATTCGAAGAGGTTCTGGAGTAACCCGACTTCCTCAGGCTCAACCATGGGGTCAATTCCAGCAAAGGCAGCATGCGTTACTGCATACACCGCTGCACGGTCATCAAAGACTTCGGGACGGATATGCATGATCGCAAACCTATCAAAACTCACCAACCAAGGAAAATTCAACCAGAGTATTGATTGGTTCTTAACTCGGCCGCCGTATCAAGAATTTTCGGGCCAACCATCCAAAGATTACGACTGCGCGTGACTCGTTCACCGAAGCTTCACTTTCTAGATGCTTTAGAGCTCTTCCACTGTGTGAAGCATCGTGTTGGCACTGTCGATTGCGCGTTGGCGCGGGCAGTTCAAAGAATTCTTTTCCCCTTCTATTCGTTCAGGTGAAACGCTGATCTAGCCTAGAAGATCACGCATAAATTCATAGTCAAAACCAATGCTTCCCAGCATGAGGTTATGTGATGAACACTCAATTCCTTTGAGGAATTTGGTCTGCCCGTTCATCGTCAACCGTTTGCAGAAACCTTGAACCGTTCGAAAAATGATGATGGAATAAGTGGCGCATCGCTCATCACTTGCAATGGAGAATCAATGAAACAGACGCGAGCCTTCAAAGCGCCACTGGCTGCTGCGGTATCTGCAGCCCTGATGGCAACGCTCTTGCCTCTAGCCCCTGCAACCGCCGCCACCGAAGTAACGGCGAGAACTGAAGTAAACGCGCAGGCTGTCACCGTTGATTCTGCAGTGCAGGTTGCTACCAAGAAGATTCAGCGAGATCCGAGCAAGACTGATGTCTTCGTCAACAAGAGCTACCCACTGAGCCCCAAGAAGTACGCGCCAAAAACTGTGGCAGTTAAAGGCACCAACGTGCGATTGCAATCCTCAGCTGCCAGCGCTTACTCAAAGATGGTCAAGGCTGCAGCCAAAGATGGCGTCAAAATTCGGGCGGTCAGTGGGTATCGTTCCTACGCTCGCCAAGCTGAGCTCTACAACTACTATTCACGAATCTACGGGCAAAGCTACGCTTCAAGAATTTCTGCCGTTCCGGGAACCAGCGAACACCAGACTGGTTTGGCCATCGACGTTGGCAACAACAATAGCCAGTGTGGGTTGCAGGCCTGCTTCGCGAACACTCCGGTGGGCAAATGGGTTGCTAAGAACGGCTACAAGTATGGCTTCATTCTTCGCTACCCCAAGGGTCAAGAATCCGTCACCGGATACTCCTATGAGCCGTGGCACTTCCGCTACCTAGGCACCTCGCTGGCCAAGAGCTACAAGAACTCGGGCGCGAAAACCCTTGAGGCCTACTACGGGGTGGCCAAGAGCAAGTCCAACAACAACAGCGACAAGAGCGCCAAGGGCACCGCAAAGACCACCGCAAATCTGAACATGCGCTCAGGTGCCGGAACAAACAATCGGATTGTCCTGACCATCCCTCGTAGCAAGACTGTACAACTGACCGGTTCCAAAAAGTCCGGCTGGTATGAAGTGCGTTATAGCTCGAAGACCGGCTGGGTTTCTGGAACCTACCTAAGCAACATTTCGATACCTTCGACTCCTAAGAAGAAGGAATCGTCGAAGGACAGCAAGTCCAAGAGCACGAACTCCAAGTCCGCAAAGACCACCGCGAATCTCAATATGCGCACTGGTGCCGGCACCGGCAACCGCGTCGTGTTGACCATTCCGCGTGGCAAGCAGGTGACCATCACTGGTTCCAAGAAATCCGGCTGGTACCCCGTGAAGTACTCGGGAAAGTCGGGCTGGGTCTCGGGACAGTATCTGAGCAACTTCTCGGATTCGGCACCTAAGTCCAATACCGAGAAGAAGAAGTCTAGCCCCAAAGCGGCCACCAAGACGACTGTCGCAAACTTGAACATGCGCAGTGGCGCAGGCACTTCGAATCGTGTTGTGTTGACCATCCCGAAGGGTAAGAAGGTAACACTGACCGGTACCGAAAAATCGGGTTGGTACAAGGTCAAGTACTCATCTAAGACTGGCTGGGTTTCGGGTAAGTACCTGCGCTAAGCCGACACCTAGGGAACTGGGGAACTTAGAAACTCTGAGCACCTGGGTATCTTTTATCAAAAACGCAGTGGGCCGTTCAAACAATCTGATTGTTTGAACGGCCCACTGCGTTATATCTGATCCTACGAGTAGGTCAGGGGCTGTCTATGGTCGTGAAGACTGAGACGTGGTTGCCTCTGATCTAGCGCTCATCTGCCGAGACCGGGGTGCGGTCTACGGTGAAGGAGGTACGAGCGGAGACTGCCGATGCTCCGGTGCCCTGGCTGCCGTTGAGCCAGACATCATCGCCGGCTTCCACCGAGGAAATCTTCACTGCATCATCGGTGCGGGTTAGGTCTCGGCGCAGGGTTTCTGGAACCAGGAAGGTCGAAACCACGGTGATGGCTGCCAGAACCGTCATGTATAGGCCGAGTACTAGCCAGTTAGCATCGGTGATGGCGATCAGGTAAGCACCTAGGACACCTGCCAAGCCACCGGCCAACACAGCCGAGATTTCGCGAGCCATAGCCACGCCCAGGTAACGGTGACGGCTACCGAAGAGTTCTGGAAGCATCGCGCACTGTGGGCCAAGCATGGTGGCTACGGCGAAGCCGATACCAATAGCGATGACTGCAATAGCTAGTGCGTGGTTGCCCAGAGTCAGCATCCACCAGGCTGGCAGCGAGTAGACCAGCATGAACAGAGCACCAGCACGGTAGACGGCCCGACGGCCAAAGCGGTCGGAGAGCGCACCGGCGAACGGCACCGAGAACACACCGATCAGCGAACCAATGGTCACGCCCCAGGTCAGCAGACCCTTATCGGCTTCTGGACCAACAACGGTGACGAAGAAGCTCAAAGCCAAGCCCTGGAACATGTAGGAGCCACCGTTTTCTGCCATGCGCAGACCGATACCAACCAGGACGCCTGGGAATCCGTTGCGGAAGAGTTCACGCAGTGGGTGCTCTGAAACCTGCTCGCGCTTTTCCATCTCAACAAAGGTTGGGGTCTCTTCCAGCTTTGAACGAATAAGAACCGCAAGAATGATCAGCAAGAACGATGCCAGGAATGGAACACGCCAGCCCCAGGTCATCAAAGCCTCTTCAGGCAACATGGTCAGCAGCGAGAAAACGACTGCAGCCAACAGGGTACCGGCCTGAATACCAATGAATGGCAGTGCGGAGAAGAATCCGCGGCGGGCAGTTGGAGCGTATTCCGCCATCAGAACCGTTGCACCAGCCTGCTCGGCACCTGCGCCGAAGCCCTGAAGCAGTCGCAAGAGAACCAACAATATTGGTGCCCAAATGCCAGCCATCTCGTAGGTTGGCAGGACACCGATCAGCGTTGAAGCACCGCCCATGAGCACGATGGTGATGACCAAAACGATCTTGCGCCCCAGACGGTCACCAAGCATACCGAAGAACAAACCACCAAAGGGCCTGGCCACGAAGCCAACACCGAAGGTTGCGAACGCCGCGACGGTGGCCATGGCTGGATCACCTTGCGGGAAGAACAACACGTTGAAAATCAGGGCTGTGGCCAAGCCATACAAAGCGAAATCGAAATATTCGAGTGCACTACCAATGCTGGATGCCAGAGTGGCCCGCTGCAGATTCTTGGCGTAGTTCTCGTCAAGCGCTGTTCCGCCGGAGCCGGCGGCGCGTGCTGGTGTTGTATTCATGGAGGTCTCCTTCGACAAGTGAATCACATCACTACTTCCTGCATCGAAGATACCAGCATAGCGAACAACGTACAACATAGTGGACGGTTTATTTTCGGGGATCTGCACCACGCACAGAACATCGGCCCGCACCCCCAAGAATTTAGGGGTACGGGCCGATGCTCGTTTTCAGTGTTCTATGAACTTAGTACTGCGCTCATTAACTGCGCGCAGCGCGCTTCCTCCACGGATTTTCCAAGCGTGCGGCAACCTCGCGCAAGGCGGTACCGGTGGCCGCCACTCGGATCGGATCTGCCTGGTCAACAGGAAGAGCCGTTCCCAAGGCCAATGGTGGGTCACCCGGGGACCATGCCGCCAATGGCACAGCAACCCCGGTCACCCCGCTAGTGGAATGCCCTTCATCAACGGCAAAACCCCGCTCGCGGGCGACTTCAAGACGCTGATGGAGATCTTCCAGAGTCAGCTCTAGACCATCAACACCACTGCGCATGGGCAGCACCTCGCCCATGATCTCAGCGACTTGGTCTTTATCGAGGTTCATCAGCAAAGCATTACCGGCAGCACTGAATGCGGCCGACAAACGTGAGCCTAAAGGTGCCCCAAAGCGATAGGGGTTACGACCCTCATGCCGGGCAAGATACAGCGAGTCAGAACCATCAAGCATGGCAATCTGCACCAATTCCCCACGCAGCGTAGGCGATGAGGAGATCTGGTCAAAGAATTCGCGCACCTGATTGAACTGAACCGAAAAAGCTCCGCCTAGCTCTGCGTTACGACGCCCCAGACCAAAGCCATCGCTGGTGCGACGGATCATCTCACCGTCTTCCAGCGCCTGGCAAAGGTTGGCGCACGAGGACTTGGCAATCCCTAGGGTGCGCGCGAGTTCACTGAGCGAGAGTGAACGCCCATCAGCCTCGGCGAGCAACCGCAGAATAGCAATGGCTCTGGTAACGGCCGGGGCAGGGTCGCGGGTAGCCCGCTCCCCGCTCTGGCCTGTAACGTCGTTTACGCTTGTCATCAGTAGAACTCTACGATATCCACCTTATTGCGCAAGCCCTGCCCGTCGAGCAGGCAAGTTGCGTTATGGGCGAAGAGTCGGGCGATACGCGTCGTCTCCTGATTGCTCAGGGCCGCAGTGTGCGGGCTGATCAAAACATTGGGGTGCTCCCACAGAACGCTCTTGGGATCCAGCGGTTCCTGCGCGACAACATCCAAGGCAGCGAAGCCAATTCGACCAGCTTCGAGCGCAGGAATCAGTGCGGATTCATCCACCACAGTTCCACGGCCAACGTTCACTAGGATCGTTCCTTCTTGAACGGCTTCGAAAACATCGGCACCCAGTAGGCCTTCGGTGCTCTTGGTTCCTGGCAGGGTTGCCACAATCGCGTCCACCTGGCCGGCAACTTCTGCAAGCTGCGATGGATCAATCAGGCGGTCAACACCGGCCACTGGCTTACCGCTTCGCGAGGTACCCCAGACGGTGGAGCCGCAGGCATTGAAGCGTTCGACCACGGCAGTACCAATACCACCGAGACCAACCACCAGGATGGTCATCTCATCGAGGTGGCGCATACGCCAACGCTCTGAAGGCCAGTACTTGTTCGCTTGGTCGGCTTCGAGCTTGCGCAGGTTCTTTGCTCCGGCCAAAACACCGAAGAGAGCAAATTCTGCCAAGGTGGAGCCGTGAACTCCGGCGCTGGTTGAAAAGGTGACTCGTTCCAGTTCGTCAGCAGTTAGTGCGGCTGCCTTAACCTGGGAGCCACCGCCGGCGGCCGTGGTGTGTACCCAGCGGAGATCCGGGTTTTCGCGGACAGTCTTTTGCAACAGTTCGGGGTTGACATCTGGGATGCCGAACAGTGCCTGGGATGAGGTGATGATCTGGTGATAACGCTCCGCCTGCTCTGGGGTGCGTGTGAAGGTTGGATCCCCTTCCCAGTCACCCTGCCAGCGCTGCGGGCGGTAGAGTTCGGGTTCATAAACGAAATCCAAACGTGGTTCGAGTTCTCGCATCAGTTCAAGATCTGCTGCTGGTAAATCTACGGCGATTCCCACGCGCAGACGTTGTGTAGTTGGCGTCATTGCTTCCTTTTCCTTCCGTCGAGTGACAGCATACCGCTTTGGACAGTATATTGAACAGAGTTCGCTATGTTGTCCAATGATTTTTTATCTTTTGACCACCGTTCAACAAAGGAGTTGTAGATGAATTCAGAAAACCAAGCCCAGCAATCAGACCAACAATCTGTCGTAGGCGTGATTGGTCTGGGAGCCATCGGACGACCGATGGCCCGCCTGCTGGCCACCACTCACGCTGGGGTTAAAGTGACGTCCAGTCGCGCGAAAGATGACGTTCTAGCGGACCTCAGCTCAGGCTTGTCTTCAGAAACGGCAGCCAACAAAATTCACTGGGCCGACAATGCAGCACAATTAGCCAAAGACTGCGAAGACATCCTGCTCATGCTGCCGGACCTTCCCCAAATCAGTCAGTGCCTGGAAGGTCCCGAGGGGATTCTGGCCGGACTTGAGCAACGAGACCCAGCTGCAACTCCCCTACTTCTTCTTATTGGTTCCACCTGCTCCGCACCGGGCGTTCGCGCTCTGGCCGATGATCTGGCTGCACGCTACGGCGAGCGCATCGCCATCGTTGATGCCCCTGTCTCTGGCGGTGAAGACGGCGCCATCCAAGGCACGCTGTCCATCATGCTTGGTGGCTCCGAAGCGCTCTGTGCCCGAGCGACCCAAGTCCTCGCACCCTGCGGAACCCCGGTACGACTTGGCGAACTCGGTGCCGGCCAGGTCGCCAAGGCCTGCAACCAGCTTGTCGTTAGCTCCACCATCTTTGCGTTAGGTGAAGCATCGGTACTTGCCGAACGCTCCGGTCTAGACCTGGCAGCCATGTGGGATCTGCTGGGCCACGGTTATGCCTCATCACGCCTCTTGGACAGCCGCAAAGATCGTCTGGTCAGCGGAGATGACTCGCCATCCGGTGCCATCAAGTACATGCGCAAGGATCTGGCTGGCGCCAATGAGATCGCTGCGGCGACCAACACCGATCCAGTGCTCCTACCGCTCTTGCGTCAAGCCATCGACGAGGTCATTGAGGCAGGACTCGGCGATCGAGACATCTCGGTGACCAAGCGGTTCATCGCTGAACGGTAATTTAGGCCACCAAGGATTTCACCGTGGCCACCACTGCGCTGGCCACCTGACTAATCTCGTTTTCCTTCGTGGCACGAGTAAAGGACAAGCGCACCGCTGCATGCGCGAGCTGCTCGTCATAGCCCATGGCGGTGAGCACCGGCGAAGGGTCGGTGCTCCCTGCCGCGCAAGCGGAGCCCGAAGAGCACAGCACCCCACGGCGCTCTAATTCAATGAGCACTGTCTCTCCTGCGGTACGGGGGAAAACCAGAGAAACAATGCCACCGATGCGTTGTTTACGATGCCCGGTCACTTGCACCAGCCCCGGGGCAATCTTCCCCAGTTCTTTGGTGATCCTCTCGATCAGATAATTGCCGTAACCATCTCCTGCCCTGGCTTGGCGCTGTTCAGCACACAGTTGCAAGGCCCTGGCGATACCGACCGATGATCCCGGATTCTCGGTGCCAGAACGCATTCCACCTTGTTGCCCGCCACCGTGAAGCAATGGCAGAACTTCGTAACGGTTACTGACATAGAGCACGCCACTGCCTTTGAGTGCACCAATTTTGTGTCCCGAGAGGCTTAGGGCGTCCACGTGTGCGGTAAGTTCGGTGAGGTCCAGCCATCCGGCGGCTTGCACCGCGTCGGTGTGCATCAAAGCTCCCGCACTATGGGCCAGTTCTGCCAGTTCTTTGATGGGCTGGATGGTGCCCACTTCATTGTTCACAGCCATCACGGAAACTACCGAGACCTGGTCATCGATCAATTCTTTGGCAACCTGTAGATCCACAATGCCAAACTCATCGACAGGGATGAGTTTGTGAGAAAATCCGTGAACCCTGACAAGGTACGCGCAGGCTTCCAACACTGCAGGATGCTCAATGGCACTACTGACAACCACCTTGCCACGAGGATTAGCCAAGGCCCCACCGATGACGGCCGTATTATCCGACTCGGTACCGCCGGAGGTGAAGTAGATTTCGCTCTCTTCGACGCCGAGGTGTCCAGCAACCTGATTGCGTGCCCAGTCGTTGGCTCTTCGTGCCTGATGACCGAGCTCGTGCAAGGAAGCAGGGTTCCCAAAATTGCTGGTTAATAGTGGGGTGATGAGGTCAAGAACTTCTTGACGAGGCGGGGCGGTGGAAGCCGCGTCCATGTAGATCATGCAATAACCATATCCAAGCCCAGATCAATAGCCCGCACCGAGTGAGTGATGGCTCCACTAGAAATAATGTCGACACCTTGTTCAGCGATGGCTGCAACGGTACGCGCAGTCACCGTGCCACTGGCTTCAATAATGGCCTGACCATCAATGAGTTTGATGGCTGCCGGAAGATCTGCGACATCAAAGTTATCCAGCATGATGATGTCCACCTTGGCCGCTAGGACGGCAGGGATTTGCTCAATCCGGTCAACTTCAACTTCCATCGCCGTGGTGTGCCCCAGCCGGGCACGCACGGACTTCAAAGCGTCGGTGAGTTCTTCTCCGTCGCCGAGCAAGGCAAGGTGATTATCTTTGGCCATAAACGCTTCGGAGAGATTGTCTCGGTGATTCACTCCCCCACCACAACGCACCGAATACCGCTCTAGCACGCGCAATCCCGGCGTCGTTTTTCGAGTATCGGCAATCCTTGCCTTGGTGTGCGAGACCAGGTCCACCAATTCACGGGTGGACGTCGCAATGGCGCTCATCCGCTGTAATAGGTTGAGAGCCACGCGCTCGGCGCTGAGGACCGAAATCGCTGGCCCCTGCACCTTGAGAAGCTCATCGCCAGCGTCAAACTTTTGGCCATCGGCAACCAGCTGGGTTACTTCGGTCTTATCGTTCAAGGTGGTCATGGCCCGGGCAAAAACCGTGCCTCCAGCCAAGACTCCTGGTTCCCGAGCTTTGACCACGGCGGTCGCCTGGGCCTCAGCTGGAACAATAGTGTCTGCGCTCAGATCCCCGCGCGGATAGTCTTCTTCGAAGGCCAGTGCAAGGATCCGGTCGATGGCAGCTAGTGGGACCGGATGGATGGGCTGATTCACGCGTTAACTTCCTTGGTTTTAAGCTGATGATCTATTGACTGCACGCCTGATAAGACCCAGCCATAACGAATGGTGTGTGCGGTCGCTTCCTGGTCGTTAGCGTCCAGCCGGTGGTGTGCCCCCAAGGACTGTGTCCGCTGTTGAGCAGCGTAAGCGATCAGTCGTGCACAGGTGTATAGATTGTTCAGTTCACTTTGTGCTCGTGGTGCTTGTGCCACCGGGGCGCTGGAGTCGAGCACACTCATGAACTGTTGCAGCCCGTCACCGGTGCGGTAGACCCCCAAATGTTCGCTGGCAAGATCCTTGAGTTGTTTCAATTCCATGGGAGCTTGTGTCTGCGTTTCTGGTAACTCACCGACCACAAGACCGTTCAGATCACAGGCACTGCCTGGTTCATCGGTAGCTGCAGCATGCACTGCTTTGCGCGCAAACACCATGGCTTCGAGTAAGGAATTACTGGCGAGACGATTCGCACCGTGCACCGTGGTGTTGGCGCATTCGCCAGCCGCATAAATCCCGGGAACGCTGGTGCGTCCTTGGGTATCGGTGTGGATTCCACCCATCGCATAGTGCTGGGCGGCAACTACGCGAATCGGAGCCAACGTCATGTCCAGTGAACAGGCTTTCAGACGTGCGGTGATGGAGGGGAATCGGCGTGCAAGGAAGCCTGCACCTTTGGCAGTTTCCACTGCTCTGGCATCGATAAAGACCTGGTGCCCGGCTTGATATTGAGCGTGAATGGCACGGGCCACCACATCGCGTGGGGCGAGTTCTGCCCGTTCATCAATGTCAATCATGAAACGCTCGCCGAGCTCATTGATGAGCACTGCGCCTTCTCCACGAACTGCTTCGCTGATCATCCCGGCTTCCGGGTAGAGCTGCGGGTCAACGAGTGTTGGATGGAACTGGATAAATTCCATATCGCTGATCACCGCCCCGGCACGAGCCGCCAGACCGATACCGTCCGCGGTGGCCCCGTGCGGATTCGTGCTCGCCGCATAGAGCGAGCCCAGTCCACCGGTGGCCAGTAGCACCGCGTCAACGTGTAGCTGGTCGATAGCATCCTCTTGCAGATACTTCACACTACGCTGGTCTGCCTCGGTGACCTCAATGTCCACCACGAAGGCGTTCTCGATTAAGTCGAGTTGTCCCGCATCCTTCGCCGCACGGACGGCACTGGCGAGGGCAGCCACGAGACCAGCACCGGTAGCATCCCCGCCAGCGTGCAGGATTCGGTGCGCACTGTGTGCTGCTTCCAAACCCAGCTGGTAATTGCCGGCGGCATCCTTGTCGAACTGTACCGAGTGCTCTTCCAAGATATTGACCAGGTCGTTGGCAGATCCGCAGAGCTCTTGAACTGCTTCTTGTGTTCCGTGCCAGGCTCCGGCGCGCAAGGTATCGGTGACGTGACTGGCCACCGAATCCCCCGTGGCTTCTCCCTGCGTGGTCACTGCGGATAATCCGCCTTGTGCGCAGGAACTATTTCCGTCGCCCAACGATCCTTTGGTCAGTAGCGAAACTCTTAAACCTAGACGTACCGCTTGAAGAGCTGCGCACAAACCAGCAACTCCGGAACCAACAATCGCTAGTGTTCGTGGGGTGTTGGCAGGCCGGCTCATGGCTTTGCTGCCAACATGCGTTCCAATGCGGTTTTTGCGTCACCCTGTTGTTCTTTTGGAACGGTGATTTGGTTGACTACTCGTCCTGCCACCAGTTCTTCAAGCACCCAGGCCAGGTAGCCGGGGTGGATGCGATACATCGTGGAGCAGGGGCAAATCACTGGGTCGAGGCAGAAGATGGTGTGCTGCGGGTACTGGGCAGCAAGGCGGTTGACCATATTGATTTCGGTGCCAATAGCAAAAGTTGTTGGTTCGGTGGCCGCCGCAATAGCTTTTTGAATGAAGTCGGTGGAGCCAGCAGCATCGGCTGCATCGACAACTTCCATCGGGCATTCAGGGTGAACAATTACCTTGACGCCAGGGAATTCTTCACGGGCTTTGGTGATCTGCGCTGGGGCGAAGCGCTTGTGCACCGAGCAGAAACCGTGCCACAAGATGACCTTGGCATCTTTCATCGTCTGCTCGTCGTTTCCACCTAGTGACTTGCGCGGAGTCCACATCGGCATGTGTTCCAGTGGCACACCCATGGCCTTGGCGGTGTTGCGTCCTAGGTGCTGGTCCGGGAAGAACAGCACGCGGCGTCCACGCTCAAAGGCCCACTCCAAGACGGTCGCAGCGTTTGATGAGGTGCAGACCAGTCCACCGTTGCGTCCCACAAACGCCTTGAGCTCTGCCGAGCAGTTCATGTACGTCACTGGGATAACCGGCATACGTCCGTCATCGGCTTCATCGGCATAGAGTGCGGTGAGTTCATCCCAGCAGGCTTGCACACTTGGTCCGTCGGCCATGTCAGCCATGGAACACCCGGCGGCAAGATTCGGCAGGATCACCGACTGGTCATCACGGCTGAGGATATCTGCCGTTTCAGCCATGAAATGCACACCGCAAAAGACGATGGCTTCGGCTTTGTCTCGGGTCAGCGCAGCATTGGCCAGTTGGAAGGAATCACCGACAAAATCGGCGTACTTCACTACCTCATCGCGCTGGTAGAAGTGGCCAAGGATTACGGCCTTCTCCCCCAGGGTTTCTTTCGCTGCCAGAATTCGAGCGTCCAGATCTTCATCACTGGCTTTCAAATACTCTTCTGGAATGGATCCCTGGACCGGGTAGCCTGCTGGCACACGGTCTTCCTGAGAGGCACCCGGGCCATACCCTGCCGGCGTATCCCATGGGTTGGCTGCCAGATCCGTGGAGCAGGTGGAGTCTGGGGCCAAGAGGTTCAGCCGGGTGATGTTCTGAGCAACAGATTGGCTGTTGTCGGTGAGTTGAGTGCTCATGGGATATCCATTTCTTGCGATTGATAGGGAGAAGTTGGTGAAATCTCTAGGCTTGCGTTGGGTCGACTTCCAAGGGGTCAGGACCGTGACCTACGTAGCGGTAGAGACGGGGTGGACGGTGTTGCCCACCGGCAAGGTACTCATCGGTTTCTTCGATGGTGGCGGTATTTTTTAGCGTGCGCCGAAAGTTTGCTGGGTCTAGGCGTCGGCCAAGGATTGCTTCGTAGACTCCCCGCAGCGCGGCGAGCGTAAATCGTTCGCCCAAGAGTCGGTGAGCGATTTGCCCGTATTCGGTCTTGTTCCGTAGCCGCCATAGGGCGTAGTCCACGATCTTTCGGTGGTCGAAAGCCAATTGAGCAATGTTCGGATCATCGATGTCGAACCAGGCGACGTTCTCGTCTTGTACTGTGGCGCCGACCTGGTCTGCATTGAGCAACGCAAAGTAGGCGATGGTCACTAGACGGTGGGTGGGAGATCTGTCGATGTCACCGAAGGTGTAGAGCTGTTCGAGATAGCTCGGACGTAGGCCGGTAGTCTCGGCCAGGTTCCGGCCGGCCGCTTGGCCTAGGGATTCTCGTGCATCAACCGGACCACCTGGCAACGCCCATAATCCTGCGTGTGGTTGCCGGATTCTGCGGACCAGTGGCAGACAGAGTTTGTCTGGGCCTCCATCCTGCCCTTCTCGGATACCTAAGATGACCGTCGAAACGGCTAGGGCCGGTGGCAGGTTGCGGCGCTCGTTGACGTTCGCCCATCCCGGTACCGATGACATTTTTGTGTTGGCCTCGTTTTCGTTGCGTCGATTTTTGGTTAGAGTCATTCTGACATTAAGTAGAGTGTGAAACTAACCGCTGTCCAAGATTTAGGTAAAAATGTCCTATGATCTAAGGCATGACACTGGATCTGAATCTTCGAGTGGTACGCACAAACACTGAGGTGAGTGGCCCATCCGTGCTCTTCATCCACGGCTTTGCCTCATCCGGCGAACTGAATTGGGAGCGTTCGCGTTGGCTGAAATATTTCACCGACTCCGGCCGCAACGTACTACTTGTTGACCTTCCCGGTCATGGCGAAGATCCACGCCGCAATGAGGGCAGTTGGGCGCCGAGTCAGATTCGTCAGGCACTAGCTGCCACCGTCATGGACCTAGATGAAGGTCCAGTCGACGTCATTGGCTATTCGCTAGGCTCGAGGCTCGCTTGGGAATTCGCTGCCTTTAACCCAGATTTGGTTGAACACCTTGTCATGGGCGGCCCAGGAGCAGGAGACCCACTCGCCGCCTTTGAAATCGAACAAGCCAAGGCACATCTTGCAACCGGTGAACCGATCAACGATGACTACACCGCGACCATCATGAAGATTGCTTCCGCAGAGCCAAGTAATGACTTGAGCGCATTATTTGAATTGATTGAAGCCATCAAGTCAGAACCATATGACCCGGCAGCGAAGGTTCCCTCAGCCCCAACACTTTTGGTCGCTGGAGATCAGGATGACTTAGCCACCACCATGCCTCGCTTGCGTCGCCTACTCAAAGATGCCGGTACGACCAATGAAGTCCTGTGGCTAGCTGGCCGCAATCACGCCAACGCGGTCACCAGTCGGGAGTTCAAAGAGAAGGCGCTGGAATTTCTCAAGGGTTAGCCCCTGGTGCCGATTCAACTGACTATTCGCATCGAGGCCACCCGATAGATCAGACTGCCCATTTGAAGCCAGGGTTCACCTAATACTCGAGAACGCCAAGAATATTCACCCACTATTCACTTACACTTCCCTTGACAAGATTGCATGCCCAAACTTTAGGCAACTACTTGGATTTAACTCCTTGTTGGGCTTGCGATCTAGTGCTAGCGTCGAAGAGAAAGGTAAGTTCAGTTCTCGCCCGACTTGACTATTGTTGATTCAATGATTAGCCAGAACGTCGGACGCCTACTAACTTTGTCGCTGGTGCGCACAGCAAGACATGCGCATCTTACAAATCAAGTAAGGCTTTCAAATGAATTCCAAGATTCCGCTGGTTCTCGGTCTGAGCACAGTTTTACTCGTAACTTCATGCGCAGCGTCTGTAGAAACGGCACCGAACGCAAAAGACACAACTACATCCGTACCGGTTGTCAGTGACGTTACTGAAAGCAATACGCAAAGCGCATTACCTTCCACTACGGCAGAATCCAAAGAAATCACGGCTGAAGACATCGTGCCAACCCTAAAGCTGGCGCAGTCCGACACCGATTTGCCGCCCGAAGAAATCGAAGATGCTTCAATCAAAAAAGAAACCTTCAGGGCCCTGGCTCCACTCTCCTACTCACGCGAGTACCCGGCCGTCAATGAATCTGGCGATCTTTGCTTAGTAGCTTGGGCTTCAAGTGGCGATGGCGATGGGCCCGCCACACTCAACGGGCCAAAAATCCAATGTCAGGATCCCACTGAAGCCAAAGAAAATGGGATCTCATTAAAGATTGAGAGCGACAAAGACAAACCTGGCGTCGTATTGGCAATGCTTCCACCAGAGATAACCGAAGATGTCGCTCGAAGCGTGCTGCTGAAGATTCCGGGCAACCACGAAGATCTTCGCCCACCGGTGGAATTCAGAGCTACCGAAGATGGACTAGTCTCCTTAGCAATGGAACCGGAAACTGCCAAAGACCTGGGGGAAATTACCTTTCCTCGCAAGGAAGGCTCAGAATTCGTTCTGAACCTTGACTAGCGGCGACGGCGAACGGATCTGAGCCAGAAACTCTGGCTGGCTCAATCCCTCGCCAACGCTCGCGAACTTCTATAGCGGCGTATACATCAGCAAGGTGAGGTCTGGAGCTTCTGCGGGGGTGAGGTTATGTTGCTCGTATGTGGTCAGCCCCTTCTCTGGATGACGGAAAACCCTCTCCCCTGTCTGAAATCCTGCGACATCGCGTTCATTCCAAATTGAAGCGAACGCCTCTGAAGCAGCAGAGACGCGCGCGACAATTCCTGATTCACCGGAGGGGCTGAGCCACCCTCTGGTCTCCGCACGGAAGCTACCAACAAATCCCCTGCTTTGCTTTTCCCAGTCCGGAAGCATTTCACGTAATTGGGCATCGGTAAACACCAGCCACAATAGATTGCGGTCCTCAACATTGACCGTGGTGATCCGCGGATAAAGTTGCGCATATTCGGCATTCCAGCCAATGATGGCCCAGTCTGTCGAGAGCAAAAATGCCGGAAAATTCATGACATCTAATAGACGTTGTAGAGCGGGAGTCATGGCGCTGGGTTCTTCAGGATCCACTTCACCGTGCCCCGCAAGCGATAAAAGATAGCTACTTTCAACGGAACTTAGTCGGAAAAGACGAGCTAGAGACAACATCACCTGGCGCGAAGGATTGATATCGCGTGCCTGTTCCAACCAGGTGTACCAAGTGGCGGAAACCCCAGCCAGCGTGGCCACTTCTTCGCGCCGCAACCCTCGAACTCGACTTCTACCAACCTCCGGTAACCCGTGCGATGCTTTATCGGCACGAGCCCGACGGTCTTTGAGGAATGCCGCCAGTTCCTCTCGACGGCGCTGACCTGCGTTCATAACCCAGCCTTCTTATCATGGTAGTAGTACTACTAGTATCGACACCGTCTGGGTTTGGGAACAAATTTATGGTGAGATTTTAAAATGACCACACTTCGTTCACATACCGTTACCCATGGCCGCAACATGGCCGGCGCTCGCGCACTGTTCCGCGCAGCCGGCGTTAACGGCGCTGACCTTGGCCGCAAGCCAATCATCGCCGTGGCCAATAGCTTCACCGAGTTCGTTCCAGGACACACTCACCTACAGCCAGTAGGTCGCATCGTTTCCGAGGCCATTGAAGCTGCCGGTGGTATCCCCCGCGAATTTAATACCATCGCCGTTGATGATGGCATCGCCATGGGCCACGGCGGCATGCTCTACTCCTTGCCTTCCCGAGATCTCATCGCAGACTCCGTGGAATACATGGTTAACGCACACTGCGCCGACGCACTGATCTGTATCTCCAACTGTGACAAGATCACCCCGGGCATGCTCATGGCCGCTTTGCGCCTGAACATCCCTACCGTCTTCGTCTCCGGTGGCCCTATGGAGTCCGGCCGTGCCACCTTAGTAGACGGCACCGTTCGCACCCTGGACCTCGTTGACGCGATCTCCGAAGCAGTCAACGAAAACGTCTCCGATGCAGATCTGCTGCGCATCGAAGAATCTGCCTGCCCTACCTGCGGTTCATGCTCCGGTATGTTCACCGCAAACTCGATGAACTGTCTGACCGAAGCTATGGGTCTGTCCCTTCCAGGCAACGGTTCCACCTTGGCCACGCATACCGCTCGTAAGGACCTGTACCAAAATGCAGGCAAGCTGGTAGTAGACATCGCTAACCGTTACTACGGGGACAACGACCAGACGGTACTGCCACGCAATATCGCCACCGTCGAAGCCTTCGGCAACGCGATGGCACTAGATATCGCCATGGGCGGTTCCACCAACACCATCTTGCACCTGCTGGCTGCAGCCCGCGAGGCCGGAGTGGACTTCGGTTTGGATGAAATCGATGCAGTCTCCCGCCGTGTGCCTTGTCTTGCCAAGGTCGCGCCTAACGCTGCTGGTGCCGGCAAGATCTACTACATGGAAGATGTTCACCGTGCCGGTGGCATCCCAGCAATCCTTGGCGAACTGCGCCGTGGCGGACTGCTGGACGAAACCGTCCACACCGTTCACGCCACCACCCTGGGTGAATGGCTGGATAAGTGGGATATCCGTGGCGGTAACGCCAGCGAAGAGTCCCTCGCCCTGTGGCACGCGGCTCCAGCGGGTGTACGTTCCTCCAAGGCTTTCTCGCAGTCGGCCCAGTGGGAAACCCTGGATACCGACTCCGAGGCTGGTTGCATCCGCTCCGTTGAACACGCCTACTCCAAGGACGGCGGTCTAGCCGTTCTACGTGGCAACATTGCCGTTGATGGTGCCGTGGTGAAAACCGCTGGTGTGGATCCATCCATCTGGACCTTCACCGGTCCCGCCGTGGTCTGTGAGTCTCAGGATGAAGCAGTTGAAAAGATCCTGAACAAGCAGGTCAAGGAAGGCGACGTTGTTGTCATCCGCTATGAGGGTCCAAAGGGTGGCCCGGGCATGCAGGAAATGCTCTACCCCACCTCGTTCCTCAAGGGACGCGGTCTGGGCAAGTCTTGCGCACTGATCACCGACGGACGTTTCTCCGGTGGTACCTCTGGTCTATCCATCGGCCACGTTTCACCAGAGGCGGCATCCGGGGGAATGATCGCATTGGTAGAAGACGGAGATACCATCTCCATCGATATCCCAACTCGTGAACTGACCTTGAACGTCTCCGAGGAAGTTCTGGCTGAGCGTCGTGAGCGCTTGATCGCTACCACCGGTTACCGCCCAGCTAACCGCGAGCGTGTGGTCTCCCCTGCGTTGCGCGCTTATGCTGCGATGGCACTGTCCGCCGATAAGGGTGCAGTCCGCGATGTTGATCGTGTGGAGCGTGCACTGCGCGAAGCCGATGAGCGTGAAGCTGCAGCTGCACGCGCTGGCGCCAAGGCCTAACAATATCGTCGCTGGAACTTCCAGCGTGCAATGAATGCCGGGTCGACCAAATGGTTGGCCCGGCATTTCCGCATTCACATCACAGGCTCTTGCACATCACGATAAAACCAGGCCCCGATGCTGACCGAGTTGGCGGTTCGCTGGAATAGCTTGATAGAGCCAATTGTTCATGTGCCATTGTTATGGATTACTCACAAATGGGCAGAAGGCCTTGCTGAGAATAAACGTGAGTTAGGGTTAGGAATCTATAGGGTGATGCACGAGGCTCAAAGAGTCTTATCCCTTAGATTTCTATGCATTTTACTCGGTCTAGAACGACCGCAACGAAGTATCCTTCATGGGACGTTCTTGCATAAAGCGGGTTTCAAGTCGAAGATCAGCCCTGCATATCAAATTAGCAATACTCTGTTGAAATCGCCCCATACGACGTAAACGTTTAGAGCTGATCCTCGACAAATCTAAAGATGCGCAACGACTGCGAGCGATCTAACGCGTCTTCAAATCCCCCAATTCGCTACATCGGTACGACGATAAATACTACGCCCACACCAACACAATAGCCAGAACTTGTGGAGAAAAAGCCTCCGCAAAATTGACAGCTCCGTAAACTGATGACTCCGCGACCTGCGCTCTAGTTCCTAAGATTGATGATCAACCCAGTACCAGAAGCTCTAACGTACTCAGAACGCCCGTTGCTGCTTCACCGATATGAATGTGAAAACGACATGAGTGGCGATGACCTCCGCGGCGTGCTGTCCGCCGAAAAGTACAACCACCATGTGATCATCCATGCTCTAAAAAATCTTCAATTGCATAGGTCCCAATGAGTTGCCTAGCTTAGCAAAAATCTAGTCGGGTCCCCTCCATGGGTTTCACTCGAGCAAAACCCATAGAATCTATTAGCATCAACAATGGTGCGGCGACAGAAACACAGCGTATTACACAGTAACCCGTGCTCCAGGAACTGTCACCATCATCGGGCCTCCGGTGACCGGATCTGGATGGATCTCGCAGTGAACACCAAAGGCAGCACCAAGGCTATCCACGGTGATGACTTCATCCGGTGCACCGCTGGCCAGAACTTTGCCCTCATGCATGAGCACTACCGTATCGGCATAACGCATCGCCTGGTTAATGTCGTGGAGCACGGTAATCACCGTTTTCCCAGCATCACGTTGTGATGCAAAGAGATCAAGCAAATCCACTTGGTGGGCAACATCCATATACGTCGTCGGCTCATCTAATAACAAAATCGGAGCCTGCTGTGCCAGGGTGGTTGCCACCCATACCCGCTGACGCTGACCACCTGATAGATCTGAAAGTCTGTGCGTGGCCAATTCCAGGGTCCCAGTAGTGCGTAGTGCCTGATGTACTGGTGCCTCATCTTCGCTACTGTGCTGTGCAAGTAGACCTTGGTGCGGGAAACGCCCCCGAGAAACAAGTTGAGCTACGGTGATTCCCGACGGAGCCACGGCCTGCTGACTGAGCAGCGATACTTCCCGGGCATAAGCTTTGGGCTTGAAAGAATCAATGGCTTTGTCACCGAGGAATATTTGGCCGGCGGATGGTTTCAAGAGCCGTGCCAACGCGCTGAGTAACGTCGATTTTCCGCAACCATTGGGACCGATAATCGCCGTGAATTTTCCCGGTTCAAAAGATAAGTCCAGGGCATCAATAACGGTTTTTCGGTCGTATCCCAAGCTCAACGCTTGTACTTTCAGCCCCTTGGAATTCGTCGGCGCACCATGCCCGACGGCATCCTTTGCGGCGGGCATTGCTCGCTGATCGTACTGCGTTTGTTCCGTTTCTAGTGAAGTCATGAACGACTCTCCCTTACCAACAACCAAATTAAGTAGACGCCACCGAGGCAAACCGTCACGATTCCAACCGGCAACTGGATGGGCATGAATGCAACCCGCGCAATCGTGTCAGCCAGTACGAGGAGCAACGCTCCCAAACAGCCGGCTGGCAGCAGGTCTAATTCGGCCCTGCGAGTTAACCGGGCAGCAATCTGTGGGACAACCAGAGCGACAAAAGCGATGGGACCGGCAGCTGCGGTGGTCACGGCCACCAAACCGACACCAACGATGACCATCGAAGCACGCAACAATCGAGCGTTGACCCCCAGCGAAGTGGCCAAAGCATCACCGCACTCCAAAATGCGGGCCTGGCGTTGCAGGAATACCGCCGCCACAGCAAATAACGCGATGCCCACCAAGGACGGGCCCAAGACAGTATTGCTGACCGAGTTCAAAGATCCAGAACCCCAAACGGCGGCCGACATCGCCACCTGGCTTTGCGCCGCCAAGAGCATAAAAGTGTTGGCCGAAGCTAGCATCGCGCCCACGCCAATACCAACCACAATGAGCCGGAAACCGTTGGTCCCTTCTCGACTTGCGATGATGAATACCAAGGCCGCAGCAAGTAAGCCACCAACAATCGACCCAAGAGCGATCTGTGTCGCACTGGCGGTGGTGAACAGCATGAGCGCCAAAGCCACGGTGTATGCGCCCGAACTAAATCCGATGACATCAGGGCTACCAAGCGGATTGCGTGTCAGCGACTGGAACAGGGCTCCAGAAATACCCAAGGCAAAACCGAAGACTAAGGCCAGAATCATTCGGGTCAAACGCCAATCGCGCACCACCACCTCATAACGGCGCTCGGAATCTCCCAGCAGTGCAGGCAGAATCTGGTCAAAGGGAACACGGATGTCACCCAAGGCTAACGAAATGAATCCGGTGAGCAGGGCCGCCACCGCTAACAGTATGGCAACCAACGTCGAGGTGCGGTCAATACGCCAGGCCCACCGACCCAGCCGCACTTGGATTTCCCGGCGCCCGGTGGGGACGACTAAGTCTTGGGCTGCCGAAAGTTCTGTCGGCGACGGAAGATCAATCACGCTCTTAGTACTCATAGCGTGCTCGCTTTCTTTCGGCGGGCCAAAATGAGTAACACTGGAGCCCCAAGGAACGCGGTGACAATTCCGGCGGACACCTCGGTATTAGGCAAAATGATCCTGCCAAGAATGTCCGAGCCGAGTAGGAGTACCGGTGCGAGCACCATGGTGAAAACCAAAATCCACCCTTGTTGAACGCCAAAGAGCCATCGCACCACATGTGGAATCATCAATCCAACAAAACCGATGGGACCAGCCAACGCAGTGGCAGCTCCACACAGCAGCGTCACCGAGGTGATCACAGCGATACGCACCGGTGCGATACGAACGCCCAAAGCCTTAGCCGGAGCATCACCCAAGGCGATCGCATTCAGCGACCCGGCACAGCACAGTGAAATGAGCAGTCCTACTGCAACGAAGGGCACGATCACCAGGACGGTGGAGAGCTCGTGTCCGTTAATATTTCCGGCCGCATAAACCCGCATCATGTCAAAAATTTGTGGCCTGATTAGTACCAGGGCAGTTGTGACACCGGAAAGAACTGCACCGAAGGCGACACCGGCCAGCACCAAAGTGGCAGGCTCAGCACTACGCCCATTGCGCGACAGGGATAGCCCATATACCGCAAGGGTAGCTACCAACGCTCCAGCCAGTGCCCACCAAATCGAGGCAATCACCGACAGGGAGCCGAGGAAGAAGCTGGCGGTAACCAACGCGAATTGTGCTCCGGCATTCACGCCGAGAATTCCGGGGTCAGCCAGTGGATTTCGGGTCAGGGCCTGGATCAGCGCACCGGCTACGCCTAAGGCGATTCCAGCCAATACCCCCAAAACCGTGCGCGGGATCCTTAGCTGCCTGATGACCTGAACTTCCTCTGAGTTCAACGATGGATCCACGATACTGCTCCACGCCACAGAAAAGTCGATATGCCGACTACCAAAAGCCAATGAGCACAGTATGGTGAAGGCGAGGAGAATGACCAGTCCAACTAACCATGCAAGTTTCGCACCGGTGGAATCTACGAGATTGCCTGTGGCAGGTGGCAGTTCTGAACTCTCAGGCGCATCCGGCTTCTGCTGTGTTTCTGCGGCACGCGGGGGCGCATGTTCGGTATCGCCACGTTGCGTGGAAGTCACCATGTTCACAGGCCCAGACGCGCAAGTTCAGATTCGTAGGCGATGAGCGCCTCGTCTTGATCCTCAAAACTCTCCCACAGTGCATCGAGGGAGGACTTGGTCGTAGGATCCAAGGCATCCCATCGTTCGCGCCATTTTTCTGCTAGTTCTACCCAGTAGCCAATCACCTTGTACTGGGTGTTGGGCCACCGCAGTTCCCGATGCAGCATCTTACGAATCTCGCGCAACGCCGCCGACTGACCGGCCACCCACACATAGGGCCGCTGTTCGTTGCCCCCTAGTCGTTCCACGGCTTTGCGGGCCACCTGTGGAAGTACGCTGGGGGCTATCCCATTGCCAGCCACGATCCACTGGACCGTGACTTGTGGCAGGTAGCTGAGGTCTAGGCGAGATGATTCATCGGGAATCTCCACCACCAGTTCGGTACGCAGTTGAGCATCGCTGAGTTCGGCAATGCGTACGGCAGCTGGCAGTCCGGTCAGGTCGCAGATCAACACTTGGGAGGTAGTTTCCGGCGGGCAATCATAGAGACCGGTGGGCGAATTCAACCCAATCCGATCGCCTTCTTGAGCTTCAAGTGCCCAAGCTGCGGCGATGCCACCCTCATGAACAACGAAGTCAATCTCGATCCATCCTTCACCAGCATCACGGATGGTGTAGGTACGCATCGGTGCATCTGGTTGGCCTTCCACGGTGCGCCAGGTGTCACCGTCAGCCACCGGCAGGCTCAGAAGGTTGCGATCTTCGGTATGCGGGAAGAAGAGCCTGACGTATTCATCTCCAATTCCGGTGCTGGTAA
Organism: Glutamicibacter sp. B1; assembly: GCF_039602135.1. Lineage (NCBI taxonomy): Bacteria > Bacillati > Actinomycetota > Actinomycetes > Micrococcales > Micrococcaceae > Glutamicibacter > Glutamicibacter ectropisis. The sequence continues at coordinate 1,384,947 of NZ_CP125942.1, read as the reverse complement.
ATCCTTGAATGCTAAAGCGCAGTCGCTTCAGGGTGGGCGAGAGATGATGAGTGGATTGAACGGCAGCTTCAAAGATTTCCATTGACTGATCCTGTTGACGCGATGCACCGGAGATTATTTGGGGATCACCGATGATTCTGGGGCTGAGCTGGAATGGGGATGTTTGCTGTGATGCTCTGCGGGCCGGAGCGGCAATGAAGAAATCACTGCTGCGTCCGGCCCAAGCAGAACGCCTGGACTACTTGGTTAGATCGCTGCGTACTTGATCCATGAACGCTACGGCGCCTGAAGGCGAGCCATAGGTCATTTCCATGTTGTAGGTATAGATCCGGTTATTTTTTACGAATGGCAGGTTCTTCCAGTACGGCGACTTCTCCATGGCAGCGATGGACTTATCCAGTTCTGCCTGCGAGTCCTCTCCAACACCCATGGACATCCACACCGCATCAACGTTCTTGAGCTGATCCAGTTCTTCTAAGGACAGGCTCAAACCTTTTTGCTTGCTCAGCTCTTCGGTCTTCAAACCGATCGTGTCAAAGACACCGCATTCCAGGTACGAGTAGCAGTCAACATTGACCTTGCCGTCCCAGTAGCCCAAGGTAGCAACCGTCAGGTCTCCGTTGTCTGCTTCATCGATGGCTTTCTTGGCTTCTGCACCGTCCTGTTGGTACTCCTTCAGCCACTGGTCATACTGCTCTTGGCGACCCAAGTCTTTAGCGGTCTGTTCAAAGTGCGACTGCCAGGTTTCGCCATCAAAGGCATTGGTGGTGTAGGTCGGAGCGATCGCTGCGAGTTTCTCGTGGACTTCGGCATCGTAGCCTAATCCATTAAGAATGAGATCAGGAGCTGCACCCAGTACCCGTTCATAGTTGAACTCCGGGTAGTTAGCGAAAGGGGTCACCCCTGCAAGTGCTTCCTGAGGGAAGTAATCGGGGAATGTCGTGAACCCAGAATCACCACGAATGGGCTGTTCGGCAGCCAATGGAATGCCGAGGGTTGCCAGGATGTCAACGTCGGTGGTGTAGAAGCCAAGGGCGGCGGTGGGCTGCTGATCCAAACTTACCTCGTGCCCCTGCGGATCCACCGTTTTAAGGGGTGTCTGATCCGCTGATGAAGAAGTATTTTCGGCGGCCTGGCCTGAAGATTGCCCACAACCTGTCAGTGATAGTGAGGCCAGTGCCAACAGCGCCGCTGGGGCTAGCAAAGCGCGTGCGAAAGTCCGGGACATGCGAGTGATCCTTAGTGTTGGAGGGGCGGGTGTGCATAGCGCCAGAGAGGCCATACACCCCGAAAAACTTATCATAGGCTAACCTTTGGTAGTTACGAAACATATTTATAACATATTATGAATTCCATGTCCTCACCTCGCCCCTCCGGGTCATTATTGTTGCGTGCCTCACTGCACGCAGAACGTCGACGAATCATCGCTGCGGTCGCCCTGCTCTCATGCTGGACAGCTGGCGAAGCACTCGTCCCTGCCCTGATTGGCGCAACCATTGATCATGCAATAGCCGGTGGCACCATGACCCAACTGGTCCTTTGGCTCACCGCACTGGGACTGTGTTTCGCGATGCTCTCCTTTGGTTATCGTTTTGGAGCTCGCCTAGGAAATTCTGGAATGAACCGACAAGTTCACCACCTGCGCACGCGTATTGCCGAACATGTCATGGCTCCTGACTACCGGCCACAAACTCACCGCATGCCCGGAGAAATAGCGACCATCACCTCGGTTGACACCGATGTGAGCGCGTCGATTATCCGCCAAGCTTCGTTGGGCCTTAGCGCTTTGTGTGGCCTCTTGGTCTGCGCCGCCTACCTGCTCTGGGCCAATCTTTGGGTGGGTCTGTCGGTACTGGTCATCACCCCTTTGGGGATGGCTGCGCTGCGTTGGCTCACCCCACGACTTAGCAAAGCCAGCGATAACCTTCAGGCAGATATCGCAGCCTCTGGCGCCGCGGCCGCCGACCTTATGGCCGGTGTTCAGGTATTGCGTGGCATTGGTGGTCACGATCAGGCTGCCGCTCGTTATCGTGATGCCAGCCAACGGGCCGCAAGTGCTGGAATTGTGTCAGCTTCCGCCTCCGGACGCATCGACGCTGCCCAGGTTTTAGTCTCCGGGACCGTCTTGTTAGCCGCTGCAGGTTTGGGTACTTGGCAGGTTCTGGCTGGCCACATGAGCATCGGCGCACTACTCGGCGTGCTGGGAGTGGCTCAGTTCCTCTCCACTCCCCTGGGCACTTTGGTTTCTACCGTGGAAGCCCGAACCCGGTCTCTTGCCGCTGCCGATCGCATCGCAGCCTTGCTAGAGGATGGCGCAGAATCCTCCGGGGATCAACGTCCGATTCCGCGCGCTAAGTGCGCACTGACCATCGATTTACCCGCGTTATCCGATCGCCCTCTCACCCTGGCTCCCGACAGCTTCACGGTGCTGGTGTGCGCTGAAGATTCCCTGCGAGCACAACTAGCGACAACACTCAGCCTTGGAAATCGCCAGCAGAAAGCAGCACCAAACTCAGCTGATTCGTTGCAACATCTTCTGCTCGATGGGATCGATATTTCACTCATTGACCCGGCCTACCTGCCGAATCTGTTGAGGTTGGCCCCTCATCAGGCACACCTAGTCGAAGGAACCATCAGGGAAAACATTTTTGGTGAAGCTCCGGTTCCTGATCCACGATCATTAGAACTACTGCTGCGAGCCAGCGGTGTCGATGAATTACTAGAAAACTTCCCCGAGGGTTTAGAACATCTCGTGCAAGGGCGTGGTTTTAACCTTTCCGGCGGGCAACGACAGCGCATCGCACTGGCCCGCGCTTTGGCAGGCGGCCCGTTGATCAGAGTGCTTCAAGAGCCCACCAGCGCAGTAGATTCGGTGACCGAAGCAAACATCGCCCAGGGGTTGCTCCGGTGGCGCGAACACGCTCAAGAAAGCGGTACAGGTGCAGGAACTTTACTCATCCTGAGCACCTCACCCACCTTATTGCATGCGGCAGATGAAGTAGTTTTCGTTGATCGCGATGGATCAATCGCCCGCTCCACGCACCTAGATCTCTGTGCAAAGTCAACCTATGAAAAGGTGGTCAGTCGATGAGCCTCGCCCCCGAAAACACGGATCAAGTACCCTCCGCACTTCCCACGGCCAGCATTGGAACAGCTTGGCGGGTTTTGGGTCGTACTCTACGCCCGCAACGCTGGTTGATCATCTGGGCCTCGCTGATCACCTTGGCAGCCTCGGCCACTGCCATGATCACGCCCTTTGCTATAGGCATTCTTGTTGATGCATTGGGCACTAACAACCCTGAACCCACGCTGGTCCGATGCTTACTTGCCATCGCTGCCTCGTTGGTCTTCGGTGCCGCGCTCACCTGGTATGCCCGAGTTCTCTACGCGAAAATTGCTGAACCTACGGTGGCCACTCTTCGAGAAGACGCGGTTGAGCATGCGTTGAATTTGGAATCGGGAATCTTGGAGCGCGCCGGTGATGGCGAGCTCGTCTCACGCGTATCCGATGATTCTCGATTGATTTCTCAAGCCGTCGCGTGGCTTTTGCCGGCCTTCTTGTCCGCGGCCACCCTGCTGGTGCTCTCGGTTCCAGGGTTATTTACCCTGCACTGGGTTTTGGGTCTCACCGGGTTGATCGCCGTCCCAATGTACTGGCTGTCCTTGCGCTGGTACTTACCGCGAAGTGCACCGTTATATCGCGAAGAACGTGAGATCCTTGCCCGTCGAACCAATACATTTCTCAATGCGTTCCACGGACGGGCCATGTTGCATTCTCAAGGTTGGGCGCAAGGACAGATTGACGCTCTTGAACGAGCCAGCGACGATTCACGCAACGTGGCAGACCGCGTGTTCCGTATGCTTACCCGCTACTTCGCGCGCAACAATCGAGCGGAATTTGTCACCATGGCCGCCTTGCTGACTGCAGGATTCTTCCTCGTGCAGGCCGATGCCACGACGGTGGGTGCGGTCACGACTGCCGCTTTGCTCTATCATCGACTTTTCGATCCAATTTCTGAGGTAGTCACGCTCTTTGACATGGTTCAAGAGGCAGGCATCGCACTACGACGAGTCACCGGTATTCTCCTAGCTAAACGTCGCATTCCCAGTGAAACTTCTCTCGAATCACATGAACCCACCACCTCCGGGCTGGCACTGCACGCAGTAAGTCATCATTTTGATTCGGACGTGGCTGTGCTCAAGGATCTTGATTTGTCCTTGGCCGATGGACAATGTGTCGCCTTGGTGGGTACCACCGGAGCAGGTAAAACCACTGCAGCGCGGATCTTATCCGGCATTATCGAACCGGCCGGGGGTATAGCGACTTTAGACGGGAAGCAGCTCTCCGCATATGAGATGACGAGTCTTCGCCAGAATATCGCGCTCATCTCGCAAGATACTCATATCTTCTCCGGAACCGTGCGGGAGAACCTCACGCTCGGATCTTCTACTCCGTGCTCTGAAGCCCAGCTTCAAGCGGCAATCGCTTCTTGCCACGCGCACTGGATTAACGATCTGCCCCAAGGCTTGGACTCAATGCTGGGTTCCAATGGCCACCAACTATCAAGTCATCAAGAGCAGCATCTTGCCCTAGTTCGTATTGCCGTACTTAATCCACGCATTGTCGTCATGGACGAGGCTACGGCAGAGTCGGGATCCAGCAACTCCCGCGAGTTGGATATCGCAGCAGCGGCATTAACAAAGGAACGAACCGCTCTAGTTATCGCGCATCGTTTATCCCAGGCGAGAACCGCTGATCGGATTATAGTGATGGACCGCGGAGAAATTATTGAAGATGGAACCCATGAACAGCTACTGGCATCCGATGGGAAGTATGCCAAGCTTTGGCGAGCTTGGGAGGGCTGAGCCTCGCTACTCGATGGCATAATGAATCGCATTGAAATTCGGGTGACCCCACCCACATTCTGGGTTGGGGTCACCTTGTATATTGGAACCGCTTATCGTTGAGCGATGCACATCCCGCACGTGAACTGATCGTCTCTTCAATAGAGCCAGCTTTTTGTTCTAGCGAAGTGTTCAGTTCACAATTGCCGAATAGCCCGAAATGGTACTTCAATTCCTGCGACCGGGTACCGAGCAATTCTTACGGCCTGGTATTTCAATTTCTGCTAGGAGGTACCGCTGATGATGTGAACTTTGGTGCGTTAGGAGTCCGTGGGGATCGCATCGGACAAACCGTACCACGTGGCCATCTAACCGTCGGGCGTCGTACGCAATGCGGTTGCTGAATAGGGTTAGTTGGTACCGCACGTCCGGCTAGTTGGTGTGAAATCTCGTTACTTCGTAGACACTGAAACTCACGGCTTCGTGGACATTGGATCTCAATACTTTGTACACAGTTACCAACCGCGTTGAGCGGCTGGTAACCGTGCACAATCTAGTGATGATCGAAGAACGTCGGCGATTGCTCCTCACGAGCCTGAATGACAGTACGATACTGCTCGGCTTTCTTCTCCCACTGACGAGTCGTCAAGGTCATCTGAATACCCCTGATTGAATACGACGAAACGAACTTCCCCTCAACTTTCAACGCCACCATCGGTAAAGGGAACGACATGACAATTTCGCTTGTATCAGGGTCCGACAATAAGAATTCTGTGTCTGTAATCGTCCTGATGAACTGACGGCGAGCGAACGATGTCGGCAACGAAATGTGAAACCCTTGATAGAACGTGCGCCGGTTTTCTCTGGTGACTTCCACAAGCATCTGATTAGATTCCAACAGCGGTACGGGATCCGAGGCGTCATGAGTGCTTTGCATGATTTCACCCGACTTCGACACGACCACATCCAACCAGCTTGCCAGAGGCTGAGCCAAGCGACGTTTACTGAGGTATTCGGCGGCTTTCGCTTCCAACACTGATAAGTGAATCGGTTCGGTGGCCGGTGTATGCTCCAACAGTTCCCAGGCAGCCTGTGGGGTTGCTTGATTCAAGGATTGATGTGGACAGCGTTTGTTGTAATGCTCTCGATAGCGTTTCAGTAGCCTCTGCACATCAGCGAGATCCTGTGGCTTATTCGCCGTCAAGAAGCGTTGCAACGTACGGTGCGAGCGTTCGTTCTTCCCCTGAGTAGTAGGCCTTCCCGGAAGCCCTGTGATCGGCATGGTTCCTTTGGATGCGAGAAACATTTCTACTGAACCGAATGTCCCGCTACGTAACTGGTTGAACGCTTTGGAATTATCACTGAGTACTTCTTGTGGTGCACCGTACTCCGCGATGGCGTGCGCAAGTACTTCTTGAGCATCCTGGCTATTCTCGTGGCGTTGGAAAGCTCGGGAGCCAACATCGAATCTGCTGGCATCATCAATGAGCTGGTACACGGTGACCAGCTGATTTTTGGCGGTGCGGTATTCGAAAGCATCAAGTTGCCACAGAGCCATGGCCGTTGACCTTGCGAAGGGAACGTAGGAAGATTTAGGCCGCTTGCGAGGGTTGCGGTCCACGTGACCCACGCCGGCCAGTAAGCGGCCTATCGTAGCAATTGACGGAATCTTGCCGCCCGGGAAAGTGTCTTGGTTAATCGTCGCTTCGCAATGAATGGTTTTGGGACCGTAATCCCAACCATCCTTCTTGAGTTTCTGACGGATCTTCACCAGCTCGTTGATTACTTCTGGTCCGTATTTCCTGGCTGGCTCCCTTGGCGCTCTGGATTGCGGGTGCAGAGCCGCAGCAGATTCGTTGACGGCTCTGTTCCGAAGTCGATAGAAAATACTTCGGGAAATTTTCTGAGTCTTGCAGAATTCGCTGATGCTCAGGGCGTCTGGTTGTGTGGGGTCGAAGTTGATGATCATGGATCGCACGCGTGGCGGAAGGGCACTTGTCATGATTTCGACAGTGCCAGAAAGCAGTCTTGTTTTGTCCACGATCTGTTGAGGCATGGTGTCCACGAAGTCATGAGTTCGTGTGTCCACAATGTGATGAGACAGGACATACAAAGTATTGAGATCCAATGTCCACGAAGCCGTGAGTTTCAGTGTCTACGAAGTAACGAGATTTCACACCATCTGTCCGGACTAGGGGTACCCACTAGCCGCATTCAGCAATGCGGTGGTTTCGTCGTTGCTGAAGGACGGTGAATCCTCATGCCCGTACAACCTGGGCCCAAGGAATCATCAGGTCATCCTCCGATTGATACGTGGGTAGCATCTCCGCGGCGCTTTCGGAATGGCGACGAGCTGCCGCGCTGACAAATAAACCGGGTGTGCCGCAGCCTTCTTCTTTCTCGGTCAAGTGAAGTTCCCGTTGACAGATTTGAGGCCGAAAGTTGGTTGAAGAATCCGCCTTGAAGCAGCGACAGTGGCGAACAATACCCGGTTAGAAGAACAGTGGTTTCACGTTGCAAGAATGGCAGTACCTTCAAGGGTTATTCTGCTCACAATTCAGACAATCCATGTCATCCACTTTTTATTGCCAGTTTAAGCTCCAATTTGTCCAGCGATTCATTTGTAGTTCAAATATTCAAGTAATTTTCATTGAATATTCACTCATACTCACTACGGGACGGCTTCATGCAAGCCCGCAGATGCTAGCGGATGATGAATACAGCTAGTTGGTATTCGGTTACCAGCCGCTCCTCTTGGGTGGCAGTTGGTAACCGAAAACGAAATGAACAGATCGGTTGTCCATAAGGACTTAATTTTCGACGCCTACGAACCCATGCGATTTCACACCATCTAGCCGGAGTGCGGTACCAACTAACTCTATTCAGCACTAGAAAAGACTATAAATAAATTGCCCTGAATATTGACAGTTGTCCATAGTTCCAAGCTGGTGTTTTGTCCTGCATCGGTCGTGGAAGCAGGTATCTTCGTATTCGAAATGACTAACAACTCACATATAATAAGATTTACCGTCGTTGTCTTCACGCCGCCCGTTGGTTCTGCTCAACTAATACATTCAATCTAGACATCAGTTTCCATAGATAATTGGCACCTATCCACTGCGAATATGCATACCCAAACACGGGGAATACTAAGGCAATAAGCTATCTTTCTCAACCCAAAATCCAAGACTTCATTAGAAGACGGCAATTTCTACAGGCTAGTCAACGGAAGTCTACCACGACGATTTAAACCCAATGTCGCAATACCAATCAGATTCGGCCATAGCAATAAACATGGCACGTTTCCAATCATTCGGTAACAGACTCCTTTCTGCACCCCTCGCGATGAGATTCTCCCTAACACGGTGCCTAAGAATGCGTTCTGGCATATGTTTCAGCCTCGCGAAAGACTTAGAAAACACCAGAAGCTCACGAGCTGTTTGCGCTTTATAAAGTCTATTAAGTTGCAACTTCTCGAATATTCGTTTCACCCTACCATATTCTGCAAAATCATCAGATACATAAAAGTTAATTACCGGTTTATCACTTTCGATTACTTTAGCCTTAAGCCAATTTAAATTCTCGGTCGATGAAAAATAGGGGTGATAGAATTGCTCTTCTGAAAATTTTGGTGAAAATGAAGACTTAAGCGAATTGCATTCTTTGCAGCTTGGAACAAGGTTCCAGGGATTTACGGCTATGAGGTGAAACTTCTCTTTTGGGAGAAAATGATCCAGATCGTACACGGTTCTGTGATTACAGTATGGACATAGGTCATCCATGCTGGTCGATAAAATGCGTTCTCGTAATTTATCAACAACCTTGTATCCTTTAAGCTTTTCGGTGTACAACCAGCCAGAATACTCTTTCGATTTTTCGCCATTCTGAAATTTAGCCTCGTCCAACTCCCAAAGAGCATCCGTTCGCGCCGAAGTATAGAATTTTTCATGAGCAGACGAAACGAGATTGAGTGAAGCAGTCAATGCTGATTTACGAACGGACCAATTCGAATTAGGATCGTCGTTGTCCCTGACTGTATCTAAGCACTTTTCCCATACAGAATATGCAAACTGATCCCGAGAATATTCCCGAGGACAAAATTCATCGGGGGTATGATGAGTTCTCCACATTATTTTTATGCCTTTTTTAACCAAATAAGCGAATCGAGAATAAGTTTCGCCTCTTCGCCTAATTGTCCATGAACTTCTCGGACTGCGTCCTCGTAATTATCAAATTTAAGAGCAAGATCACGAAGTCGTCTGTGGAATCCGGTTGAGGATACTTCGAGTCCAAATACCTCGCTTGTCAAGATGCCCACATTTTCACCAAAAGTTTCAAGCGAAGGTCGTCCAAGCTTCGATGAAGTCCCAATTCTGTTCAGAATCCAAGTACATTCTTTGGGCACTTCTTGAAGTACCACAGGCGAATGTGTAGCTAACAGCGCAACACCATTCCTGTCAGCCATCAAATTTGACAATGCGTGCATAAACGCTGACAACAGTGGAGGATGAAGATGTGCCTCAGGTTCATCGATAAGAACCAAGGTCTTTTCAGTCACAGATAGCACGAGGTGCGAGATTGTAAGTAAGACAATCTTGTGGCCTGAACTTAACCTCTTGGTAAATAATTCTGAGAGATCTGCAGCATGACTATTCACCACCACGGCAAGATTCTCTTGGCTTGAACGCAAGTCGACGTACTCATCAAGTAAGGAAGAAATATGCTGACTTATTCCAGTTCTCGTAAACACAGGATCGGATTCTAATAAGTCGATTGCTTGTTTCCATCGATTAATATTTGAAGGTAGAAGACAGTTACGTACCACTTCCGAAAACTCATCTCTCAATTCTTGAGGTGATTTGAAATATGTTTGTTCAAGTAATTCTTCGTTGTCGTATTCTTCTTTAAATAGACTTAAACTCTTCTTTTTAACTTTAAGCCCAATGTACGTATATCCGTGATTATCAACCTGATTCTTCTGCTCTGCGATTGGAGTGAAAGAATCAAAGGCACTAAATGACACCGAAACTAGGTTGGCAAATGGAAGATCCTCAGACGCGGAGTTACCCCGAAAAAATCCGTACTTGGACTTAATTTCTTCATTACCATCTTTGGAAAGGACGAAAGTACGAGCCATAGCATCGAGTAACGTAGATTTTCCGACTCCATTTCTTCCAATTAAAACTTGAACGTTTGAAGGGATAACCGAGGAAATATTTACGTTAAAGTCGATCGTCTTAGGAACAAATGAAAATTCTTCTGACTCAGGGAAAACGTACTCAAAGTTGAAGTTCTCGAGTCGCGATCCGCCGCGAGCCAACCTATTAAATTGCCCTTTAACAGTAGCGGGTTTAATGAATCTTAAAAGGGAAATACTTGCTACTTGACTTCCTGATACATTTTTATATATATTCAGGTCATATGAGATATCTCTTAATGCAATAAATGCCGCGGTAGCAATTTCATTTCCTAGACTGCGTAAGTTATGATAATACTCTGTTGACTGCCCTAATGAAAAATATTCCGATCCCAAAAGAGTGAACTTTTTCGGAATTGGAGCTGAAGGAGTTTCCTTGGAGTACTCAAAATGAGAACTTCCAATCTTCACCTCGCCAATGTCCTTACGCGTTAGCTTCTCATCAAAAAACACTAACAAATAAGTAGTTTCATAATCCCAGTAGTCATTCCAGCTTCGCTTGAATAAATAAAAGCCTTCTGCTTTAGCTTCGGACTCTTTTCTAAGCAACCTGAACATGCTTTCCATGAATTCTCCAAAATTGATGTCTTTCTAGTGCTATTAAGTAAAGTACTAGATAATTATCAACATTCCAACTTTTAAATTTGTACTGGATCGGCGGATAGTCCTGCTCGCGCATCTACATGGAAAAGAATTCCAAACTCGCAGGCTACTTGAAATCACGCTTGACAGTGGATGAGATTCGGCGCACACTGATCATATACGATTTGATGTACGACATGATGCATGACGAAAGTAGGACGATCAACGGTGAGCACTACTCTCCCAGTAACCCAAGAGACCTTCGCCCAGGCAGGCAAAGTTCTCGCTGTACACCTGAGCTACTCCTCCCGCGCAGCACAGCGCGGACGCACCCCAAAGTTCCCCAGTTACTTCATGAAGGCCTCCAGCTCCCTGGCCGCCACCAACGGCACCGTTGAACGTCCGGCCGGAACCGAACTGCTCGCCTTCGAAGGTGAGATCGCACTGATCATCGGCACCACCGCCCGCCGCGTTTCGGTAGAAGAAGCCTGGAGCCACGTTGGTTCGGTCACCGCATCCAATGATCTGGGTGTCCACGACATGAAGTACGCCGACAAGGGATCAAACATCCGCTCCAAGTCGGGCGACGGCTACACCCCACTGGGCCCGAACGCGCTCCCGGCAGCAGAACTGGATCCCGCCAAACTGCGGGTGCAGACCTGGGTCAACGGGCAAATCGCTCAGGACGCCACCACCTCTGAACTGCTCTTCTCCTTCGCGCAGATCATCGCTGATCTCTCCCAGCAGATGACCCTGCAGCCCGGGGACATCATCCTCACCGGCACCCCTGCCGGCTCCACCGTCTTCTTCCCAGGCGATGCGGTGGAAGTTGAAGTCACCGATCTGATCACCGGCACCTCCACGGGCAAGCTGAAGACCACCGCCACCGAGGGCACCGCCACCTTCGCTTCCTTCGGCAACCAGCCCAAGGTCACCGAGAAGGATAAGGAAGATGCCTACGGCGACCGCGCTACCGCCGGCCTACCACCGGTAATCACCGGCAAGGAAGTACTCACCGACGCGGTCCGCGAACAGCTCGCCTCGGTGGCCACCGCGACCCTGTCGGCCACCTTGCGCAAGCGCGGGTTGAACAACGTCAACATCGAAGTTCCTGGCGCCACCAAGGGTATGCAGCGCGTCATCGGTACCGCCCGCACCCTGCGCTACATCCCGAACCGCGAAGACCTCTTCAAGGCACACGGCGGCGGATACAACACCCAGAAGCAGTCCATTGACTCATTGAACAGTGGCGAAATCCTGGTGATGGAAGCCCGCGGAGAAACCGGTTCGGCCACGCTAGGCGACATCTTGGCACTGCGCTCCCAGCAGCTGGGCGCAGCCGGCATCATCTCCGATGGTGGGGTACGCGACCTCGACGCCGTGAGCAATTTGGACATCCCGGTCTTCTACAACGGTGCCCACCCAGCAGTCTTGGGCCGCAAGCACGTGGCCTGGGACAAGGACATCACCGTGGCCTGCGGTGGCGTCTCGGTCCAACCAGGAGATGTGATCGTCGCCGACTCTGATGGCATCGTGGTCATCCCACCAGCCCTAGTCGAAGAGGTGGCTGCCGAAGCCATGGTCACCGAGTCCAACGACGAATTCATCTTCGCCATGGTCAAGCGCGGCTACGGTATCGAAGGCCTGTTCCCGATGAACGCCGAGTGGAAAGCCAAATACACCGCGTGGAAAGACGCCGGCAGCCCGGAGTTGGACTCATGGGCACTGTAACCACCACCTCAAAATCCGAAGCCGCCTACCAGCTGGTCTCCGAACGCATCACCAATGGCGCCTACTCACCGGGATACCGCCTGGTCCTAGGCACCATCGCCGATGAACTCGGTTGCTCGGTGGTCCCGGTCCGCGAAGCGATCCGCCGGCTCGAAGCCGAAGGCCTGGTCCACTTCACCCGCAATGTCGGGGCGACGGTGGCCCATGTGGATTCGACCTTGTACCTGCACACCATGCAGACGCTGATGATCATCGAACCGGCAGCTACCGCACTGGCCGCCGATTCCATGGATGCGGCCTGGCTGGCCAAGGCGCGGGAGGTGAATGAAAAGATGCGCCAGTGCTTGGAGGATTTCGACCCGGTGGCCTTCACCCGGATGAATACCGAATTCCACCAGTTGCTCTACGGTCAGTGCCCTAACCCGCACATTCTGGATCTAGTGCAACGCGGTTGGCGCCGACTGGCCGCCATGCGCGCCAGCAGCTTCACGCATATCCCCTACCGCGCCCGTGAATCCGTCAAGGAACATGACGCGCTCTTGGACTTGATTGCCGATCACGCCACCCCGGCACAGATCGAAGCTGCCTGCCGCGAACACCGCGCCCACACACTGAACAGCTACCTGAAAGCTGCTGGTATGGAACCCAGCGCCATCTAAATAACCCACAAATTTTCACGACAGCCCGGCAATCACGCCGGAATACACAACGCTGAAATAGCACGAAAGGAATTGCCATGAGCAAGCACTTCGTACCAGAGAACCTGCCAACTCATCTGCAGCACTACATCAATGGTGAATTCGTTGACTCCATCGGCGGTCAAACCTTTGATGTACAAGAACCAGTGACCAACACCAACTACGCTACCGCTGCATCGGCGCAGCCAGCCGACGTTGATCTGGCAGTGGCCGCGGCCAAGAAGGCTTTCAAGGAAGGCCCATGGTCCAAGATGCTGCCACGCGAGCGCTCCCGCGTCTTGCACAAGATCGCTGACATCGTTGAATCCCGCGACGAGGAACTGTCGTTGCTCGAATCCTACGACTCGGGCCTACCGATCACCCAGGCTAAGGGCCAGGCCCGTCGTGCAGCCGAGAACTTCCGTTTCTTCGCTGACCTAATTGTGGCTCAGGTGGATAATTCCTTCCGCGTCCCTGGACGCCAGATGAACTACGTGAACCGTAAGCCTATTGGTGTGGCTGCACTGATCACCCCATGGAACGTTCCGTTCATGCAGGAATCCTGGAAGCTGGCTCCGGCCATCGCCACCGGTAACTCCGTAGTGCTTAAGCCTGCCAGCTACACCCCACTCTCGGCTGGTCTCTGGCCAGAAATCTTCCGTGAAGCTGGATTGCCAGAAGGCGTTTTCAACCTGATCTTCGGCTCGGGTGGCGTGGCCGGCGACTACCTGGTCAAGCACCCGGATGTGCCACTGGTGTCCTTCACCGGCGACTCCTCCACCGGTGCCACTATCTCCACCGCGGCAGCCCCATACTTCAAGGGACTGTCCTTGGAACTCGGCGGCAAGTCCCCAGCTGTCGTCTTCGCCGATGCTGATCTGGATGCTGCCTTGGATGCCACCGTCTTCGGTGTCTTCTCACTGAACGGCGAGCGCTGCACCGCCGGCTCGCGTGTGCTGGTTCAGCGCGATATTTACGATGACTTTGTGACCAAGTTTGCCCAGCGTGCCAAGAACATCCGCGTTGGCCTGCCCAGTGATCCAAAGACCGAGGTCGGCTCGCTGGTGCACCCCAAGCACTTCGAAAAGGTCATGAGCTACATCGAAATCGGCAAGAAGGAAGGCCGACTGCTTGCTGGCGGTGGCCGTGCCGAGGGCTTCGAAAACGAGGGCAACTATGTTGCACCGACCGTCTTCGCCGATGTTGCCCCGGATGCACAGATCTTCCAGGACGAAATCTTCGGCCCAGTTGTTGCCATTACCCCATTTGATACCGATGAAGAAGCCTTGGAGTTGGCCAACAACACCAAGTACGGTCTGGCCGCTTATGTCTGGACCAGCAACCTCAAGCGTGCGCATAACTTCGCCCACCAGATCGATTCGGGCATGGTGTGGCTGAACTCGAACAACGTCCGAGACTTGCGTACCCCATTTGGTGGCGTGAAGGCCTCGGGTCTGGGCCGCGAAGGTGGCTACCGTTCGGTGGACTTCTACACGACTCAGCAGTCCATCCAGATCACCCTGAACGAAGCCCACTCCCCTAAGTTCGGCGTCTAGGAAGCACCAGCTTCCCCCACCAAAAATTCTTGTTCGCAAAGGAGCAACAACATGAGCAAAGAAATCGAAAACCCGATTGCAACCCCTTCGGTTCCAGCGCCGGATATCCTGCGCTGTGCCTACGCCGAACTGGTCGTCACCGATCTGGAGCGTTCGCGCAACTTCTACGTTGACGTCTTGGGCCTGCACGTTTCCTACGAAGATGAGAACCAGATCTACCTGCGTTCCTTCGAAGAATTCATCCACCACAACCTGGTGCTGACCAAGGGTCCAGTAGCTGCGTTGAAAGCCATGGCCTTCCGTGTCCGCTCGAACGAGGACGTGGATAAGGCAGAGGCCTACTACAAGGAACTGGGCTGCCGCACCGAACGCCGCAAGGACGGCTTCGTCAAGGGCATCGGGGATGCCGTACGCGTTGAAGATCCGCTCGGCTTCCCCTACGAATTCTTCTTCGAGACCACCCACGTTGAGCGCCTGCACATGCGCTACGACCTGTACTCGGCTGGCGAACTGGTCCGTCTGGATCACTTCAACCAGGTCACCCCGAATGTACCTCGCGGCCGCGCCTACCTAGAAGACCTGGGCTTCCGCGTCACCGAGGACATCCAGGACGACGAGGGCACCACCTACGCAGCATGGATGCACCGCAAGGGCACCGTGCACGACACCGCCCTGACCGGTGGCAACGGTCCACGCCTGCACCACGTAGCATTCTCCACCCATGAGAAGCACAACATCATCCAGATCTGCGACAAGATGGGTGCACTGCGCATCTCGGATCGTATCGAGCGCGGCCCAGGCCGCCACGGTGTGTCCAATGCGTTCTACCTGTACATCTTGGATCCAGATGATCACCGCATCGAGATCTACACCCAGGATTACTACACCGGTGATCCGGATAACCCGACCATCACCTGGAACGTACACGATAACCAGCGCCGCGACTGGTGGGGCAACCCGGTTGTACCTTCCTGGTACACCGAGGCTTCCATGGTCTTGGATCTGGATGGCAACGTGCAGGAAATCGTCGAGCGCACCGATGACTCCGAGTTGGAAGTGACCATCGGCGCCGACGGCTTCTCGTACACCCGTGCCGGTGACGAGGATGGCTCCTACCACGGCCAGGCTTCCAAGGGCTTCAAGCTGGGCAACCAGGTCTAAACAATAAAACTCAAAAGGGCTCCCCTGTTCTGCACGGATCATTCCGTTCAGAATGTGGGAGCTCTTTGGCATTTATTACCGTTCGCGCACTGTTCTCAGGAAGTATCGCTGTAATTTACAGGCTTTGCTATTCTTTTGGCTGACTATGGGCAAGACTGGAGCTATGGTCAGTGACAACAGCGCCAAGTTTGATGACCGTAGCCATGCCGGGGCCGCGTTGGGAATGAAGCTCGCCACCACCTTGCCCGCAGGCCAGTACACGGTGCTCGGCTTATTACGCGGTGGTGTTCCCATCGCCTACGAAGTTGCCCAAGCATTGGGGGCACGATTGGGCGTATTAGCGGTGCGCAAACTCGGCGTTCCGACTAATCCTGAACTGGCATTCGGCGCCATCGCCCAATACTCCACCCTCAGCGGGCGCTTCATTAATGCCGAGGTTCACCACCGGGCACTTCAATATTATGGGCACGATGAATTGATCTCCGTGGAAAACGGGGCCCACGCAGATTTGCTGGCCTTAGCCCACGCATTCAAGGCCTACACACCCGAGATAGCTGGACAATCGGTGATTCTCTGCGACGATGGCATCGCCACCGGTGCAACTATGAAGGCCTGCCTTGAACTTGTAGACCAGCTGAAACCACAATCGGTGATTGTCGCTTCTCCAGTCATTGCGGCCGAAGCTTTCACTGAACTAGCTCCCCAAGTCCAAGGACTCACGGAGCTGCTCACACCACGACAATTTTCGGCTGTTGGAGCGTTCTACAAAGATTTCAGTCAGATTGATCAGGACCATGTCCTCAAGCTTTTGGGGTCCAAGTCCTAAAATCCGAAAATCCCCATGGCAGTTACTGATTGTCCTTCAGCAACGCAACGTCAGAAACCAATTCAATATGCTCCTGCATCGCAGTTGCAGCAGCCCGCGAATCACCGGCAATAATTGCCTCGGTGATTTTCCGGTGGGATTCAAGAGAGCGCTCGGGACGACCTGGCTGACCTAGCGACTCTAGGCGCGTTTCAAGCACCATTTCAGATATGAAAGTCATTAGCTTTTGTAGAACTGATGATTTGGCTGCGCCGGTGATTGCTTCGTGAAAAAGCTCGTCGCCCTTTTCGCCCCTGTCACCATCCGCAATTTCTTGTGCCATAACTTCAAGTGCCTCGTTGATGCGTTTGATGTCATCTTCGGTACGTCGCTCGGCAGCCAGCGATGCCAATTTCACTTCTAGGGTGCTTCGCGCCTCAACAATTTCCGGCAACCTGTTTTTATGCTCGTGCAGTTCGCGTAGGACGGTTGCGATGCTAGGGCGGTACACCAGAACAGCACCGGTGCCGTGCTTAACATCGATGACTCCCAAGACTTCAAGAGCCACTAACGCTTGGGCCAACGTGGCACGAGAAACCCCTAGCTGATCTGCTAATTCTCGTTCGGCTGGCAGATGGTCTCCGGGTCCTAGCTGCTCTTGCTCTACGAAAGCCAAGATCTGTTGCATGAGCTGTTCATAGAGCCGGGGGCGCTGCACCTTAGCGAAGGCCTTGGGCTTGTTGATTTCAGCCACGTTCACTCCTTTAGATGTGTTCTAGATCAAACTTACACTGAAAATTCTCTTGACAAGACACTCGGAGTCTAGGAGGCTAGGCCAGTGAGCCAGTGACATTAGTCACATCATCAGAACTCGCTTTGCGGCCATCACGAAAAGGATATTCCCCCATGTCTGTCGCGTTAGTTTCCATCCTCATCCTGGCGGTGATGTTCATCATCGCCACGATGTTCCCCATCAATATGGGTGCCCTCGCCTTTGTCGGTGCCTTCCTGCTAGGAGCAGTCTTCCTCGGTATGGATACCGAGGACATTCTCGCCAGCTTCCCTGGCGGACTGTTCCTCACCCTGGTAGGCGTCACCTACCTCTTCGCCATCGCGCAAAACAACGGCACCATCGACATCCTCGTCGACAAAGCGGTGAAATTAGTTGATAGTCGCATCTCGCTAATTCCGTGGGTCATGTTCGCCATCACCGCGGCCATCACCGCTATTGGTGCGTTGGGCCCAGCTGCGGTCGCGATCATCGCACCCATCGGACTGAATTTCGCACAGCGTTACAAGATCAATCCCTTGATGATGGGTATGCTCATCGTTCACGGCGCGCAAGCCGGCGGCTTCTCCCCCATCGCGGTGTACGGCGTCATCGTCAACGGTCTGATTGAAAAAGCCGGATTCGCTTTCAGCCCCACCGCGTTGTTCCTGACCAGCTTCGTCTTCAACCTGGTCATCGCTGTTGTCTTGTTCGTAGTACTTGGTGGACGTCAACTCGCTGGCCAGCGTGCCGGAGCCATCGCAGAACGTGTTGCCGAAGCGCGATTGAAGGTGTCCGCAGGTGCCCGTGCCGCAGATGTCGATTTCAAGGGCAGTGGATCTGGAACCTACGGACCACGCGACCCCGCCGGAGACGGTGCAGCTCCGAAGGCTCCAGGTCAGCGATTTGGCCAGATCATGACCATGATCGGTCTGGTAGCACTTGCCGTCATCGCATTGGGCTTCAAGGTTGATGTTGGATTCGTTTCGATCACCATCGCCGTATTCCTGGCACTGGTCAACCCAGCTGCGCAAAAGGGAGCAGTAAACAAGATCAGCTGGTCCACCGTCTTGTTGATCTGTGGAATGCTCACCTTCGTCGGTGTCCTAGAAGAAGCCGGAACCATCGAGTACGTATCCAACGGCGTGGCCAATCTTGGAGCTCCGCTACTGGCCGGATTGTTGATCTGCTACATCGGTGCCGTGGTCTCCGCATTCGCCTCATCCACCGCCATCTTGGCAGCTTTGATTCCACTGGCCATCCCATTCCTGAGCACCGGGTCAATCAGCGCAACCGGTCTGATTTGTGCCCTCGCCATCGCTTCAACCGTCGTGGACGTTTCGCCTTTCTCCACCAACGGTGCACTCGTTCTCGCCAACGCTCCCGAAGGCACAGACAAGGATCGCTTCTACAAGCAAGTTCTGGGCTACGGCGGCATCGTCGTACTCGTCGGGCCGCTGCTGGCTTGGGCACTGCTAGTGCTTCCGGGCTGGCTTTAGACCACCTGTTCCATAACTGAACTGAAAATTTCGAGGAGGACACATTGAGCTCCACAATTGCCGAAAGCACAACACAGTCAGGCATCACCACCGGGCCGCTTAGCGGATACGTTGTCCTTGACCTCACCCGGGCTCTCGCTGGCCCGCATGCAGGGATGATGATGGGAGACCTCGGTGCCAAGGTCATCAAAATTGAAACTGTAGGGACCGGGGATGACACCCGCGGCTGGGGCCCACCTTTTGTTGGCCCCGCCGAGAACCGACAGGCCACCTACTTCCTTTCCTGCAACCGCAACAAACTCTCACTATCGCTGAATCTGAAAGACCAAGAGCACAAGGCCAAGTTAGAAGAGCTCATCAAGAACAGTGACGTGCTCATGGAAAACTTCCGCGCCGGGGTCCTAGACCGGTTAGGGTTCAGTGTTCAAACCTTGCACAAGCTCAACCCTCGTTTGATCATCCTGTCCATCACAGGCTTTGGACATGATGGACCGGAAGCTCATCGCAGTGGCTATGACCAAATCTTGCAAGGTGAAGCCGGCCTGATGTCAATTACCGGTTCAGGCCCCGACGATCCACAAAAGGTCGGCGTACCTATCGCAGATCTACTCTCAGGAATGTACGGAGCCTACGGCGCACTGGCAGCACTTCTAGATCGGGAAAAGACCGGACGAGGACAGGTAGTACGCACATCCCTTCTAGCATCCATCATCGGTGTCCACGCATTCCAGGGAACCCGCACCACCGTAGCCGGAGAAAGCCCAAGAGCCATCGGCAACCATCACCCGTCCATTGCTCCTTACGGACTGTACGGTTGCAAGGATTCAAAAGTACAGATCAGCATTGGCAGTGAAAAATTATGGCAAAATTTCGCCAACGCTTTTGGCCTCCCCGCAGATGATCCGCGTTTTACCAATAATTCTGTTCGCGTAGAGAACCGACCGGCACTCAACGAGCTCATCGAAAAAGCCTTTTCCGGCTATAACGCTTCAGATTTGCTCAATGCCCTTGATGCGGAAGGAATCCCTTCGGGCAAGGTCCGCACCATCGAGGAAGTCTACGGATGGGATCAAGTGAAATCTCAGGGGCTGATCGTTGAGGTAGAGCATGAAGTCCTAGGAAAAATTAGCCTTCCAGGACCACCGCTACGTTTCTTCGACCCGGCCACCAATAATGAAACGACACGCACAGTGCACACTGCGCCACCGGTACTTAACTCCAATGCACAAGACATTGAACAGTGGCTGATTTCAAGAAGGGAGAACAACTGATGAGCACCAAAACCTTACGCATTGACTCAGCAACGCTACTAGACATCGTCTTAGACCCAGACTCGTTTGAATCATGGGATAACTCCCCGAAACAACCCTTGCTCAGCGCGGACTACGCTGCAGCTCTGCAATCTGCCTCCAGTAAAAGTAATACCGACGAAGCAGTCATTACCGGCAAAGGCCGGATCCGCGGGCGGGAAGTTGCCGTCATTGTCTCGGAGTTCAATTTTTTGGCTGGCTCCATTGGACAGGCCGCGGCGCAACGTATCGTGGCAGCCATCCAGAGAGCGACAGCAGAAAAACTACCCTTGCTTGCTGGACCTGCATCCGGTGGCACCCGCATGCAAGAAGGAACCCTCGCCTTCTTGGGCATGGTGTCAATCACTGATGCGGTACGTCGACACAAGGAAGCAGCACTTCCTTACCTGGTTTACCTGCGTCACCCAACCACCGGCGGAGTGATGGCTTCCTGGGGATCTTTGGGGCATATCACGGTGGCTGAGCCCGGAGCACTCTTGGGTTTCCTCGGACCCCGAGTTTATGAAGCCCTCTATGATCAAAAGTTCCCGGATGGAGTTCAGACTTCTGAGAATCTATTCCGCAAGGGACTGATAGACGCAGTTGTTCCTGCACAGGAATTACCGAGCCTGATTGACCGGGCACTGTCGATCTTGCAACCAAATTCCACCGAAGGCATCGTGCCTGCACCGGTAGGGCGTCCTTATGTCCGCGATTCCAAAGACGTATGGGAATCGGTGCAGCGAAGCCGAAACCCACGTCGGCCAGATACTCGAATGCTTTTGGCCTCAGCCGAAGAAGCTCTACCACTTAACGGAACAGGACAGGGCGAAAAAGATCCAGGCCTGATGCTTGCATTAACACGCTTTGGCGACCAGCCCTGTGTGGTGATCGGGCAACAACGTCCACGACATCCCGAAACGGCCAGCCTAGGACCAGCGTCATTACGCGAAGCCCGGCGTGGCATGCAGTTAGCCCAAGAACTCAACCTGCCATTGGTCACCATCATCGACACCACCGGGGCCGAGCTCTCGGTGCAGTCGGAAGAAGGTGGGTTGGCTGGAGAAATTGCACGCTCGCTGAGCGAACTAATTGGGCTGCGTTCTCCGTCCGTCTCAGTGTTATTAGGTCAAGGTACCGGTGGCGCCGCTTTAGCGCTCCTTCCTGCTGACCGAACACTGGCTGCAGAGAATTCATGGCTATCGCCACTGCCACCAGAAGGCGCCAGCGCTATCATCCACCGAACCACAGACAGAGCAGCCGAAATGGCCCGTCAGCAAAAGATCGGTGTGCCGGATCTGTGCGGTTTTGGTCTGGTTGATCATGTGGTGGCGGAACAGATTGATGCGGCCGTGCGCCCGCGCGAGTTCTGCCAAGAACTCGGCGCAGCCATCGCAGCAGAGATCTCCTTGGCCCGCGCCATCCCCGATGCTCATCGGCTGGCTCGACGACAGTTAAAGTTCCAGAGACTGGGCGACGCTACCGAATAGGTCGCTTGAACGGTGGGGAGGTGAAGATCCTATGGGTTCTCACCTCCCCAGTGTGTTTGTACCACTCATTGCGCCGTAGAATTGACCCCATGACTGCAACGCTCGTGGCCAAAGATCTCACCGGTGGCCACGCCCACCGAACTTTGTTTTCCAACCTAAACTTCACTGCGACAACGTCAAATGTTTATGGCGTGGTGGGTGCCAACGGGGCAGGCAAATCCACGTTGCTCTCCTTACTTGCCAAGGCCGCCACACCTCAGTCTGGTTCGGTCAGTACCGCCCCGGATTCCGCTTTCATTGGCTGGTTGCCGCAGGAACATGAACGCATTCCCGGAGAGACCATAGCCGGCTATCTGGCACGGCGCACCGGTTGCGCTGAAGCGACCTCCCGCATGGAAGAAACCGCCCAAGATCTTGGTAGCAATAAACCAGGCGCCGATGACGCCTATGCGACAGCTTTTGATCATTGGATGGCTTCAGGTGCCATGGATTTGGAAGACAGAATCCCCGAGGTTCTAGCCAAACTAGGATTCACCCTCCCGGTTGAAACAGAGATGACAGCACTTTCTGGCGGCCAAGTCGCACGCGTCGCGTTGGCGGCACTACTGCTCTCTCGTTTCGATATCGTGCTACTCGATGAGCCCACCAATGACCTTGATCTGGAAGGGCTTGAACTGCTCGAAGAGTTCATCAATTCTCTGCGCTCCCCTGTCATCTTGGTATCCCACGACCGAGAATTCCTGGCACGCTGCACCACCGGCATCATTGAATTGGACCTCGCCCAAAACAAGGTCGCCGTTTATGAGGGTGGCTACGACTCCTATTTGGCCGAACGAGCCATCAACCGTACCCACGCCCGTGAAGCCTACGAGCAGTTTGAAAACCAGAAGTCAGATCTTGTCGCTCGTGCCCGCACACAGCGCGAATGGTCCTCCCAGGGTGTTCGCAATGCCATGCGTAAAGCCCCTGATAATGACAAGATCCGGCGTCGCGCCAATAGCGAATCCTCAGAGAAACAGGCCGCCAAGGTCCGCCAGATGGAGTCTCGCATTGCCCGTCTGGAGGAAGTGGCCGAACCGCGCAAAGAGTGGGTTCTGCAGTTTTCCATCGCTGCCGCACCCCGAGGCTCATCGGTCATGTGCACCTTAAATCAGGCGCAGTTGCAGCACGGTGATTTCACCTTTGGACCGGTCTCCGTGCAGGTTAATGCCTCCGATCGTATTGGCATCACCGGACCGAATGGTGCTGGAAAGTCCACCCTGCTCAATCTTCTGCTGGGCAAACAGTCCCCCGACACCGGCACGGCTTCATTGGGTAGTTCGGTGAGCATCGGAGAGATTGATCAGGCCCGTAGTCAGCTTCCCGGTGACCTGCCATTAGGCCAAGCATTCGAGAACTCCGTCCCCGAATACTCTTCGGCTGAGGTGCGTACCCTGCTGGCAAAGTTTGGTCTGAAAGCTGACCAATCCACTGCGCTGGTCAATTCCTTATCACCCGGTGAACGCACCCGCGCGTCCATGGCATTACTCCAGGCACGAGGCGTGAATCTTCTGGTCTTGGATGAGCCAACCAACCACTTAGACGTCCCGGCCATCGAACAGTTGGAAGAAGCTTTGGAAGCATATGAGGGTGCGCTACTGCTGGTGACCCACGACCGCAGGTTACTGGAGAACGTTCGGTTGACCAGCCATTGGGAATTATCAGCGGGACAACTCAGCGTTCACTATTAGACGCTGCTAACGCAGAGGACACATAGGGCAGGTTCACAGTCATCTACCGTAGGCTTGAACGCATAGGAGCCGAGACTTTCAGTTCTTTCGACTGAGATGTCGCCCGCTACCACAGCCAAGGATCAGACTTGAGTAGCAGTTCCGTTCTTCAGCCCTCCGCACCTTCTAACAGGCCCGGAGATCCCCAAAGCTTTTTCCACGTAAAGAAACTCGTTCAAGACGCAGGTCTTTCTGGGCGACGTCGGGCCCACTATTTGGGGTTGGGATCCGTACTGGTCATCCTTTTGGGCTCAGCAATTGCTGGTTCCATTCTGCTTGGACACAGCTGGTATCAGTTGCTCATAGCAGCGGCACTAGGAATTCTGCTGACGCAGTTCGCGTTCCTGGCTCATGAAGCAGCTCATCGTCAGATCCTGTCCTCCGGGAAGACCAATGACAAGTTGGGCCGTTTTCTTGCCAATGTTGTTGTGGGAATCAGCTACCAGTGGTGGATGAACAAACACAATAAGCACCATGCCACGCCTAATACCATTGGCAAAGATCCCGATATTGAATGGGACACCATCTCATTCCAGCCAGTTGATGCGCAACGACAACGCGGATTTCTCAAGTGGATCACGCAACGTCAGGGTTACCTATTCTTCCCGTTACTGACCCTGGAAGGACTCAATTTACATGTTCAGTCGATCCGTTATCTGTTCACTGCACACCGCACGAAGCGACGTAAGCGCGAGATACTAGCGATCGCACTGCGTGTAGGACTGTATCTTGCGTTGATTTTTATGTTCTTGCCCATCGGCATGGCTTTTGCCTTCATCGGAGTACAGCTGGCAGTCTTTGGCATCTACATGGGTGCTTCCTTCGCACCGAACCACAAGGGCATGCCCATGGTTCCCGGCGATGCGCGCATCGATTTCTTCTCTCGCCAGGTACTCACCAGCCGCAACATCATGGCCCGCTCTTCCTGGGGTAACCGAGTACTCTCACACCTCTTTGGCGGGCTGAACTACCAAGTCGAGCACCACCTGTTCCCCTCGATGCCCCGTGCCAATCTGGCCGCAGTGTCAAGAATCGTGCGCGAGTACTGCAACGAACACCAGATTCCTTACACTGTTGCCAGTATCCGAGAGTCCTATGCGCAAGTCATCACCTACCTCAACAAGGTAGGTCTCTCGGCCCGCGATCCATTTGATTGCCCGATGGTGTCCGGATACCGCGTGAGCTCCTAACAGCCATAGACTCAACCAATTTAGAGCTAGGAATTTTGGTCATCTTTGACCAGGATTCCTAGCTCATTTTTGTCTTGATCAAAAATCGCCAAGGAGCCATCATCCAATAGCTTTCCAGTGCTAGCCCTTGCTAACCAATCATCCACGCCTTCACAGAACATTCTCGTCCCGGCGAGCGCAATAAACTCCACGTCCTGCGCTTCAGACCATGTCCCGAATAATCGGTTACAGCCATCGGAACCTACGACTTTTCCGTCGTCGAGAAATTCAAGCCATGGACGTTTTGGGATTTTGCTTCCCCAGAGGCCCAATAGTGCCTGTGCAGTCATCGGCAATCCTCGATTCGGTTAGCTGTCTTGGCAAGAGCCTAGGGCTGCGAGTCTACCGGCTGGCTTGGCTCTTTGGGCCCCACCACGTCAATAGCTCCGGTCACCGTGCGCTGCACACCGGTGGTCACTGGGACATACTCCGCACGAGTAGATACCTGTGGTTTGGTTTTCCCTTGGCGCAGGTCAAGAATGGCTACCAAGAGTGTGGCGATAACTAGTACCGAAATCGCCACGAACGAGAGCTCCATTGCCAGCGAGTATCCAGCAACATGGTTCAGTCCGTAGAACACTGCGGTAATGACCGCAATGCCCACGGCCGTCCCCACGCGTTGAGAGGTCTGCATCAATCCCCCGGCACTTCCCGAGTTGCCCACCGGTACTTCCATCAGGGTCAATGCCTGATTCGGGGAAATGATGAAACCTTGGGCAATACCGATGAATGACAGGGATAGCAACATCCACCAGATGTTGAGATTTACTTGCTCTTCAAGGACCACCACGGCAATGGTGGCCAGCAGTCCGAACAGCGCACTGAGCGTGCCACCGATGACCAGTTTGCGTCCTAGAGTGGTGGCATATCGGCCAGCGATATGCGAACTATAGGCCGAGAGTAGCGCAGCGGGAAGACAGATCAGCCCTGATTCCAGAGCGGTGAATCCTTGAGATTCTTGCACGTAGATAGCCACGAGTACCCAAACACTCGATACGCCCATGAAGTACAGACCAGCGATCAGGGTGCCGTTGGTGAAGCTTCGGATTTTGAACAGCGCCAATTCAACCATGGGTTCGCGTCCACGTTCCTTGTACTTCTTCTCCCACCAGACCCACACGGCCAGCAAGATCAGGGCACCTGCCAAGAGCCACCATAAGGCGGGATTCTCTCGGCCCTGAACAAAGGGAAGTAAGAGAGCAAAAATGCTCAGTGCAAGAATGATTGCACCCACTGGATCCAAATCCACCTTGCCTGCCGGCTTAGTGAAGAGCGGTTTTGGTAACCACACGACGGCCAAAACTATCGCCAAAATCCCGACGGGCACGTTGATTAGGAAGGTTGAACGCCATCCGGCATCGGCACCGAGCCAGTTAATCAGTAGTCCACCGACCACCGGTCCGATAGCAACGGAAAAACCAACGACCGTGCCCAATAACCCGTAGGCCCTACCTCGTGCCGCACCACGGAAGTGCTGTTGGATCATGCCCATCACCTGTGGGTTGAGCAGACCAGAGCCGACACCCATGATGAAACGGGCAATGTTCAAAAGCATTGGGTCCGTAGCTAGTCCGGCCAAAATGCTGGCGAGGGTAAAGATGGTGACGCCGGCGACAAACATGACGCCACGGCCCAACAGGTCTCCTGCGCGTCCCGCTGCAACAAGCACCACACCAAAGGTCAACGCATAGCCAGAAAGCACCCACTGCATATCGGCTTCGCTGGCATGCAGCGTTGACCCGATGGAGGGCAACACTACGTTGACGATACTGACCGAAACCAGCGACATGAACATCGCTGCAAGCAAGACCCCAAGAAGTCGCCAACGCGCTCCAGCAGATAACTCACTGGAATCTGGTGCTACTTCGGACTTGCTTTGTGGCATCGGGACAACTTTCGGCACAGTAGTCCACCGCAGGAAGGCGATAGATCTACCTACTTCAGCGTCGCCTTCCGAAAATATATTCCCTGACGAGGAATTTTCAGTCTTCAGCCACCGAAGTTTCGCTATTGCGCTCCAGGAGCCGTTCAATGGCTAGCACGCGTAATTCGATGACTTCGTCGAATAGTTCGTCACTATTCTGTTCTGGAAGTTCTAGAGCTTCACGTGCGTACGGTGCGGGAATTTCAGGATAGTCATCTAGCCACGGCTTAGGCACCGGATGGTTCAGGACGTAGTCAGAGTCCGAAGTCCGTCGGTCATAAAAGTAGTCAACGTGCAGCACGAAGCCGAGCACATCGCGTTCTAGGGCACGAGTCATGCTAGTTGCTTGCTTCAGTGTCAGCCCGGTTTCGACATAGAACTTCAATAAGCGTTCAACGAGTTCAGTCCGTCGTGGTCCGGGCACTGCGTGCACTTTTTCGTCCATGCTCAATAGGGAAGCACGCGGGTAGGAACGATAGGCAGCCCGGGTGGCCAGGTACGCATCGCGCACCCCGTCTTTCCAGTGCTCAGCATCAAAATCAAGCGTGGGGCTAAGGGACATGAACTGTTGCATGGCAAGATTGATGACTTCGCCGCGATCAGCCACATAGTTGTACAGGGCGCGTGGAGTCACCCCAAGTTCGGAGGCTAGGCGGTGCATGGTCAGGGCGCTGTAACCTTCAGTTCCAGCGATCTCCAAAGCCTTTTGACCCAATAGCTCTTTGCTCAGGCTAATAAACTCAGAATCCTTGCGGGGGCGCCCGCGTCCGCGCTTCGCAGTGGGCGCAGGTGTAGTTTCCATGTCATTGACCATGCCATGAGAATATATGGAAGTTCTGAGTAAATCTGTTTTGTTAGCTTCGAGCCGCTAAAACAATGCGAGAAGCTTTCTGGCCCGTTCATGCCATAGACCCGCCGCCACGGCTAGGTGTCCCACTGCGAATGACAGGCCGCCTGCCAACCACGGCCACAATAACAAGGCATTGTATGTTCCGGGCAGCGCCGCGATAAATCCGGCCACCATCACCAAAAACCCTGCTGCGACTAGCGAGATGTGAGCAGCTTTCCAACGAGTAGGAAGCAGAGCAGCTAAGACCACCAACACTACCCCGGGCGCTAGAACAAGCCACTGGGCACCGGTGAAGCTTGCCAGTCCTTGATAGGTGGTGAAGGCAAGTGCTGCAATGAGGATGACCGATGCGGTGACCAACCAGCCAGAGCCAGGACGTGCCATCGAACCACGCATCATCAATAACGGCGTGAATACCTGAGCCCACAACAAGATGGTGACCGGGACGAAGTACAGCGGAAGGATGCCACCTCCGAGACATACTGCGGTCATGACCACGGCACCCAGAATTTGAAGGGTCATGCCCACGGCGCCTTGGAGCCATAGTGGTAACAAACTGAAAACTACCGGGATGAAGGCAAGCCAGATCAGCTGGCTTCCAATGGTTTCCTCTAGCGCCGCGAGCCATCCACCAACGGGCGTCAGTAGTTGGCCTAGCCCTTGGGAGGAGATCAGCTCTTGTTGTGGTGGAGCAAAGAGCACAACAACTACCGTCATTAACGCGAGCGCGCAAATGGGCCAGGCTAAGATCCGTGTCAGAAAATGCTTCCCGCTACTGACTTCTAGCTCTTCGGGTTCTGTCCGTTCAAATTTGCGAGCCCGAGTCGCCGGTTCCCCCAGCGCGCTGATCAGTTCACGTTTGCGGCGTCCCCCGCCTGGCAGTCGATGAATTTCCTCGCGTGTTTGTTCAAGAACCTGTTTGCGTTCCTGCTCAGAGAGAAAATCCAAGGCACGTGACAACTGCACCACATAATTCCGGGCAGCGCGCGGCAGGTAAGTCTTCATGTCTTTTACTTTACGTGTTCTTGGACGGCAACGAGCGCAGCGCCGACGGGTACCCAGCGAAGGTACCTATCGGCGCTGTGCTCGTTGGAAACGCGCTAGTAGGAATGTGCTCGCTTACTTGCCAGCACCAGCGGTCAAGCCGCCAACTATGTACTTCTGCAAGAAAAGGAACAACGCCATGACGGGCAGGGCTGCCAAGACCGCGCCGGCGGCGAAGACTGACCAGTTTGAGGTGAACTCTTCTGAGACGTAGGAGTACAGACCCACCGCAAGCGTCTGGTTTTCTGGCGAGACCAATACGACCGAGGCCAAGACGAAGTCACTGGTGCTGGAGATGAAGGACAAGAGTCCGACCACTGCAAGAATCGGAGCGACTAGGCGCAGGATCATGGTGAAGAAGATCCGTGCGTGGCCAGCTCCATCGATCTTTGCTGCCTGGTCAATTTCCACCGGGATGGTATTGAAGAAGCCGTACATCAGGTAGGTGTTCACACCCAGTGCGCCGCCGAGGTACACCATGATCAAGGCGATCTGGTTATCGATTCCTAGGGCAGGGAAAACATCGCCCAGCGAGGTGAGCAGGATGAAGATGGCCACCACTGCTAGTAGCTGCGGGAAGATCTGCACGATGAGCAAGCTGACCAGTCCAACTCGGCGTCCGGTGAATCGCATGCGCGAAAAACTATAAGCTGCCAGTGCGCCGAGGAACACCGACGCTGCAGCGGTAGTCAGTCCGATGAACAGGGTGTTAGCAAACCATGCAGCAAAGGGACGCTGTTCGTTTTGAAAGAGATCAACGTAGCTTTGCAATCCGACGGTGGAGAAGAATCCATTGGAGGACAGCAGGGTGCCGTTAGGATTCAACGATGCCGAGAGCACGTAGAGCAGCGGGAATGCTGAGTAGATGCACAGGGCCACACCGATCAGGTGCCGCCATCCTGTGGTGGCGAACCACTTGCCGAAGGTTCGTCGCGCTGGACGTGGGATCGGGGTAAAGCTTGGAGTCGTGTGGGTGGTTGAGGTATCGGTACTCATTAGTTCAACTCCTCCAGAGCCTTGGTCTGCTTAAAACTGATGATTGAGATGATTGCGACGATCACAAAGATGATGATGGAGAACGCGCTGGCCAGACCATAGTCACGTTGGGAGCCGACGAAGGCGACCTTGTAAACCATGGAGATCAGGATGTCGGTCGCGCCGACATTCAGCCCTGCATCTTCGAGTCGTGGTCCGCCTTCGGTGAGCATGTAGATCACGTTGAAGTTATTGAAGTTGAAGGCGAAGGAACTGATCAGCAGTGGCGCCACGGAAACGAGCAACAGCGGAAGTTTGATCAGACGGAAAATCTGGAAAGGCTTTGCACCATCAATGGTTGCTGCTTCAGAGAGTTCTTGCGGAATGGATTGCAAGGCACCGGTGCACACCAGGAACATATATGGGAAGCCCAACCAGAGGTTGACCCAAAGGACGGAGAACTTGGCCAGCCATGGGTCGGTCAGCCACGGAATATTCGCGCCCCCAAAGAGGACTTGGTTCACAAAGCCGAAGTCTTTGTTGAGCATTCCAGCCCAGACCAATCCACCGAGGAAGGCTGGGAAGGCGTAGGGAAGGATGGAAATGACTCGGTAAATCTTCCGACCCTTCATGCGCATGTCATTAAAGACAATGGCAAGGAATAGTCCGAGGAAGAAGGTCGATGCCACCGAGAGGAAAGCAAAGGCGAAGGTCCAGATCGAGACGGAGAACAGTGCGCCGCGGATCGAGGAATCGGTGAAAGCGCGGGTGAAGTTATCAAAGCCAACGTTGATGGACCAGCCTGGCATCAGCTGCGATCCGTCCTCAGCTGTGAAAGCACCAACGCCAGTATCTTTGTAAACCAAACCGGTCTTTTGATCCGTCATGGTGTCGGCAGCTTCGTCGTACTTCAGCGATGAAGTGTACTGGTAGGCCGTGCGACCATCACTGGTGCGTAGGGTACCGTCGGCTGGATTATCGCTCACCTCTACCTTTAATGAGGTGACTTCTTGCTGGCGGCCGAGCAGATCAGCAAAGTTCAGTTCGGTGTACCCATCAAGGGAGGTTGGTTCCAGTGCACTCAGCGCGGTGTTTTCGTCACCAATGAGCTGTTGGCCGTCACGTTCGATGAGCATGGCCAGACCGTCATCGCCGTCATAGAGCTTGACCGGGTAACCAGGTGAGCCTTCAACACGTTCCTGATTTGACTGCAACAAGGAAGAGATCGCGTCGGCCTTATCTGAGTTATGCCCCGAACCGTAGTTGGTGAAGGCGATATATCCGGTGTAGCCAATGACAAAGACCTGGAAGATCAACAAGAAGATGGTGCCCGGTAGCAAGTACTTGGCCGGAAGCCATCCCCTCTTGAAGTAGACGACATTGATCAGCACAGTGATCACCGCAATGACGGTGGCGATGGCCCATGCTTCACGCCCGATGGCGGTGAAGAGGGCAAATACGGCGGTGGCGTCCACGATGGCGATAAGAATGATCTTGATCAGGATGGAGCCGAGGCTTGTGCTTGATGCATTGGCGAAACGTTGTGCCGCTGGCGACAGCTTACGTTTCGGGTCGTCGCTGTGACGTGGCGGTGCCTCTGGGGCAGTCTTAGTCATCTTCCAGATGTCCCTGTCAGTAAAGTTCAGATGGTGCTGGCCTGGTTGAAGTCACTGGAGCCGGCGTCGTGCTGGTGCCGGCTCCAGTGCCAGGAGTGTGGCAGGCGAGCCTACTTGCTGATGGCCTTTTCGATATCCTCGGTCATCTGCTTCCAACGCTTGGTTGGATCGGCCTTGCCATCAATGATTTCTGCTTCAGCCACACCCCAGAATTCCCACACAGCGGCCATTTCTGGAATGTTCGGCATTGGCACGCCGCTGGCGCCAACTTCACCGAAGGAGGCAATCACTTCATCAGACTTAGCCGCTTCGAAGGCTGCCTTGTTTGCTGGTGGGCGGTTACCCACTTCGTAGAGGTCGGTCTGGACTTGTTCGGTGCCAATGTAGTTCGTCAGGAATTCGGTGGCTGCCAACAGGTTCTCGGTCTTCGAGGAGACGAAGAATCCCTGTACTGCGACGAATGGCTGAGCTTGTTCCCCACCGGCGGATGGGATTGGGTCGATGGCCAGGTTGATCTTGGCCTTTTCAACAGCTTCCACGTTCCATGGACCGGTCAGCAGGAATGGTGAATCACCGGAGACGAATTTCTCTTTAGCGATGTCTCCATCGATGCTGGTCTTCAGGGTTCCAGCATCACCTTGTTCAGCCAGCCACTTAGCGAATTCCACGCCACCTTCGTTACCAATCTGCAGGTCGGTTGCGTCATAGGCTCCGGTGTCATCGGTGCCAAAGACCGGTGCGCCGAATGAGGTCTGGAATGGGTAGGCGTGGAACGGGTCGCCCACATCGGTGACCTGTACCAGGAATGGGAACTCGGTGTCAGCTTCCTTGCCTGCCTTGATCATGTCGTCGAAAGTTTTTGGTGCTTCGTCCACTAGATCTGCGTTACGCAGCAGGGCAAGGTTTTCGGTGGCGTATGGGACTCCGTAGGTGCTCCCCTCGTAGCTCATGGCGTTGATGGAAACGTCTTGGAAGTCTGATGCTTTATCGCCGAGTTCAACTGGCTGAACCACACCGTTGTTCACCAGGTTGCCCAACCAGTCGTGGGCACCAATGGTGATGTCTGGGCCCTTGCCGGTGGGTACCTGGCGCAGGAAGTCTTCCTGAATCTTGGAGAAGTCCTTGATGACCAGGTTGACCTTGACGCCGGACTGCTTTTCGAAATCTGCAGCGGCTTCCTTCAGTACGGGTTCGCGGTTGGCGTCTACCCACACGGTGAGCTCACCGCCAGATGCTGCAGCTGGAGAGGACTGCTCGGTCGCCGGGCTGGAGGAGGTTTCGGCAGATCCGGACCCACCGCAGGCGGTCAGAGACAGGGCTGCGATGGCCGTCAATGCTCCGCCAAGAAGCCAGGGGCGTGTATTCACCTTCATGGGATGTCCTTTCGTGACAACTTTGTCCGATGGGCCGGTTAGGGTGCGGAAATCCGCGGGGCCGCCGGTTACCTCGAGGAAATGCGAGTGGCACTTCAATTTGTAAGCGTTTCCAGAGTGGCACATATCACCAGCGTTGGCAAGACGGTCGATAAAATCAGCTTTAGTTCGCTCACTCCGCGGACACGTCAAGCCACAACCTCTCGGATACTGAGGGCAAATGTGCAAGCGTTTACATTCTGGCGGACATCTATTATCGTTACCGTCATGACTCAAACTCGCTCAGAAGCTGATAACCCTTTGCAGACCGAAGACTCTCAATGGTGGCGCTCTTCGGTGATCTATCAGATCTACCCACGCTCATTTGCCGATTCCAATAACGACGGCATGGGCGATTTGCGCGGTATCACCCAAAACTTAGAGAGCATCGCCCAACTTTCTGTCGACGCTATTTGGCTCTCCCCCTTCTTCACCTCGCCCCAGAAGGATGCCGGTTACGACGTCGCAGATTACTGCGATGTTGATCCCCTTTTTGGAACGCTCGAAGACTTTGACGCCATGGTTGCCCGTGCCCACGAACTAGGGCTAAAAGTCATTATCGACTTGGTACCCAACCACTGCTCGGACCAGCACCCCTGGTTCCAGCAAGCCCTTGCGGCAGCCCCAGGTTCCCCGGAACGCGACCGGTTTATTTTTATGGATCCACCGGCACAGGGACATCCAAATAACTGGGAATCAGTCTTCGGCGGGCCCATGTGGACCTCCACCACCAACCCAGATGGCAGCGTAGGCCAGTCCTACCTGCACATCTTTGATTCATCACAGCCCGACTTCAACTGGAACAACACTGAAGTACGCGCCATGTTCCGCGACGTCCTGCGCTTCTGGCTTGATCGCGGCACCGACGGTTTCCGCGTCGACGTAGCCCACGGTCTGATCAAGGCCGAAGGACTGCCGGACTTTACCCCGGACCCTACGGGCGCCTCGATGGGCGGCACCGAAGAACTTGCCCCTTGGTGGGGTCAAGATGGCGTGCATGAGATCTACCGCGAGTGGCGCGAAGTCATGGATGAATACGACGGCGAGCGCGTCTTGTGCGCCGAAGCCTGGGTGAGTCCCCTGTCACTGATGGCCAAATGGGTGCGTAAAGACGAAATGCATCAGGCCTTCAACTTCCCTTATCTCTCCTGCGATTACAACGCACCACAGCTGCGCAAAACCATTGATGAATCACTGCTCGAATTTGGTGCCGTCGGCGCGCCAAGCACTTGGGTATTGTCGAACCACGACGTGGTGCGACATGCCACTCGTCTGGCATTGACCGATGACAACCCCCAGGGTGAAGGCATTGGTCCCAACACACCAAACCTGCCAGATCCAGCCGTGGGTTTGCGCCGAGCCCGTTCTTCCACCGCGCTCATGCTGGCGTTGCCAGGTGGTGCCTACCTGTACCAGGGTGAAGAGCTCGGCCTCCCCGAGGCCGTCGACCTTCCAGATGATGCTCGTCAGGATCCGACCTGGTTCCGTACCAATGGTGAACGTTATGGACGCGATGGTTGCCGTGTGCCACTGCCATGGGAGAGCGATGCCCCAGCCTTCGGTTTCAGCGACAACGGTGAAAGCTGGTTGCCACAGCCAACCGATTGGGCACCGTACGCCCGCGATATGCAGGTAGAGGATCCCGATTCCACCCTGAACCTCTACCGCCGCCTACTGCAGCTGCGCAAAGAGTATGACCTCGGCACCGGTGACTTGACGTGGAATTCAGAAGAAGATGCTGATGTTCTGGTCTTCAGCAACGGCAAGGTACTCGTCGTTGCCAACCTTGGCACCACCGCGCAGGACCTTCCCGAGCTCGCACAGGGCGCACAAGAATTGGTCCGCAGCCAGCCTGTCACCGGCACATCCTCGGTGCAGATTCCCGCGGAAACCACAATTTGGTTCTTGCTCGCCTAGCCAAATCAATCAGCCTCGGTGCCAAGCTCACCGGGTATCGTTGAACAGTGGCCGCGGTGCACGCAGAAGATTTTTGCAATCACCGCGGCCAACAACTTGAAGGAAGGACGTATTGTGGCCGGGATCAAAGATGTCGCTCAAGTAGCCGGAGTCTCGGTAGCAACTGTCTCCCGTGCGCTCTCTGGACGAGGATCGGTTTCTGCTTCAGCGCAGGAGGCCGTGCAACGCGCCGCAGCAGAGTTGGGGTACGTCGTCTCTTCCTCGGCCTCAGGATTGGCTTCAGGTCGCACCCGAAATGTCGGAGTCTTGGTTCCGGTGATCAATCACTGGTTCTATGCCAGCGTGCTGGAAGGAATTTCCCGCCGGCTGATGGACGAAGGTTATGACACCACCTTGTACCAGCTCACCAAGGATCGTGGGCAGCGTGAAAAGGTCTTTTCTGACTTCCTCTTACGTCAACGAGTTGATGCGGTCATCGCCGTGAACGTAGAACTGAACTCCGAAGAAGTCCAAGCCCTGCACGCCTTGGATAAGCCGTTGGTGGGTGTAGGTGGACCACTGCCCGGGGTGCCCACCTTGCACGTTGATGATGAAGGAATTTCAGCGCTCGCCACCGAACACCTCATTTCGCTCGGCCACCGCCGAATTGGATTTATCGGGGGTAACGAGGAAACCGACGTAGACTTCCGCGTCCCAAGTCATCGCCGCACCGGATACGAGCAAGCCCTGCACGATGCAGGAATTGCCGTTGACGAGAACCTTTGTGTAGGCGCGGACTTCACCATGCCTCAGGCCTACGCGGTAGCTAAACAGCTCTTGGGCAATCCGGCAAGCCGCCCTACCGCACTCATGGCAGCCAGCGATGAGATGGCCATCGGCGCAATCCTGGCAGCCCGCGATCTTGGCATGCAGGTCCCCCGCGACCTCTCGGTCATCGGCGTTGATAACCATGACCTTGCAGAAATGTTTGGCTTGACCACCATTGAGCAACGGCCGCACGAACAAGGTGAATTGGCCGTGGCAATGTTGCTTCGTGCCATTCGCGGCGAGGAACCAGCCCACGCGCACAAGGTTGATCACCGCCTGGTGGTCCGCTCCTCAACCTCCCGCCCTCTGGATGCTGCCTAGCACTCCCCCTAAGCCGCAGGCTCAGTTCAATATCTTTTGAGTAGGCATAAAAACTGCCCGTGCAGTTGATCGGATCGTTCAGATCCGGCCAACTGCACGGGCAGCGTGTTTTTGGAAGACTTTCTACAGTGAAGTCCGCAAGTCTTCGTTGCTTCCTTCAACTTCTTCAACGTGTAGGTTTCGTCCGCGAGTTTCGCCAACCCACAGCACCGCTGCCACCGAAATGACAGTTAGCGCCATGATGTAGACGGCGATCGAGATCGATGAACCAGTGGTTTCTAGCAAGATCTGGGCCACGGTCGCGGCGAAAGCACCGCCAAGGATGGCGCCGATGGCGTAACCGATTGAAATACCCGAGTAGCGTACGTGAGCCGGGAACATTTCTGCATACATAGCCGACTGCGGACCGTAGGACAATCCCAGTCCAACGGTCAGTACGAAGATCGCCACCGCGTAGAGCACGATATTGCCGGTATTGACCAACATGAACATCGGGATCATCCACACGAAAACAATCGCATAGCCGATCACAAAGGTCGCCCGACGCCCGATCTTATCCGAGAGCCAACCGCCGACGAGGGTGAAGATCAACCATCCCACCGAGCCGAGGGTGGTCGCCAAGAGCACCGGTGCCACTGGCATCTTCAAGACTGCGGTGGTGTAGGAGATGAAGAACGCGATCACCAGGTAACCGGCGGCATTGTTGGAGACGAAAATCAGAGCTGCCTGAATTACCTGCTTGGAGTTCTTCGCCATCAGTTCACGCAGTGGCGTGTGTTCTGCAACTTTACGCTGGGACAGCTGCTTGAAGACCGGTGATTCTTCCACTGCACGGCGGATCATGTAACCCACCAAGATCAGTGCCACCGAGAGCAGGAACGGAATGCGCCAGCCCCAGGTTTGGAAAGCCTCTGGTGACATTGCTACGCGAAGGATGTAGAGCAGGCCGGTGGCCAGGATCATGCCGATCGGTACGCCGATCTGCGGGTAGGCACCAAAGTATCCGCGACGTTCCTTGGGAGCGTGCTCCACGGCCATCAGTGCTGCGCCGCCCCATTCGCCGCCAGCAGAGAATCCCTGAATTACACGAAGCAAGACCAGCAGAATTGGTGCCGCGATCCCGATGGAGGCATAGGTAGGAAGTACACCAATAAGCGCGGTGGCCGCACCCATCAAGATCAGCGTGAGTACCAGAATCTTCTTGCGTCCGTACCGGTCACCGAGGTGTCCGGCCACGATGGCGCCCAGCGGACGGAAGAAGAATGAGATACCGATCATCGCGAAGGAAAGAATCTGAGCAAGTCCCGGGTTTGCCGCTCCCAAAGGCGCCAAGAACAGTGGCGTCAGCAGGGTTGCGGTGAGCTGAGCGAAGATGAAGAAGTCGTACCACTCAATGGTGGTTCCCACGAGAGTTCCGGCGAGTACCCGGCGCTCTTCCTGGGTGCGAGTGACTGTTGATGACATGAGCTGCCCTTTAATCGTTACTTTACCGACCGTTCGGACGGTTTATTATGCCCACAATCATAATCTGAGAGTGAATCAGATCACAACATTTACGCGACTTTAGCTCCTGATGGACCGCGTTCCCTTCGAGTGAAGGCGGTGAAGAATTCGGTGTTCTAATAGAGAACGACTAAAATTGCAGATAGATCAACCGTTCAGCAGCCACAAGGCTCACAGCGAGGGCGCCGCAACGCGTTACCCCAATGCATGCGCCAGATTGAAGTTTCATGCCTACTTCCCAGACGCTTTCCCGCGGTATTCGCGTACTCGAAATCGTCGCCAGTTCCCCGGTGCACCTCACCATTGCAGAAATTGCTGAAAAGCTTGAGGTACACCGTTCGATTGCCTACCGGATCATCCGTACTTTAGAGCAACACCATCTGCTCAATCGGGACGAAGCCGGTCACATTCGCTCTGCTTCTGGGCTGGCGGTCTTGGCCCGCTCGGTTCAGCATGACTTACAGGCGACTGCCACCGTGGAACTGACCACTCTTGCAAATGAATTGTCCATGACTGCCTTCGTGGCGGTATGGGAATTCGACCAATGCACCACATTGCAGTCAGTATCTCCATTGAACTCACAACGTGCCATCGTTCACCGTCCGGGCACCGTTCACGGCATGGACGTGGGAGCCGCAGGCATCGCCATCCAATCGCATTACAGCCAAGAGGCATGGGAAGCAATGGATACCACGGTTGCCTATCGAGATGCCGCCACCCAAGCACGGATCGATGGTTATGCCACGAGTGAGAACGAAGTAATCCAGGGTGTCACGTCCCTCGCCGTTCCGATTGAACAGCCGGGGCGGACGCCTGCAGCACTCGCGGTTGTTTTCGCCACGAGCACCGTTGATACTTACGAGCCAGTCATTGAAGCACTAAAGCTAGCTGCCAAACGCATCAGCGAAAAACTAGCCCACTAATACCTTTTCAGGCCACAAAAAAGCTCACCGGCAGTGAATCATTGGATGATTCGCTGCCGGTGAGCTTTTTAGTTCGTTTTAGTGCCTATCTCACTCTGGACAAGGAAGGTGACTTGGCGACAATCACCTTCATCGCCAAGGCCGCCAGCAAGATCACGAGCGCTCCCCCAGTTGATACCCAGAACGCTCCGAGATAACCAAGCGAGTCGGCAAAGACTCCTGCCAAGCCATTTCCAATTGCTGTACCCACGACAATGCCTGCCGAGAGCATGGTCATGACGGTAGAGAGTCGAGCTGCAGGCGCAACTTCTCCGCCCAAGGTCATGACGGTGACAATCACCGGACCTACGGCAAAGCCAGCAATGAACAGTGCAACGACCATCCATGGAGTGGAACTTGCCAAATGCATACCGAAGCTGAAGATGGTCAACAATCCGCCGCAAAGGATCCAGCGGTTAATCTGCCGGAAGTACTGCGGCCAAGCAGCCACCGAGATGGCTGCGATGGCACTGGAAAGCCCCATCGCTCCGTAGAGCAAGCCACCCTCATTTGAATTTCCCTGATCACCGGCGAAAGCCAGAGTACCGGCTGCCGATGAACCAAAGACCGTACCCAGCGCGATCATGCCCAGCACTAGTGCACCAATGGCGGCTACTTGAGCGGCAGAAATGCGTACCTTCTCAACAGTTTTGGAGTTCTTGACCGGCCTCACTGCATGACCGGTGGAGTGAGTGGCGAAAATAGGAACGAGCACCAAGGTCATGATGGCCGCCAGATACAGTGGCAACACTGGGTTTACCAGCGAAGCAAGCAAACC
The DNA here is from genome assembly GCF_039602135.1 of Glutamicibacter sp. B1. NCBI lineage: Bacteria > Bacillati > Actinomycetota > Actinomycetes > Micrococcales > Micrococcaceae > Glutamicibacter > Glutamicibacter ectropisis. Next base: position 1,346,239 of record NZ_CP125942.1, on the reverse strand, counting down.
AACAGCCACCGGGCCGAAGACGAATCCCAGTTCATCAAACATGGATTCGAGGCTCAGCGCCGCTGAAAGGACTTTTGGATTTTTCTTCTGCTGCCGTGTCATGGCGATCCACCGAACACGCGACATTGGACCCACTTGAGGTCCGGTGGCGCCGGTAATCAGGCACATCAGGACCAACAGTGGCACAGACAGATCCGGTCCGCTATCGCCCAAGAGTGTCAGCAGGACCAACAGAATACTGTGGATCAAGGCAACGGTAACCAATATAGGCCGTTGTCCGAAGCGGTCAGCGAGGTATCCGATACTCGGGCCACCCACAGCGGAGCCGAGGCCCACCATGGCAGCTGCAAGTCCACCCAGGGCATAGGAACCAGTGGTCGCGGTGACAAGGGTCATGGACCCGATGGTGAGCATCGCCAAAGGTAGGCGAGCAAGGAAAGTAAGAGGCAGGAACGGGGCTCCTACCAGAGGAATAAGTGCAGAGTATCCGGATTTCATTGCCGGATCTTTGCGATTTTCATTCGACAACGCATGCTGAGTCAACAAAACTCCATAACGAGGCGTGCGCCGTCCCACACCCCCCGACGCACAAAATTTCCCAGACATGCCTGATGGCACTACTTTCAAGATAGCTACCACCAGACGGCAAGTCCAATCCTAGGGCGCAGTCATTACTAAGCCTTCGCGTTGGATGGTTGAACCGTGCTGGGTCTTGATAACCGACACCCGGTTGATAATACGCTGTTTCATCTCTGCAACGTGAGAAACCAAGCCAATGGTTCGCCCACCGGCGCGCAGATTCTCTAGGGCCTGCATGACTTCTTCAAGGGTCTCAGCGTCCAGTGATCCAAAACCTTCATCAACAAAGAGGGTCTGCATGTCTACCGCTCCGGAGTGGTGTGAAATGACATCTGCCAGCCCTAAAGCCAATGCCAAGGAAGCCATGAAGGTTTCACCGCCAGAAAGAGTTTGGGTTTCACGGTATTTGCCTGTCCATGCATCCAGAACGCGAAGCCCCAAGCCCGACTTTGAATTACCTTGCTTGGAATCATCATGATGTAGCGAGTATCGGCCTCCCGACATCGCGTCAAGACGCTCGGTTGCCGCAATCGCAACCTCTTCTAACCTGGCAGCTAACACATAAGTACTCAGCGTCATCTTGTAGAGGTTCTCTCCCCCACCGCGAATGACTTCCGCCAACCCTCGAAGGCGCCGGTAGGTTTCAATCACAGGTCCAGCATCTGATCGCATACGCTCTAGCTGTGAGACCGATTGGTCGTGTCGCTCCAGACGAGTTACGGCCACGACGACCTGCTCGCGTGCAGACTCATACTGTTTTTCCGCGACACTCGCCTGTTCACGTGCTTCTTGGATTTCATCATCGTTAGGAGCTTGAACACCACGTGCTTCGAGTTCTTGGGCGGAAGCGTAGTCTTCAGACTTTTCAAGGGTGGCAATGGCGCTGGCCAGATCAGCATCTGCACGTTGTAACTGTCGCAACCGCTCACGCAACTCGACCTGAAGTAGCGCCTCACTATAGTCGTTGATCGTTTCAAAACCAGCGGCTTGACGCTCTTGATCCCAGATTGCTTCCGCTTTGCTAAAGCGCTCACGAGCATCAAGTAGCAAGCGCAAGGACTGCACCGACTTTGCTAGTCCCGTAGTTTTTTCTTGAAGTTCAAAGACCTGTTCAGCAAGGTTCTTTTTGCCGCGCCGAATTTCAGCTAATTTGGCATCAAGTTGCTGCAACTGGGCAGCCAACGAGGAGGCGTTTTGTTGGGCTGTGGAATGATCCAGAGCGGCTTGAGCAGCGCGATCTGTGAGTTGTTCGATGCGGGTGCGTAGCTGCTCAAGTTTTGTTAACCGTGCATTGATCGTCTCTAGTCGTTTAGTTGCAATCTCCAGCTGTTCTTTGGACTGAGCCAAATCCATTCTCAGCTGCTCGACACTCGATTCACCGGCGGCAAGTTGCGCAGATTCTAGTTTCGCAATCAAGGTGTCACGTATTTGGGCCACCTTTTGCGCTTCCTTGCGCGCGGCAACTACCAGGGCTTCTGATGCTTGGATCTGTTCATCATCAATCAGCGTGGCATCGGCGTCTGCCTGGGCTGGAGCAGGATGTTCAGCAGAGCCACAAACTAGGCAGGGTTTTCCCTCTTCCAGCGCGGCTGCCAGTCGCAGAGCACTTTGTGCTAATTGTTCGGTGCGAAGAGCCAGCAGGCCCTTTTCAGCCTCGACGGTTTTCAGCTCTTGGGCACTTAATTTTTCGCGTGCTGCCAAGACTTTTTTCTCTAGGTCATCACGTGAGATGGCGTGGGCAATTTTCGCCTCCACCAGTTGGTAGTGCTCTTTGGCGTCGTGCAGATTCTCGCCAGCTTCAACGTGGTTCAGGTCCTCGCTGCCCAACAGGTCGCGTTCGTTCTTCACCCCTGCGAGGTCTGTCTCTGCCTGGATTCGAGATTTCTCGTGTTCTGCCGCGCTTTGTTCGGCTTGGGTTACCTGCTTGGCCAAGGGAGCGCGTCGCTTTTCTTCTTCCAGAACTGACTTCGCGATAGCCAGTTCGTCGGCAACTTCGCGGCTCTGGTTGTGCAAGGTTTCTAAACTGGATTCGTTCGGATCGTAGCGCTGATTGGTGGCGCCTATGAGCCACTGTCGTTGTTCTTCCCAAGCCTGCGCAGATTGCTCCAATGAGGTTTGAGCGCCCAAAACCTGCTCGCGGTACGCGCGTACCGAGACAGCCTTGGCGTCCTGCTCTAGTCTTCTGCTGGCTTCAACCGCATCCTCATGGCCTTGGGCAAAGCGTTCTCGCATTGCTTTTAGTTCACCAAGCCGGGCGAATACCCGTCGGCGTTCTTCCAATGAACGAGTCAGTTGCTCGGTCCGTGTCTTGTGCTTACTGAATTTCTCAGCCTCAGCCTGAGCTTGCTGAAGAATATCGTTGATTCTCAATCGATAGTTGGCAAAATTCTCGTCGCCAGATAGTACTGACGCTTCTTCCGGTTCTTCAGAAGAATTGGCCAGCTCTCGTCCGGCGAGGAAGGAACGCGCTTCAGCATGAATGGACTCTTCGGCAGCACTGATCCGTGCTTCAATATTCTCGGTTTTTTTACGCTCTTCGGCCAGACGCACCGAGAATTCTTCTTCAATGCGCGCATACTCGCTGGTATCAAAGAGATTCGCCAGTAGTTCTTCTCGGTCTTTGGCTTTCGCCCGCAAGAAGTCAGCAAATCCGCCCTGCGGAAGCATTACAACCTTGGTGAACTGCTCCCGGTCCAGACCCAGAAGACTGCCCAGTACATGCCCGACTTCGTCATTGCGGGTGGAGAGTTCTTTCCATCCATTCGGGGTGAATTCCCGTAGGAGGCTCGATGCCTTCTGCTCTGTGGTTTTATTCTTGCCTCGCTTTGATGGGCGCATCCACGCCGGTGAACGCGTCACTTCAAAACGACGGTCACCAATGGTCAGTTCACAGACCACCTCAGGGGCCAGATCCGCGGCCGCATGGTCGGAACGAATCTGCCGGCTACCACTTCGGCTTCCGGGTAGTGAACCGTAGAGGGCATAACAAATCGCATCCAGGATGCTAGATTTTCCTGCACCAGTGGGGCCGTCAAGTAGGAAAAGTCCACCGTCGGCGAGCTCGTCAAAGTCAATCTCTTCACTGTGCGCGAAGGGACCAAAAGCTTGAATCTGGAGTTTATGAATTCTCACTGGCTGACCTGTGCCTCTCTTGTAGCACGAATAACAGCAGTTATGACTTCGCATTCGGCTTCATCGGCAGCACGTTCACGCACATGCTCCACGAAGTCACCCACCACGTCTTGGGTGCTTGTTGCCTTGGCCATTCGTTCTGCGTAGGTCGCCGGTTGTTCGGTGCTCGTCCCGCCCTCGGGAGCAAAGTTCAGCACCACTGTGTCAGGGAATCGGGTACGCAGAGCGTTCATGGCATCGGCGGGACGTTGCGCATCGGTAAGCGTGATTTGGCACCATGCTTCGGTAGCGTACTCAAGCTCAGGATCATTCAGCAGGTCCGAAAGTTGCCCTTTGAGAACGGCTAATTTCTTTGGAACTGTCAGTAAGATTTCTTGGACACTTTTGATGCCTTCAGCGTTCGTGTCGATGAGCCATAGTCCCTTGGTTTGTTTCACTTCGGAGAAGGAATAGGCCAGGGGTGATCCGGAATAGCGCACATGTTCCCGAACTTTTTGACGGCCGTGCAAATGGCCCAGTGCGGCGTAATCAAAGCGTTCAAAAAGCTCCACAGGAACAACGTCAAGATTTCCGGTACTCAGTTCACGTTCGGAATCGCTAGAAAAACCACCTGCAGCGAACAGGTGCGCCATGGCAATCGAGACCACTGGCTTGTGGGAAGTATTCAGCGCACTCAGATGCTCATCAATTTTACCGATAGCCGCCTGAACTACTGCTTCATGGCTGGCCTTACCAGCTCCCAGCTGTTCCATCACCATGCGCGGTTCCAAGTAGGGAATGCCATAGATCACCACTTGGTGGTCTTCAGCTTCGCAGATTATCGGATTCACCATGCGCTCAAGGTCAGCGATGATGTGTACCCCTGCGCTATCTAATAGATCCGCACCAAAACCCAAGCGTGAAGCTGAATCATGGTTGCCACTGGTGATGACAACAGTGGCGCCCGTGGCCCGCAGTTCACGAAGCGCCCAATTGCACAATTGCACCGCATCAACGTGAGGCAGGGCCCGGTCGTAGATATCGCCGGAGATCAGCACCACGTCAACGTGTTGATTGACAGTAACATCGATGATTTCTTGAAGCACACTACGTTGCGCGTCAATCAGGGACGCACCATGGAAGGTCCGGCCCAAATGCCAATCTGAGGTATGTAGCAATCGCATATTTCCAACCATATGCAATGTCTGGGACAACTTGGACATTAGAATGGAGCTGTGAATGAATCCGGTGAATCTGCACTCCTGCCAGAGAACTACTCAGACAAAGTGTTTGCGATCCTCCTCGGCCTAGCCGACGGCGCAACCCACGCCCGCGACGACATCGACCCCGGCGCCACCGAAATCCTCCCGCTTTACCTGGCCGACGGCCTGCTAGAAGCGTTGGAGTGGGCTCGTGATGGTGTCGCAAGTGACGAAGCAGCCTGCATGTGGCTTGCTGCGCTACGTAGCTACAAGAAACTTACCGGCAGCTTCCCTGCCGGTGCGCCAGAGCCCCTGGGCCGCTGGATCGATAAAGAATTCTCTAACGTTGAGGTCTTCGAGAAAATCGCTGATGGCGATCCACAGAACATCTCGGGACTGAACAGCGCTGATATGGGACAGCCAGGACGCCCGACGGGTGCCGATGCTGACTCAACTGGTGTCCTGCCGCGTGCAGCCATCACCGCGCTCTTGGCCCGTGTACCGCTAGGTACCACGGAAACCCTGGCTCGTGCGGCCGCATTCCTAACCCACGACGCTCAGGCAGCTAAAACTGCGGTGGCTGCAGCAAAAATCATTCGCTCCGCGATGGAACGCTCCGAAGAGTCCGCCACGCAATGGGATGAATTCCTGGTGGATCTGGAAGGCCCTTCGGCTTCGGCTCTGCGTGCGGTGGTTTCCAAGATTCGCGATAACATCTCGCTCGCACCAGAAGATGCCTACAACGCGTACTTTGGTGACCATGCAGAAGAGTCGTCGGAGGAGTCAGATGTTGAGGCTGCTCCTGAATCAGTCGTGTCAAATCCGGAAGACCGGGATCCTGAAGTTGATGCCTATGCTGTAGCGCTGTTGGCTGCCGTGTATGGAACTGAAGCGGTGGGAGAACGCCCAGCCAGCGCCCTCGATGACATCATTTCCGAATTGCACGATCGTTGGATGGCTCTGCTAGTTTAGCCAGAATTACTACCAGACGAGGAAAGCCGGCTTCTAGGAGCCGGCTTTCATCTTCTTAAGTTGCTGTGCTTTAGGCGATCAGCCCAAACCCGCCGACCATCTGCATGAATTCCCCTTCAGAAATGATGGTGACTTTCTGACCTTTTTCGCGCAGGCGCAACACGTGCTTGGCTTTGTTGGTCAAACGACCATTAGCCAAGTCTTGCGGGACGAAGCCATCTCCCACGACCAGTGCGGTCGTTGCCCGCGTAACTCGTGAGGCCGTTTGCGCACCGTGTTCGGCAGCGAGTTCCTTGGCCTGTGGACGGGGCAAGGCCAAATTGCCAGTGAAGACCATGATCTGCCCGTAGAGAGGGTGACCGGGATCAGCTTCTGGATTAGGGCTCGGGTTTGGCCCTTCTTGAGGCCAGTTGTTAAATGCGTCCTGTGGTGGCAATGGGTGCCCGGAAGCCAACCATCCTTGGGCGTCGCGGGTAGCTCGTGAGTATTCATCGCCCGGTTGCCACGCTGAGGTGAGCCCCAGACGCACACCGTAGTGATCCGCGGCTTCAAGAACTGACTGAACACCACTGCGTCCTGCCATGTCGATCATGGCCCAGGCACAAGCGGTGGAGTCGGCGAGCGCCTCGTGGTGATTCTCGATGGGGTGGCCCGCTTCTTCAGCTACAAATGGCAATGAATAGCTGGGCAGGTCATAGGCTTTACGGGAAAGCTTCACAGTACATAGGTGCGCAATTTCCGGCACGGGGATCTCGCTGGCCTCCGAGGCTGCCCGAATGACTCCCGAGTCAAAAGCCGAATTATGTGCCACCAACACATCAGGTCCAATGAAATCGAGAAGTTCGGGGAGTTTCTGGGTGACGCGTGGCGAGTCAATGACCATATCCGGGGTGATGTGGTGGATTGAGACATTGCGCGGATCAAAGTGGTCAAAACCTTCTGGTGGCTTCATCAGCCACTGTTCGGTTTCAACTATTTTTCCGGAACGTACTTTGACCAGGCCCACCGAACAGGCGGAGCCGATAAAACCGTTCGCTGTCTCAAAATCTACTGCTGTGAAGTCCAATGCCACGCCCAATAGCTTACTCGCTTAAACCCTGACTCTGGCATCACAGGCTCTACTCCCGGAGTACTCAACGGCGGTTTGGCTCGCAGCATGAAGCCATAGAAGCGCAGTTGACTTGTAGCTAATCAGCATTTGGACCGTAGGGAACGAACGCACTAACCGCTGGGCATGTCGTAGTTTGAAGTCAGACATCACTGTGCATCAGGTCCGAAATGTCACTTCGCTTGAAACAGTTGCTCGTAGTATTCGCTCAGCGCAGGATAATAATCCTTCTCAAAATCGATGGTTCCGACATCGCCTCCACTGACTGCAGCAGTCAGACGGTCAAGGTAGTACTCCCATCCCGGTCCTACCGAGCCTGCCATGGACGGATCCAATCCAGGCATTTGGAATATGAGTTCACTGCCTGTCCCCTCAGCGTGAATCTGTAGTTCTAGTTGCCAGCTCTCCGCTCCTTCACCTGTACGTACTTTCAGTACCCAGGCCCGAGGATCGCATTCTAGAATTTCCACCTGTTCGCTGGGTGCGCCTTCTTCAGCCAGCAACACAACATCCACCGCGCCGCTATCCGGGTCACCGCTGTAGGTACCGAACCACAACGCCAGACGCTCGGAATTGACGAGGTAGGACCATAATTCACTCGGAGACTGGGTAAATTTTCGTCGGAGTTCCAGTGCGCCGTCACTTGTGCGGGTTCCGGTTGCTCGGGTGCTCATGCACGTCCTCCTAGGGATACGGGCTATGACTTTTTGGTTTGAAAGCCAACTTTCACCCTGGTACTTACCGAGAATAGCAAGGATCGTTCTTGGCCCAAGGGTGCCAGCGAACAAAACGAAATGGTGCACGCTTCCCGTCATTTTTGAACGGGAACCGTGTACCGGTTCGTCAACTATGTGACTACGCAGTTGCCTTACGTAGCGTGAGATATGAGCATCCTGCCATCAGAACGGCGACTAGGCCTCCCCAGAGCGTCACTCCTCCGGCACTCCATGTCATCACCCATTCCCAAAACTGCATCCAGGTATCAGTGAAAGTGATTAGGGCGATAGCACCTATGACTACTACGCCCAGCGAGGTGAAGAAGAAGACCATACCCATCTGCCGCCAGCGCATGTAGATCGTGGCAATGAGGAAGCCGATCATGAACAACAGGACCATGAGTACGAAGTAGAACATGATCTGAATGAACCAATTATTTTCGGAAATCCATTGCAGAGCGAAGAAGCGTCCGTCTAACCACCAACCCCCGGTAGCCGTCTCCAACAATCCCATGAGGTAGTAGAAGACCGAGAGTACGAGGGCGCAGGTTGCGAACAAGGCCAATGTCCCCAGATAAAAACTCCGACGCGAAATGCTCATCCCTAGGGAGAAGGGGAAAGTGAGGGTCAAGGCTTGAATGCCTAGGGCAAGAAAGTACCACATCGGGGCTTGAGCCCCGCCGCCGTAAAGGATACCTTCAGCATCGTTTCGGCGGACCAGCCACCAGATCACCACGGTAAAAAGGAATGAGCTGAACAAGATGATCAACGGAATGCCAATGAAAGTGGCCTTGTTGATCAGTTGCATTCGAGCAACTTTGATGATGCGGTTCATGACCAAGCCTCCGACTTTTCATCGACTCTTTCGCTCGCTGAACTCAACGAGCTACGAACTACGAACTGTTGTAGTGACACCGGGCTGAGATCGAGTCCCATAAGCTTGGCTTGCTCGCGGCGCCCCGCATCAAGCTGGGATTCGATGGTGACGCTGGCCAGAGCACCGAGTCCATCTTGATGCAGAACCTTCGCCGTACCGACAAATTCTTGAACTTTGGCGGCATCTCCTGTGACGGTTACTGCTGCTCCGCGGAGTTCTTCGGCCTCGGCGTCAATCACTATCTGGCCCTTGTCGATCACGATTACGTGTTCAAGCAGGTTGGCGACCTCATCAATGAGGTGGCTGGAGAGCACGATCGTGCGTGGATGCTCAGCGAAGTCCGCGACCAAACGATCGTAGAAGATTTGCCGTGCTACTGCGTCTAGGCCCAAATATGGTTCGTCGAAGAAGGTGATTTCAGCTCGTGAGGCCAGGCCGATGATCACTCCTACCGCGGAGAGTTGACCGCGGGAGAGTTTCTTAATTTTGCGCTTGGCCGGCAGATCAAATTCTTTCATCAGCTCTTGGGCCAGGTGCTGATCCCAGTTCTCAAAAAACAGGGAAGCTGCAGCAAATGCTTGATGGACTTTGAAGTCATCGGGGTATTTTTGGGATTCCCTGATGAAACAGATCCGCGCAAGAGTTGCATCGTTCTCGAAGGGTTCGTGTCCAAAGACCTGCACAGTTCCGTGGTCTTGGAAGTTTTGACCGGTCAAGATGGACATCAGCGTTGTCTTGCCGGCACCGTTGCGTCCGAGCAGTCCGTAGATCCGGTTGGGTTCCAGATCCAGGTTGATGTTATCGAGTGCTTTGAGGTCTTTGTAGGTTTTGGTCAGATCGCGGATGGCGATTGCTGTTGCTTGAGTCATGACGTACCTTCCCTGCCTTGCGACGAAGTTTTAGGTATCCGAACTGGTTTTGATCATGGCCACCAATTCGTTGATGCCGATGCCTAGTTTTGAAGCTTCGGCGGTGAGTGGCGTAATAAATTGCTGCTGAAATTTTTCACGGCGCTGTTCTCGTAACCGTTGTGGCGCACCTTCGGTGACGAACATTCCGATCCCCCGTTTTTTATAGAGCAGCCCATCTTCGACGAGCCGATTGATCCCTTTTGCCGCTGTGGCTGGATTGATCCGATAGAAGGCTGCGAACTCATTGGTTGATGGGACTTGGGCTTCTTCGGCAAGAACACCAGAGACAATGTCGTTCTCAATCAGCTCAGCAATCTGAATGAATATGGGCTTTGAGTCATCGATCATGCTGGCTCCCTTCAGTGTTCGTTCCCACCAGGTTAGTTAGTGAGTTAGTTAGTCATGTAACTAACCATAGAACCACTAGCAGAGAAGCGCAAGAGCTACCGGACTCACTTTCTTAGGATTCGCATAAAGAACGCATACAGAAGCAAAAAATTAGGTTAAAAACCGCAGAATTCCGCGTGACATTCCACTACGAAATTCTCAGGAATCCCTTCCCGAGAGTGTGATCTGACCTGCCCCTTAGCTTCCTCATGAAGATGTCCTACGAATCCCACAGCAAGTAATTCAAGACTTTTAACAACCCCCTTTCCGAAGAACTACAAGGAAATTTATGAACGTCTTGCTTTTCGCAGCTGTCGATATCGCTGCCATCCTGATCCTCACCTTTGGCCTATACCTACGTCGCCACCGCCGCCGAGATTTGGCAGTGTCGTATATCGGAATCAACATCGGTGTATTCGCTGTCGCGACGGCTCTAGCCGGAAGCACCGTCAGCGCAGGACTCGGAATGGGACTGTTCGGCGTTCTGTCCATCATCCGTCTGCGCTCCACCGAGCTTGAACAGCACGAAATTGCTTACTACTTCTCAGCCCTGGCCATCGGCCTGATCGCCGGCATGGGCCCGACCCCGGTCTGGTTGCCAATCACCTTGGTCGCACTGATCTTGGTGGCCATGCTGGTAGCAGACCACTCAAAGGTCTTGCCTACCTACCGCCATCAAGAAGTGGTTTTGGACCGGGCCATCGCCGATGATGATGAGCTTAACGCACACCTGAGCATGCTCTTTGGTGGGGCAACCATCCACCAGGCAGTAGTTCAACAGCTGGATCTAATCAACGACAAGACCATCGTGAAGGTCCGTTACTCGCGGCCCAGTCTAAAGATGATTGAGCCAGATACTTCACGCACCGTAGAGAACCACGAAGTGATTACCGGACAGACCCGATGAATTTCAGCGACCAGCTACAGACTATTAGCCTCGAAGAACTCAACGAGGCAGCAGCTCTTCAAACCCGTACCGACCGCAAATACATTCTCACCCAACAGCAGGCTGAGCAGGTGCTCCCGCTATTAGCCCAGCAAGCACTGGTGCTATCCATCGATGGGCGCCGAGCTTCGGATTACACTTCGGTCTACTTTGATACCCCGGACCTGGCCAGTTTCCATCTAGCAGCTCATCCGCGTCGTCGTCGTTTTAAGGTGCGCACCAGAAGCTATATGGATACCCAGCAGTGCTATCTCGAAGTCAAAACCGAAGGCGCCCGCGAACAGACTGTCAAAGAACGCATTGAACATCCCTTTGCGGACCGCGCAGCGCTCAGTGAACAGTCACTGGAGTACATCCAGGAAACCCTCGATCACGAGCTGGGTTCTTGCCCGATCGTTCCAACCAGCCTCACCCCTGTCATTGATTCTTCCTACAGCCGAACCACGCTGTTTCTCCCGGAGACCAACAGTCGAGTCACGGTAGATAACAACCTCGTGTGGACCGAACCACGCACTGGGTTCCGGCTTGAATGCAATGAAATCATCGTGGAAACAAAGTCGGCGCTGAACGCCGGACCTGCCGACAAATTGCTGTGGCGGCATCAGATTCGGCCATCGAGAATTTCCAAATTTGCTACCGGGATGAGCCTGCTGAATCAGAATCTCCCAGCCAATCGCTGGCACAAGACAACCAAACACAAAATATCCACTGCAGTGTCCCTGCACCCCTAGGAGCATCATGTTTGACTCACCCAACCATCGGGCGCAGTCCCCTCGACGTTTTAGTATTAGATCCCCACGAGTCATGACGGCAGTCGCCTCATTGTCCATCGGTGCCTTGGCCCTAGCAGGCTGCACCACGTCAGCCAACGCTTCGTCGCACAGCATCATCAACACCGAAGTCAGTAGCGAAACCTCCACCTTCTTCAATGCTGACACTGTCCATGAAATCAGTGTCACGGCTGATCCAGATGACATCACCGCAGCTTTGAAAGCCTACTCCACCGACGGATCCAAGGAATGGATTTCCGCGGAAGTCACGATCGACGGAACCACTTTCAAAAATGTTGGTTTGAAATTGAAGGGTAACTCCACCCTTCGCGGTACCGACGAATCCTCGGACGCCGCGACCCTCCCATGGATCCTGCGTCTGGATAAATATGAGGAAAACCAGAGCTACTCCGCTAGAACCGAATTCGTCGTGAGAACCAACACGAGCGAGTCTTCCCTGAATGAAGCGGTCGCTCTGGACCTGCTTGGTGAAGCAGGACTGGCCACCGAACACGCTGCAGCAACCCGGTTCTCCTTGAACGGTTCAGATGCAGAACTACGCTTGGTCATTGATAACCCCTCTGATGAGCTCTACAGCGAAGAAACATTTGAAGGTGAGGGAATTACCTACAAGGCCGATGCCGATGGTGACTACTCCTACCGCGGTGATTCTGGCAGCGACTACGAATCTGCTTTCGATGTTGAGTCCGGTACCGATGATCTGACCCCAATCGCTACCTTCTTAGACTTCGTGAATAACTCTTCCGATGAAGATTTCTCCAGCAAGCTCTCCGACTATCTAGATACGGATCAGTTCGCTACGTACTTGGCCATGCAAGATTTGGTATCGAATACTGATGACATTGACGGCCCAGGCAACAATTCATTCCTCCGATATGACAGCGAATCGAAAACGATGACAGTTGTCGCTTGGGATCAGAACCTTTCCTTCGGCGGTATGGGAGGAGGCCAAGGCGGCGGCATGGGCGGCGGTCAAGGCGGAGGCATGGGTGGCGGCAACGCCGGTGGCCCAGGCAAGATGGACACCGATTCGCTGCTGACCAGCATGCTCCCTGACGGTCTAGAACTAGAGGATGCGAAGAAACAGATTGAGGCGGGTACGGTTCCAGATGGCGTCGAGCTCCCCGATCAGATGACTTTGGAGGATGGCACCGAACTGATCGATGTTCTCAAGGATCTAGCTAACGGAGAGATGCCAGACGGCCTGTCATTCGGTGGTGGCGGTGGAGGGCAACGTCCTGAAATGAATGGTCAGGGTGGCGCTCCTGGAGGCAATATGACTCCCCCAGATCAGAACTCGTCTGATCAGAACTCCACCGACAAGAACTCCACTGATCAAAATTCCACAGACCAGAAGTCAACCGATGACAATTCCTCGGACGGCAAGACAGCTACCGATGGCGATACTAAGACCACGGACGACAAGGCTGCCGGAGGTCAAAACGGTGGCCGGTCGATGGGCGGAAAATCCAACGCATTGGTGACCCGCTTCCTCGCCGACGAAAACTTCAAGGCACAGTATGAAGCGGCCAAGACCGAGCTGACCAATAAGCTCTACGAGTCGGGCACTGCCGAAGAAATCCTGACTAAGTGGACCACGCTGTTGAATAACGAAGCGAGTGATCTCATTGATGCTGACACGGTAAGTAGCGAAGCAGATTCCATCCGCTCGCACTTCACTTCTGAATCAGCCGATGGCACGACGCCGAATACGCAGCAGCCTTCCACGGCACCAAAAACTGAAGAGGATGATGCTACGCCAAGCGCCTCGGCCACTTCCAGTTCCTAAAAACTGACCGGATCAATCATCCGGCCTAATGCACAACGCCAGCCAGCGACTACCGCAAAGTAGTCACTGGCTGGCGTTGCGTTACCAAAGATTAGCCGTTGCTAATCGCTTTGCTGACAGCCTCAACAATGGTGGGAAGCAAGGCAGCAAAGGCTCGAGCACGATGAGAGATCGCGTTCTTCTCCTGTGGCGTATGCTCTGCCATCGATTTTCCGGCCCCGACAGGTTCAAAGATTGGGTCATAACCAAATCCATGATCACCAGCGCGTTCCGTGCGTAGCAGGCCTTCCACCTTGCCCAGTTCAACGAATTCATCGCCGGCCGGAGTCGCTAAGGCAGCGGCGCAGACAAACTGCGCACCACGGTGCTCCACAGCGATATCGCCCAACTGCGCAAGCAATAGATCAATATTCGCTTCATCATTTCCGTGGACCCCAGACCAGCGGGCGGAAAAGATTCCTGGAGCACCACCAAGAACATCAACGCTCAGACCAGAATCATCGGCGAGCGCAATCAGCCCGGTCGACGCGGCAATTTCGCGGGCCTTTTTCAGCGCGTTGCCTTCAAAGGTGACCTGGTCTTCCACTGGGTCGGTAGCCCCAGCGGTGGCTGCGTCAATGACTTGAGTGTCAACGTCTAACCCAGGGACCTGTCCACGCAACAATTCGCGTAGCTCACGCAGTTTGCCCTGGTTGTGCGATGCGAGAACAAGGACTGGCTGGCTCATTTGGAGATCTTCAACGTTTCGCGCTGGATCTGTGCCAGTTCGTTGGTTCCGCCCAAAGCAAGATCAAGCAGAGCATCCAATTCGGCACGCTTAAAAGGAACACCTTCGGCGGTGCCCTGAACCTCAACAAAGTCGCCGGAGCCGGTGACAACAACGTTCATGTCGGTCTCTGCTCGGACGTCTTCTTCGTACGGCAAATCAAGCATTGGGGTTCCGTCGATGATGCCCACGGAGATCGCGGCCACCGAGTCGGTGAGAACCTTGGCGTTCTCTTTCACGATGCCCTGCGAGCGAGCCCAGGTAATTGCTTCAGACAGCGCCACGTAGGCACCGGTGATGGCCGCGGTACGAGTGCCACCGTCAGCCTGCAACACGTCACAGTCCAACACGATGGTGTTTTCGCCCAAGGCCTTGGTATCAACAACGGCACGTAGCGAACGACCGATCAGACGCGAAATTTCGTGGGTACGTCCCGAGAGTTTGCCCTTGACCGATTCGCGGGAATTACGGGTGTTAGTGGCACGTGGCAACATGGCATATTCGGCGGTGACCCATCCGGTGCCCTGTCCCTTGAGCCAGCGTGGCACGCCCTCGGTGAACGAAGCGGTGCACAGTACTCGGGTGTTACCGAATTCAATCAGTGCAGAGCCCTCGGCCTGGGCGGACCAGCCGCGGGTGATGGTGATGTCTCGAAGTTGCGCGGCTCCTCGGCCGTCAGCGCGTAAAGTCATGATTCCATCCTAACCACGCGTACCCGATGATCTTCACGTGCTCGCCAGAGAGTTACGGTGAAATACACCTCGTGGCGATATAGAGCATTGTCTAAGAGTGCAACAAAAAATCAGCACCACCGCAACGAAGCTGGCCGTTTCGATGATGCTGATCTTTCGTTAGATATTTATTTTTTACGTTTAAGTAGTGGGAACTTACGCGTCTTTTCATAAGAAATGGTGGGCAAGGTGCCGGTACGCGTCTTCAAATAATCGGTACCGCGCTCCCCTCTAAAGAGAGAAGGATCTTTATCTTCTTTCAGGCTTCCCGAGTACACGCCATAGGTCACGCCGGATACTGCCACAGCAATACCGCCGGAGTAAGTTCCCTTAGCTTCTTCCACAACCTTATTGATATCGGTCCACACCGGAATGTGTGTGAGTAGCATGCGTTCAGCGCCGGCAGCAGTAGCCATATCGCCAGCTCGTTTACCGGTCAGGTGAACGCCGTCGATATGATCATCGCGGCCTTCTTCGAAGGCAGCCTCACAGAGGAACATATCCGCGCCTTTGGCTGCTTCGACCAGGCCATCACAGGTGTCGGTGTCCCCCGAGTACGTCAAAACACTCGTGAGCATTTCGCCATCCGGGCCCGGTTCGCTGGCCTCCACGCGCAAGGCGTAGGCTTCCTCAATCGGGTGACGCACCGGATAAGGCGTGATGGTGAAGGGCCCAATTTTTACTGGTTTATTCGGCGTCCACACCTGGAAGTCATAGTCCTTGGCCATGGTGTCACCATCGGGCAAGGAGTAGGCAGTTTCGATCCGGTTGGCGGTCGCTGCTGGTCCGTGCACCAGCATGCGTTCACGACCCCAGCCATTAGGATCCCAACGAATCGCCACATGTAGACCGCAAAGGTCCATGCAGTGATCCGGGTGTAGATGGGAAATCATGATCCCATCAATGTCTTTAAGATCTGTGTAGCGTTGCAGAACGCCCAGCGCGCCGGAACCTAAATCTAGGAGAATCTTCCAGTCGCGCGTGCCATCAAAGGCGGACACCAGGTAACAGGACGCAGGAGATCCCGGTCCAGGAAACGACCCGGTGCATCCGATGATGGTCAGCTTCATTCGTTTCTCGCTTTCGACGCGGCAATCATTTGCGGAGTAATCCGCGCAATCGCACCGGTCGGGTAGTGGGCGGCCACATGGTCCACGTGGCGCACCTGCAAAACCTCGGGTCCGAGGAAACGGCGAGCCAGTACACCAAAACTATCAGCGTTGCCTGTGGCAAGGAACTCATGACGCGCCGCGACACCATCTTCGCGCACCAATGAATGACGCGTTAATGCACGGAAAACATCCTTGGCAGTTTCTTCGGCACTGGAAACCAAGGTGACACCATCACCCATGACATAAGAAATAACACCGGTCAACAATGGGTAGTGGGTGCACCCCAAAATCAGGGTGTCCACGCCAGCTTCTTGAAGTGGCGCCAAATATTCCTGCGCGATCTGCAGAAGTTCTGGGCCGGCAGTAATTCCTGATTCCACGAACTCCACAAAACGCGGGCAGGCCACGGAAGTCACTTGAAGATCAGGGGCAGCAGCGAAGGCATCCTCGTAGGCCCGCGAACCGACCGTAGCTTGCGTACCGATGATGCCGATCTTGCCGTTCTTGGAGCCAGCCACTGCACGGCGTACTGCAGGCTGAATGACTTCCACCACCGGAATTCCGTATCTAGCGGTGTAGCGTTCTCGAGCATCACGCAAGACCGCGGCCGACGCAGAGTTGCAGGCGATCACCAGTAATTTCACGCCTGCATCCACCAGCTCATCCATGACGCCCAATGCGTTGGCACGCACCTGAGCAATCGGCAAGGGTCCGTAAGGCGAGTTTGCCGTATCACCAACATAGATCAGTGATTCGCCCGGGAGCTGATCAATCACTGCGCGAGCTACGGTCAGTCCACCAACGCCCGAGTCAAAGATGCCGATCGGCGTATCGGCATCAGGAACAGAAACTTGCTCGGTAGCAAAATAGGAATTCATCGATTAATACTCCGCATCCATCAGGGCGCTCATCAACGTATCCTGCACCCAGGAGACCAAGTTATAAACCAACGCTAGATACTCTTCAGGGGTTTCAACCTCCGCCGCGTCCAAGACTTCAGAGACGCGTTCAGCATCCTGTTCGTCTCGAATTTCAAGGCGTTCGGCCAAAACGAGCCGGACATCATTCAGCGCCTGCGCAAAGCGTTGTGCATTCTCTTTTTCCAGCACAATCTTGTCGGTTTCCATCAGGAACTGGGCCTCGCGCAATCGGCCAGTCTTCTGTGCAATCAAGTCGGCTTCGGTCAGTCGGCGGTGTTCTGCTGCTACAACAGGGTCATCGCTGGCATCAGGTAGAAGTTTAGACAGTGCCGGATCAGTGACCGCCGGCAGATCCATCGACTCAGGTCGCATTCCAGTTAGTGCGTACAAGGGGTCGATATCGTCAGGAAGCTGGTGTACAAGTGCACGCTCTTCCAGCATGGTGATCACGTCACCAAAGAGTTCGCGCAGTAACTTACGCTCAGCAGAATGCAGGGTGCCAGTAATTCCGTGGGCACCGTATTTGAAGGCCTTGGCCACCCTTAGGCCTCCTGGGTCATGGTCGCGTTGAGCCCGAATCCGTGCATCGCTTGGACATCTGATTCGATGGCTTCACGGCTACCGCTGCGCACATTGCAGAATCCGTCATGGTGCACCTGCAGCATGAGCTGTTCAGCCTTTTCAGCCGTGAATCCAAAGTAGGAACGGAACACGTAGGCCACGTAGCTCATCAAGTTCACCGGGTCATTCCACACAATCAAGCGCCATGGCTTTTCATACGTGGCGGCGGTTTCGATTTCGGGAAGTACATCGGGCATTGCGGTCATAATTTCTATTTTACGCGTCGATTCTGAACGCCACGCAGGACACGGTAAATATCATCTTCAGCGTGAGCCGTTATACAGTAAAAACCGGTCTGCTAGTACAGGCAGCACCACCGCTGATACTTTTTCGATCTTCAGGAGCGTCCCATGCGCACCAGCCTCTTCACCGACCACTACGAGTTGACCATGCTTCAGGCGGCACTCGAGTCCGGTGCGGCCCACCGCCCTTCCGTGTTTGAAGCGTTCGCACGGCGCTTGCCTGAGGGACGTCGCTATGGAGTTGTTGGCGGCACCGGACGCTTGCTTGAAGGATTGGCTGATTTTCACTTTGACGACGAGCAGCTGCGCTTCCTCAAAGACAACAAGGTCGTCAACGCACAGACCATCAAGTACTTGGAAAACTACCGATTCAGCGGGAACATCTCCGGTTACGCCGAGGGCGAGCTGTATTTCCCTAACTCTCCCCTGCTAACCGTCGAATCCACCTTCGCCGAAGCCTGCGTGGTAGAAACCTACCTGCTTTCGGTCATGAATCACGACTCGGCCATCACCTCGGCCGCCTCGCGCATGATCGCCTCGGCCGGTGACCGCCCCTGCATCGAAATGGGATCGCGACGCACCCACGAAGAATCGGCCGTTGCCGCAGCCCGCGCAGCGATGATTGCCGGTTTCGCTTCGACCTCAAATTTGGAGGCAGGTGCTCGTTACGGGCTAAAGACCGTGGGAACCTCTGCCCACTCCTTCACCCTGCTGCACGATTCGGAGCGCGCCGCCTTTGAAGCGCAGGTAGCTTCGCTGGGTAAGGACACGATCTTGTTGGTGGATACCTACGATGTCGAACAAGGTGTTCGCACCGCCGTTGAGGTCGCCGGTCCTGAACTCGGCGGGGTTCGCCTCGATTCTGGTGATCTGGTGCAACAGGCCGGTTGGGTCCGCCAGTTACTTGATGATCTAGGCAACTGGAACACGAAGATCACCGTCACCTCGGACTTGGACGAATACGCTATCGCTGCCTTGGCCAGCGCCCCGGTTGATTCCTACGGCGTAGGCACCGCCCTGGTCACCGGTTCCGGGCACCCCACCGCTTCAATGGTTTACAAGCTTGTTGCGCGTCAAGATGATGCCGGCGAGTGGATCCCCGTGGCCAAAGCCGCCGCAAATAAGGCTAGTATTGGCGGTCGCAAGCACGCGGTACGTCAGCTCAATGACCGTGACCGCGCTGTGGCGGAAGTTGTCTCCACCACCGAGCACACCACCGGTGGACCAGAACGCGAACTCGTGGTGCCGCTGGTGGTCAATGGCGAAATTGATCAGTCCTACACCGGTGCTTCCGGGGTACAGAAAGCCACCGAACGTCATCGCGCATCGATCCAAGAACTG
Organism: Glutamicibacter sp. B1; assembly: GCF_039602135.1. NCBI lineage: Bacteria > Bacillati > Actinomycetota > Actinomycetes > Micrococcales > Micrococcaceae > Glutamicibacter > Glutamicibacter ectropisis. Next base: position 1,327,117 of record NZ_CP125942.1, on the reverse strand, counting down.
CCTGGCGTTGCTCGCAAGTTGCAGCGTGGCGAACCGGTCATTCCAACGATCATGATTCAGAACTGAAAACACACGAAAATCTCAGTTGCGGGCCGTAGCCTATTCACAAGGTGAATTCAACGGCCCGCATCAAGGAGCAAGCCATGACTCGAGCCCTGCTGATCATTGATCTGCAACCTGACTTTTGCGAGGGCGGTGCCCTGGCCGTAGCGGGCGGAAATGCCGTTGCTGCAGCGATCGCCAGCGATATTGCCGAACGCCGCCAGAGTTATTCGGCCGTGATCACCACGCAAGACTGGCACATTGAGCCCGGAGCCCACTTTTCATCAACGCCAGACTACGTTGATTCGTGGCCACCACATTGTATTGCTGGAACCGCCGGAGCCGAGCTACACCCGCTGCTCAAAGATACGCCGGTCGACGCGCATTTTGCCAAGGGCCGTTTCACCGCCGCCTATTCAGGATTTGAAGCACGCGAGCTCATCGACGGTGCCCCTATTGACGATGAAAGTGGCCCGTTGTTGGCCCCGTGGTTGCGCGAAGCAGGCATCACCACCGTGGATATTGTCGGATTGGCAGCGGATCACTGCGTGCGCGCCACGGCCTTGGACGCTGTGGCTGAGGGTTTCAGCGCCACAGTCATCTCGCCACTGACAGCTGCTGTCACACCCGAAAACCTGCCCGCCGTTCATGATGAATTACGCGATGCCGGAGTCACGGTTCTAACTCTGGGCTAGGTGCGAACCGAGCTCTGATCCTCTAGGGCACTTGACCGTGGACTCACTCCGTGGGCATGCTGGGGGCACACTTTTGCCTCCTGGAACGGACCGACATGCGCAAGCTCGTGTACTACGTGGCCACAACTTTGGACGGCTACATTGCCGGGCCCGATGGTGGTGATCCTAGTGGCGCAGAATTCTTCCCCTTAGCGCAAGACCTGATCAGTTTTATGATCGAACACTACCCCGAAGCCTTGCCCACGGCCGCGCGGAAAGCGCTAGGGATTTCCGATCCTGGCACTACCTTCGACACTGTTCTTGAAGGCAGGGCATCCTACGAAGTTGGTTTGGCTGCCGGGACCACCGATGCCTATCGGCACCTTCGCCACCTGGTGTTCTCAACAACGCTCAAGAGCCACAACCCTGACGTTGAAATCGTTCCGGGCAGTGCACGCCAACGAGTGCGCCAACTGAAAAATGAACCAGGAAAAGACTTGTGGTTGGTCGGTGGTGGGAAACTAGCCCACAGTTTGCTCCCCGAAATCGACCGACTGATCCTGAAACAAAATCCATCAGTAATTGGCGCCGGCATCCCACTTTTTGACGGGCCCTTTGAGTTTCATCGGTTCCAACCCGTTGCACAGAGCGTACTTGATTCAGGGATCCGGGTGCTGACCTACGACCGGGTCAGCGAAGCTTCTACCAAGGCGTAACCGACCGCAGCGGATCCCCAAGTCTCCAGTCTCCCCGTCACGATGGGTTCACACTTTGGGCGATGGTGAAGTGGCCAGCCCACGTCGAGCGAGGTCCAGGCAAATGGCAGTAAATCCGAGGGTCTGCATCCTTTGCACGATACCAGGTAGAAGCTTGGGGGAAGCCAAGGCCACGACTCCCGCGATTTCTCCAAGAACCACTGCGGGACCAGCAAACTTTCGCACCGTGCCCGACTGACGGCGTTGTAGCTGCCAATCGTGCAGACAAATTCCCGCAGCGGCGCTGCCAGCGAGAGTCGTTGTGAGATAGTGCGCCCGATGGCGAAGGCTCGGGGCACCGCGATGCTTCTGGTCCTTCGGGTTCTGCTCGTCTTGTGAAATCGGGTAGTCCAGGGGGCTGAGTGCATCGGCGATCGTGGCAGTTCCGAACAGAGCCAATAACACTCGAAATGTTGTGGCACGGCGGTGCTGTGGCACGGCGCTGGCACCAATGAATAACGTGCCTGCCACGATGTCTGTCACTCGGAATACTCTTCGATCAGGATGACCACTGGCAGCTAACTCAGATAATAGTGTCGTACGTGGATCTAGTTTCCAGCCCAGTAGCGCTTCACTGAGCATGCCCGAAGAATAGGCCAACGCACCAGAACCCAATGCGTATCGAAAATACTTTTCGCGCTTTGTCATCTGCCCTAACCTTTCACAGAACTTCACGGTTCACCAAGGACCAAAAGGTTGACCGCGGAAATCACTTTTTGTTCCTTCCTGTTGCCGCAGAGGCGAAGGAAGGTAAGGAGGGGAACTCGGCCAGGCCTTCGGCATGAGCCATGCTTAGTCCTTGGGCTAACCATAGGTCCATGGTTCCAACTGCCGCATAGCGCGGTTGCCACTGTGGGTCGTATTTTGAGTTAAATTTCCATAGTGAAGCGACTTGAGCATGTTTGGATGCTTGTTGGGCCACCAGCTTCTCGAACCGTGATGAATTTTTGTCTTCTGCCACGGCATCGCGCAAGACCGCAAAGTTCAACCCCAGTCCGTGTTTGCCTTCAGTAGCCAGTTTCCCGATGGTCTCAATGATGATGAAATCCATGAGCCCACCTGGCATGTCCTCAGCAGTGCTCCGGCGCATCACGTCCAGCGACCAGCCGTTAGCTGCAGAGGCTGGCATCCACTGGATAAACGCTTGGGCAATCCCTTGAGCATCGAAGGCAATCGAGAGCATCAGCCCTTTGTCCTCAGGATCGAACAGGCGCGAAAGAGTCATCGAAAAACCACGCTCAACCTCACCTTGGCGGCTCTGCAGGCTCAACGCTTCCAGTCGTTGCTTGAGCTGATCGGAGATTTGCAAGGGGTCAACGTGCTGTACCGAATATCCGGCACGTACGATTCTGGCGTGTCCTTGTCTCAAAGACTTTGACTTCTTGCCTGCCAATGAAAAATTCTGGCAGTCCACAATGGCTTCGTCTCCCAGATACACCGTGTGCAGACCGCTGTCCTCATAGATCGGTAGCCACTCTTCGCCCGCCGCCAGTACGCTCACGGCCAAGCCATGGTGTTCTGCCCAGAGCATGAACTCGGCCCAGATTTCCTCGCGTTGCTCGGCCGGGCCAATAGGATCCGGAGACACCAAGCAGACCGAGCCACGAATAGCGTAGGCGAGCACCGAGTCTTTGAGGAAGAACCATTCTTTGTCATCGCGCAAGGCAAAATAGTCCAGGGTACCGCCGCCATAAGCATCGATCACACTGCGGGCCCGTTCACGTGCTTCGTGGTGTTCCTGTGCACCAATCTCTCTGGCGTGATTGGCCACATGCAGGTGCCACATCACCAAACCCACAATGCTCAGCACCAAGGCCAGCAGCAGTTCTAGTCGCGGGTGCTCGCCGCGTTCGTGAAGTTCCACATCCAGTGAACTAAAGAGCGTACGTACTCCATCGCCTAGACTCATTGCATTATCTCGAACGAGATGGATCAACAATCCGACAGCAATGATGGTCGCCAAGAGAAGCACCGCGCCACCGACCAACAGCGAGCGCCGAGTGAGGACCTTTCCGGGGCGTACCGGGAACGCGGCTTGCTTTGCAGCCAACCACGCCGCCCCCGCGAGGCTGAGCACCGCCACCGGCCAATCAATGGTCTTTCCAATATTGAAGAGCGCAATGAGCACCAGCAACGCTATCGAAACTCCCCACGCAAGTCGGTTGCCCGAGCGAAGGTATCGCGCCATCACAAAGAGGCTGAAGCTTCCAAAAATAATGTAGATGCGCGAAATTTGATAAAGAAAGGGAGGGAAGGCCGCTAACGGGCCGGAAAACAACAGTGGCGCGGCTCCGGCTAAGTGGGCGATCACCGGGGCGAACAGGCTGATCAAACCCAAAAAGATGGCTAGATACGAAGCAGCAGCCCGAGCGCGATCTCGTCGATGGACCCGGGCTGCTACCGATAATTCATTTTTAGCCATGGCAGAATTATGGCACTAGTACCTGTCAGCAGGCTTATTTGCGACCGACGAACCAGTCCTGCAATTTGTCGATACGAGCCTGTAGCTGATCGGCGGTGGCCTGAGGCACTGCCGGTCCGCCACAAATGCTGCGCAGCTTATTGTGAATCTGTCCATGGGGCGTTCCCGTACGGGCAGCCCACGCCGAAACGTTCTTGGAGAGTTTGGTACGCAATTCCATCATTCGGCGGTGATCAGAGACCGGCTCGGGTTTTGTGCCACCACGGTTAATCTGCTTGCTCTGTTGTTTGCGCAACAGTTCAGAAACCTGGTCGGTCTCCAATAAGCCTGGAATGCCAAGGAATCCTAGTTCTTCATCACTACCGATATCTGCACCGGTACCAAATTCGCCACCGTCAAAGAGCACACGGTCAAAGGAAGCCTGCGAATTCAGAGCTTCAAACTTATTGCGCGCCAGCTCATCGCTAGCCTTCTCTTCCTTATTGGCAGCCTCAAGAAGTGAATCGTCCAGACCGTCCTCGTCCTTGGAGCCTTCCTTATCCAGCGCGTGGTCGCGCTCGACTTCCATCTCGTTGGCTAAAGCCATCAGAATCGGCACGGAAGGCAAGAACACGCTCGCTACTTCCCCACGCTTGCGGCTACGCACAAAGCGTCCAACCGCCTGGGCAAAGAACAGCGGAGTCGAAGTGCTCGTCGCATACACACCGACGCACAATCGGGGCACGTCAACGCCCTCCGACACCATGCGCACGGCGACCATCCACCGGGCTTCGGAGGCCGAGAATTCATCGATCTTCTCGGAGGCTTTGGGATCATCGGAGAGGATGGTCGTGACTTTTTCGCCACAGATCGCTTCAAGCTGAGTGGCGTAACCGCGGGCGTCCTCGTGATCGGTGGCGATAATCAGGCCACCGGCATCTTTCACTGTACGACGGACCTCGGAAAGACGTCGGTCCGCAGCACGGAGCACCGAAGGTATCCAATCGCCGTGCGGATCTAAGGCGGTACGCCACGCATGAGCGGTGACGTCTTTGGTGAATCCCTCGCCGAGGTTCGCTTCCATTTCCTCGCCGGCAGCGGTACGCCAGCGCATGTTGCCCGAGTAAGCCATGAAGAGCACCGGGCGAACCACGTGGTCAGCAAGCGCATTGCCGTAACCGTAGGTGTAGTCCGCCTTGGAACGGCGAATTCCATCGCCCTCATCGACGTACTGCACAAAAGGAATGGGGGCCGCGTCGGAACGGAACGGGGTACCGGTCAAGGCCAAACGTCGTGTTGCTGGCTCAAACGCTTCGCGGATACCGTCGCCCCAGGACAGGGCGTCACCTGCGTGGTGGACCTCATCCATGATCACCAAGGTCCGAGCATTTTCGGTCTTGGCACGATGCACTGCAGGCTTGAGGGCCACCTGGGCATAGGTCACCACAACACCCAAATAGTGCGAGCCGTGGCGCCCATCAGAATTCTTGTAATTAGGGTCCAGTGCAATACCAACTCGGGCTGCCGCGTCGGCCCACTGCTTTTTCAGGTGGTCGGTCGGCGCGACAACAATCATGCGATTGATTTTGCCCGAATCGATGAGCACCTTGGCCAAGCGCAGTGCGAAGGTAGTTTTACCTGCGCCGGGGGTAGCCACGGCCATGAAGTCCTTGGGCTCGGTCTCAAAGTATTGAGCCAAGGCTTCGGCCTGCCAGGCGCGAAGTTTCGGCCCGGTTCCCCAGGCCGCACGTTCTGGATACGCTACAGGGAGCTTGTCTTCCAGTGGAAGTTTGTCGCCAAAATCAAAAAGTGTCTCGGTCATTTACCTTTTCCCGGCCGCGTGCTGTGTGTGAAGTAGTGCTGTTCGTTCTCGGGCACTACCCCATCAAGGAGTCGTAAACTTCCTTGCACTCAGGGCATACCGGGAACTTCTTGGGGTCTCGACCTGGGGTCCATACCTTGCCGCACAGGGCGATCACTGGCTCACCGGACAGCGCCGATTCCATGATCTTTTCCTTCTGCACGTAATGGGCAAAACGCTCATGATCGCCAGCCTCGACACTCTGAGTTGTCTCGGTCCGTTCGATCGTCGCTGTGCCGCCACGAGTTTCTTCAGACTGTTCCACCATGCCTTCAAGTCTAGTACGAATTACCTGCTTTGCGAGTCCGTTCAGCATGGGAGCTTGTCCACATCCACTGCCAAAAGTCTTTGTGCTTCCGCCTCCACATGCGCGCTTTTAGGCCGATCCAGCAACTGTGATTCATGGAGTTTTAACAACAAAACGACACGCGGTCTCACCCCAGCATTTTGCTGACGCAATGACCGCGTGCCGAATTGGCTTCACGAGATTTATTTGTTGAGCATGACCGCTTGCATCAGCTCAGGTGCCCGGTTTTCGTACCACTTACCACCTAGGACTAGGCCGCCGAAGAACAGTCCAATGCCCAGTACCAAACCAATGCCGAGGGTCAGGTAACTAAAGCCCTGCGACTCTTGGAACCAGCCAATCAGGTACGGAATGATCACCGGGATCAGCAAGACTCCCATGGTCGTGAAAGTAGCCAACTGGGTTAGCGCCACGCGCATACCGTTACCTGGAGGGGTCTTCATGGGATTATCCCCTGGAAGTGGTACCGCGTAGGTGTATCGGGCCGAGGCGACCGAAGCAACACCTAAGGCGACGAGCAAAGCAGCCAGGGACATGCCAATGTCACCGGGAATCCGCCATACTTCGCCGGAGATCGCTCCGGGCAGTATTGCCGCAGCAAGCACCGGAATGATTGACAGCGTCAGGCAGGCCAGGGCTCGTCCGGCACGATCGGCGCGCCCTGAAACCCCGGTAAGAACATGCAATGCAAACGCCGTATTGTCATAGGAAATATCGGCGGAAATGGAAAAGCCCAGCAGGATTCCGATAAAGGGTCCCAACAGGAACATCATGGTGTAGTTTCCGCTCTGGTTGCCGACAAACCAGAAGATCAACGGCAGCACCGGAACCATCAATACACCGATGGCGTAGCGCGGGTCTTTGAACCAATAGGTCAAAGCGCGGGCCCCGACGGCACCTGCTGGATTACTTGGTGCGTATTTGAAGAACCCCAAGCCACTTTGTTTGGCAGCTTGTTGTTCCGGTGGCGGCGTGACCGTCGCTTTGGCTGTCGCTCGAGAAACCAACCAATACAGGCCGGCCAGATAGATCACCGTCAGCACCAGACAGATACCAAACTGCACGTAGTTCCCAGCAGCGATGGCACCGGGGAGGGCCGCAGCAGCTCCCAACGGCGTGTAGGCCAATACATTGGCGATAGGCACTACCAAATCCACCAGGCTGCTCGCTGCCATGGCGATCGAGGAGATGATTGGCCCCAAGCAGACCAAGATCAAAAACAACACCGCAAAGGTGAATTCGCGGAATCGACGCTTGGCGCGCAAGGCGGTAGCCATAATCGTCAAATACTGGCATACCAACACCGCCATCACCGCGGTAATGATGGCAGCCACGATTCCAACCACCAGTGCCAAAGGATCATAACGGAAGGTGAGCGAACCACCAATGAGCCCAACAATCGTCAAGATCGCAGGTACCGAAATAAATCCGGATAGCACCAGGGCCGGGCCCAAGGCTTTTTGCGGGATGCCAAAGTGCACAAACCGCGAAGGCTCCAAGGTCAGATCAACACCGGTCAGCAGCGGTGGAATCACCGCCCAGCCCAGCACCACCAATGACGCGACGATGATGCTCACTTCTCCGGCAATCGCGCTTTCTCCGGCTGTGAACCAGGCGGCCAGGGTCAGCATCACTATCAGCCCTAAGGCGTACACGCCACCGATGATCACACCGACCAGCTGACCTACCGAACGCTTGAACCCATTGGCAAGCAGTCGTAGTTTCAGTTTGAGGATGTGCGCAACCATGACAACCCTTCATTATTTGCTCGTCCGCCGACCAGATCAACGAAGCGGTCTTCCAAGGTCATCTCACCACGTACCTCATCAACCGAACCCTGTGCCTTGAGCACACCTCCGGCAATGACAGCAACGTGGGTACACATGCGCTGCACGAGATCCATGACGTGCGAGGACACGATCACGGTGCCGCCGAACTTAACGTAGTCGTTCAGGATGTCACGGATATTGGCCGCCGAGACCGGGTCAACGGCTTCAAAAGGCTCGTCTAGTACCAAGAGTTTCGGTGAATGAATCATGGCGGTAGCCAAGGAAATCTTCTTGGTCATACCCGCCGAATAGTCCACCACGAGCTTGTCGCCGTCATCGCTGAGGTCCATAACGCGTAATAAGTCTTCGGTTCGATCCGTGACCTCTGCTCGTTCCATGCCACGCAAGAGTCCGGAGTAGGTAACCAACTGCCGACCGGTGAGGCGATCAAACTGACGCACGCCGTCGGCCAGTACACCCATGGTCGCTTTGGCTGCTTGCGGGTCCGCCCAGATATCCACGCCATTGACCAGGGCCTGCCCGGCATCGGGTCTGAGCAGTCCGGTGGCCATGGAGAGCATGGTGGTTTTACCGGCGCCGTTCGGGCCGACTAGGCCATAAAAAGATCCGGAAGGTACCTGCAGGCTGACATTGTCCACTGCGACTTTGGGACCAAATTGCTTGGCGAGGCCGCGAATATCCAGTGCGATCTGATTCATGTTTTCAGGCTAACAAAGCACCAAGTCAATGCACATCATCCTTTGGAGTTATTCCTGAGTACGAAAAAAGCCTCGGCCGACAAATTTTCTTGTCGACCGAGGCTTTGTGACGCAGCAAATTTAGAACAGCACGCGCGCCAATTTCTGACGGGAAGCTGCAACGCGAGGATCGGTATTGCCCACTACCGCGTAAAGCTCGATAAGGCGACGGCGAACACGTTCACGATCATCATCAGCCAGCTTTGAAATCAACAGCACCAGACGAGCGAAGGCATCCTCCACGTGACCGCCAATGACATCGAGGTCAGCCACATCAAGCTGCGCGCCAAGGTCTTCTGGGTTCTGTGCTGCCAGATCACGAGCCTTGTTTAGGTCAAGGTTCTGCGTGCGCGAGAGCAGTCGCACCTGGTAGACGCCAACCTGAGCTTCATGATCATTTGGCTTCTCGTTGAGCGCTTCGAGGTAGGCTGCCTCCGCGGCTGCGTAGTCCCCCGCATCTATGGCATCCACGGCCTTCTGATGCAGTGGTGGCAATGGCGGTTCGGTATCCGTCGCGGTTCCAGAAAATGGCGGAATAGTCCCGGTCAATCCCTGTTGTACTGCCAGCTGCTCAAGCTGGGTGAACAGTTGGCTAATCTGTTCTTCCGCGGCAGGACCTTGGAACAAGGGCACAGGCTGGCCCTTCACCAAAGCAACAACCATCGGAATCTGCTGAGCTTGGAAAGCCTGAGCGATCTGCGGATAAGTTTCTGCATCCACCAAGCCAAGAACAAACTTACCGCCCTTGGCATCCACCAGTTTGCGTAGCACGGCGTCAAGATCTGCCGATACCTGTACGCGCGGTGACCCCAGGGACACGATAGCTGGAACGCTCTGCGAGAGTCCCACAAACTGCTGGAAAGCCGCCTCGTCAAGGTTGGTGGTCCAGCTAGCAGCTGCCGAGGCAGCAGAGTCAGTAGCCTGCGGGCCCTGATTAGCCAGGGCCGAAAGGTCTACCGCCCCGCGGGTTGAGGGGATGTTCTCTTCGCTCATGGGTACTAGTCAACTTCCTTCACAGTGAGCAGGACTTGGTCAGCGGAGATCAGCTGGATCTTGTCTTCAGATCCATCGGCCGGGATGTAGAACATCACTGGCTCGGCGTAGGTGCTTTCCACGTTGCCATTGGACGAGCTGGAACCCAACAGCTGTTCGGTCAACTTATCGCTGCTCTTGAGCGGGTCGGCATTTTCGGTGCGCTCAAACAGGGCCTTGTTATTAAGCTTGCCCACCACGATGGCACCGCCATCTGGAGTGGACACGGCGTAGGTGTCGCCCTTGGTTACTGAACGCTTGTAGCTTACCTTTGCCTCGTCGGCATCATCCGATTCGGACTTCTGCGCGGCGTGGATCGCCTTGATGAACTCGGAGTCAGCAAACTGATCCTTCTGCTTCGAATTCTCATTGGTCAGGACATCAGCCAGGGCGTCCAGGGCCTTTTCTGGAGTCATCTGCAGGTCCTTAGCATCAGCGGTCAGCTGCTTCGTGGCAGGATCCCCCACTGCGATGCCCGGGAAGGATGAGTTCGGCAGCATCTGACCGGCGAAAACAACCTGGTAGTTATCACGCGCGCTCTTCTGCACCAAGGTCAAGGCCTGTGGCAGGGTATCAGCGTCGTTGTCCTTCGCGGTGACCACTGAGATCACGCGAGGGAATTCAGCGCCGCTGGCGTTTGGCACGGCAGCCGAGCGCAAGACCTGAGTGTTCAAGGTCAACGGCTTATCAACCTTGTAGTCCTTCTTAAGCATCTCGTAGCGCTGGCCGCGCAGGTACTTAAAGGCACCGGCAGCGCGGGACTCCAAAGCCTTCACATCCTGCTTATCATCGGCGTTGCCGACCTGCTTTTGAACATCAGCCAGAACGTTCTTGAGCTGCTCTTCGGTTAGTACCGGGTAGGCGGTAGGTTCCGCGTCAGAAGTTTCGCTGGACTCTGAAGCCGACTCGGTGGCAGAAGCCGATGCTGACTCTTCTGCAGGAGCGGACGAAGATGCGCTTGAGCTAGCTTCATCGGATGGGGAAGCAGATTCCGAAGGGGTAGCGCTGGAATCATCCTGCGGCTGCATTGGCAGCGCAACACCGGAAATCGCCAGTGCAACAACGGCAGCTGCAGCCACCGAGTGCTGAGTATTAGCGGAATTCTTTGGCTTAGCTGGACGCATCACCAGCAGGGCCAGCCCAAAGACCAGCAGTACTGCACCGGCGATGATCAACGGCAGAGCAAATGGCATTGCGTCATCGTTGGCGTAGGTCACGGAAATGTCCACTGGGGCTGCGTCCTTTCCGCCTGCGGCCAATAGCAGCGACCAGTCACCGGAGTCAGGAGTCGTCCAGCGGTAGGTCATGGTGCCATCAGCACTTTGTGAATCAAAGAAGATGTCATCGCCGGCAGGGTTAGGCACTTCGGCCTCACCGTCAACGTATTTAGCGATCATCTGGTGATTCTCGGTATCAACACCGGTCAGCGACACGTGTGCTGCATTGTCGACCCAAGCATCAACGTCGTAGCTACGTCCCAAAGACGCAGTGAATTCACCCTTGGCCTTGATTACCAGTTCTACCGGGTCAAGTTTGGGATCATTGACCGAAGACTCGATCACTGTCAGCGGTGCCTCGCCGTCAAGTTGCGGCATGGTCGCAGTGACCGTTTCGGGCGGGGCCCAAAAGGTCTTCTGTCCGATGCCAACCACGAGGGCTGCGGCCCCCAGTAGCATCGCGATCACGGAGATTACTTTTCGCACGAGTTCACCTATTCGCCTACGTCTTACTGCAGTTCATTCCCAAGTCTAACGAGTTCAACGCGATCATGGTTCCGTTCCGGGGCTGTGAAGTGGATCAATAGTATTTTCATGCAATGTCATGCACCACAAAAACACCGGTGCCCGCGATATGCTCAGTGCCATGGAGCCAGATCAACAGCGCCAACACAACGATCCTCACGAGCCTGAGGATCACACCGCTACACCTACTACGGCTGCAGAATCAACGGATTCAAAACCTGTGAATTCGCCGGAAGCCGAGTCTGGTACAGCGCAGAGCGCCACCAGTCCAAGTGCTCCGCTCCAAAGTCGCTGGGCCCGACGACTGAGCGCGGGCCTAGGCAAAATGTTCAGCACCCCGACGCGTGCTGCGGCACTCGGTGAAGTCCCAGAACATCAGTCAGAAGAATCTCTTGACCCCTTCCCGGCGCTGCATCCGGTGTCCATGGGCTTTTTGGCCACCATCGGCGTGGGTTTGGCCCTCGGCGGATACTACGTCCTGACCAATGTCGGTTCGTTGCTGACCTGGATTGCCATTGCGCTGTTCATCGCCTTGGGGTTGGACCCAGTCGTGCGCTTTTTGATGCGACGCGGGCTGTCCCGTCCCATGTCTGTCGTACTGACGATGGTGGGCACGCTAGCCATATTTGGCGGGTTCATGGCGTTGATCATTCCAACCTTGGTCAACCAGATCACGAGCTTCATCACCCGGGCGCCGGAAATCGTCGCAGATTTTTTGAACAGTGAATGGGTACAAGAAATCGATCAGCAGTACGCACTGTCCGAACGCGTCACCACCGAAGTCAATCGCTTCTTCGGTGATTCCGGTGCGGTCACCAACGTCTTTGGTGGCGTGCTCGGTGTCTCTCAGACCGTGGCACAGTCCATGTTTGGCATCCTGATCGTATTGGTGCTGGCCATCTACTTCTTGGCTTCGCTACCCGGCATCATGGGCTTTTCTTTGCGCCTAGCTCCGCGGTCAAAGCGTCAGCGGGTCAGTGAACTGGCCGAAAGAATTACCCGGTCTGTCGGTAACTACGTGATGGGTCAGGCTTCCGTAGCGATTTTGAACTCGCTGGTGGCCCTGCTGCTGATGACCATCCTTGGTGTTCCGTTCGCCGCACTCTTGACCTTGCTAGTGGCCATACTGGCCTTCATTCCGCTGGTTGGTGGCGTGATTGCTGGGATTCTGGTCACCTTGGTGACATTGTCCTTGGGATGGCAGACCGCAGTGATCTACGCCGTCTGCTACTTCGGGTACCTACAAGTTGAGGCCTACTTTGTGTCCCCACGCATTATGCGTAGGGCGGTGGCGGTGCCCGGTGCCGTAGCTGTCATCTCGGTCATCGCCGGCGGAACTCTGGCCGGGGTCACCGGTGCGCTCATGGCTATTCCGGTAGCTGCCAGCGCGATGATCTTGCTCCGCGAAGTTTTTATCGCACGCCAAGACCATCGTTAGGACACGCGCCTAATAGCGGTAGGAGCGGGTATCCCAGCAATGTGGGTGCCAATGACGACGGGCCGATGCTGCTGCGTCATCACCTGACCAGTGGTCTGCCCGCCAAGCAACAACGTGTCCTACCCCCACGCCGATCTGCTGATGGCAGCCGGGGCAGGTGTAAACCTTATTGGCGTTCAGCGGTGCAATCTTGCGTACATGCCATTGCCCGTCGGGCGCATCTTGCAGTCGCACCACGCCGAAGCGGGCGCGCTGTAGCCAGTCGTCAGTGCCGGCTTCATACTCCGATTCTTCGTCATGGTTTCGTGCCTTGCCGGGACGTAAATTCTTGGAACGGCGTGGACGGTTTGAACGTGGCATGTCATTAATCATGCCGTATCTACCAACACAACTAACAACCAGCTAGTAAAGTGTGTGGGGTGCGTTTAGTGGTTGCAAAGTGTTCAGTAGATTACGAGGGCCGTCTTCGAGCCCACCTTCCGTTGGCGACTCGCCTGGTGATGGTCAAGGCCGATGGCTCGGTGCTGATCCATTCCGATGGTGGTAGCTATAAGCCGCTGAACTGGATGAACCCTCCCCTGACCCTGCATGAGGGAACTCCCGATGAAGATGCTGCCGCCTTGGGCGCGGTGTCCACCTGGACTGTTGCCAGCGCCAAAACCGATGACAAGCTGACCATCAATTTCCACAGCTTCGAGCACGACTCAGCACATATCCTGGGTACCGACCCGGGCCTGATCAAAGACGGCGTTGAGGCAGACCTTCAGCGCCTGCTGGCCGAACAGATCGAATTGCTCGGCGATGGCCACAAGCTGATTCGCCGTGAATATATGACCGCCATTGGTCCGGTAGATATCCTCGCTCGTGATGCCAAGGGTGCCACCGTGGCGGTAGAGCTCAAGCGTCGTGGTGACATCGACGGTGTGGAACAGCTGACCCGATACCTGGATCTGCTCAACCGCGATCCATTGCTGAAGCCGGTGACCGGAATTTTTGCTGCCCAGCAGATCAAACCGCAGGCTCGTACGCTCGCTGAGGATCGCGGAATTCGTTGCCTCACCTTGGATTATGACGCCATGCGTGGTGTTGATGACTCAGCCGGGCGCCTTTTCTAGCCCAACTTTTTTGAACAGTTGCCCCCGGTCGATGACTCGGGGGCTTCTGTCTTCTAAGCTGGGAACATGACTTCAACGCGCTACGCCCTTTTCGCCACCCTGATATCTGACGGACAGAAGGTCACCGATGGCGTACTTGCCGTTGACGGTGATCGCATCGCTTTCGCTGGTAACAAAGATGACTTCCTTGCCCGCTCGGACGCCCAAGACTTTGAAGTCCGTGAGCTGGTGGCCGGGGCCACGATCATCCCCGGCTTGGTGGACCTACACTGCCACGGTGCAATGGGCACGGACTTTTCTGCGCCAGATCATTCCAGCATCACCACGGCTCTGGAATTCCTCCACGGCGCTGGCACCACCACGTTATTGGCCTCGCTGGTGACCGCAGAGCCAGGCTCAATGGTCGACGCCGCTGAGATTCTGGCTGAGTTCGCCGAGTCCGGCGCAATTGCTGGCATTCACAGTGAAGGCCCTTTCCTTTCCGAGGCTCGCTGTGGTGCTCAAGACCCACGCTACCTACAGCTTCCCGATCCAGAGTTCGCCACGGAATTGGTTGCTGCCAGCCGCGGACAGCTACGCACCATGACCTACGCTCCAGAGTTGGAAGGCAGTGACGAGCTGATCGAACAGCTGGTCTCCCAGGGCGTTGTTCCTTCCCTAGGCCATACCAATGCCACAGCTAGCGTCACCGCGGAATCCCTGCGCTTCGCCCGGGAACAACTGCGTAGCGCCGGCGTGGATGGCTTCACCGAGCGACCTACGGTCACCCACCTATTCAACGGCATGCCACCGTTACATCACCGCGAGCCCGGACCGGTAGCAGCCTGTCTTGAAGAGGCGGCCAACCGCAATGCCTTTGTAGAGCTCATCTCCGATGGGGTGCACCTCTCCCCTGATACCGTGCGTTTGGTCTACCGTCTGGTTGGAGCCGATAACGTCCTGCTGGTCAGCGACTCCATGGCCGCTACAGGGCTTGCTGATGGGCAATACACCCTAGGACCCCAGCAGGTTAACGTGGTGGACGCTCAGGCGCGCCTGGCCAGTGATAACTCGCTTGCCGGTGGCACCTCCACCTTGCTGCAGGTCCTCCAGCATACTGTGGCCGCCGGTGTCCCCCTGGTGCAGGCGGTAAACTCGGCAACGTCCATTCCAGCTTCCCTGATCGGCCTGGCCGACGAGGTGGGATCCTTGCACTACGGATTTGCCGCTGATGTTTTGATCCTTGATGAAAACCTGCAATTGGTACAGACCATCCGCAAGGGCCAGTACCTCTAACCCCAGGGCAAAACTATGGGCCGCCGTTACTTTCGAAACGGCGGCCCATAGTTATGAAATTCTAAATCTGCCAGCTTCCGGCGATCGGCCCGGCTTCGAGCCAGGCAGAAAAGCCAGTGTAGTCACGGTAATCCATGGCTAACAGTAGTTCTTCTCCACCACGATTCAGCATCACAACGATGAATCCTGGCGGGATCCGCGAGGCTTCCTCGTCGGTGGCGCGGCGGGTTCCGGTGATATCCAGTCCGCGACGGGTCAGCTGGAACCGTGGCACTGGTGAGACAGAGAAAAACCGCAACAGATCTACATGTCCGCCGCCGTAGCGACCGATCACCATCATCCATTTGCCCTGAGGCGTAAGAATACTGGCGTCAAAGGTGCCCAGCGTGCGTCGCAATTGAATGCGACGCACAGCCATAGCGCCAAAGAACATGACGATGCCGATCAGGATCAGCAACGCGATAAGAACTGGTGCGGTTATCTCAAACAATTCATTGCCTACGCTGCGGAACCAAGCACAGCGTTGTCAGCAACGATGACCACGCGGTCCGACTCAACGGAGAAGAATCCCCCGTCGACCTGAACCGAGAAGCGGGACTCGGAAACCGGTTCGATTTCCAGATCCCCAGCGGCAAGCACCGACAGCATCGGAACGTGACCGGGCAGAACTCCGATCTCGCCGTCTACCGAGCGTGCTTTGACCAGCTTCGCAGCGCCCGACCACACGAAGTGGTCGGCCGCTACGATTTCGACCTGAAGTTCGGCCATGTTTACTTGCTGGCCTTCTGGATCTCAGCCCACTGGCGCTCAACGTCATCAAGACCACCGACGTTGAAGAACGCCTGCTCTGCAATGTGGTCCAGGTCGCCATCGCAAATAGCCTTGAAGCCTTCGATGGTGTCCTTGATGGCAACGGTCGAACCCTCAACACCGGTGAACTGCTTAGCGGTGTAAGTGTTCTGCGAGAGGAACTGCTGGATACGACGTGCACGTGCCACGACGATCTTGTCCTCTTCGCCCAGTTCGTCGATACCGAGGATCGCGATGATGTCCTGCAGTTCCTTGTTCTTCTGCAGGATCGCCTTCACGCGGATGGCAACATCGTAGTGAGCCTGGCCGATGTACTGCGGATCAAGGATGCGCGAGGTCGAGGTCAGCGGGTCAATTGCTGGGTACAGACCACGGGAAGCAATTTCACGCGAAAGTTCGGTGGTTGCATCCAAGTGCGCGAAGGTTGCTGCTGGAGCCGGGTCGGTGTAGTCATCGGCCGGGACGTAAACAGCCTGCATCGAGGTAATCGAGCGGCCCTTCGTCGAGGTGATGCGTTCCTGCAGCAGACCCATTTCATCGGCCAAGTTCGGCTGGTAACCCACGGCGGAAGGCATGCGGCCCAGCAGGGTCGACACCTCGGAACCGGCCTGGGTGAAGCGGAAGATGTTGTCGATGAACAGCAGCACGTCCTGGTTCTGCACATCGCGGAAGTATTCCGCCATGGTCAGTGCGGACAGTGCCACGCGCAGACGAGTTCCTGGTGGCTCATCCATCTGGCCGAACACCAAGGCGGTGTCCTTCAGAACGTTAGCCTCGTCCATTTCGACCCAGAGGTCATTACCTTCACGGGTGCGCTCGCCCACACCGGCGAATACCGAAGTACCACCGAAGTTACGTGCCACACGGGTGATCATTTCCTGGATCAGAACGGTCTTGCCAACGCCAGCGCCGCCGAACAGGCCGATCTTTCCACCCTTGATGTATGGGGTGAGAAGGTCGATGGACTTAATGCCGGTTTCCAGCATTTCGGTCGAGCCTTCAAGTTCGGAGAACTTTGGTGGCTGGCGGTGGATTGGCCAACGCTCGGTGACCTGAATCTCCGAGTTGTCAACGTCCAGGGCATCGCCCAGCACGTTGAAGATGTGGCCCTTGACGCCGTCGCCTACTGGGACGGAAATCGCAGCGCCGGTGTCCTTCACAGCAGCACCGCGGACCAGGCCGTCGGTGGCCTGCAGCGATACTGCACGAACCAGGCCCTCACCGAGGTGCTGGCTGGTTTCGAAGGTAACGGTCTTGGTTTCGCCGTTGAGGGTCAGCTCAGCGGTCAGTGCGTTGTAGATAGCAGGCAGTGCATCGGCTGGGAACTCGACGTCCACGACCGGGCCAGTCACGCGCGCGATGCGACCGGTGGCCCCTGCGGTAACCTGCTCGTTGAGTTGGGCAGTCATCTTTCTCACTTCTTGTCTGGTCGGAGTATTCGAAAATTAGCTGTTCAGCGCGTCGGCGCCGGCAATAATTTCCGAAAGCTCCTGGGTGATTTCAGCCTGACGGGCATTGTTAAGCAATCGTGTGTACTTCTTGATCAATTCGCCGGCGTTGTCGCCTGCAGCCTTCATTGCGCGCTGACGTGCAGCAAGCTCCGAAGCTGCGGACTGCAGCTGGCAATTGAACAATCGAGACTCGATGTACCGAGGAAGCAGTGCGTCAAGAACTTCTTCCGGCGATGGCTCAAACTCGTACAGTGGCAACAGCTCGTCGGTTGGAGTCTCGGATTCATCCTCGACAACCTCCAACGGCAACAGACGGATGACCGTCGGTTCCTGCGTGACCATCGACTTGAACTGGGTGTAAACGACGTGAATTTCTTCGACGCCACCTTCTTCAAAGTCGGTGTTGAAGTCCTCTAGGAGGACGTCGCGCAGCTCGTGTGCGGTTTCGAAACGCGGAGAATCAGTTTCTCCGGTCCACACTCTTGCGTACTCGCGTGAACGGAAATCAAAGTAAGCCTGTGCCTTACGGCCGACCAGGTAGGTCTTAACTTCTTTGCCTTCTTCACGCAGCAGTTCCACGAGGTGCTCTGCCTGCTTCAGAACGCTGGCGGAGTAGGACCCGGCAAGTCCTCGGTCCGAAGTCATTACCAAGACCGCGGCACGGCGTACCTGCGCCGGCTCGGTGGTCAGTGGGTGTTCGACATCGGCCTGGGACGCGACGGCGGTTACTGCACGGGTAATCGCATTGGCGTATGGCAGTGATGCCGCGACACGCGTACGTGCCTTACCAATGCGGGATGCAGCAATCAGTTCCATCGCCTTGAAGATCTTGCGCATCGACTTGGTCGATCCGATCTTCTGGCGGTAGACCCGAATCTGGGCTCCCATGTGTGTCCTTTCCTTATTCCCTACTGTAGGGGTGCGGCACCGTGACCGGTACCGCTCCCCTCAGCAAGAAATGTGTCAGCGCTTCTGCTTGACGATCTGTTCCTGGTCAACGGACTCGGCGTTCAGAGCATCGTGCTCTTCGTGGCCAGCGGCAACCAGCTGATCGCTGCCTGCACCGAAGAAGCCAGCCTTGAAGTCGGCGATGCCGGACTTCATAGCTTCCAAGGTTTCGTTCTCCAGCTTGCCGGTCTGACCGATCACGGTCAGCACGTCGGTGCGGTGACGCAGGTAGTCGATGAACTCAGCTTCGAAGCGGCGCACGTCCTCAACTGGAACATCGTCCAGGTAACCGTTGGTGCCGGCCCAGATCGAAACGACCTGGTCCTCAACGGCGTATGGGGTGTACTGACCCTGCTTGAGCAGTTCCATCAGGCGTGCACCACGGGTCAACTGCTGCTTGGAAGCGGCATCCAGATCCGAAGCGAACATTGCGAAGGCCTGCATGTCGCGGTACTGAGCCAGTTCCAGCTTCAAAGTACCGGAAACCTTCTTCATGGCCTTGACCTGTGCCGAGCCACCCACGCGAGATACCGAGATACCCACGTCGACAGCTGGACGCTGGTTGGCGTTGAACAGGTCCGACTGCAAGAAGATCTGACCGTCGGTGATCGAGATCACGTTGGTCGGGATGAACGCGCCCACGTCGTTAGCCTTGGTTTCGATGATTGGAAGACCAGTCATCGAGCCTGCACCGAGCTCGTCCGACAGCTTGGCGCAACGCTCAAGCAGGCGGGAGTGTAGGTAGAAGACGTCACCTGGGTATGCTTCACGTCCTGGTGGACGGCGCAGCAACAGCGACACGGCGCGGTAAGCTTCAGCCTGCTTGGACAGATCATCAAAGACGATCAGAACGTGCTTGCCACCGTACATCCAGTGCTGGCCAATGGCCGAGCCTGCGTATGGAGCCAAGTACTTGAAGCCTGCTGGGTCAGACGCTGGGGAAGCCACGATGGTGGTGTATTCCAGTGCACCCTGCTCTTCGAGGGTCTGGCGTACGGCAGCGATGGTCGATGCCTTCTGGCCAATTGCCACGTAGATGCAGCGAACCTGCTTGGTTTCGTCGCCGGTTGCCCAGTTATCACGCTGGTTCAAGATGGCGTCAACTGCGATAGCAGTCTTACCGGTCTGGCGGTCACCAATGATCAGCTGACGCTGGCCACGGCCGATCGGGATCATTGCGTCGATAGCCTTCAGGCCGGTCTGCAATGGTTCGTGGACGCTCTTACGCTGGGTGACGCCTGGTGCCTGGAGTTCCAGTGCACGACGACCTTCTGCAGCGATTGGGCCCAGGTTATCCAGTGGTTCACCCAGTGGGTCAACAACGCGGCCAAGATAGCCGTCGCCGACTGGAACCGAAAGGATCTCGCCGGTGCGCTCTACCTTCTGGCCGTCTTCGATGCCGGTGAAGTCACCAAGCACAACGACACCGATTTCGCGGGTGTCGAGGTTCTGGGCGAGGCCCAGGGTGCCATCTTCGAACTTCAGCAACTCGTTGGCCATAACGGAAGGAAGACCTTCCACTCTGGCGATGCCGTCGCTCGCGGCGACGACGCGTCCCACCTCGGTGCGCTCTGCCTTACCCGGTTCGTAGGAAGATGCGAACTCGTTTAGGGCATTGCGGACGTCGTTGGCATTGATGGTCAAATCGGCCATCTGCAGTCCCTGCTCTCCTAAATTGTGATCCACCCTCATAGGTGGTGGATCGATGTGAATGAAGTCTGTGTTGGTCCCGGCTGACCGGAACTTTTGCCAGGAGCGATCTCCTGGCAAAAGTCCTAGTTAGCCAGTGCGCGGCGCAAATCCGCCACGCGCGATGCCACGGAAGCGTCGACAACTTCGTCGCCAACCTTAACTACCAGTCCACCAACCAGCGATGGGTCGATAGCGGTGTTGAGCTTAAGTTGACGACCGTATAGCTTGTTCAGGCTGGTCTCCAGGCGCGAACGCTGAGCCTGCGAAAGCTCCACCGAGCTGGTCACCGTAGCGATCCAGCGCTGCTGGCGCTTAGCGACAAGTTCAACAAAGCGTTCTACCAGGGTTGCTGGCTTCAAACCACGTGGGTTAGAAACTGCTTGGGAGATCAAAACCTGCGAGGTCTGCGACGCGTTAGGCACAAGCTTGAGCGCAAGAGCACGCTTAGCTTCAACTGGGGCCTGTGCATCATCCAACGCACGCTGCAGTTCATGGTTGCCACGAACTACCTCGATGAAGGAGAACAGATCCTGCTCCAGCTTGTTCAGCCCTGAAGCGCCGTCCTGCTGTTCAGCCACTGCAGTAACTGCGGTGACAGCCAGCGTTTCGAGCGCATCGCTAATGTCGCGTTCCGAGCTCCAGCGGGTTGAAGCCAACTGAGCGACGGTCTTCTCAGCATCAGCCGAGATCTTTCCGCGCAACAGCTGAGCCAAAAGGCTTGCCTTTTCAGCATCTTCACGGGCTGGATCAGTCAATGCTCGGCGAAGACCGGCATTTGCATCCAGTACTTCCAGGACCGCGAACAGTTCCTTTGGCAGCTCAATAGATGCCAGTGCCAACTTGGGTTCCAAGAACTCCAAGGCCTTTGCCAATGACTCGCTCGATACACTTGCCATTAGTTCGATGCACCTGCGTTCTGCTGAGCTTCCAAATCGTTCAGGAACTGATCAACCACGCGCTGTGCACGGGCATCGTCCTTCAGAGCTTCGTCAACAACCTTGCTTGCAAGCTCGGTGGCCAAGGTGCCCACGTCGGTGCGAAGCGAGGACAGAGCAGCGGTGCGCTCTGCCTGGATCTGACGCTGTGCCTGCTCGCTGATGCGGGCAGCTTCGTCGGTTGCTTTGGTCTTCAGATCTTCAAGGATCTGAGCGCCTTCGCTGCGAGCTTCCTCGCGGATGCGGTTTGCTTCGGTGCGTGCTTCCAGAAGCTGAGCCTTGTACTGTGCCAAGGTCTCCTCTGCTTCCTTCTGTGCTGCCTCGGCCTTCTCAAGACCGCCTTCGATCGCGGTGACGCGATCTTCATAGGCCTGCTCAAACTTCGGAGCGATGACCTTGATGACGATGAAAAGGAGAACCGCGAAGCTAACGCCCGTGACGAGAATTTCCCACGGGTTAGGCATCAGCGGGTTAACCGATTCGCCCGCAGCGAGGATGAAGTCAGTGCTGTTCATTCTCACCATTCCTTATCTATTAGTTTCCACTTGTGTGTATGCCTCGCGATAGTGGCGAGGCCACTACAGCCGGGAAAGACTTACTTGATAACGAAGGCGAAAACCAGGCCAAGGATGGCCAGTGCTTCAGCAAGTGCGAAGCCGAGCATTGCGATTGGCTGCAGGATGCGCTGTGCCTCTGGCTGACGTGCAACGCCGTTGATGTACGCAGCGAAGATCAAGCCCACGCCGATAGCCGAACCAATTGCTGCCAGACCGTAACCGATCATGTTCAGGGAGCCGCTCATGCGAATTTTCCTTTCAAGATACCGGCCTCGTGCCGGTAGGTTGTGAGGTTTTCCTTGAATGGTTCAAGGAAGAACTTTTGGGATTTAGTAAATAAGAAATGGCCTAGTGGGCGTCAGCTTCAATTGCACCCTGGATGTAGATCGCGGTCAGCAGGGTAAACACGAACGCCTGCAGCACCATGATCAACAATTCAAGGAAGTACATAGCCACGGAACCTGCGATCACCAGAACACCAACACCGTTCAGTGCCAGCGAATCCTGGATCACGATCAAGTGACGGGCACCCGAAGCAGCCAGCATCACAATGATATGGCCTGCCAGCATCGTTGCCATCAGACGCAGCGAGTGCGTCAGCGGACGAACGATGAAGTTAGAAATGATTTCCAACGGCACCAGCAGAATCAACATCACTGGGCTGACACCGGCTGGGGTGACGGCCAGCTTGAAGAAGCGGATACCGTGGTTCTTCAGACCTACAGCAATCCAGGTGCCATAGATGATGATCGCCATCGCGTATGCAGAACCAGCGTGTGAGAACGATGGAAGCTGCAAGAACGGAATCGCGCCGAAGAGGTTATTGAGCAGTACGAAGAAGAAAGTCGCGAATAGCAGCGGAATCCAAGGGCGGAAATTCTTCTCGCCGATGATGTCGCGGCCGATGCCGTTACGCACGAAGGCGTAACCGGATTCAGCGAGGTACTGCATCTTGCCTGGAACCAACTTCGGGTTCTTGATGGCGGCGCTGAAGAACCAAGTGATGAGCACGATCGACAAAACGATCATGAGCATCTGCTTGCCGAAACCGGTGCCGTACTCGGCTGCCCAAGGGAAAATCTCGGGGAGGTGGGTATCGGACACCGATGGCGGAATGAAGCCGCCTTCTTCTGAGGCCATTGGGAGCGCAAACGCGAACAACGCGCTGTCCTCTCTGCAGTAACGGTCACGGGCAAAAGGCGGTGACTGGCGGAAACTGCCTCTCACCGTGTGAAGAAAAGATCAAACGGGGATCCCATCGCAGCTGTTGCCGGAGGCATCAACCCTGATGAGGTGCCACCTGCAGGTTCCCCCGCAAGCGCATATGTATCCAGCCTCACGCAATCCAGCGCTTAGCTAAAAATGACCCGTAGTAAGCTTATCAAACTCACAGCATCCTTCCGACACATTCGCCGGCCGGAACTCCCTAGTCCTCGTTGTAGATTGGCAGTCGAGACTTCATAAAAGCTCGAACTTCACCAACCTGCCAGGCAACGAGTGAGATAGCTGCTGCAAGAACGAATCCCTGACGGTTTACCCATTCGGGCAAACCCAGGTTCAACAACACGAAGGCGATACCAAAAACCTTGATGACATACGCGCCTAAAAACGCAGGCATGGCCCACGTGCGACGAATTCGTCCCGCAGCTTCGGCGATCAGAATGCCAATGGCAAAAAAGCCAATGACAACCCCAGCCGCCAAAACACCCGACAGCGCATAACGCAGATCGGCAAACAACCACGAAATCAGGAAAAATGCGGCCGTTGCGATCAGCGAATACACCAGTGACAAAGCCAGAATCGGCAACCAGATGGATTTCGGAGCTGACGAAATACTGACGCGGGCAGAACTGGAAGTCACGTCCGCAACCTTTCTTCGTCAAATCCGAGGGACCATCGTGTACCCACGATGCTGATGAAACTTATAACTTCCGCTCACCCAAAAGAGATCCCGGAAGAAGATCCACACTGAATTCTACACGAGATAGAAAGAGTTTGCTTATGGATTACACAGCAAGGCTTTTGTAGCGGTTTAATGCCCCAGTCGCTTACGTAGGGCTTCCACGCGTCGCAGCACCAGAGGCCACCACGTGCCGATCGCTGCCACCAACACCAGCACCAATGCCAGCGGGATCACCAAGATGACCGGGATGAAGGCAATAGAGACCACCGATACAGCTATCACTGCAGCCCACAAATAGAGCAAAATCACTGCGCGACGTACCGAATGGCCCTGGGCGAGCATCCGGTGATGGATGTGCTTGGAGTCTGGGGAAAAGGGTGAGCGCTTGTTGGCCAGACGCCGGAAAACCGAGAGTACAAGGTCTAGTACTGGTAAGAAGACAATGACCATGGGCAACATCATGGGCATATAGGCCGGGATGTTGCGGAAGCGGTGGGCGTCGAGTCCTTGAACGTCGCCGGTGACGGCAATGGCCGACACCGAGAGAATCAGACCGATGGCCAGCACGCCGCTCTCCCCCATGAAGATATTCGCGGGGTTGAAGTTATGCGGTAAAAATCCTAGGCAGGCACCCAATAACAGAGCGCAAAGAAGCGCACCTAAATTGGCGTAGTCTTCGGCACTGACATGCGTGGCCAGAATGTAGGAGTACACAAAGAAGGTCGCTGCTCCGATGGCTGCCAGTCCGGCTGCCAAACCATCTAGCCCGTCAGAGAAGTTAATGGCGTTCATCGTGAGTACAACCAAAAATATGGTGATCACAACCTGTAGCCAATCTCGATCGATCTGCCATGATCCCACCGGCAAGGATTGGATCAACACCCCATGGGTAGCCACGAGCCAACCAATAAGGATTTGACCAATTAGTTTGATCCACCAGCGCAGATCAAACATGTCATCTGCTAGCCCCAGAATCACAATGACCAGTAGCGCTAGGCTCAGGCCGGTGAGTGCTTCCCCGCCAAAGACACCTCGGAAGAAGTGAAAATTGCTCGCCAGCCACAGTCCCATGGCAAAGGAGGCAATAATGGCAACGCCGCCGAATTTTACGACGGGTGCCTGATGCTGATCGCGTTCGCGCACCAACTGATTAGTGGTGAACCGCTCCCCTAGGGAACGGACCACCGGGGTCAGTAGATACGATGCTGTAAAGCTAAAGGCGATGAGCAGTACGTATAATCTCATGCGTCCTGGCCTGGGGCATCCTGTCCCAAGTCGAGCACTTCAGGAACGACCACGCGCAACTCTTCGATGGAAATCGCGCCAGCACGAACAACCTTGAGATGTTCACCGGTACAATCGATAATCGTTGAGGGCAACACCTGGGTAGGATCTTCGCCCCTCGAGCCACCATCAAGATACACGTCGACGGATTCGCCGAGCTGTTCCATAGCCGAATCAACGTCGAGGGCCGCCGGTTGCCCGGAGCGATTGGCCGAAGACACGGCCAAGGGGCCGGTCTCGCGTAGTAGTTCTAGGGCGGTGTCATCATTGGGTACGCGCAATCCAACGGTTCCCCGGGTCTCCCCTAGATCCCAGGTCAGTGAAGGCTGAGCCTGCAAGATCAAGGTCAATCCGCCAGGCCAAAACGCGTCAGCTAATTTGCGGGCAGCATCCGGAATATCACGGGCCAGGCCATCCATGGTGGCACTCTGGGCGATCAGTACCGGTGGCGGCATGGTGCGACCGCGTCCCTTGGCGGCCAACAGCATCGCCACGCCCTGAGCGCTAAAGGCATCAGCGCCAATCCCGTACACCGTGTCGGTGGGCAAGACGATGCATCGTTTCTCTGCCAAGGCAGCTTTAGCCGCAGTGAGGCCCGCTTCGTGTTCCTGCTCGTTGCTTACCAAAAATCTTGTGCTCACGGGATCATTCTTTCATGCGTGGTGGGTCGTCGGTGGTACTGGTTCTCGGTGTGGTGCGTAGCCGGAGGTCGCACGTGCCCTTCCGGTCAAATCTTGATGGCCTGTGACGCGCTCAAATCCAGCATCGCGCAGCATCTGCGCTGCGGACGCCTCCTGCACTTCAGCGTGTTCCATCACAAAGTATCCGCCAGGGCGCAATAACTCCATGGCTTGGGCACTAATGGCTCGCGGAATCTGCAAACCATCCTCCCCCAGTCCATACAGTGCCATCTGCGGATCGTGGTCACGCACTTCAGCCTCGCGAGGAATCGCATTGGGCGGGATGTACGGCGGGTTAGAAATCACCAGGTCCATGGTGCCCTCGAATTCCACAGGCACGCTAGTGGCGTCCTGGTGCAATACCGTGACCCCGTGGGGTTCGCAATTACTTCGGGTATAACCGATGGCTTGATCCGAAAGCTCCACGGCCCACACCCTGGAGCCGGGCACCTCACTGGCCAGTGCAGCAGCAATCGCCCCAGAACCGGCACACAGGTCAATGCAGTTAGGCTCGTCAAGGCCGTGTTCGGCAATAAAGTCCAGGCCCAACTGCACCACGGTTTCGGTTTCGGGCCGCGGGGTAAAGACCCCCGGACCGACCTTGAGTTCAAGGTAACGGAAGTACGCGAGACCGGTCAGGTGCTGCAATGGAATCCGGGTACGGCGTGCAGCCACCAATTCGGTGAATTGTGCGCGCTCATCGCCACCAAAACTATCCCCACGCAGCTCGCGCAATTTCAGCTCGGAACGGGTAATGCCCAGCACGTGGCAGAGCAAGAGGTCGGCATCAACGCCGGGGCTTGGCACCCCGGCGTTGGCCAGTGCCGTAATCGCGGCTAAGCGCACGGCCGATAGTGTTTCCAAGGCGGTACTTACTCGCCCAGCGCTGCCAGGCGCTCTTCTTCATCCATCTTGATGCAGGATTCGATGACCGGCTGCAGGTCGCCGTCCATGACAGCATCCAGGTTGTAGGCCTTGTATCCGGTACGGTGATCGGCGATGCGGTTTTCCGGGTAGTTGTAGGTACGAATACGCTCGGAACGGTCCATGGTGCGGATCTGGCTGGCACGCTGGGCCGAGTTTTCTGCGTCGATCTGTTCCTGCTGGTGGGCCAACAGACGTGAACGCAGCACGCGCATGGCAGCTTCACGGTTCTGGATCTGCGACTTTTCGTTCTGCATGGCCACCACAATGCCGGTAGGCATGTGGGTAATGCGGACCGCGGAGTCGGTGGTGTTCACGGACTGGCCGCCAGGACCCGAGGAGCGGTAGACGTCGATCTTCAGATCGTTCTGGTGAATCTCGACTTCTTCTGGCTCGTCAACTTCGGGCAGGACCAGTACACCGGCGGCCGAGGTGTGGATACGGCCCTGGGATTCGGTGACCGGCACGCGCTGCACACGGTGTACGCCACCTTCAAACTTCAGCTGCGCGTACACGCCCTCTGCTGGGTCGTTCGACTTGCCCTTGATGGCCACCTGGGCGTCCTTGTAACCGCCGAGGTCGGACTCGTTGAAGGAGATCATCTCCACCTTCCAGCCCTTGTGCTCAGCATAACGGGTGTACATGCGCAATAGGTCAGCAGCGAACAGTGCTGCCTCATCGCCACCTTCACCACCCTTAACTTCGAGGATGACATCGCGCGCATCGTTCTCATCGCGTGGGATCAACAGGCGACGCAGCTTTTCTTGCAGTTCTGGCAAAGCTGCGGTGAGGGTTTCTACTTCCTCGGCGAAATCTGGATCTTCATCTGCCATTTCTTGGGCAGCTTCCAGATCTTCGGTGGCGGTGTGCCAGCGGTTGTAGGCTTCAACGATGCCGTTGAGCTGGGCGGAGCGGCGACCGAGCTTCCGCGCCAGCGCCTGATCGGCGTACACCGCCGGATCCGAGAGCTGTGCCTGGATCTGCGCATGCTCTTCTAGTAGCGATTTAACGGATTCGAACATGGTGGTCTTCCTTCTCGGCGGTGCCCGCGCAGTGATGCCACAGTGGCATTACGGGCAGCTGTTCTAAATTCTAGTCGGTGCTTGGGTCACTACGCGCCGATGGCGTCCAGCCAGCTTCCACGAGGGCAAGCTGGCTGGACGCCATGGCGGGTAGGGGTGCTAATCCTTGTTAGGAGTGGTCTTATTGACCAGCATCAAGAATTCTGCGTTGGATTCGGTTTCACGAATCTTACCGGTGAGCACTTCCAGAGCCTGCTGTGGGTCAATGCCCGAAAGCATACGACGCAGACGCCACATGATGCGTACCTCTTCGGCACTCATCAGGGCCTCTTCACGGCGAGTGGAGGATGCGTTGACGTCGACCGCTGGGAAGATACGCTTCTCAGCCAGCTGACGGCTCAGGCGCAATTCCATGTTGCCGGTGCCCTTGAATTCTTCGAAGATGACCTCGTCCATCTTGGATCCGGTCTCCACCAGTGCGGTGGCCAGGATGGTCAGCGAGCCACCGTTTTCGATGTTGCGGGCAGCACCGAAGAAACGCTTTGGTGGGTACAGTGCGGCCGAATCCACACCACCGGAGAGGATACGACCCGAGGCTGGGGCCGAGAGGTTGTAGGCACGGCCCAGACGGGTCATCGAGTCCAGCAGCACCACAACGTCCATGCCCATTTCCACCAGGCGCTTGGCGCGCTCAATGGCCAGTTCGGCTACGGTGGTGTGATCATCGGCTGGGCGGTCGAAGGTCGAGGCAATGACCTCGCCCTTGACGGTGCGCTGCATGTCGGTGACTTCTTCGGGACGCTCATCAACCAGCACCATCATCAGGTGTACTTCTGGGTTGTTAATGGTGATCGCGTTGGCAATGGCCTGCAGGATCAGGGTCTTACCGGCCTTAGGAGGCGAAACGATCAGGCCACGCTGGCCCTTACCGATCGGGGAAACCAGGTCGATAACGCGTGGGCCGACCAGCTTCGGATCGGTTTCCAGGCGCAGACGCTCGGTTGGGTACAGCGGTACCAGCTTGTTGAACTCAACGCGTTCGCGGTTGTCTTCTGGCTTCTTTCCGTTGACGGAAGTCAGCTGCACCAGGGCGTTGAACTTCTGGCGTGGGTTCGGGGTTTCACCCTCACGTGGCTGGCGGATGGCGCCAACGATGGCATCGCCCTTGCGCAGGTTGTACTTCTTGACCTGACCTAAGGTGACATACACGTCGTTCGGGCCTGGCAGGTAGCCGGAGGTGCGGACGAACGCGTAGTTCTCCAGCACGTCCAAGATACCGGCGATTGGCAGTACGACATCGTCTTCGCTCAGCTGTGGCTCGTCGTCATCACGGCGGTTGCGGCGGTTGCGGTTGTTGCGGTCATTGTTGCGCTCACGACGGTTATTGCGATCGTTGCGGTCATTGTTGCGCTCACGACGGTTGTTGCGATCATTACGATCGTTGTTCCGCTCGTTGCGCTCTTCGCCGCCCTCGTTCTCGCCCGACTCGGTGCGGTCGTTGCGGTCGTTGCGGTCATTATTGCGCTCAGCACGGTCGTTGTTACGGTCGTTATTGCGCTCACGACGGTTGGCATTGCGCTCGCGACGCTCTTCACGAGCTTCGCCATTGTTTTCCGACTCGTTGCTCTCGCCACGGTCGTTGCGCTCGGCGCGGTCATTATTGCGCTCATTGCGGTCGTTGTTGCGCTCACGACGGTTGTTGTTGCGCTCGCGGCGGTTGGCGTTGCGTTCACGACGCTCTTCACGAGCTTCGCCGTTGTTCTCAGCGTTCTCGGCGTTCTCAGCCTTTGGCTCGGTGCCCTGAGCTGGCTGCTCGGTGGCTGGCTCGGCCTGCTTGGCATTGCGACGTGCACGCGCAGGCTTCTGCTGCGCCGGAGCAGCTTCGGTTTCGGTGGCTTCAGCCGGTGCTTCGACCTTCGTTTCGGCGGCTACCGGAGCCTTGCCCGAATCGGTGACGCGGCGCGATGGGCGACGGGTGCGTGCAGGCTTGGACTCAGCGGCAGGTGCCTCGGTAGCAGCTGGCTGCGCGGCCGGTGCTTGCTCGGCTGGCTGAGCCTCAGGTGCTGCTTCGGTTTCAACCTTAGCGGCAGCCTTGGGTGCACGGCGGGAGCGCGCCTTGGTTTCTTTTGGCTGCTCAGCTGGTGCTGCAGCGGCCTCGGCTTCAGCCTTAGGCGCCGCAGCAGCCTTGGTAGCCTTTGCGTCCTTGGCGGCTACCGATCCACCACGCTGATGATCGCCGATGGCCTTGACCAGGTCGGCCTTGCGCATGCGCGACCCGCCGGTAATACCCAGCTGTGAGGCCAGCTGCTGGAGCTGGGTCATCTTCAAAGAGGCCAGACCGGCGCTCTTGGTTTCGGACGTCTTGGTGTCCACGCCTTCGTTGAGGCTCGTGGTTTCGGTCACGAAAGTTCCTTCTGACTCGTAGGATGGGCCGCTTCGTAGCAGGTCCACTGTGCCGTAAATACTGTGCAACAGCCCAAGATTGATGGCTGCTCCACGCTCCACCGAGCGAGCCTGGCAAATTCCGGGCACTAAACTGCGGTGGATATAAGGAAACTGATATCTCGACGGCACGAGGCTGTGCATGAATGTGGGATATCAATGGTGCTGCGAACGGCAGGAGATCCGGAACGACTGGACGGATGAAGTGGGGTTCAAGAACCGAACTTATCCGTATCAACACTGGCCAAAAGGGATTTGAACCGGGTAACTACCCAGTAATCCGGCCTGCCATAGTGTTACAGCTCTTCTACTGTAACACCGTTAGCAGCCAGCAGGGGAACTTGTCCCTGCCACGACACCGTTGAATTCGCTGAAAATTCTTCAATTTTTGCTAGCACCGCTTCCACTTGAGCCTCGGAAGAAACCAAGGTCAGCACGGTCGGGCCGGCCCCCGACACTACCGCGGCGTATCCTGCCTCACGCAGCGCGGCAATCAGCGCAGCGCTTTCTGGCATGGCAGCGGCCCGATAATCCTGGTGCAGGTAATCCTTGGTGCCTGCCAGTAAGACCGAAGGGTCATTGCTCAACGCATGAATCAGCAGAGCCGCGCTGGCACTATTGGCGGCGGCGATCGCGTGATCGACCTGGGCCGGCAACGCACCGCGGGCAACCTCGGTGGACAACCCATTAGAAGGAATGGCCAACACCGCACGCAAATCCTGATGCAGGGGCACCTGCACCGAATCAAAGCTGCCATCGGCATTGGTGGAGGAAATGCTCAGGCCACCAAAAACTGCCGGTGCCACATTATCCGGATGTCCTTCCCAGGCCGCAGCCGCTTGGAAGATCGCTTCAATCCCCCCACGGGAAGCTTCGGGCAACAACGCGTCGGCGGCGGCGTAGGCGGCCACAATAGCCGCCGCGGAGGAGCCCATACCGCGAGCATGCGGAATGTTATTGTGTGCCAGCAATTGCACCCCGACCGGCTCAAAACCAGCCTTGGCCCAGTAGCGGTGCATTTCCTTGATGATCAGATGCGATTCATCCTTAGGTAGCTCTTCGGCGCCCTGCCCCACGATCTGCACGCTGCTCGTTTCGGCGGTGCGCACCTCAAGACGGTCCCGGTACTCCAACGCCAACCCGAGTGAGTCAAAACCCGGGCCGAGGTTGGCCGTGGTGGCGGGAGGGCAAACGATCAGGTGCTGGCCGAGGGCGATCTGCGCGGTCATGGTTCCTTCAGGGTCAGAACAGCTCAAAAGCTAATGCAAAAGCTAGGTCAAAGGTTAATGGACTACGGCCCGCCGTGCGAACGCTGGATCCGGTAGGTGGATCACCGTCCGTACCCGGCGGGCCGTGACATGCCGGGAGCTCCCGGCTAATGCTTCTAGGCTAGGCCCAGTGCGCCAGCGACCTCGACCACGTCGAAGGCCACCTTCTTTGGCGCCACCGACGAACCATCGGCCTGCTTCAGCGCCCAATCTGGGTCTTTGAGGCCGTGACCGGTTACGGTGATCACGATCTTCTTGCCCGTTGGCACGTTGCCCGCGGCGTGGTGCTTGAGCAGACCAGCTACACCGGCTGCCGAGGCAGGCTCCACGAACACGCCTTCGCGGCTAGAAAGCCAGCGGTGTGCTTCAAGGATCTGCTCATCGGACACCGAGTCGATCTGACCGCCGGACTCATCGCGGGCTGCTTCGGCTTGCTCCCAAGAGGCTGGGTTACCGATGCGGATGGCGGTGGCGATTGTATCTGGTTCGGTGATCGGGTGACCGGCAACGATCGGAGCCGCACCTTCAGCCTGGAAGCCCCACATGATCGGGTTCTTCGTGGACACTGGTTCCAGTTCCTTGCCAGCTTCGTTGGTCCACTTGGAGGAGTACTCCTTGTAGCCCTTCCAGTAGGCGGTGATGTTACCGGCGTTGCCCACTGGCAGCAGGTGGTAATCCGGGGCGTCGCCGAGGAAGTCAACAACCTCGAAGGCCCCGGTCTTCTGTCCCTGAATACGGGCAGGGTTCACCGAGTTCACCAGGAAGACTGGGTAGTTTTCCGAAAGCTTGCGGGCCACTTCGAGGCAGTTATCAAAGTTGCCGTCGATCTGGATGATGTCCGCGCCGTGGGCGATGGCCTGGGAGAGCTTGCCCATGGAGATCTTGCCATCCGGAACCAGCACGGCACACTTCAGCCCGGCCTGGGTGGCGTAGGCTGCGGCCGAGGCCGAGGTATTACCGGTGGAGGCACACACCACGGCCTTGGCGCCCGCAGCTACTGCCGCGGTCATCGCCATGGTCATGCCACGGTCCTTGAATGACCCGGTAGGGTTCATCCCCTCAACCTTCAGGTACACCTCATTGCCGGTGAGCTGCGAAAGGGCCGGTGCGAACACCAACGGGGTGCCACCCTCGCCCAAGGTGATGACCTTGGTGTTTTCATCGACTGGGAGGCGTTCGGCATATTCGCGGATTACTCCGCGCCACTGGTGAGCCACGTTAGTTTCCTTCAACTCGCATAACGGATAGAACACTGTGCACCGCGTCCAAGGCCTTCAAGGCTTCAACGGTGCTGGCCAGGGCGGATTCGGTGCCCTGGTGGGTGAGGATACGCAGCTGCGCACCGGAATGAGCATCACCCTGCTGGCTCATCGACTGGATCGAGACACCATGCTCACCGAAGACGGTGGCAATGGCTGCGAGCACACCGGACTGGTCCTTGACCGACAGGCCAATCCAGTAACGGGTGGTGATTGCGTCAAAGTCCAGCATGCGTGGGCTCTGAGCCACCGAGCCGTTGGGCAGTGGTGCCCCGGCGGCGATCTGTCGGGCCACGGCCACCACATCGCCCATCACGGCACTGGCGGTGGCGTTGCCACCGGCCCCGGCACCATAGAACATCAAATCTCCAGCATTTTCGGCTTCCACGAACACCGCGTTAAACGCACCGTGTACGGTGGCTAGCGGGTGGGAACGGGCGATCAGCGATGGGTAAACGCGCACCGAAATGCCCGCATCGCTCTGCTCGGCGATGGCCAACAGCTTGATGACGTATCCGGCTTCGGCGGCCGCAGCCACATCTTCGGCCGTGACCTCGGTGATGCCCTCGGTGGACACCTGCTCGGATGAGATATTGGTGTGGAAGGCCAAGGAGGCAAGGATCGCGGCCTTCGCGGCGGCATCGTGCCCACCCACGTCGGCGGTCGGATCGGCTTCGGCATAACCCAGCGCCTGGGCTTGGGCCAGCACGTCGTCAAAGGCCGCGCCGGTGGTGTCCATGGCGTCCAGGATGAAGTTGGTGGTGCCGTTGACGATGCCCATCACCTTGGTAATGCGGTCTCCCGCCAGCGAATCAGCGATCGGGCGCAGGATCGGGATTGCCCCGGCCACGGCAGCTTCGTAACGCAGCTGAGCTCCGGTACGGGCGGCCACCTCGTTCAGCTCGGCGCCCTTGAGCGCGATCAGTGCCTTATTGCCGGTGATCACGCTGGCACCCTTGTCCAGGGCGGCAGCGATGTACTGCCCGGCAGGATCGAGTCCACCGAGCAATTCGATGACCACGTCGGCTTGTTCGATCAACCCCAGCGCGTCGGTGGTGAAAAGCTCTTTGGGCAGCTCAACATCGCGCTTGGATTCGAGATTGCGCACGGCAATGCCGATCAGCTGCAGTCCGGCACCCGAACGGGATGCCAGTTCATTCGCGTCTTCCAGCAAGATGCGGGCCACCTGGGCTCCGACCGTACCGCAACCCAGTAGGGCTACCTTCAGGTTCTTTTCGCCGCTCAATTAAACTCCCATGTCGCGGGCTAGCAAGTCGTCTTCGGTTTCCCTGCGCACGATCAGGCGGGCTTGGCCATCGCGTACCGCTACCACCGCGGGGCGGGTGAGGTAGTTGTAGTTGCTCGACAGGGCCCAGCAGTAGGCTCCGGTGGCCGGAATGGCGAGCAAGTCGCCAGCCGCCACGTCTTCGGGCAGGTAAACGTCCTTCACGACTATGTCACCTGACTCGCAATGTTTCCCAACTACGCGAGAAATAATTGCGTCGTTTTGCGTCATACGGCTGGCAAGTACGGCGTTATATTGTGCGTCGTAAAGCACCGGGCGAGGGTTATCGCTCATGCCGCCATCCACCGAAATATAACGGCGTGGGTGCAAGGCACCGGTGGCATCTTCCACC
This sequence comes from Glutamicibacter sp. B1, assembly GCF_039602135.1. Lineage (NCBI taxonomy): Bacteria > Bacillati > Actinomycetota > Actinomycetes > Micrococcales > Micrococcaceae > Glutamicibacter > Glutamicibacter ectropisis. The sequence continues at coordinate 1,293,136 of NZ_CP125942.1, read as the reverse complement.
TGTACATCCTTGCGCACCCCGGTCTCATACAGGGTGAAGGTGGTCGGGCCAACGATGGCGCGACCTGGTTCGATGGAGATGCGTGGGCAGCTTAATTCCAGCTCGGCGCAGGTTGCCGAAACCACGTCCGCCATCTGACCGGCCAGCTTGGCGGGAGTTGATGGGTGGTCCTCGGAAGTGTAGGCGATACCGTAGCCGCCGCCCAGGTCCAGTTCGCCCAGCTCGACGCCGTGGATCTCACGGATCTGTGCCAGCAGGCCGAGCATGGTGCGCGCGACCATGGCAAAACCTTCGGCCTCAAAGATCTGCGAACCGATGTGGGCGTGCAGGCCCAAAAGGTTCACCTTCTCCGCTTCCAAGGCGCGGGCCACGGCACGTAGCGCCGGTGAGGTGCCGGTGGCATCGGCCAGGATCGACAGTCCGAACTTCTGGTCCTCGTGGGCGGTGGCGATGGCCTCATGGGTGGAGGCGTGCACGCCGGGGGTAATGCGCAGCATCACTTCGGCGGTGTGCCCCAGCGCGTTGGCCAGGGTGATCACGCGCTCCAGCTCGTCCAGTGAGTCGATCACGATGCGTCCCACACCCATTTCTAGGGCGCGGGTAATTTCCGCCTGGGACTTGTTGTTCCCGTGCAGCGAGAGGTTTTCACCCGGAATCTTGGCGGCCTTGGCCACCGCCAGTTCACCACCGGAGCAGGTGTCTAGGCGCAGGCCTTCCTCGGCGACCCAACGGGCTACCTCGGTGCAGACAAAGGCTTTTCCGGCGTAGTAGACGTCTACTGCCCCGCACAGGTCTTTAAAGGCTGCGTCGAAGGCGTCTTTAAAACCACGAGCGCGGGCGCGGAAGTCATTCTCGTCCAGTACAAACAGGGGCGTGCCAAATTCTTTGGCCAGGGCAGAAACCGTAATGCCCTGAACGGATAGTTCGCCGCTAGCTTCGCGGGAAACCCCCGAAGCCCATTCGATCTGACGAAGTGCATTTACATTTTCGGGGAATTGCAGCCATTGCGGGGCTAGTGGCGATACAGCCATCGGCTATTTACATCCTCTCTGGGGCGGAAACGCCCAGAAGTTCCAATCCATTGGCCAAAACGGTGGTTGCGGCATCGTTCAGCCACAGGCGAGTGCTGTGTACTGGGGCGATGGCCTCATCTTCACCCACCGGGGTAATACGGGTTGCGGCGTACCAGGAGTGGTACGCGCCGGCGACCTGCTCCAGGTAGCGGGCAATGCGGTGTGGTTCGCGGAATTCTGCGGCGCCGGCCACGACCGATGGGAACTGGCCGAGTACTGCCAGCAGTTCGTTTTCGGTAGCGTCGGTCAGCGAGGCCGCGTCAAACTGCTCGCGGGTGACACCCTTCGCGGCAGCATTGCGCGCGGCGGCGGCCGAGCGGGCGTGAGCGTACTGAACGTAGAACACCGGGTTGTCGTTCGTGTTTTTCTTCAGCTGCTCTGGATCCAGGGCGATCGGTGAATCGGCAGGGAAACGGGCCAGCGAGTAACGCAGGGCGTCGGCGCCGATCCAGTTGATCAGGTCGCGAAGTTCAATAATGTTACCGGCACGCTTGGAGAGCTTGGCACCGTTGACGCTGATCAGCTGGCCGATCAACACCTCGATGTTCTTCTCCTTGTCGTCGCCCGCGCAGGCTGCGATGGCCTTCAGGCGGTTGACGTAGCCGTGGTGGTCGGCACCCAGCAGGTAGATCTTCTCTTCGAAGCCGCGATCCTTCTTGGACAGGTAGTACGCGGCGTCGGCAGCGAAGTAGGTTGGCTCGCCGTTGGCACGGATCAGTACACGATCCTTGTCATCGCCGAAGTCGGTGGTGCGCAGCCAGACAGCACCTTCCTGATCGAAAATGTGGCCCTGTTCGCGCAGGCGTGCCACGGCATCAGCCACAGCTCCACCTTCATGCAAGGTGGTCTCGGAGAAGAACACGTCGAAGCTGACACCAAAGTCTGCCAGGGTCTTCTTAATGTCTTCGAGCTGCGCCTTGTAGGCAGCTTCGCGCAGTGCTGGGATGGCCTCGGCTTCGGCCAAGTCCTTCAGTTCAGGCTTCTCGGCCAGGACGATGTCGCCCAGTTCCTTGATGTATTCACCAGGGTAGCCACCCTCGGGAACCGGCAGACCGTGGATGCGGTTGTAGACCGAACGGGCAAAGACGTTCATCTGGTTGCCGGCGTCGTTGATGTAGTACTCGCTGGTGACATCCGCACCGGAGGCGCGCAGCACGCGAGAGATCGCATCGCCCAGTGCTGCCCAGCGGGTGTGACCAATGTGCAGGGGGCCGGTGGGGTTCGCCGAAACGAATTCCATGTTGACCACGTGACCGGCCAAAGCCTGGTTATTGCCGTAGCTGGCGCCAGCTTCAACGATGGTGCGGGCCAATTCTCCGGCAGCACCAGCTTCCAGCGTGATGTTCAAAAAGCCTGGACCTGCGATGTCTACGGAGCTAACTCCTGAAACCTCTGCAAGACGTCGGGCAAGGATTTGCGCGAAATCGCGTGGTGCCATGCCGGCCTTCTTGCCCAGCTGCAACGCGATATTGGTAGCCCAGTCACCGTGTTCACGGCTCTTGGGACGGTCGACGCGCACGGTCTCTGGAACCTCAACGGAAATTTCACCGGCGGCGACGGCTTCGGTGAGGCATGCGGATATTGCTGCGGAGAGTTCTTCAGGAGTCACCGTTCAAGAATACCGGTAAGTGCAACGCTTAATGAGCATTCATGACTTCGCTACGACTGTGAGACTTGCGCAGGTCGGTGACTTTTACAACACATCCCACCCGGCCTGCTCGAATTGCGCAGATCAGCGCACCACCTGATAGTATTTTTTTGTTGCTCAGCAACACGCCTCTGTAGCTCAGTGGATAGAGCGTCTGCCTCCGGAGCAGAAGGCCGAAGGTTCGATTCCTTTCAGGGGCACCAGCAAATTGCAGGATCTGGATCATCCAGGCCTGCAATTTTTTTATTCTAATATTGCCGATTGCTACGCCGGAATTTGGCCTTTCACTAGCGTGGAGACGCCACTGAATGATTCTCTTAGTGCATGACCGAATCAATCAATGCGAACCCGGATGAACCCCATGACCAGAATTTTGCCGAACGCCTGAATTGGCTTCGCGCCGGGGTCCTAGGGGCCAACGACGGAATCGTTTCGGTCGCCGCCACCGTGGTGGGCGTTGCCGGCGTCACCAATCAATCGGCTCCCATCTTTACTGCCGGCATGGCCGCAGTTATTGGTGGTGCCATTTCCATGGCATTAGGCGAATACGTTTCGGTCAGTAGCCAACGCGATTCGCAACGCGCCCTGGTAGAAAAGGAACGCCAAGAACTCGCCGAAGATCCCGAAGCAGAGCTCGCTGAGCTTGCCGGGATCTATCAGGCAAAAGGTCTGAGCGAAGAAACAGCCTTGCAGGTGGCCACCGAGCTAACCGAGCGCGATGCACTGGCCGCCCATTTGCAGGCAGAGCTGAACATCGATGAAGAGGAAGTCGTCAATCCCTGGCACGCCGCCTATGCTTCTGCAGCTGCTTTTGTCGTCGGCGCGATTTTGCCCATGTTGGCCATCATGCTCCCACCAGATCACCTGCGCATTCCGGTGACGTTCATTGCTGTCCTTCTTGCCCTGGCTCTGACCGGTACGCTCGGCGCCTATATCGGAGGAAGTTCCAAACGCGTGGCGGCCCTTCGGTTGGTCATCGGTGGAACGTTGGCCTTGGCGGCCACCTTCTTTATCGGTTCCCTGCTTGGCTCCAGCGGGATTATTTAGCGCGGTCACAAGGGGCATAAGTTTCAACCATGAGCACCGCTTCGATCGTCTTTACACAAGCGACACAACAAGATTCGCAGCTCATCGATGATGCAGCGAAAATTTGGGCACAGGCCGCCGCGCAACGCGACCACAAGCCACTACCGAAAGACGGTAGCGGTGCAGTCGCTGGCGTTGAACGCCGTTTGGCGTTGCCTGATGCCAGGCTGACGGTGGCCTCCAAGGGTGGAGTTGCGGCAGGTTTCACGCTCTGCTCACCACACGATGGCTATTTGGAAATTTACTACGTCGCCGTTGCGCCGGATTTCTGGGGGCAAAGCATCGCTTCTGGGCTCCTGACAAAGATGGACTTCTTTGCGCACAAGGCCGGCTTTCAAGAACTACGATTGTGGGTCATCTCCGATAATTCGCGGGCTATCAACCTGTATCAAGCAAACGGCTTCCGAAATACCGGGCAAGAACAAGCCGACGAAACCTCGGGACGAGTTGAATTCCTACTGTCGAAGACAAAGTTCTAAAAAGCTTCCGCGAGAACTGCGACTTAAGTTGCCCCATGCCGGCAGCTCTCCCCTCGCTAAAGCCCAATGTTTATGTTCGTAGCAACCTCGAGAATTGGCTCAGTTCCGATGACTCCTACCGATACGCTGTAGAACGTGGCTACCCAACGCGGATTCGGAGTCTTGTGGGCAGCATCTGCGTTGTCCAACCTTGCCGATGGCGTGGCTTTTATTGCTGTTCCGCTGATCGCTGCTTCCTTAACCCAGGATCCCCGTCTGATAGCCGGACTGTCACTGTGCTACGCCGTCGTACGCTTACTCGTTGCTTTACCCGTGGGTGTTTGGGTGGACCGACATGAACGGCGCTTCTTGCTCAGCTCAGCAAATGTTCTGCGTGGAATCGCTTTGATACCTTTAGCGATTGCTTTTCATTTCTCCGGCCCGAATCTTTTGATACTTTATCTAGCGATGGCGTTCATCGCTGTCCTGGAAGGCACAGCAGACACCTCAGCGATTACTTTATTGCCACAGATAGTGGACTCCGAAAAGCTGGATCAAGCCAATAGCAAGATCTCTGCTACACAGTTGATATCCGATGAATTCGTAGGTCCTCCTCTGGGAGGATATCTGTTCTCACTCACTGCTGCGATCCCCCTATATGCGATGGGTGGACTCTGGGCCGTAGGCGGACTGGTAGCTTTAGCTTTGCCCCGCAGCGCAAATCCAAAGGTAACTTCCGGCGAGCGCCAGCGCATTTGGGTTGAGGCTGGCGAAGGAATTCGTTGGCTTGGCAAGCACCGCTTGGTTGGTGCTTTGGCATTGATTAGCGGTTTAGCCAGCGTCGGGTACATGATGGCGTTTTCTATTTTGGTGTTATTCACGAAAGAACAGCTTGGACTAGATTCCACCAGCTACGGGCTACTACTCGCATTTTCTGCACTGGGCGGTCTTGTTGGAAGTGCCATCGCGCCGAAACTTCGCCAGTTTCTGGGATATCGCAATGTGGTAGTGGCAAGCCTTGCTCTGGGATCACTGAGCTTAGGAATTCTCGCAATCAGTACATCGGCAGTGTTGGCCGGAGTCATGCTGGCTTTGTATATCATGCACGCAGTCATCTGGAATATTTGCTCGTTGTCATTACGCCAACGGCTGGTGCCCGAACACCTGATGGGACGAGTCAGTGCAGCAAGCAGAGTTCTTGGATTAGCCGGTTTAGCGTTAGGTTCAGTAATCGGTGGACTATTAGGCAGTGTAAGCATCATGTTGCCTGTTGCTACCGGGGCTGTCGTTTTCGCTCTTTGTATGGCTCTGGCGTGGTTAGGTATAGATCAGGAACCAGAAACCGCCACGCTGTAAACGCTAAATGGCGTGTTCTTCGTACATTGACGGTTGCTGATTTCCGGTCAATCGAATTGCCTATTGCAACGGATTGGCTTCAATAACCGGTTTAAGCACCGTCTCTGAAACAGCGATGTATGTTCCATTAGGTCATCGGCTTAGCTGTGTAGGCTGTGGCCATGACACGCATAGTTTCAGCGCCAATGGATCTTGTCATCGCAACCCACCTGGGAGTGGACGTTAAACTTTTCGGGCTCAACCTCGCGATGAGCCTCCCCTATTCTCGTCATGTTAGGAGTGGCAGCACTGGTCTGGAACTCCATTTGAGGGGTGTCACCAACGATGAAATTCGACAGTTAGATTTCCAGTTCTATTCCGCCTTGGAACTGAGGGAAGCAAAAAGACAGGAACAGGGTGCGGACCAAACAATTCCTTGCTCCACAAATGCCCAGTAACTCAATACTTGAACCTGTAAAAGGGAACATTACTGACGACGTTGGTACAACATATATCTGCGTAGGGGGAAGAGTCGGTGGCACTGGGACAGATTGGGATGCCACATGGATCTACAACTCTTACCCACCATCTGAGGCGGAGACCTTAACTCTGGAATTCATCGTATCTGGTACCCCGACCGGCCTAACTTGCGTCGTTGAGTTGCAGGAGTCAATTCCAGACCTTGTAAGCCCCATCATTCGCACCTTCTGAATTAGCCGCCGATTCCCGATCGATACGTGGCCCGTATTAAACACCGCAGGCCCCGCACCACTGGTGCGAGGCCTGCGCTGTAGTCCGCAACGAATACTTATTTGCAGCTATTACTGCAGCATGGTCTTATCGTCCAGCTGCGCGCCCTTGATCTTCCCGAACTCGTCGAGCAGATCCTGCACTGTCATCCGAGATTTTTCTTCCTGATTCAGGTCCAAAATAATCTCGCCGTCGTGCATCATGATCAGGCGTGTTCCCAACTGCAGGGCCTGTTCCATATTGTGCGTCACCATCAGCGTGGTCAGCTGGTGGCGTTCGACAATTTCCTTGGTCAGACGCGAGACCAGTGCCGCACGCTGCGGGTCCAGTGCTGCGGTGTGCTCATCGAGCAGGAGGATCTTTGGCTTGGAGAAGGTAGCCATCAGCAAGCTCAATGCCTGACGCTGACCACCGGAGAGCAAACCGACCTTGGTCTTCAGGCGGTTTTCCAGTCCCAATTCCAAGCTCTTGAGTTCCTCAACAAAGAGTTCTCGACGCTTGGAACCCACGCCGAGGCCCAGACCGCGGAAACGACCACGAGCGTAGGCGAGAGCCATATTCTCCTCGATGGACATGGTCGGCGCGGTGCCAGCCATCGGATCCTGGAAAACCCGACCGATGTACTTGGCGCGCGAGTAGTCGGCCATCTTGGTGACGTTTTTACCGGCGATGTTCACCGATCCGGTATCCGGCTGCAGCTTGCCGGCCACCATATTGAGCACGGTGGACTTTCCTGCACCGTTGGAACCGATGACGGTAACAAATTCACCATCGCTCAGTTCCAGGTTGATATTGCGTAGTGCCTTGCGCTCGTTAACCGTTCCGGGGAAGAACGTGCGCGACAGGTTCTTGATATTAAGCATTGCTGCGAACCTCTTCCTTAACAGTCACTACAGCGGGCGTGCGCTTGAAGGTTTTCACAATTTTCTGGAACCCCTTCCACTTCGGTAGCAGCAGTGCCACCACCACCAGAACTGCGGAGATCAGCTTCATGTCGTTGACTTCCAGGCCGACCGACAGCGCCAGCTGGATGACCAGGCGGTAGATCACGGCACCGAAGACCACGGCCAGAGCCGCCAGCCAGATATAACGCTGGGTGAAGATGGCTTGCCCCACGATCACCGAGGCCAGACCGATCAGGATCACACCGATGCCCATGCCCACATCGGCGAAGCCCTGGTATTGGGCGATGATTGCGCCGGAGAGCGCCACCAGACCATTGGACAGGGCCAGGCCCAGAATCTTCTGGTTATCGGTGCTCACGCCGAAGGAACGGATCATTTCTTGGTTGTCACCCGTGGCTCGCATGGCCATACCCAGCTCGGTGTGCAAGAACCAGACGATCGCGGCAACAAAGAGCAGGCAGATCACGAAGAAGATCGCGATCGAGGACCAGGATCCGAGAATGCCGGCGCTACGCATCGGGCTGATCAGGGTGTCCTCGCCCAGCAAGGGCGTATTGGCTTTGCCCATAATGCGCAGGTTGATCGAATACAACCCGATCATGGTCAAGATACCGGCAAGCAGTCCATCAATCTTGCCCTTGGTATGTAACAGGCCGGTGATGGTGCCGGCCACCATGCCGGCGAAGAAGGCGAGCACCGAAGCAAGCCAGGGGTTCATCCCGTTGACGATGCTCACCGCTGCGACGGCCGCACCGGTGGTGAAGCTGCCGTCAACGGTCAGGTCGGGAAAATCCAGAATTCGGAAGGTCAGATACACGCCGAGCGCCATAATGGCGTAAATCAGGCCGAGTTCAACCGCTGTGATCATTTGTGGATCCTTGAGTTGTGTCTTGACGACGAGTTGTGTCGTCACGACGCAAGGCGAGGCATCAGGTTATGCGCCTCGCCTTGCGTGGTGGTTTCTTGCAGGTTTAGTAGACCTCGACGGCCTTGGACTTCATGTCCTCGCTGAATTCGATGCCGACCTTCTTGGCGGCCTCTTCATTCAGGTACAGATCCACCTGCGAGATGGTTTCGACCGGAGTTTCGGCTGGCTTGGACTCGCCCTTCAGCAGCTTCACGGCCATGGTCGCGGTCTGCTCACCGAGCTTCTCGTAGTTAATGCCGTAGGTTGCAGTAGCACCACGCTTCACCGATTCACCATCGGCGGAGATCACTGGAACCTTCTTCTTCTCTGCGGTCTGCAGCAGGCCTTCCAGTGCGGAAACTACCGCGTTATCGGTGGGTACGTAGTACGCGTCAACGTTCAAGGAGCTGGCAGCCTGCTGCACTTCGCTGGAAGCGGAGATCGACGCCTTCTCGATGGTCAAGCCCAAATCCTTGGCAGCATCTTCAGCCATCTGCACCTGCACGGCCGAGTTGGCTTCGCCCGAGGAGTAGACAATGCCCACGGTCTTGGCATCTGGCTTCAATTCCTTGAGTAGGGCCAGCTGCTCATCAACCGGGTTCATATCCGAAGTACCGGTGACGTTGCCGCCCGGTGCTTCATTGGAGGCGACCAGTTTGGCCGCTACCGGATCGGTGACTGCCGAGAAGAGGACCGGGATGTTGGTGATGCTCTGGGCTGCGGCCTGAGCCGATGGGGTGGCTACGGCCAGGACCAGATCAATATCTGAATCCGCAGCAAGCTTGCCGGCGATCGAGGTGTTGGTGGCCTGATCGGCCTCGGCGTTGTTCTCATCGTAGGAGATCTTGTCTCCGGTGTAGCCGGCGTTTTCCATCCCCGTCTTGAAGCCTTCAACCACAGCATCCAAGGAAGGGTGCGAGACGTACTGTGAGATGCCGATCTTGACCGGTTCGTCTCCGCCAGTTGCGCTGTCCGATCCGTTGCTACCGCCACAGGCGGTCAGTGCCAGTGCGCTGGCAGCCGCAACGGCGGCAATTTTCATAGCTGTGAAGCTCTTCATTGAAATTCCTTTCAAAGTCCCCTGATGCGAGTGATTCTCACCGATTCCGTCGCTACTTGGTCTGGTTGTTCGTGGTAGCGAGCAACCATCGGGAACTCTCCAAGTGTGACGTCGATGATTACCCTAGATCTTACATGTGAACGACCTCACCTTGCTCACAAGAAAGCCCCTTTCACAGACGCTTTACTGTTGATTTGCCGATCAATGGACACAAATTCTCCGCTAAGCCAAAGAATCATGAAGTTTTGTATTTTCATCCCCCAAGATGTCGACACTTGCTTAGACAGAGCGAAAATTTGACTAGTCCAGCTTGATCATTCTCCGTCCCGCTCCTGTACCGGTTTTTCAGCTGTCGGCTAGGCAAAGCGAACAATGCGCGTTGCGCGAATAGAATGGGAGCATCATGGCGCTTAGCATTACGTACCCCGAAGCCCTCCCGGTCTCAGCCCGTCGCACGGACATCCTCACAGCGGTGCGCGAAAATCAGGTAATAGTCATTGCCGGCGAAACCGGTTCGGGCAAAACCACGCAGTTGCCCAAGATGCTCATCGAACTCGGACTGGCCGAGCAGGGCATGATCGGGCACACCCAGCCCCGCCGCCTTGCCGCGCGCACCGTTGCCGAGCGTATTGCCGAGGAAATGGGCACACAGATCGGCGATGAAGTCGGTTTCCATGTGCGCTTCACCGGTGAAGTTTCACGCCAGACCAAGCTGAAAGTCATGACCGACGGCATCCTGCTGGCCGAGATTCAGCGTGACCGGCTGTTGAAAAAATACTCGGCGATCATCATCGATGAGGCCCACGAGCGTAGCCTGAACATCGACTTTTTGCTCGGTTACCTCAAACAGATCATGCCTCAGCGGCCCGAGCTGAAGATCATCATCACCTCGGCCACGATCGACCCCGAACGATTTGCTGCACACTTTGGTACCACCTTGCCCAACGGCGAGCTGCAGCCGGCCCCGATCATTGAGGTTTCCGGGCGCACCTTCCCGGTAGAACTGCGCTACCGTCCCCTGCAGGCCGAAGCCGAACCTGAAGACGAAGACGGCGATGCGAACTCGCTGGAAGAAGAACGTGATCCGCTCGATGCGGTCACCGATGCGGTTAGGGAGCTGAGCGGCGAAGCACCGGGAGACATCCTGATCTTCTTCTCCGGTGAGCGCGAAATCCGTGACGCCGCCGAGGCCCTGCGCGCCCTGGTCACCTCAAATAAGCGCATGCCCCGCTATGAGGTCTTGCCACTGTTCGCCCGACTGTCGCTGGCCGAGCAACACCGGGTGTTCCATCCCTGGGGCAACCCGCGTATCATCCTAGCCACCAACGTGGCAGAAACCTCGCTGACCGTTCCGGGAATCAAGTACGTCATTGATACCGGCACCGCCCGCATTTCACGCTATTCGCACCGCACCAAGGTGCAGCGCCTACCGATTGAACGCGTCTCCCAAGCCAGCGCCAACCAGCGTTCGGGTCGTTGTGGTCGTGTCTCGGAGGGCATCGCGATCCGCCTGTACTCTGAGTCCGACTATGACTCGCGCCCCGAGTTCACCGACCCGGAAATTCTGCGCACCAATCTAGCCAGCGTGATCTTGCAGATGATCTCCATGGGTGTGGTGGCCTCAGCCGCCGAGGTCGCACAGTTCCCGTTTGTGCAACCACCCGAGGCCCGCGCCATCACCGATGGTGTGAACCTGCTGCGCGAACTTGGCGCTCTGGAATCCACCAAGGCCGCCAAGCTCACGCAGATCGGGCGCAAGCTAGCCCAATTGCCACTTGATGTGCGTCTGGGCCGCATGATCGTCGAATCCGCGGATCGCGGCGTGGCCAAGGAGGTCATGGTGCTCGCCGCTGGGCTGAGCATCCAAGACCCGCGCGAACGTCCCAGCGAGGAGACCGGCCAACGCGATCGTGCCGTGGAACTTCACAAGCGATTTGTGGACGAGAAATCGGACTTTATCGGAATACTGAACCTCTGGGCCTACCTGCAGGAGCAACAAAAAGAGTTGTCCTCTTCGGCCTTCCGCCGGCTGTGCAAGGCAGAGTTCATCAACTACCTGCGCGTGCGTGAGTGGCAGGACTTGTTCACCCAGCTACGCCAGTTGGCCAAACCGCTGGGGATCACGGTGGCGGCCGCGCCGATCGATCCGGCCGCGAACGAAGACCAAGTCCACAAGTCGTTGCTGGCCGGGTTGCTCGGGCATATTGGCCTCTACGATGAGCGTAAGCGCGACTATCTGGGTGCACGCGGCACCCGCTTTGCGATCTTCCCTGGTTCGGGTCTGTTCAAAAAGTCGCCGACCTGGATCATGTCCGCTGAGCTGGTGGAAACCTCGCGCCTGTGGGCCCGCGTGAATGCGAGCATCGCCCCGGAATGGGTCGAAGAAGTGGCTCCCCAGCTGCTCAAACGCACCCATTCAGAACCACATTGGTCCAAGCGCACCGGCTCGGTCATGGGTTATGAGAAGGTCACGCTCTTTGGCCTGCCGATTATTCCGCGGCGCCAATTCCACTATTGGCGGGTGGATCCCGATCTTGCGCGTGAGCTTTTTATTCGCCATGCCCTGGTCGAGGGTGACTGGCGCACCCATCACAAGTTCTTCGCCAAGAACCGGGCACTGCTCGAAGAAGTGGAAGAGCTTGAAACCCGCATGCGCCGGCATGATTTGCGCATTAGCGACGAGGACCTCTTTGCGTTCTACGATGCTCGGGTCGGGGCCCAGGTATATTCCGAGCGGCACTTTGATCGCTGGTGGAAAAAGGCGCGCGCTACCGACCCCACACTGCTGGATTTTGATCCCGAGGCGCTGTTGGCTGAGGGCGAGCCGCTTGATGAGAGCCTGTTCCCCACGACTTGGCAACTGGGATCCATTCACCTGCCACTGAGTTACGAGTACAACCCCGCAGCTTCCGGGAATGAGGGCGACGGAGTTTCGCTTCGCGTCCCGGTGGTCTTCCTCAACCAGCTGGAGCCTGCGCGTTTTGCCTGGCTAATTCCTGGTCTGCGCCATGAACTGATCACTGCGCTGATTCGGTCCATGCCCAAGTCCATTCGCAAGAACTTTGTTCCTGCCCCGGATGTGGCGGGTAAGGCCTTGGAGATGCTCAACGCTGATTTTGATCCGGCCACCGATGATTTGGCCGAGTCTTTGGCCTTGGTCCTGCGCCGGCTTCGGGGCATGGTGGTGGATCCGGGAGTTTTCGACTTCACCACTCTTCCGGCCCACCTGCGCTTTGGTTTCACCGTCACCGATGCCTCGGGCAAGGTGCTCGGTCAGGGTGATGATCTTGCGGCCCTGCAATACAAGTTCGCCGCGGCCAACCGGGCGGCCTTGGCCAGTGGGGTCAACTCCCCTGGCTCCGTCGCATCTAGTTCCGTCAATCCCCGCACCACTAAACCCGGCAAACCGGGCCAACCCGCACCCGCTGCGAAGAACCGCAAAAAGTCGGCGAATAGCGCGCAGGCCGGCGCTTGGGATCAGAAAGCCTTGGAAACCTGGCCACAGTTGGCGGCCGCCGGCGAAACCCTGGGTGATACCCTGCCGGCCAAGGTGACCACCACCGTGATGGGACAGCAGATCACCGCGTTCCCGGGCCTGAATGATAACGGTTCCACGGTGGACCTCACGGTCTTCCGTAATGAGTCCGAACGCGATGCCGCGCACCGTTCGGGGGTGATCCGCCTGTTGATGCTGCGTTTGCCACCGGCTGCCAAGTTTGTGATTTCTCACCTGAACAATGCGGAGAAACTGGTCTTTACGCAGAACCCGCACGGGTCGATCGACAAGTTGATCGCCGACTGCACGATGGCTGCGGTGGATCAGTTGGTCCCCGAAAAACTGCCCATGAAGCGTGCCGAGTTTGAGGCGTTGTTCGAAACCGTCCGCGCCGAGCAGATCGATACCATCTTCACCATCACCGCGGTGGTCGCCAAGGTGTTTGCTGCCTCCACACGCATCAACAAGGATTTGAAGAACACCAAGTCACTGGCCATGTTCGCGGCGGTCTCCGATATCCGTTCGCAGTTGGAACAGCTGATTTATCCGGGCTTCATCGCTGCCACCGGGGCGGCGAATCTGCTGCGCCTGCCACGCTATGTGCAAGGTATCGAGAAGCGTTTGGAGAAGCTGCGTGGCGGAGCGGTCACCCGTGACTCTCAGGCACTGGTAATCATCCAGAAGCTGGAGGATGAGTACGATACCGCCCTGGAACGCGTGCCTCAGGGCGCCCGCGTCCCGGCCACGCTGGCGCAGGTGAAGTGGATGCTCGAAGAAATGCGCATCTCGCTGTTTGCCCAAGAACTGGGCACTGCCTATTCGGTGAGCGAAAAGCGCATCCGCAAGGCCATCAAGGACGGCTTGGCGGAACTATAGCGGCCAGCTCAGGATGCCCACGTACACCGCCGTGCCACCGAGCACGCTGAGTACGGCGTTGGATTTGAACAGGTGCAGACCTATGGTGGTCGCGAGTGCGGCGGCCACCGGCCACGCCACTGCTAGGTCCATGATGCCTGCCGGAATCGTGGAAGCGAGCAGTACCACCATAATTCCCAGTGGCATGCGCCCGGCCAGATAGTTGATGAAGTCGTTGCTGCGTAATTTGGTGATGAAGGTAAAAGGCAGCGCGCGCAAGGCAAAGGTCAGTGCTGCGCTGAGCGCAATGGCCGAAAACAGGTAGAGATTATCGGGCATGACTTCCTTCTGATTCCTTGGTTCCGCGGCGCAGCAAATAGGCCACCGATAAGCCGATCAAAAACATCACCATAGCCACCACCATCATGCTTTGCGGTGCGATCCAGCTGGCCACGACGGCACTAATCAAGGCCAAGAGCGAGAGCGGCAGACTCCGGTAGGCCTTATAGGCTTCGATCGCCAGGACGGTGAACAGCGCCGTCACCGCAAAGTCCAGGCCCTTGATCGACTCAGGGATCAGCCCGGTCAGCAGCGCGCCAGCGAGCACGCTGATCGTCCAGCTGGCGTGGAACAGCGACTGGATGCTCAGGATCCGGGCCGAAGAATAGTTCTCACGTTCAGCTTCCATCGTCAGCGCGTAGGCCTCGTCGGTCAGCGCGAACATGCTGTAGGCCTTGGCCCCTCTGCCGCGAACCTTGTGCAGGGGAAAAGAGATCGCGTAAAACACGTGGCGAAAGTTCACGACCATGGTGGTCAGCGCAATGTGCGAAAGTGGCGCTGCGACGGCCAGCAGACCGATCAGCAAAAATTCCAAGGAGCCGGCGAAAACCAACCCGGCCAGTAGCGGGGCCGACCACCACGGCAGCCCGGTGCGTACCAGTAGCACGCCCAGCGCCAACCCCAAGGGAATCACCGCTAGGCAGGCGGGAAGGACATTGTGCGCTCCGAGCCTGATCTGCTGCCATCGGCTGCCAACAGCTGCAGGTTTCATAGACTTAATTGCCAACTTTTCGAACATGTAGCAATATTAGGAAATTTGAGACCAAATATGGTTGCTAATTCTAGCTAATCCGACCCTCAAATAAGCAATAATAGGCACATGGACGATTTAGACCGCGCAATTATTGCCGAACTCGAAAATGACGCGCGCATCAGCAATCTGGAACTCTCGCGCCGGGTAGGTCTAACCCCTGCTCCCTGCCTGCGTCGTGTCCAACGTTTGGAGGCCGAGGGAATCATCGCCGGCTACAAGGCGATTATCAATCCCAAAGCCTACGGACGTGGCTTCGAAGTCACCGTGGCCATCGACGTCGAGATGAACAACGAGCACAGCCTCGATGAATTTGAAACAGCCGTGAACAGGGTCGAAGGAGTCACCGAAATTCGCCGCCTCTACGGCCAGCCAGACTATTTCTTGCGCATCCAAGTGGCCGACGCCGAGGCCTACGATCGGGACCTGGTTCCCAAACTCACCGCCCTGCCCGCGGTCCGGCGCGTCACCTCACATATGACCATGCGCCGCGTCAAAGGTTAGCTAGCCGCCGGAACGACGACGACCTGAACCTCGTCTTCGTAGATGATTCGGCCGGGGTCCGCGCTCTCCAACCGTTCCCAAGGAACCTGATGCGCGTCGAGCAGCCTCAAATATGGTTCGACGCGCTCCAGCAGGTGGTGGGCACCATCTTTAAACCACGCGGCCGCACCCGGGTTGATTCGATGATCGTAAACGTCCGGATCCGTATCGCTTGGGTTCGGGTAGGCCGCGTTGTACCAGTCGTTGCCGGCACGCCAGATCGCATGTTGCTCAGCCGTGAGCTTACCGTCGCGGCCCAACACATTGGCCAAGCCGAAGATCCCCGGATGCACCCCGCGCGCATTAGCCCGCGTCGACTGGTAACGAATATACCTAGGCTTCGGGGACAAATTCGCCGTGACCGTCAGCCACCAAGCCCGCGCGCAACACCTGCGCGTTATGATCCATGGCCTTCGGATCGGGATTATCAGCAGCATTGGAGAGGTCAAAATCGGCCAGCGAGTTGGTCGGCCACACGTGCACATGCAGGTGCGGAACCTCAAATCCAGCGATCATCAGCCCGGCACGCTGCGCACCAAAGACCCGCTTCTGGGTCTGCCCAATCTTCTGGGCGACCAAGGTCAGGTGCGTGAGCAACTCTTCGGAAGCGTCGGTAAACTCGTCGATCTCCTGCCGAGGAACTACCAGGGCATGCCCGTCAGACAGCGGTCCAATGGACAAGAAAGCCACACAGGTCTCGTCTTTCCATACGAACCGGCCTGGGATCTGGCCCTCGATAATTTTGCTAAACAGCGTACTCATTGCTGCCTTTCGTTGCTAAATAGACGTCTAGTGAGTGGAAATCTAGTTGCGGTGCTTCTCATCGCTGGTCGCCACCGGAGCCTGCGGGTACGAGCAGTATTCAGACCAGCTTCCAGGGTACAGGCCCAGCTCAATCCCGGCGCTGGCCGCGGCCAGGACCTGATGGGCTGCGGTAATTCCCGACCCGCAATAGGCCGCCGATCCACCCTGCACCGCACCAAGCTTTTCGAAGGCTGCCCGCAATACCTCGGGGCTGTAGAAACGGGCTTGCTCATCGAGATTATCGGTGGTGGGACGGTTCAGTGCCCCGGGGATGTGCCCGGCCACCGGGTCCACAGGTTCTTGGATCCCCAAATAGCGCACCGTGGCTCGCGAATCGATCAGCACCCCGGCCAGAGATTCCAGCTCGTCGAATTCCACCACCGGCATCCGACCCCATGACAGCGACACGGTTCCGGCCCGAGCCTGCCCAGGTTCAGTAGAAACTTCTCCGCCGGCCTGCTTCCAGGCTTCCAGTCCCCCATCAAGCACCTGCACCTGCTCAAACCCGGCATGACGCAATAGCCACCACGCCCGAGCCGCCGCCAACGCACCAGAGTCGTCATAGACCACCACATGGCTGTCATCATTAATTCCCCAGCGCCGAGCCGCCGCCTCAAAATCTGCAGGCAAAGGCAGCGGATGCCGACCGGTATGCTCGCCCACTGAGCCTGATAGCTCGCGTTCAAGGTCGACGAACACCGCCGAAGGAATGTGGCCGAGCGCATACTGTTGCGCGCCGTCGTCCCGGCCAAGGGTCCATCGAACATCCAGGAGCACACACTGCTTTTCTCCGAGCTCTTGCAGCTCGCGGGCAGAAATCAAGGGATTCATCGACGCTACCTCGCTAGCAGTTCTTCAACTTTGGTTTCCACGCCGACTTCTAGCCGCCGGAATTCACTGCCATCGCGCCCAGCAATCGCACCGAGCTGACGATCGAACAACGCGGTGCCACGCTCGTTGAGCAACCCATCATGGATCGGAGCCCACGTTGCCGCCTTAACCGCTACCGCAAAATCTGCGGCTTCAGACATCTTGGCCCACGGTGCCATTACCGGCAGCAGAAGCAGGTCTACCGGCACACCAACAGGGACATGGTAGTTATCGCCCGGGTGGTACACGACCGGCTGGCCCACCGCGTGGTCCCCCAGGATGTACCCCACGTTCGCGACCAAATCGATGGATCGGTGGATCGTGGCATGCGTACCTCCCACCGCTCGCACCTTAATCCCGCCGACGATCAAGTCCGCCCCGGCGCAGACCGTATGCACCTGCGCAGCCACCGCTGCCGGCAGTTGTTCGCGCAGTTTGTCCGCCAGCACCGCCGGCGCGTAGACCTCTAGTACGGAGTTAGCATTCAACGCTTGGACGATCGCAGCTTCATCGGCGTGATCGGCGTGTTCATGGGTGATCAACACCGCATTCTTGCCCTCAAATGCACCAGTCAGATCCGAAAAAACGCCGGGATCCAGCAGTAACGAACCATCGATCGTACTTAGTTCGATGCAGGAATGGCCTCTGGTTTTGATACGCATATCCTTAGCCTAGGCTCCCCGCCCCGCCCGTACCAGCGCCAGACACGCAACATCTGGGAAAGTTGGCTAAAATTGAGTGGAACTACTGGCGACCGGCGCAGATTTTCGCCTTGTTGCCAGCCCTCAACGAAGTCAAGGAATGGTGCACCTAGATGTCCCAGCCAGAAACCCGGATCACCAAACAGCGACTGGCTGTCACCCAGGCATTAAGCGAGATCGACGATTTCGCCACTGCCCAGCAGCTTCACCGTTGGTTGCAAGATTCCGAGAAAAAGGTTTCCCTGGCCACCGTGTACCGACTGCTGCAGTCCATGGCCGACGACGGTCTACTCGACGTCCTTCGTAGTGGCGACGGAGAAGCCCGTTTCCGCCAATGCGTGACCGAAACACACCACCACCACCTCGTGTGTCGCTCTTGCTCTAAGACTGTCGAAGTTCAAGCACCTTCGGTCGAACGCTGGGCCGCACGAGTCGCTGCCGAGCATTATTTTTCCGACCCCGAACACACGGTTGAGATCTACGGCCTCTGCGCCGATTGCCGCGCTAAGAACGCCACCAAGGCCTAGTTCCCCACCGGTTTCTTAGCTTTAGATACCCGTCAATCCGTCTCTGACCTGTCACATCAACGTGTTCTAAAAGTTATCCACCCGCAACCAAATAATCGAAGACATATTCGATTATCAGGCGTAAAATAAGAATATGTCCGAAACAACGATCCCCAACCCAGGGAACCCCACCCCAGAACACCACGACGCGTTCACCGCCGTGATCAAAGGCATGGAAGCCACCCTGGCACAGATCGAAGAACACGGCACCACCGAAGAATGCTTAGCGACCATCAACCAACTCGAAAACGCGATCTCCTCCCTGCACTACCACCAAGCAGCCCTCGCCCACCAAACAGAGATCACCATCGTTCAAGAAAACACCGAACGCGGGAACTTCAAACAACTCAACCGCGGCGCCGCAGCAAACATCGCATTAGCCCGCAAAACAGACCCCCACGGTTACAGCGAATACCTAGAGAACTGTCGCATCCTGTTCAACGACACCCCACACCTAGCTGCTGCTTACAGTCGTGGTGAATTCACGGAAGCGCAAATGCGGGCGATCCTCACCCCACTAGCCCAGGTCAAAGCCCGCCGCCGCACCGAATTTGATGACCTCTACGCCCAAAACCCACACATGTTCGCTAACTTGGGCACCAAGAAAATCAGTGACAAGGTCAAAGACTTCACCCTCACCTACGCCTCGGATGATCAGTGCAAAGAGCAAAAGAGTGCGGAAGAGCAGCGTCGTATCAAGTTCACACCCCACCCGTCGACCGGGATGATGAGCATCCACGCAGAACTGCCCCTGATCGCAGGGATCGCCATGAAGAACGCGGTGAAAACCAGGTCGAAGAGCCTGAAATCTCTTGGCGATGAACGAACCCGGGCGCAGATTGAAGCGGACTACCTCGCGAGTTTCTGCACTCACCCGGAAGCCAAAGTCCCAGTGCAGGTCAGTGTTGGGTTGATCATGACCGATAAAACCCTGTTCTTGGGTGACCGGCAGCCAGCCTACCTTGAAGGGTACGGGGTGATCGCACCCCAGTACGCCAGGGAGCTACTGGCTGGTGAAGAGATCCTGAACAACATGACGTTGGCGGAAATGGCAACCACCCGACCACCAGCATTCATCAACGCCCTAGAAGCCACCGCAGAACTGGTTCGTCTTTACACGGCTCCAGGGGACAAAGAACTAATCGCGATGGATTCTAAAGCGCGGATCTTCCCGGAGAAACTCAAGAAGTTCATCAGGATGCGTGACCGAAGGTGCCGCACCCCCTTCTGTGACGGAACCATTGAAGAGATTGATCATGTGACCCAAGTGTATCTAGGTGGGCATACGTGTGTGACTAACGGGGATGGACGCTGTAAGTTCTGTAATCAAGCCAAGGAAACCCCGGGATGGCAAGAGTTTGTCCTCAGTAACGGTTTACATAAGTTGAAGATCGCGACCGGGATGGGGCCGACGTATCATTCCACGGCGCCACCGGCGACGGGGTTCGCTCATCAACCCTATAAGCAGTGCATGAGTGAAGCGGAGTGGGTGCAGACCTTTGAGGCCTGGTTGAATCAGCCACCAGACCCCGGTAGTGAACCACCCGGAAAAGATGATGGTCCGCCGGATGTTGAAGACCTCGCGGCATAACCATGCTCAGTGGTTGGTTGGATATACGAATCGCCCCAGAAAAGACCTGGGGCGATCCACAAACTATCGTTTAGACCTGGTGGCGGCGTCGTGGAGAACGCGCATACTCAATACCGCGACAAACAACGTAGGTCATGAACGAAATCGTTGTGACGTACGGGCTAATTGGAAGAGCACCAGCAAGCGCCAGCAAGATTCCACCAACTACTGCCAATTCCGCAAATGCAATTGAAAGCACTACGGTCAGTACCGGGTTAGACGTAACGCGCATTGCCGCCGCGGCAGGAGTAATAAGCAATGCAAGAACTAGCAGTGCACCAACGACCTGGATGGTCACTGCCACCGCAAGCGCCAAGATCACCATGAAGAAGATGGATAATCCTGAGGTGCGGACACCGCGTGCATTTGCAACCACTGGATCCACTGAAGCAAATGTTAGTGGGCGCCAAATGAGAATCAAGGCGAGAACAACTACTAGCGACAAGACCAGCATGCCATTGAGTTGAACATCGTCAACAGCGACAATCTGGCCAGTTAGCAGACCAAACTTATTCGCACTACGTCCCTCATACAACGATAAGAATAAGATGCCCAATCCAAGCCCGAAGGGCATCAGTACGCCAGTAATGGAATTACGGTCTCGGGCTCTTGTCCCTAAGAATCCAAGGATCAGGGCTGCAATAAGCGAGCCAAATACCGAACCGGTGACGACATCCGCGCCAATGAGCAACGCAAACGAGGCACCAGCGAATGACAACTCCGCGATGCCGTGAACAGCGAATGCCATATCGCGCATCATGATAAAGATGCCGATCAAGCCACCAACGACCCCTAATACTGCACCGGCGATTAGTGAGTTGGAAACTAGCGGCAAGAGTTGTGCGTAGTCATTGAAGTTAAAGGCCTTGTCGATGAAATCCGAAAAGTTCATGTCTTACTCCTACTTCCCGGTTTCCAGTTCGATATCTTCAGCATGATCATGGCCATCTGCGGGCAGCGCGGCTGAGCCGTCTCCGGAAACCACCACGATTCGCTCGTTTACGCGAAGCACTTCTACCGGCGCACCGTAAAGTTCGGTGAGCACCGAAGACTGCATAACCTCATCGACAGTGCCAAGATGGAACCGGCCTTCGGCTAGGTACAACACTCGATCAACGTACGGAAGAATCGGGTTAATCTCGTGAGTCACAAAAATGACAGCACTATCGCGCTCCACCGCCTGGCGGTGAATCACCTCGCTGATTGCCTGCTGATGATGCAAGTCCAACGACAACAACGGTTCATCGCACAACAGCACCCGAGGGTTACCAGCCAAGGCTTGCGCAGCGCGCAATCGTTGCTGCTCGCCTCCGGATAAATCGGAGACCGGACGGTTGGCATAACCGCTGGCTCCAACCATGTCCAGCAGCTCATCAACCTGCCTGCGCACCGATCGACGACTCAGGCGAATACCCAACTTCGCGCCGTCTAAACCTAGGGCGACGAGATCCCGGGCACGCAAAGGAACGTTGTCCCCAAATGGGCGTTGCTGAGGAATCAACCCAACAGAAGACGATCCCCGGCGTACCGATTCCCCAGCGATGGATACGGACCCACGTTTGAGTGAGGTGGTACCAAGCATGGTATTGATAAAGCTGGTCTTGCCCGAGCCATTTGGTCCCAAAACTGCAAGAAACTCGCCCGCAGCAATGGATAGGTTGAGCTCATCCCAGAGCACACGAGACCCGTAGGCCAAACGTGCATCCTCAAATCGGACAATGGGGCTAGATGACATGAAATGCTTTCTAAACTGCGCGGATGGTGGTTGTCCAGCGACGAAAAACTGCGGCACCCTTTGGGGTGCCGCAGTCAATCTTACCAGTTGCGATTCATTCGCAATACGACTCAGCCTGGTGAGCTTCGCCTATTTTTCTTGTTTCTCGCTACGTGGCGGTGAAGTGCGCTTTCGGGTGGTGTCGGTAATTTCTCCCACCAAGACCTCAATGATGTCTTCGAGGAACACCACACCGATGGCGGAACCAGCGTCGTCAACTACCACCGAGAGGTGGTTGCCTTCTTGACGCATCTCTTCCAGAGCTTCCTCAATTTCGGTGTCCTGGCCCAATTGACCCAGTGGATGCAACGGCAAATCCCGAAGCGGTTGAGTCGAATGCGCATCGTCGATCAACATCACGTCTTTGACGTGCCAATAACCTACGGGAACATCGTTTTTGGTGATCAGCATGCGCGAGAATCCGGTCTTGCCAACCTTCTTCTCAAACTCGCGAGCAGTGGTTTCTCCCCATTCCAAGGTGAACAAGTCATCCAGTGGAACCATGCAGCTCTGGGCGGTCACCGTGGAGAATTCCAGTGCCTTGGTCAGACGCAACGCATTATCCTCATCCAATGTGCCCTCTTCCGAGGAGGTATCGATGATGGAACGAACTTCGTCAGCAGTATAGGAACTGGAGACTTCGTCCTTAGGTTCGATGCCAAAAGCATGCAGCACCAAGTTCGCCAGACCGTTGAGCATCGAGGTGATCGGCTTGAGGACCTTAGACAACCCCACCAGTGGCGCAGCCAAAAGCATTACGGCTTTATCAGCCACGGAAACCGAGATGTTCTTCGGTACCATTTCGCCAAAGGTCACGTGCAGGAAGGTCACCAGTACTAGCGCGATCAAAAAGGCCACAGTGTCGGCGACGGATTCAGCCATACCGATCATGGTCAACGGTTCCGCCAACAAGTGGTGGATCGCTGGTTCAGAAATGTTCAGAATCAACAGCGAACACACGGTAATACCGAGCTGGCATACTGCGAGCATCACCGAGACATGCTCCATGGCATACAGCGCCAGTTTCGCACGCTTATTTCCCTCGTCCGCCAAGGGTTCAATCTGTGAACGACGAGCGCTCATGACCGCGAACTCGCCGGCAACAAAAAACGCGTTGAATAACAAGAGAACTACTAGCCAGATCAGGCCCATAAAATCATGCATTGTCGGCCTCCTGACTTGGGGCTGACGGTTCGAAACGGACCTGGGCGATGCGACGGCCATCCAGCTCTGTCACGGTAAAAATGCCACTTTCGGTCTCTACCTGATCGTTGAGTTCAGCCAAACGACCCAATTCGGAGAGCATGAACCCGCCGATGGTCTCGTAAGAGGACTCCTCGGGAATCACGTCGTGGTCAAAGTTTTCATTCACTTGGTCGGGCCGGAACATCCCAGGGAACAGCCAACTGCCGTTCGGCTGCGTAACGGCCTGATCTTCGTCCTCATCGTGCTCGTCGGAAACTTCGCCGACGATTTCTTCGACGAGGTCTTCCAAGGTGACCAGCCCTGCGGTTCCACCATATTCATCCATCACGATCGCGATCTGGAACTCCGCTGCACGCAGTTGTTCCAAGAGCACGTCGAGGTGAATGGTTTCCGGAACATACAGCGCGTCACGGGCGAATTCACCGACCTGCAATGCCGCCCGGCGTTCGCGCGGCACCGAGACCACGGCTTTGACGTGGCAGATGCCTTGGATTTCGTCGCTGGATCCTTCGATCACAGGGAAACGGGAGAAACCGGTATCCGCACTGACCTCAATCAGCTCGGACAGTGGCGCTTGCGAATCGATGGTGGACATCGAGGTACGTGGCGTCATCACGTCGGCGGCGGTTCGTTCGGAAAACTCGATGGTGGATTCCACAAATCGTGCGGTCTGCACATCCAGGGTTCCCAGCTGAGCCGAGCGTCGCACCAGCGAGGCCAGCTCCTGCGAGGAACGCGCAGCAGAAATCTCTTCCTTAGCTTCCAGTCCGAAGAACCGGTGCAACACGGAGTTGGAGAACCCGTTGAGCACCACGATGGCCGGCTTGAAGATGGCGGTAAACACCAGTTGCGGACGTGCCAACAACTTACCGACCGTCATAGCCTGGGCGATGGCCATGTTTTTAGGAACCAATTCGCCGATCAGCATCGAAAGCAAGGTGGCCACGACCAAGGCCACAACGACGGAGATCGCGACGGAGCTGGCTTCGGGGATGCCGACCTTTTCCATCAGCGGTTCGAGCAAAGAACTCATGGCCGGTTCCAGGACATAACCGGTGAGCAAAGTCGTCAGGGTGATGCCCAATTGGCAGCTGGAGAGCTGAGTGGACAGTGAGGTAAGGCATTGAAGTAGTGGCTTGGCACCACGTTCGCCGCGGTCGACGGCGTTTTGCACCGAACTTTTATCGAGGGCGACCAAGGAGAATTCCACGGCCACGAAGAAGCCAGTGCCGAGAATCAGCAAGAGGCCAAGAAGTATAAAGAGCCAATCCATAGGTGGTTACCGCCACCTATTCATGGGCATAAGTATGTGAGGTTCGCTACCGTTACGACGGCAACTAGAAGGCTCCAATCGGGAACCGGAACCTGCTGAACATGGACTGTGTTGGCCGGCACTGCGCCCGTGGGCGGCACACCGGCTTGGAGAGTGTGATTCCATAGTGCGATTTAGTCTATCGAACGATGACCCGTTGCGCACCACTTCGACATTCCGGCGTTCAACGGTAGCTTTGCCACGATCAACGGGATGTTATAAACGACACTTTCGTGAGATTACATACGTGCCGTGGCCAAGAGCGCGTTAAAGTCACTAGACTGGTGCGCAGGTCTAGAAATCTTGTGAGCCGAAGTGGTCGATTCACGTCCTCGGAAGACCACCGGCTCAAGCTAGAACAACGTAGAAATCAGGGAAGAGGCGTTGCACGTGCCAGAGCAAGCACACCACCGACTTACTGAAGAGTTTGGTGGAAACGAGTGGCTAGTAGACGAGCTGTTCGAACAGTATCTCGTCGACAAGAACTCGGTAGATAAGAAATGGTGGGATATTTTCGAATCTCTCGCCGCCGACAAGAAGGCTCCGGCAGCGCAGCCGGCACCAGCGGCACCGGCAGCAACTACTGCAGCCCCCGCATCCAACGGGCAGGGCGCACCGCGCGCCGCAGCTCAGGCTCGGAGTACCGAACCAGCACCAGCTTCAAAACCAGCACCAGCTGCCGCGCCAGCCACTGAGGCCAAGAAGGCAGAGCCAGCACCGAAGACTGCACCAATTCCGGCACAGGCTCCAAAGGCAGCTCCTTCCACCGAACTTTTCGGTGAGGAAAAGCGCACTCCACTGCGCGGGCCAATGAAGGCCATCGCCACCAACATGGATGCCAGCCTCACCGTACCGACTGCCACCACCGTTCGCGCGGTACCGGCCAAGGTCATGATCGACAACCGCATCGTCATCAACAACCACCTCAAGCGTTCGCGCGGTGGCAAGATCTCCTTCACCCACCTGATCGGCTTCGCAGTGATTCGTGCGCTCAAGCAGATCCCTTCGATGAACGTCACCTACGATGTGATCGACAAGAAGCCAACCGCGATCCAGCCAGCTCACGTGAACTTCGGCATCGCGATCGACATGCCAAAGCCAGATGGCACCCGCATGTTGGCCGTTCCCAACGTCAAGGCTGCAGAGACCCTGAGCTTCAACGAGTTCTGGGCCACCTACGAAGACTTGATCAAGCGTGCTCGCGCCAACAAGCTGACCGCTGACGATTACGCCGGCACCACCGTGTCGCTAACCAACCCAGGTGGCATCGGTACCGTTCACTCGGTGCCACGCCTCTCCAAGGGCCAGGCCGCCATCATCGGCGTCGGCGCACTGGAATACCCTGCCGAATTCCGTGGTTCCTCGGAAAAGTCCGTGGCACTGATGGGCATCGGCAAGCACATCACCCTGACCTCAACCTACGACCACCGCGTCATCCAGGGTGCAGGTTCGGGCGAATTCCTGAAGCTGGTGGAATCCCTCTTGCTCGGCGAGCAGGGCTTCTACGACGAGATCTTCGAGCAGCTGCGCATTCCTTACGAGCCAGTTCGCTGGGCCGTTGATAACCAGGTCGACATCGACCTGCAGGTCAACAAGGTCGCGCGTATTCAGCACCTGATCAATTCCTACCGGGAGCGCGGCCACCTGATGGCCGACATCAACCCACTGGAATACGTGCAGCGTAAGCACCCTGACCTGGACATCAACAACTACGGTCTGACCCTGTGGGATCTGGATCGTGAGTGGATTACCGGCGGTCTGGGCGGCAAGGATCGTGCACTGCTGCGCGATATCCTTGGCACCCTGCGTGATGCTTACTGCCGCACCATCGGCACCGAGTACATGCACCTGCAGAACCCGGAAGAGCGTGAGTGGTTCCAGTCGAAGCTGGAAGCTCGCTACTCGAAGCCAACCCGCGAAGAGCAGCTGCGCATCCTATCCAAGCTGAACTCGGCCGAGGCCTTCGAAACCTTCTTGCAGACCAAGTTCGTCGGTCAGAAGCGCTTCAGCCTTGAAGGTGGCGAATCGCTGATTCCACTGCTGGACGCCATCATCTCCGATGCCGCCGACGACCAGCTGGACGAGGTCGCCATCGGTATGGCTCACCGCGGCCGCCTGAACGTGTTGACCAACATCGCCGGCAAGACCTACGCACAGGTCTTCCGCGAATTTGAAGGCACCGCTACCCCTGGCTCGGTTCAGGGTTCGGGCGACGTGAAGTACCACCTAGGCACCGAGGGTTCCTACACCTCGGATGCAGGCAACCAGACCAAGGTCTACCTGGCAGCCAACCCATCCCACCTTGAGGCTGTTGACCCAGTACTTGAGGGCATCACCCGCGCGAAGCTGGATCGTCTGGGTTCGAAGAACGACGTTCTGCCGATCCTGGTGCACGGCGATGCAGCCTTCGCAGGTCAGGGCGTGGTCTCTGAGGTTCTGGCCATGAGCCAGCTACCTGGTTACAAGACCGGTGGTACCGTGCACGTGATCGTGAACAACCAGATCGGTTTCACCACCGCTCCTAGTTCCTCGCGCTCCAGCGTGTACGCCTCGGATGTGGCGCGCACCGTGCAGGCGCCGATCTTCCACGTCAATGGGGATGACCCTGAGGCTGTGGTCCATGTCGGTCAGCTGGCCTTCGAGTACCGCCAGAAGTTCGGCAAGGACGTTGTCATCGACCTGGTCTGCTACCGCCGTCGCGGTCACAACGAAGGTGACGATCCTTCGATGACCCAGCCGATCATGTACAACCTGATCGAAGCCAAGCGCTCCACCCGCAAGCTGTACACCGAGGCCCTCGTTGGTCGCGGTGACATCACGCAGGAAGAAGCCGAGCACGTATTGGCCGAGTACAAGGAGAACCTGGAGCGCATCTTCGCTGAGACGCATGCCGCTCAGACCTCCCCGATCCCGATCATCACCCCGGGCTCGACCATCAACGACCTGGAGAAGCCATTCGCTCAGGCTGCCGACGAGAACACCGCCGACGGCGCCCGTGGTTCAGCAATCTCCGCACGGACCTTGGCCCACATCGGTGCAGCCCACACTCAGATCCCTGAGGGCTTCACCATGCATACCAAGCTCAAGTCGTTGCTGGAGCGCCGCGAGAAGATGTCCCGTGAAGGCGGCATCGACTGGGGCTTCGCAGAGATTGTTGCCCTCGGCTCGCTGTCCATGGAGGGTGTGCCAGTGCGTCTGGCCGGCCAGGACTCACGTCGTGGCACCTTCGTGCAGCGTCACTCGGTCTTCCACGACCGCGAGAACGACAACGAGTGGTACCCACTGCACAACCTGAGCGATGATCAGGCACCACTGTGGATTTTCGACTCGCTACTCTCCGAATATGCGGCGCTGGGCTTCGAGTACGGTTACTCGGTAGAGCGCCCGGACGCACTGGTGATGTGGGAAGCCCAGTTCGGCGACTTCGTCAACGGTGCCCAGACCGTGATCGATGAGTTCATCTCCTCTGCCGAGCAGAAGTGGTCGCAGTCTTCCTCGCTGGTCATGCTGTTGCCACACGGTTACGAGGGCCAGGGTCCAGACCACTCCTCGGCACGCATCGAGCGCTTCTTGCAGCTGTGCGCCGAGAACAACATGGTCGTGGCTCAGCCGTCCACCGGTGCCAACCACTTCCACCTGTTGCGTCGTCAGGCCTACGCCCGCCCACGCAAGCCACTGATCGTCTTCACCCCGAAGCAGCTGTTGCGCCTGAAGGCTGCAGCCAGCTCGGTCGAGGACTTCACCACCGGTGGTTTCCAGGAGGTTATCGGCGATACCACCATCACCGATACCAACGCAGTGGACAAGGTGCTGCTGTGCTCGGGCCGCGTGTACTACGATCTGATCGCAGCACGCAGCAAGGCGCAGGACACCAAGACCGCGATCGTGCGTGTTGAGCAGCTCTACCCGGCACCGACCGAGCAGATCGCAGCTCAGCTGGCCAAGTACCCGAACGCCAAGGTTTCTTGGGTTCAGGACGAACCAGCCAACCAGGGCCCATGGCCATTCTTCGGCCTCTATGTTGCACCGCACCTGGAGCAGAAGATCACCCTGGTCTCGCGCCCAGCCTCGGCAGCAACCTCTGCAGGTACCGCCAAGCGTCACGACGCAGAAAACGCAGTGCTACTGCAGCAGGCCTTCGCCCGCTAAAGCATTGGGCACGGCACTGAGTCAGTGAAGTTGCCGGTGAGTATTTCCAGCTAATGTTGGGGAAACTCACCGGCAACAATGCTTTAACCCGCGATAACCACCGATCGGTAACTTGTGGCATTTATCCGGTATGAATCTCCACCGATGCCAGCGTCTTCACTGCTAAGGTGGGGATCGATTCATATTCTTGAAGCCAACGAAAGGTCGCCCAGTTGGAGTTACGCACAATCCGTATTACCGCAATCGGAGATGAGCTGCTGGCCGGCCATGGAGACCCACGAGGCCTAGGCTGGTTTGGCCGAGTCATGGCTCGAACCCAAGACCCAGCACTGCGCCTGCAGTCCTTTGTCTTGGCCGCCCCGGCCGAAGGCTCCGAGGCCCTAGCAGAACGTTGGATGGGCGAGGCCTCCCGCCGGTTCAGCGATCAATACGAAAACCGCCTGGTCATCGCCCTCTCCGATCGCGATGTTGACCTTGAGGTCTCCACGGCACGCAGCCGACTAAACCTTGCCAATATCCTCGATTCCGCCTCGCAGATGAATATCAAGGCCCTGCTGGTCGGTCCTGCCCCATGCTTGGATGACGCCCGCAACCAGCGAATCGCCGAGCTGAACCGGGTGTACGCTGACGTGGCACTACGCCGCAACCATCACTATGTCGATACCTTCACTCCCCTGCGCGCCCATGCCCAGTGGCGTGCCGACCTGAACGCCTCCGGCGGAGTCCCCGGACAGGCCGGCTACGGGCTGATGGCCTGGTTGGTGCTACACCGTGGCTGGTACTCCTGGCTGGACTTGCCAGAACCAGGTGAGGGTTAGGGCGCCCTGCGCGCGTTAGGAAAATCGCCGTAAAGTATGAAAGACTATTAGTCGGCCCGAATTATCGGGAAGATCCATTGATCCCTCTAAGGAGTCACCATGTCGAAGCGCGCTCGTAAGCGTCGCGATCGCAAGCGTGGCGGTGCCAACCACGGCAAGCGCCCAAACAGCTAAGCGAAGCGAACATAAAAAGAACCCCGTACCATTCGAGTTTGGCTCGAACGCTACGGGGTTTCTCTTTGGTTTTGGTGCTTGGCTCCTAGTGGCCAGACTCCACACGAATCTGCGAGATTCGGGCGATAATATTCGCCTTCAGCGTCTGTGGTGCCTGCTCTTGGCAGCTACGACGCACGACCGAGCGGATGATGCACTCCAGATCGTACTCTTCGGTGCACTCCGGGCAGCCTTCCAAATGCGACTTGACCTCTTTGAGATCGCCCAGCGTCAGGGCACCGTCGAGGTACTCATAGATGCGGACGATGCGGTCATCGGCGCAATCACCCAATGAATTGCAATCCATCTTATTTCGCTCCTCCATCAGCCTTGGCCGAGCTCTTGGTGCGAGTCCCGGTGGCTATCCCACGATCTGCTGCATAATCGGCGAGCAGTTCCCTCAAGTTTTTACGTCCACGGTGCAAACGCGACATGACGGTACCAATGGGCACGCCCAAGATGTCGCTGGCTTCCTTGTAGCTGAAGCCTTCAACATCCACGAAGTACACCGCCATCCGGAAGTCTTCGCCGATCGCCTGCAAGGCAGCCTTCACATCCGAATCAGGTAGGTGATCCAACGCCTCGACCTCAGCAGAACGCAAACCAGTGGGCGAATGCTCCATGGCCGAAGCCATCTGCCAGTCCTCGACGGTGTCGGTGCTGGTGCGCAGTGGCTCACGCTGGCGCTTGCGGTACAGGTTGATATAGGTATTGGTCAGGATCCGATACAGCCAGGCCTTCAGGTTGGTCCCCGGCTTGTACTGGTGGAAGGCCGAGTACGCCTTGGTGTAGGCCTCCTGCACCAGATCCTCCGCGTCGGTCGGGTTACGGGCCATGCGCAGGGCCGCCGAATACAGCTGGTCCACATACTCCATGGCATCGCGTTCAAACCGTTCGCGACGCTGTGCCTCGGACTCGGTGGCCACATCGGGCAAATTCTCGTCCACACTCTTGTTGTTCATCACGCCCGAGTCTACGCGGTCACCGACGCTATTGCGCGATTTCGGCCGCGATCGGCTAACGCTACGAGTGCCGCGCGGCTCATCTTCCACCACGCAGGTGGTGCCGCCGGCCGTTGAAGTATCCTGTCTGATCGTCACACTGGGTATAACCACAGGAGCTAAAACCTTATTCCCGCACCGATCTCGGCTAGGATTTAACTAAAACCGCACGAGCCTAAGGATCAGCAATCAACACTGCAAGCGCCTCCGGAATCCCCCAGTCCGATCAGTCGAACACTCACGAGAACTGGTGGTCGGCACCTTTTGTGCGCACCGGTGTTGATGCCATCGTTTCGGTGCCCGCTTCCAAGTCGCTGACCAACCGGTATCTGATCCTGGCGGCCCTTGCCTCCTCGCCCTCCACCATCCATAACACCCTGATCAGTCGTGACACCGAACTGATGCTCGACGCCCTCGCAGCATTTGGTGTAGGAATCGAACGCGTTGAGTGCTCCGATGGGTCCACCACCGTGCACGTCACCCCTGCCGCCGAACTGGCCCGCGGGCCGCTGGAGGTTCAGTGCGGTTTGGCCGGCACGGTGATGCGTTTTGTTCCACCGCTGGCGGCGGTGGCCGGAGCTACGGTGAAATTTGACGGCGATCCGGCCGCTCGACTGCGTCCCATGGCCCCGGTACTGGATGCGCTAGAAACCTTGGGCGCGAACATCGAGTACGCGCAAGAACCTGGCATGCTGCCCTTCACCATGGACGCCAGCGCCTTGCGCTCCGGCGAACAGGTAGTCATCGACGCATCGGGTAGCTCCCAATTCATTTCCGCCCTGCTGTTGGTGGGACACGCACTGCCAGGTGGCCTCACGCTACGCGCCGCCAACGGCCCGGTGGCCTCGCCCGATCACATCATGATGACCGTGCAGACCCTGCGCGAACTGGGCGTGAAGATCACGGTGGACGAAGACGGGCGCGGCTGGAAGGTGGCCCCCGGAGCCCTAGCCGGCTTCACCGTAACGGTAGAACCGGATCTGTCCAATGCCGGGCCGTTTTTGGCTGCTGCCTTGGCCAGCGATGGCAGCGTCGGCATTCGCCACTGGCCAACGACCACCACCCAGGTCGGCGGAAAATGGGTGCAGATCCTAAGCCAGATGGGTGCCGAGGTGCACCACGGCGATGATGCGGTACTCACCGTGCGCGGTACCGGAAAAATCCACGGCATCAACTACGCGGACGCTTCCGAGCTGGCTCCAACTCTGGCTGCCCTGTGCGCGTTAGCGGATTCGCCGAGCAAGCTGACCGGGATCGGGCACCTGCGCGGGCATGAAACCGATCGCCTTGCCGCTCTAGAAACCGAACTGAACAAGGTCGGTGTGCAGGTGGTGGCCACCGCGGACAGCTTGGAAATTACCCCAGCCGAACTGCGCGCCGCCGATATTCACAGTTACGAGGACCACCGCATGGCCACCGCCGGCGCACTGCTGGGACTGGCCATCGAAGGAATCCGCGTGGAAAATATTGCTACCACCGCCAAAACCATGCCGCAGTTCCCCCAATTATGGGCTGACATGGCCTCCACCGCGAAGGCCCGCGGCTAATGCGTTACTCAGAGTACGACGAGTCCTCGGTCCGGGTTCGCCCGAATAAGCGCGGATCACGCCCCCGCACCAAAGATCGTCCGGCGTACGACAAGGCCCAGATCGGCCGAATCATCACCGTCGATCGTGGCCGATACACCGCCATCCTCGATGAGGACACCAGCACCGAACGCCTGGTGATCGCCGCGCGGGCCCGCGAACTGCGCCGCCAGGCGATTGTCCCGGGCGATCTGGTCGGCCTGGTCGGTGATACCTCGGGCAAGCCCGATACGCTCGCCCGCTTGGTGCGCATTCAGGAGCGCAAGACCCTCTTGCGGCGTAGCGCCGATGACACCGACGCCACCGAGCGCGTGGTGGTCGCCAACGTGGACAAGCTGGTCATCGTGGTCGCGGCCGCCAACCCCGAACCACGCACCGGTTTTGTGGACCGTGCCCTGGTCGCCGCCTACGATGCCGGCATTCAGCCGGTGCTGTGCGTGACCAAGGCCGATGTGAAGGACCCGGCAGATTTCCTGAGGCACTACGAGGGGCTAGATTTCCCCGTGGTCATTTCGCGCACCACAACGCAAGATGCTTCGGGAGTTGATGCCCGGGGTGCCGACGGATCTAGTGCCCGGCTGGATGCGAACGCACTGGAGGAGCTCACCGAGCTGCTGGCCGGCAGTGTTTCGGTCGTCCTCGGACACTCCGGGGTAGGGAAATCAACCCTAGTGAACGCGCTGACCGGTTCCACCCGTGCCACCGGGCACGTCAACGCGGTCACCGGACGCGGACGCCACACCTCCTCCAATGCGCTGGCCCTGCGACTGGGAGATATCCCCGGGTCCTGGCTCATTGATACCCCCGGTATTCGATCCTTCGGCCTGGGATTGGTGGATCCCGATAACATTCTGGCCGCCTTCGAAGACCTGGCAGAAATCGCGACCAATTGCCCGCGCGGTTGTACCCACGCCGTGGGGGAAGCGGGATGTGCGTTGGAAGCCTGGGCCCAGGAGGCCCCCACCCCTCAGGCCGCCGATCGCCTGGCCTCATACCGCCGGTTGGTCACGACCGAGCAAACCACGCACGAAAAGGAGCTCGGCGCCCTCTAAGCGCCAGAACACCATGGCAGATTTCACCCTTGAGCAAGATCTCGACTTCGCTTTGACCCTCGCCGACAAGGTCGACCAGTTGACCCTAGCCCGCTATGGTTCCAACGATTTGGTCGTCGAATCCAAACCGGATATGACCCCGGTGTCGGATGCCGATCGTGGGGCCGAGCAATTGATCTTGGCCGAACTGGCTGAACACCGCCCCCAGGATTCGGTGCTCGGTGAGGAATTCGGTGTGCACGGTAGCGGATCGCGGCGCTGGGTGATTGACCCGATCGACGGGACCAAAAACTTTGTGCGCCGTGTCCCTGTTTGGGCCACACTCATCGCGCTGTTGGTGGATGACGAGCCGGTGCTAGGCGTTATTTCTGCCCCTGCACTGGGTCGACGCTGGCATGCTGCCACCGGTTTGGGCGCCTACGTCAGTGAACCCACCGGAACGGGCGGTGAACGAGCCACCCGCAAGATTTCGGTATCCAGTGTCACCGAACTTGCCGATTCTTCCTTGGCCTACGCTTCGCTAAGTGGTTGGAAGGAGGCCGGGAAACTTGAGGGCTTCCTAGAGCTCTTGGATACCGCCTGGCGCACCCGCGGCTATGGGGACTTTTACTCCTACGCGCTACTGGCAGAAGGCGCCGTGGACGCGGCGTTCGAACCTGAACTGGAACTCTACGACATGGCGGCCCTGGTACCGGTGGTCCGCGAAGCCGGCGGCCGATTTACCTCGGTATCCGGTGTTGAAGGCTGCCACGGGGGCAATGCACTCGCCAGCAACGGCAAGCTGCACGACGTGATCCTCCCCTACCTCAATCGCTGATGTTAACCACCAGCGAAGAAGACTACCTCAAGGCGCTCTACACGCTCACTGAATGGGACGATACCGAGGTCAGCACGGGCGTATTGGCCGACCAATTGGGGCTCTCCCCTGCCTCGGTGACCTCCATGATCCAGAAATTGGCCGGCAAGGGGCTGGTGAACCATGTGCCGCGCAAAACCGTGGCACTCAGCCCCAGCGGGCGCCGCGAAGCTTTGCGCATGGTCCGCCGGCACCGGCTGATTGAGACTTTTCTGCGCGATGAGCTCGGCTATGGCTGGGACGAAGTGCACGATGAGGCCGAGGCCCTGGAACACACCGTCTCTGACCGCTTTATTAATGCGCTGGATGCCCGCCTTGGCCACCCCCAGCACGACCCGCACGGGGATGCGATCCCAAGCGCCGATGGCACCCTACCGGTTTCCGAGGCGATCCGCCTGGACCGCTTTAGTGGCGATTGCGCCATTATCGATCGCATTAGCGATGAGGACCCCGAGTTCCTGCGCCGTGCTGCGATCCAAGGCTTAGTGCCCGGAGCCCTCATCAGGCTCCCCCACCAACTAAATTTCATCGAGGCCTCACTGATCTGGGTCCGCAACGCTAATTCGAAGTGATCCGCCCGATGCCAATCAAGAAATTTACCGTGCGCCGAAGCGAAATCCTCTTGGTGTTCGCGGGGGCCAGCGTTGGAACCGCCACGAGGCTAGCGGTGAGCTTGGCCCTGCCGCGCGAAGGGTCGTTGCCGCTGGCCATCTTGCTGATCAACCTCTGCGGAGCGTTCGCCCTGGGTTGGCTGCTTACGTCCCTTGCTACCCGGGGCCCGGAAAATAGTCGACGTAAAAAATTGCGGTTACTGCTTGGCACCGGGTTCATGGGCGGATTCACCACCTATAGTGCGCTGGCGACCGACACAATGTTGCTTCTCACCCAAGGTGACGCAAAAACCGGTCTACTTTATGCGCTGGGCACCGTATTATTCGGTGCTTTGGCAACCTGGTGCGGCATGCTCGTAGGCGCCAGGACCCGTACTGATCCTCAGGGCGGGAAATAATGCTCATGACTCCGATGCTCTTTGTGATTGTTGCACTGTGCGGTGGCCTAGGCGCAGTGATGCGCTTCGCGCTGGACACGTTCATCTCCGCTCGAAGCGGCGGCCTGCTTCCTTGGGGAACCATGACGATCAACGTCTCAGGCTCTCTCGCCCTAGGATTTTTCACCGGCTTGCTGACAGGCACCGGAATGGACCAAACTTGGCTACTAGCGGTGGGAACCGGGGTGCTCGGTGGCTACACCACGTTCTCCACTGCCAGTTTTGATACGGTGCGCCTCTTGCGCGCTGGTCGCCCGCTCGCCAGCCTGGCCACGGCCTTTGGCACACTCATTACGGCGATCTTGGCCGCCTACATCGGTTTCCTGCTCGCCACGATGCTCTGAAGCGCCGTAGGTCATTAAAACGAGAAGCCCAGCTCTTTGGCTGGGCTTTGGAATTTCTTTTAGCGTGCTGCGCGACGCCCTTTGGGGGCTCCGGTTGCTTGACGGTTTGGCGCGCGTTTGATGGGTTTAGGCGTTCGATCATGCGGCACCACAAAACCGCCGGTGGCCAAGACCAGGATGGCACTGATTCCGGTCAGGCAGAGCATGGCAATGGCCCAGATCTGTGATTGAGCGTAAAAACTATGGTCGACGCTGAGCCACAAGACGTAGGCACCGGCCAAGTAGATGAGATGAATCAGCAAGATTCGAGTGCGCAAACGCAGTTTTACCACGGCTTTGGGCGAGAAGAAAATGGCCCAAATAACCAATAACGGGATGACGACAGTAAGTATGGCTAAGATCGTGGGCCAAGGAATGAAGGCGATCGCTGCCAGCGCAGCTGCGAATAGCAGTCCCACTTCAAGCAAAAAAGCAACCACTGCGTAGATGCCAGAAAGGAACGGCGATACCCGCTGGGAGCTCTTTTTACCCATCGACTTTAATCTCACTCCAATTCCGCACAGTCAACCGACCAGTAATCTCCGGCTTTCATTTCAAGTCTATGTGTAAATCCTCAAAGCCGCGAATAGGCTCGCGAAATTCTAGAAGTGTTTAGCCAGCGTGAACTGTGTCGCCATCAATTCGCGTCCGTTATACCTTGTTCAGCGTCCTAGCAACAAAAAAGCTCTGGAACCAGGTTGTCCCTAGTTCCAGAGCTTCAAAATGTGGAGATGGGGAGAATTGAACTCCCGTCCGATGTGGTGTTGCCAGGTCTTCTCCGGGCGCAGTTTGCTGCGGAATTTCTCTGCCCCAACCATCACGCAAACATGTGGTTGATCCGGGCACAGTTGCCTAAATATGTATCCGACAGCGGCAACAACCGCCAGATACAGTGGCTATCTAAATGACGTTAGGATCAGAGGCGATAGCAACCTCTGGCTAACGGACTGTCTGGCTGCTTAGGCAGCGAGAGCGAAGTCAGTGCGCTTTGATTCGGCACTTATTGGTTTGCAAAGAGCGTTAACGAGATAACTTTGCGTCCTCGGCCCGCTTCATCTGTCGCGACTCACACCGTCGAAACCGATCATCCCCGTATTTTGTTGTCAGTCCCGGTTTCCCGGGTGCAACCACGCTAAAAGCGTGTCTATCAATCATAGCGCACCGACGGGTTATCCCCCAAAGTCAGATGCGCCACAACTAAATCCGAACTATCTGCGATTGCGCTCACGCATCGCTCGCAACGCCTCGCGGTTATCCTGTTGTTCGCGCAAGGTCTGGCGCTTGTCGTACTCGCGCTTACCGCGAGCAACACCGATCTCAATTTTGGCGCGGCCCGACTTGAAGTACAGGCTCAGCGGGACAACTGTAAGTCCAGCTTCGCTAATTTTGCGCTCGATCTTGAGCAGTTCTTGACGGTGCAACAAGAGCTTACGACGCCTACGTGCCGCGTGATTGGTCCACGATCCATTGAGGTACTCAGGGATGTAGACGTTCTCGATATAAAGCTCACCACGGTAGAACTGGCCGAAACCGTCAACCAGCGAGGCTTTACCTTCGCGTAATGACTTTACTTCGGTGCCAGTGAGGACCATGCCAGCTTCGAAGGTATCGAGAATTTCAAAATCGTGGCGCGCCTTGCGGTTGCTCGCGATCACCCGATCTTCTTGGTTCTTCTTAGCCACGTTACTCCTTGCATGTCGCGTACGGATTCTCGCACGCAGACTACAAGTCTAGCGCTAGAGAAGTCCCAATGGGTTCACGGCCGTGCCGTTGACAATCGTTTCGAAGTGCAGGTGGCAACCTGTGGAGTTACCGGTGGTGCCAACATAGCCGATAACTTGACCCTGCTTGACGTGCTGTCCCACGCTCACTGCTACGCGTGACATGTGGTGGTATCCGGTCGCCAATGCTTTGCCATTAACAACACCATGAGAAATGAGTACCTTGTTTCCGGCGGTACCACCCCAACCGGCCGTCCATACTTCACCGTCGGCCGCAGCGGTAATTGGCGCACCACACTGGCCGCCAAAGCCCCAGTCGATACCTGCGTGGACATATCCGCCCTGTCCACCGTAATCAATCGTTCCAGCAGGGGTTGGACGCCAGCCAAAGCTTGAAGTCAGATTGTTGCTGGTCGTAGGCTTGACCAGGCCCCACGCGCTTGAACCGCTGGAGGTACTCGCCTTGGGCGTCTCAGTGGTTGTAGGAACGTAGGCCTTTTTCTTGTACGTCTTTTTCTTTGCAGCTGCTTCTTCGGCAAGACGTTTCTGCTCAGCCTCGTAGGCTGCCTTACGCTTTGCCTCGGCTTCTGCGGCCTTACGCTTGCGCTCAGCTTCCTCCCGCAACAAACGCTCTTGGCGTTCCTTGATATCGGCCTGAACCTGCGCGTATTCCTTCTGCTGCGAAGCTAGCTTTTGTTGAATCTGTGGCTTCTTGGCTTCAAGTTCAGCTCCGAGCTTTTCGGTGCTAGCAACCAGTGCATCGAGTTCATTCTTTGCGTCCTGCGCCTGATTACGAGCAGCTTGTTCCTGAGCCAGCGCATCCTCGGCCTGTGACTTTAGAGAAGAAATTTCCTTCTCAACGGCATCAAGTCGAACTTTATTGTTCTCATTGTTTGCCTGTTCTTGGGCCAAGTTATTGTAGGTGGCGCTTTGGGATTCCATCGCACGGTTTGCCAGGTCAAGACCGTCGGCAATTTCGGTGGCTGAATCCATATTGAGGATCATGTCCAGCCCGCTAGAAACTCCACCGCGCTTGTAGGCTTCCGAAGCAATAGAAGCCATGGCTTCCTTGGCCTCAGAAATCTTCTTGGCATTGGCTTCAATTTCTGCAGCGACCTGATCGCGAGTTCCCTGAGCTGCAATTAGCCGGTCGTTCAAATCAGCGACGGCCGCTTGAGCATTGGCCACACGGCTCTGCGCATCCGCGAGAGCCTGTTCCGCAGCAGGTACCTGAGCCTGTTGGTCACGCAACTTCTGATCAGTCGCCTGAATATCAGCGTCCAAGAACTCCATGTCTTGCTCAAGATCGTTGATATTGCTCTCAACTTGGGCTTTCTTATCATCCAGCTCATCAGCTGCGACAATTCCAGCTGGCAAAGTTAAAGCCAGTGCCATGGCGCCACCGAGGGTGGCGCGCAAGAACTTACTACGCACTGCTTTGGACAGCATGTGACTCCTTAGAGAGTTTTGTCGAGCATCAGATAGACCGAAGATAACGATTCGGCTAAACCTTCAGGTAACGCTTCAACGTTACCACTGATGAAATTGTGGCCAAAACGATACCAATTATCAAGAGGACAGGCGCAACAAGCCAAACTTCACCGGTGGAAATGAATGCCACACCGACATTCTCGCTAGCAAGTTTGTCTTCGACAAGGAACTTAAGCAGCAACCACAGAGTCCCCGAAGCTAGCAGCCCACCAATCAGCGAGGCGATCACACCTTCAATAATGAAGGGCAACTGAATCGTCGCTTTAGAGGCACCCACCAGTCTCATGATGGTCGTTTCCAACCTTCGATGCATTGCCGAAAGCTGGATCGTAGTTCCGGTCAGCAAGACTGCACATACGATCATGACGATTGCCACTACGGCTGCTGCAGCGGAGGCAACACGCACCAGCTGGAAGACCTTTTCTAGAAGGTCACGCTGGTCGATAACGGAATCTACTCCGTCGACAGTCGAGAAGGCTTCATTGATTACCGGATACTTCTCGGGGTCAACTAGTGCAACGCGGAAGGACTCAGGTAACTGGTCTGCAGTGATCTGATCAACCAGGGAAGAGTTCTTGTACTGATCCAAGAAGTTCTTATAGGCCTGATCTTTAGACTCGTAAGCGTATTCCTTGATGTACGGTGCGAGTTGATCAGACTTTAGGGTCTTTTCGATGTTTTCTCGCTGTGCATCAGTAACGCTGTTTCCGCCACAGTTTGGTGAAGAGCTGGTGTCGTCACAGAGGTAGATGGCTACCTCCATACGGTCATACCAGTAGCCCTTCATCTGATTAATCTGCAGTTGCAGAAGAATAGAGGCACCCACAAACGTTAGCGAAACGAAAGTCACCAGTACGACTGAAACGACCATGACGACATTCTGTCGCAGGCCCTTCGCCGCTTCGCGGAGGATAAATCCTAGTCTCACTGGTCCTCATCTTTCTGGTCCTCAGTAACCTGTGATTCTTCAACGTGTTCTACGGCCGAATCACCAACAAGCAGCTCGCGGGAACCATCTTGGTTCACCACGGTGGTCATAGGCGTGTACTGACCTTCAATCTCATCGCGGATAACTTGTCCGCGCTGCAGCTCAATGACGCGATGACGGTATTCACTGACAAGTTCGTGGGCGTGCGTGGCCATCAAAACGGTTGTCCCATTCTGATTAATTCGGTTCAGCACGTTCATTACTTCGATGCTGTTCTTGCGGTCAAGGTTGCCAGTAGGTTCATCGGCCAGCAGGATCGATGGCTTGTTCACAATGGCACGTGCAATACCAACGCGCTGTTGCTCACCACCGGAGAGCTCGGTTGGTTTACGACGGGCCTTGTCTTCGAGTCCGACCAGTTTCAATGCATCTGGAACGCGCTCACGAATTTGCGCTCGTGAGGCTCCGATCACCTCCATTGCGAAGGCGACGTTGTCAAAAACTGTACGTTCGCGCAAGAGGCGGAAGTCCTGGAAAACGAATCCGATATCTCGACGTAGTTTTGGCACGCGACGACCGGGGATTCGGTTCAGATTTTGGCCAGCAACGTAAACGGCTCCATCTGTGGACCGTTTTTCGCGTAGCACCAAGCTAAGGAAGGTCGACTTACCGGACCCGGATTCGCCGACTAAGAAGGCGAATTCGCCGCGGTTGATCTCGATGTTTATATCGTCCAAGGCAGCATTCTGCTGTCGTGGCTCATAAACCATCGAGACGTTTTCGAATTTAATCATGTCTTCAATCGCTAGTTTTCGTCGGGGCGCGACCCACGAATACCTATCTCGAGATCAAACGTCAATAGATGCGCCAATGATCCACACACTATCGGTGCAACCTGCCGAACCAGCCGAAATCTTAGGCGTGTTGCCATATTCATTCGATACACACAGCCAAGAGAAATCACCGAGTTCATGCATGACCTGAGGTCATCGGCCATTGTCCCGAGACCAGGGTGACGATACTTACACTGGTTGTGGCAAGTCCTGCCAACTCGAGAGGTATTCGAGATATCCGCTATTTGTTTGGACGGCGTTGGCCTGCACGCCAACGGATTCCTGCATCAATGAAATCGTCGATTTCACCGTCGAGCACTGCCTGAGTATTTCCTACTTCATGTTCAGTGCGCAGGTCCTTGACCATTTGATAAGGATTAAGGACATAGGAACGCATCTGGTCGCCCCATGAAGCCTTCACATCACCGGCAAGTTCCTTCTTTTGCGCGTCTTCTTGCTCCTTTTTCAAAAGGAGAAGTCTCGACTGCAAAACACGAAGCGCTGCGGCTCGGTTCTGGATCTGCGACTTTTCATTCTGCATGGAAACAACAACACCGGTAGGAATGTGGGTCATGCGAACGGCTGAGTCAGTAGTATTCACGCTCTGCCCACCGGGACCCGAGGAACGGAACACATCCACACGAATTTCAGATTCCGGGATTTCGATGCTGTCTGTTTGTTCAATGAGCGGAACGACTTCCACAGCTGCAAACGACGTTTGGCGACGTCCCTGGTTGTCGAATGGCGAAATTCGCACGAGACGGTGGGTTCCAGCTTCCACAGACAAGGTACCAAAAGCGTAAGGCTCTTCGATCTCGAAGGTTGCCGATTTCAGCCCAGCTTCTTCTGCGTACGACGTATCCATCACGGTCGCCTTGTAGCCACGCTTCTCTGCCCAACGCAAATACATACGCAGTAGCATCTCTGCAAAATCTGCAGCATCGACACCACCCGCGCCGGAACGAATTGTCACCACAGCACCACGTGAATCGAATTCGCCGTTAAGCAAGGTGACAATCTCTAGATCGTCGAGAGCCTTATGGATACTGACTAGCTCTTTATCTGCTTCTTGCAGAGTCTCTTCATCATCTTCAAGCTCGGCCAATTCGACAAGTACTTCTAGATCGTCAATTCGGGTCTTGAGTTTAGTAAGTCGTTCAAGTTCCGACTGGCGGTAGGAAAGCTTACTCGTGACAATCTGTGCCGCGGCAGGGTCATCCCACAGGTCAGGAGCTCCTGCTTCTTCGGAGAGCGTTGCAATGTCAGCTTTGATCTGATCAACATCGCTTACATCTTCAATTGCAGCGAAAGTTGAGCGCAGGGTGCGGATTTCAGCAGAGAAGTCAGTTTTAGCCATGGTCATCTAAGACTACGTCATTTAGGCGGTAATCCTTGATTCGACTATCACCTGCTCAGCACCGTCTGTGCTGTGGAGTTTACGGAGATCGGAATTCCATCCGGCACAATCCAACCAACGATCGGAGGTTGTACAGTTCCGGAAAGTTTGAGGTTCGCGCCCTGACCATCCGACCGAATGGTCACCGAAGAAATCTTCAAATTATCAATTCGGTTAGTCGCTCCGACGTCTGATAGATACTTTCCTACTGCTTGCGTTACACGATGTTCGTTCAACTCAATTCGAGGGTTTGGCCCGTTGGCTACGAATTCGAATTCATCGACCGCTGCGACCACTGCCCCGTCAGCAATGGACAGTAACTGGCGTGCTTTCAGGTTAACCGCACTCACCGCGAGAACCACAGAAATCGTCAACAAGGTGATCGCACAGAGACCAATCGCAAGCACCAGTGATTGTCCGTCCTCAGAGCTTGCCCACGTCTTGTTCTGAGTGTCGTTATCCAAATTGATCAACTCTTTGAGAAGCTGCGGAGTCAACCGAGAATGCCGACGCTGTAAACATCTGCGAGACAAAGGGCAGTGGTACGTCCAGCTCGACCGTGACTGTCACGACGCTTCCAGGACTGAGGCACTCGGAATCACAAGAAATAGTAGTTTTTGCGCCAGTGTAGCCAAAATTATTCATCGTACGGCGTACCGCTTCTTCGGCATTGGAGTGAGCCTGAGCTGGGGTCTCCGCGATGGCAAAAACCTTGGCTGCCTGATCCGCGGCGCCAACGACTGCATAGCTACCGGCTTGAAGGTGACTGGCGGCGAGAATGAGGTAAATCATCGGAATGAGAAGCACGGTCGCTGCGAAAATAAACTCAACGATCGCATTTCCGGATTCGTCGCGCGCGTTCTTTCCCAAACCTAATAAGAATGCTTTCAGGAGATTAGCCATATTTCACAGCTTCACCTTGTACATGCAGACCCCAGCCGTTAGGGAGCAGCCCAATCAACGGCACCTGGGTTTCTACGGATACCGTAATCACGCGACTCTCACCTATGGTTGCAGATCGAGCGCTGACATTTCCGGCAAAACCGGCATGCAGGCTCTCGGTGATCAAGAGCCGTGTGCGGTCCTGCGCATCGGCAGTTGATCGGTTCGCCAGAGCACCATAATGGGCTCCGTTTGAAGCGGCATCGATCAATGTGTTGCGTACGTGCAGAACCAAAGCGAGTTGAATCAACGTCATCGCGATCAGAACCAACAAGGTCGAGATCATGACGAACTCAGCAACAGCTGATCCTTTGGTCTCAGTTAATACCCGCTTCGGAAACTGCGACGTTCCCCGTTTCGCAACGCAACACATGTTTGTCTTCTATCCGAGCCCTGATACCCGATCAATCGCT
This sequence comes from Glutamicibacter sp. B1, assembly GCF_039602135.1. Lineage (NCBI taxonomy): Bacteria > Bacillati > Actinomycetota > Actinomycetes > Micrococcales > Micrococcaceae > Glutamicibacter > Glutamicibacter ectropisis. The sequence goes on along the minus strand of NZ_CP125942.1, from coordinate 1,250,237 downwards.
TGATTAAAGAGGTCCTGTAGTCGTGGGCCCGCTATTGCTAGGAGTGCTGCAACCAAGACGGCGGACATTAGTATGAATGTGCGCTGATTGCTATTAGCGGTTAGGTGTTGGTCATGAATGTGAGTAGCCTCCGACTGCTAGTACTCGAGGTCCACCGTGATTCTCTGCATTACCCACTACGGAAGGCGATCTGTGGTCTCGCGGGAATCCGCTCTGGTGAGATTGCTAGCTACAAGACTGTCCCAAACGCGACACTGCCGTCGTTACCTTCGCCCCTTTCATGATCCTCACTGAATTCATCACGGAGCGCCCAACTCGGGCTGATCCCGTTTAAGTGCGCACTTAGCACATTATGAACCTCTGTTGGAGCGTCAGGCAGAAGATCCGCCAGCGCATCTTCAGTCTCGTAACGAGTCGCGCAACCGAGCCACCAGTATCCGTCTACGGCCTCCGGCTCAGTGGAATAGGAAAGCCTCGCCTCGTCTGGGGTTTGATATTCCCGGTGAAATTTCTCCAAGACTGCTTCCAGGTTCGCTCCGAGGGACGGTATCGTCTCGCCATGCCACACATATGAATCGTCGCGTGGATCATATAACGGAGCACCTAAGCTGAATTCTTCGTGGAAAAGCGGATCAACACCCTCTAAGCCAATAAGCATGATAACGTCGCTCAGATCGAATTGGAGCCCACCCACGATTCGCCATTCTCTTTCCCAGTCAAAGGCGTACTTACCGCGATCAACATTGTCAACGAATGGCGTAACCCTCCAGATCGGGTCCTTCCAGTCCTTAGCTGCGATTGCTGAATCTTTCATTGACTTCAGAGCAACGAAGGGTGTGCTATCGCTGCCGAGGTACCATATGCGCTGTCCCCCTTTTTCCTCAATGAACTCTTTCTTGAAAGCAATTCCCCAAGATTTCCCCCGGTCCCGAAGCCGGTCCAACTCGTTCAAAGGCATCTCTGTGAAACACGCAGACTGATGTTCAGCAGCAACCATATCGAGAGTTCGCCCCATACCGAAGCGATTTCGAGCCTCCACTTGACCACTTATCACAATTTCCGCCAACGACTTAGCGCTGCATGTCATATGGACCAGGTACTTGCTAAGATCTTTCGCCTGTTGATGCTGGTTTGTGCCGAGTAAATGTTCCGGTGGGTTGTCGCTCAATTAATTGTCCTTCACTATCTATTCACTGGTCATGTGGCAGGATAGCCAACAAAGTAACGCATGAACGAAATTCTTCTCGCTCACACCGCGCTTTCTCGACTTACGTGATTGACTCATCATAATGTGACTTAAACAGAAATTCGCCCCACCCTCGTTTGAGGATGAGGCGGTTTCGTGCTATTCGTCCAGGGTGGCCGAGTCGGTTACGTCGACATTACCTGCAGGTGGTTCGTCGGCTGTGCTCCCCGCTGCCAGCCACGGCAGGAAGCGCTGGAAGAATTCCTCCACACCGGGCAGGGCCATGATGCGGGTGACCGCTGCGGCGATGGTCAGTGCCAGCGCCGCGGCGCCGGTAGCTGCTTCTGGGCTGCCCATCGTGGCCGCCGTGTAGATCGACGGGGCCATGGCGGCCAGTGCCACGATGACCGCGAGGATCGTGCGGACGGTAGCTCGCCAGGGGTGCTGGGACTGGGTGGTGACTGCTGCGTGCTTAGCCATGGTGTCTCCTTAGTTGTTGTCGTTGAGCCAACGCTGGATGGCTTTGCCGGTTTCCTTCAACGGCTTGCCGTCCAGGCGCCACTTGCGGGTGTCGTAGTAGACCTTGCCTCGGTGGCCCAGGTCGTCGGCCAGCATGCGCTGGAACTCGACCCAGAACCAGTACCCCGCCTTGCCGTCCTTCTTGAGCGGGGTGCCCTTCTTGACACCACGGGCAGTGAACGGGGTCTTGAGGTAGTAGCCGTTGCGCTGCATCAGCGTCATGGTGTCGGTGATGGTCAGCTTCTCGAACTTGCCATCCCACTGCTTGTTGAGTCCGCCGATGACGTTCTTCAGCAAGATCTGCAGGGCGCCGATCTCCCACGACTTGAAGTTGCCGTTGATCTTCAGATCGGAATAATTGTCGGGGAAGTTCGTAGAACCGTTAGGAACGTTGTCCGGCGACTGGTCCTTGACCTTCGGACGCGACGCCACGGGCACCGTATCGCCTGTGACCTTGCCGCCCAGCTCCTTCTCCCACAGGGCCACGGTGTCCTCGACGCTGCGGTTAGCAGCCCTCCAGGAGAACTCGACGTGCAGGTGATCGGTGTGCGGGTTCACGCCGGTGTACTTGTACCAGCCGGTGTACTTGTAGCCGCCGGAGAAGATCTTCCGGTTGAAGATGATGCACTGGATGCCCAATTCCTTCGAGTTCAGGCGCAGCTGCTCGGCCAGCTCCTGGAACACCTCGATCTTGTCGTACCACTTCAGGCCTAGGTCGAAGGCTCGGCCTTCACCATGCAAGCTGGTGGTGCGGGTGGAGCCGCGCACGGGACGGCAGTTGTAGATACCAGAGTTTCGTCCGCCCTGTTCCTTGTACTTGGCGAGGAACCAAGCCATGGCGCCCTTCGCGCCGGTGGTCGGGCCCTTAGTGCAGGTCTTGGCGCCTGCATAGCCTCGGTAGATCGCCATGGTTACTTACCTCCTAGCGGTTTGATGCCCGCTGCGGGTTCGACATAGTCCGGGTGGTTTGGGTCGGTGACTTCCTCCGGGTTCGGGTCGTCGTACTTTTCCTGGTCGATGGCTTCCATCGGGTTCAGATCAGACATGATGTGTTCCTTTCGGGCATAAAAAACCCAGACACCGTTAGTGCCTGGGCATAAGAAAAGCCACCCTCGGGTGGCTTAGGATTCTGGTGCGTACTTCGATTTCAGCTTGCCAACGTCTTCGACAAGCTTTTCTTGGGCCTTGTCGGATTCCTTGGCGATGACGATGTGCTCGTCTAGTTTTGCCGTGGTCTCGGCGAGTTTGTATGCGGTCTCATTGCTACGGTCCTCGATGCGTTTCACCGCATCCTTGATCGAACCACCATGATTAGGTGTCACCTCGTGGTGAATCCGTTCGGTCTTCTCCTCCAAGGTGAGGATTCGTGCTGACACACCAGGCTCGGCATGCTGCACGATCTGCCCGGATCGGTCTTTCTTCTCGGGCTTGCCATTCCATTGGTCAAGGAACGCTGCGAACTCTTTGAGCCTTGACCAGATGACCTTCACCGGCTTCCAGAAGAACGCGATCAGCAAGATCATTACCGCCGTATAACCAAGCCAACCATTCGGTCCGCCAAGGAACTCAGGAATTATCGGCACATGCGCCCCCTAGGGAGAATTTCGGCATGAATAAGATCAGTTGGCATCCATATCGCCTGATTTTCTGATTTGCCTGGGATGGATACCGGTTCGAATGCGTGCACCCGCCAAACATATTTTTAAGTGTTTCGGATGAAGCAAAATGCTGAATAGTTGAATTAATGGTTGACTTCCTCTTGGTGATGATCGCAGTGAGTACCCTCGGGAGGAACAGAATGAATGCTAATTCCAAAATTAGGAAAAATCTCAAAGCCAGAATCACCCGCGCACGAAAACAGTACGAGTCCTTGGTAATATCGGCTGAGAATATTTCGTATGCCGACTTATCGTTCGATACTTACCACGATCCGGCCAAAGGAAGAACGGAACTTCATCTCAAGCTTCCCACTGTCCCGGATGAAGTAGGGATACTTGCTTCGGAGTGCTTACACCACCTGCGTTCTACACTAAATATGGTTTTGTCATCAGCGATTCGTTCAAGTACAGATGATCCAACGAAGATATCGAAACCCCAGTATCCGATATTCGATACCGCTGAAAAGTTTGACAAAGAAGCACGAAAACGTGACCTAAAAGGAGCAAATGACGCCTTAGTAAACTGGGTTCGGGAGAATCAACCATTTTCGTTTGAGGGAAAGTTGGCAGATTCCTTGTCGTTGCTAAACAAACTCAGTAACTCCGACAAGCACACGGATCTCACCGCAATAGCTACCGCAATGATGAACCCCGCATACATCGAGACATCAAGCATTAGTCCGAGTGAAGACGTTAGAAGCTGGCGTGTAGCAATCCCTATGGCGGTACCTGCATTTGGCTATGTACCAACGATGCTGATGGCGATAGAGACACAGCCTCCGACTGCAAGAATCCATTTCGGCAGTCCCTCCCTGCTCATGCAGTACGTGGACATCTCGGTGGTCTTCGCCGAAGCTCCACAATTCTACGTCGGCGACATTGACCTGATGATTGACGATGTAGAAATCATATGCAACTCCCTCATGGACTTTGTCTAATCGAGCCAGCTAGTCGTTATTTTCGTCGTTAGCAAAGCCCATCTGCCATCCCCTGCATTTTTCGTCTCCGCAGTCGCATTCTGAAACCATTCGACCGTGGACAGCAAGGAACTCCTTCGTAACCCCGGACCGCCTTGCATAGGTTTCTAGAAACTCTTCCTTATCCATGACTCCCCTATTGGTACCTGTGTGGAGGGCATAAAGAATGCGCCCTCCGCACAGGCGCTGCGATCTTGCTATTCAGTCATTGGCGCTTCGGGTTGCAGGTCTTCGGCCTGCCCGCCCCCAGCAATGTACTTCGCCGTGAGTTCCCGGATCTGCTCCGGGATCTCCGCTAACGCCTTGCGGCGTTCCTGCTCAGCTAGTACCTGGTTCAGGTGTTCGGCGAGCTCTTCGTCGTTCAGTGCTGAAAAGTCCACTGGGTTACTCCTTACTGGTATGGGATTGTTCCTACTGCGGAGCCGGGAAGAGTGGTTGGCCACGGGTCAGCAGTGGTGTAAGAACAACCGAACTCCATCAGTGTTCCTGCTGGCATATCTAGGATTCGCAGCAACGACGTGAACGGTGAGATCGGGCGGACAATGTTGCTGGAACGACTCGTGGCGACCCCGGCACGCTGAGATCCGTCATCTGGGCGGAAACCTAGCGGCAGATCCAAGATGGTCATGTGTCCAGCCGTGGAGCTTGTTACCGCCTGCGCTGAGACGTTCACGGTTCGACCCGTCCTGCTGATGCGCAGGTTCGTCACCGTGATCCCGGCTGGCACCAGCGAAGATACGTCGCGGACTCCGGTATCCCCGTAGATCAACTGCTCACGGTTATTCAGGTAGTCCCACACGGATACGGTGCGTCCGGCTGTCTCCCGGACTACGTACCGCTGGTCCTTCGACACCACGGTGCTCACCATGAACTGGGTGACGCGTGCGTACCCCTGCGAGGTCAGGTGAATGTCCGTGGAGGATGAAGCATACTTCAGGCTCAGCGTGGACCCATCAGGATTCGTGATCGCCATAGCCATGTCGATGAAGTACGAAGCACCACCGGGCAAGCTGGTTTCCAGCCATTCGTTGTACTGCTTCCGGACCGCTTCTTCAGGTGCGGAACCGTTGAACCGCGGGAAGATCGAACACAGCACAACGTTCGGACCGGCAAAGGCCCGAAGTTTCAGCCAGCAGTCATAGAACCGCTGCTTCATGGTCGCCAGAGAAGCCCCCGAGCCGAAAATGTCATTCGACCCCATCGCGAAGTACGTGACGTCCGGACGAGCCAACGCCTTCCACTGGTGGAACTTCCACGCTAGGTCATTGGCGAAGTTCGCCAGCGTGTCTCCTGAGGCAGCCCAGAACATCGGCAATGCACCCTCGGCGCGGCATAGCTTGGCCAGCCAGGAATCATGCACCGGCAACGTTGCTGAGACGCCCACACTGAGAGAGTCGCCAACCACCGCTTTCACGGGCGTTGCCTCCGGCACTTCGGCTTCGATCCAGAACATCAGCGGCATCGTCTTCGACATTGTGGAAGGTGTGCTGACCGAGTTCACGGCTGCAGAACCATTGGTGAGTACGAACCCTCCGCCTTGGGCCTCAACGACCATCTGGCCGCTGCCTCCGGTGAAGGCATAGGACAGCAGATACGCCTTCTCCTTCGAAACCTGGTAGTCGAAGAAGTTCGTTATGACTTCAGAACCGCTGCTCGGAGTCGTTATTCCACCCTGGAGGAACTGCTGCGTACCCTCAATCCAGTTGCCCGTGTACTGTCCGAACGCATCTATCTCAGCTTCGCCAATAGACAACGCCGTAATGGTCAGCACGCCAGTGTAGGCGTTGGAATCACGAAGGTTATAGTTGCGAATGTGCGCGCGCCAGCGTGGGATATCAACACCGAAGTTCACCGGGAGACGGCCGCCGAAGTCGGTACGCGTCTGCGCTGCTGAACCACCAGTCAGGGTCAGTGAAGTGCCGACACGCTTCGTCTTGACCCGACGCACCCAGCCCGTAACATTAGCGGTATCCGTGGAGACCGTGCGATCCCAGATACTCGCATCGTCACCGTACTCCATCCACGTCACAGTGCTGGTCGTGGACCCCACAGGGCTGACCAGCACATTGCCCGGACCAGCGCCCAGCGGGATCCCGGTAATGGCATTCACCTGTGTCTGCGTTGGAACACGATAGATCCCGGCGTTCGCCAGTCCAGTCCACGTCGAAACATCACCAGCAGGGACACTCGTCTTGAACTGCAACGCATTCTCTGCGCCAAGCCCAGGATCGCCCTTGTCGCCCTTCGGGCCTTTGACGTTAGTAATCGTCACCCAAGCCATGGGGTCACCTCCATTGTCTTACGTCGCCGGTGCCGGCAGGATCTGTGTTGTCTGCTGGGTTCATGTGCAGCCAGATATATCGGCGTGAAGGTGGCGCGGTTAGCCCTACCCACCAGATCATCGGATTCGCCCCACCAGATCCGAGCTCGATCAAGTCCGAGAGGACTCCACCAGAAGTTGGCACACGAATCTGGAACTCCAGATACGTGATCAGATTGCCGACGTTGTCCAACCACTCGATGCGGACCATGTACCAGGCATCCGCGAGCATGCTCACAGTTGGTTCGAGATTCGTGGAGAACGTGCCGTCGGAACTTGGCGTGACCGTCTGCGTGTTATTTGGTCTGAGACCACCGCCAGACGCGGTGATGTTTCCGGCGTTGAGGGTGAATTTCACAACCCCATTGCGGTTGCCCATGGCCGCACCGCCAATGTCCTTCAAGTTCCCCGTCACTACGGCCATGCCGCCTCCTTAACTAGAAAACCCACCGACTAAGCGGTGGGTTGAGAGAGTTGGTTGATCGCCTCAGCACGGGAGCGCTTGATACGTTCGCCGGCGAGCTGTGTGCTGAGGTCGGCCAGCATGAGATTCGCTATCTGCAGTTCGTTCCGCAGATTGTCGATCACTGCTTGCTGATCCTCTGTTACGGGATCTTGACCGTCTTGGTCTGCCATTCTTCGGCTCCTTAGATTAATGTGTGGAATATGCGCCCAAAACTTATTGCCCTACTCGCTGTCGCCGGGCTCGCCTTGGCCGGCTGTTCTCCAGCGGAAACACCGGCTCCTTCGCCCGAGCCGACATCCGTCCATCCGACAGCAACAGAACAGCCGACAGCAGCACCGGCGAGCGCCGGAACCGAAGAAGCTTTCATTGAGTCTGTAGAAGCACAGATCGCAGGCAAGGAAGAAGCACTCGAAGCTGAACTGCCAGCCAAGAAGATGACGGAGGAATACTGGATCGAACGCGGCGAGGTCTACTGCGAGCAGCAGGCTGCTGGGGAACTGGATCGGCCAACATTCAAAAACGCAACTGAGGGGCAGTTGGAGATTGTCCTTATGGGAGCGTCCATTTCTACTCTTTGCCCCGCGCTGTAACTATTGCACTCGGTAGAAGATCCCGTTTGAATCAACGTGGACGTTGGCTGTGGCTACCGTTGTATTCGGTAGTGCCGCAATTCTCAGTCGGTTATTTGCCACCTCGCTCGCAGTGCCCACAAAGAGCTGAGGGACCCTGGCAACACCTGTAGCTTCGAATTGTCCCCGCGCCCAGATTTTCGTGGCCGTCAAATCGATCGCCCCAGCGCGGGCGGTCACGGTGGACCCGCCTCCCGTTAGCTGGGCCTGTCCGCCGAGGCTTTCCACTATGGCGTCGTTTCCTGCTGTTCCAGTGAATCTCATGCCAAACAGACCTGCAGTAATTCCACCGGCGCCAAAGCCAATGCTGCCCCCATCGCTGGATGGGTCAATCACGACCTGCCCGGCGGTGATCTTACCGGTGTTGAGTACGTTGATGTCGTTGCTGACGTTCAAAGTACCGTCTGCCAAGATTTCCAGGGTTCCGAAGTTCGCTGACCCGTCAGGCCGCAGCTCGAATAGGCCTGCTTGCATGGTGCCGTCCGAGGCGATACCCAGGGCACCGAACTTCGCAGAACCATCCGGGTAGATGATCGACTCGCCAGCCTTGAACTGTCCACCGGCAATGATCTCGAAGTTGCCGGCCACATCAGTTGGCCCAGTCAGGTGATTCACCCCGGAGAAGTTATTCGTACCGCTGAGGTTAGTCACACCGGAACCGTTCAAGGTTCCTGTTACATCCAGCACTCCCCCGACGTTCACGGTGCCCGTGAAGTTGCCTGTACCGATCAGGTTAAGGATGCCCTCGATGTCCACACGGGACCCGGACAGCCAGCGGGTAGACCCACGCTCGACTGCCGTTCTAGACAGCGGAGTCTGAACGGCGAGCGCTCCCTGGTTCTTTTTGAAGCGTTTGAAGCTACCCGAGTTGAGGTTGGGCTTACGTGCCATTGGCGGTCACCTCACTTGGGTTGGAGTTCGAGTTTGATCCAGTCGCTAGTGACGTTGCCGGAGTACTTGATAATTTCGGACAAGTGCCAGCCGTCGGGGATGTGTGCGTCTCCATTGCTGTACCAGCGGACCAGGGTTCCGGGTTTCAGGTCCCACATGTTGCCGAAGCGTGGCGAGTCAGCACGGATGCTGAAGTCGATCTGGCTGATGAGCTTGCGGGCGGCGAGCGCAGAGGTCGCGTTCTTCTGCAGTTGGGCCGCGTCTTTGATGTTCTTGAATTGGTCGATGACTTCGAGTGACATGGGACCGGTTCGGGTTGCGGTGGCTGTGAGCATGTCGATGCCTGATCCTTCACCGATGGCCACCTGGTGGGTGGCCATGGTGCGCCCGGATCGTTTGTAAGTAATTCCTCGCAGATCGGTCTTCGGTGCTGCGAGGTTGACCTCGATGGTTTGGCCTTCGGGGCTGAGGTCTCCTGTGCGCATGGTCCACCGCAGGGAACCGCTGGTATCCCATTCGGGGCGGAAGTCGATGTCGGGGCCGTCGTCGAGATCCATGATTTCGGTGATGGCGTCGAGCACGGTGTCGAGGTTGTACCCGTAGTAGGTCCGTTCTTCTCCTCCGGTGTAGTCGTCTTCGTATCGGATGGGTATGTTCCGCCCGAGGCCGGTGGTGGCCAGCTGCATGAGGCGTTTGACGATGGTGTCGTAGGACAGACCCGAGTAGGTTTTCTTCCAGTTCGTGATGTTCGCCGTGCGGTCTTCAGCAATAAGCCGCAGGTCGAGGATCGACCAGATGTCATCGTGGGTGATCGTGAGTGTTTGGGCGTCGCGGTCGTAGGTGTCATCCCAGATGAGTCCGGCGTATGTGACCACGCCTCCGTCTTCGATCACGATGAATCGTTCCAGCGGTTCCAGGATGCCGGCTTTCATGTGCTCTGCGGTGGCTTCGTCGTTGATGTTGAAGCTGGCGGTGTGGCTGGCACCGTCGTTCGGCGCTCTGGACCAGGGGCAGTCATCCGGGTGGATGAGCGCCTTGTCTGAGAAGTTGGCCGCGGAGACGCTCCATACGCGTGTGCCTTTCATGCTAGGCCTCCTTAGATGTAGGTGTCGGTGACTTCGATGGCTGCTGTTCCGATTCCGGTGGTCAGCGGCGCCAGTGCGATGGCTTGTCCGAGTCCTGGTTCGATGGTGTTCCACTGGTAGTCGTTGAGGCCGCCGGTGACTACTGCTCCGTTGATGCGTAGGATCCCGGTGGCCATGTCCAGGGTGTGGATCTGCGAGCTGGCGAGCGGGGCGGTTACGGAGACAATTTGCCCACCTTTAGTGAGCTTGTAACCTCCGGGCATGTTCCCGCTGATCGTAATGACGGGCAGCGAGGGATAGGTCCCGCGCTGGAACACCGTGACAGCAGCAGATCCGACGCTGGCCGAGAATACTTCGGCGTTGCCATATTTGCGCGGGTCTACGGCTTTGACCTGGATCGAGTATTCGAGCAGCTTGTACGCTGTCCAGTTCATTTCGGGGTTATCCACGAGCTTGACCGTGGCCCATTGGGCTTGGCCATCGATGCGCACCACCATGATCTGCGGTCCGGAAGACAGCAAGGATGAGAGGATGTCAGCGCCTACCCAACGGTCAGCAGACGATTTCGCAGCAAAAGCGCCCTTGATAGTGATGTAGCGTGCTTCGTAGTTGTCGACTGATCCGAAGTCACCGTCCGCGTTGGGGCGAGACGAGTCCCGGGACTTGCGCGAGGGTGCTTTCCACCATCCGTCGATGTCGTCCACTTCGAAGTATCCGTTGCGGTGGGATGGATCGTTCAATTCCATCCCACCTATGGTGAGGCTCAGGTTATCCGCCAAGACCCAGCCCTTCCTTCCTGGCTTCGTTCCGGAACATCGGCCATAGCTTCTGGAACAGCTCTTCCGAATCTGCCCCCTGCACTTGATACACAGGCGCTAGCGTCACGTTCTTCTCAGTAATCTGAGGGGAATGACGAACCGGAGCCGTGGCCGCAGCGAAACCTACCGGCCCCGGAGCATCCGGAACTTCTACCAGGTGCGCCATGGACGCGTCGATCGCCGGTGCCATGTCCTCAACACCGACCAGCACACCTTCGCCGATGTTCTCGCCGAAGCCAGCAAAAACACGGGACGGCGAATGGATGCCGAGCGCCGCTTTGAACGGGCCAACGATCCAGCCAGGCAGCAGGTCGAGGAAGAAGTTTCCGATGGATCCTGCCAGCGAGCCGATGCCGTCGAGCAGGCCTTGGATGATGTTCTTGCCGGTCTCGACCAGCCAGTTTCCGGCTCCGGAGAGGACACCGAGGATCAGGTCAGGCAGGCCGGTGAAAAAATCGACCAGATTCTGACCCATATTTCTGGCGCCGTCTACGAATCCCTGCCACAGCCCGGACAGGAATTCTCCGACCCCGGCCCACATGGCGTTCCATCCCTCGATGAAACCGGCGGTGGCTTCGCCAAGCCACCCCATGAAACCGCCCCAGACCTCGGTGATCCACGCTACGACAGAGTCCCAGTTGGCGATCAGCAGCGCGAGCGCGGCGATCAGCAGGACAATGCCGGCCACGATCCATGTCACCGGGCTTGCCCACATGACAGCGTTGGCGATGCCCTGGGCGATCGCGAACGCGCCGATGGCCAGCACTAGCGGGCCAAGGATCGGCGCGAACTGCGCCAGCCCCTCCAGCAACGGCTCAAGTACCGGTAGCGCGCCGGCCACCATGCCGCCCAGGGCGGACTCCGCCTCGCGGCCCAGAGTGGTCAGCGCGGCCTGTGGCCCATCGGTCAGCGCGGTGGCCAGCTCGTCGGCTTTGCCAGCTGTTTCGCCCAGCCCGCCATCGGCCGAGGTGAGCGCGTCGAGGAATCCCGGGATCTTGTCCTTGCCGATATCCTCCAACGGGGTGCCGAACAGGGCCACCGCGGCGGCGGCCTGCTTGCTTGGATCCTTGATGCCCTGCAGCTCGGACACGATCTGCTGGAACGCACCAGAGGCTTGCTCACCGCCCGCCAGCAGGCTGTTGGCCATGTCCGTTCCGGACAGGCCAATCCCAGCCAAGGCTTCCTGCGCTCCCGTGTCATCCAGGTCGGATGCGCGGATCATGAATTCCTTGAGGGCGTCGCCCGTCTTGTCCATCTGGATCGTGCCACCCTGGGCCGCATCAGCGATCAGCCCCATGGCGTTCGGCCCCTGGATGCCCAGCGCCTGGAAGTCCTTCGAGTACTCGCTGAGCACCGGCAGCAGTTCAGCACGCATCTGCTTGGGCACCTGCTGAGAGGCGGCCGCAAGCAGATCGAATGCCTGCTCGCCATCCTTCGCCAGCCCGGTCTTGACCATCGTGCCCGCCGCAGCGGACGCTTCGGCCACATCGACTTCCAGCGTCTTGGCCAAGGCGGATGCCTGCCCGGTCATGCCCTCAATCACGTCCTGCCCGGCCGACTTCAGCGCCGGGAAGGTGGAGATGACGGACTCGACTGCCGACCCTACATCCGCGAGGGACTCGCCCCAGCCCTCAGTGTAGAGTGCAGCGGTAGCTTCGCCAGCGGCGGCTGCCTGCCCCGGGTTCAAGCCAAGGCCAGCAGAGATTTCGCGGTTGATCTGATCCGCGTCCAGAGCGGTCATGAAGCCCTTGGTCAGTGCCGCGCCAGCCAGTGCGCCAGCGCCAGCCCCCACCCGGGGATCCATCATGCCGGCGAACGCGTCCTTGCCCGCCGCCTTCAACCGGCCGCCCATGGTCTCGGCCGACTTCACCACATCATCGAACGCCTTATCAACATTCTTCGCGTTGCCAATGATGTCGAACATCAGCTTCTGAACAGCCATGGCCACCCTTCCTGCCTAGCGTCGGCGACCCGCCCTCGGCGAGCGCTTGCGTTCGCGGGCTTTCTTTTGTTGTTCGGCCCATTTGTCTGCGTGTCGGACGTAGAGGATCCACATGTCGTATTTCATGTCCCAGACGTTGAGCGGGGTGATTCCTGGCCAGACGTGGGAGATGGTGGGGAGCCAGCGGAAGACGCTTTGCTCGATGTCGTCTATGTGGTCGTTGGACCCGCTTCTTGAGGTTCTTCGTCCGGAGCGGAATCCTTCGGGGTTTCTTTTGGGTCGGCTTTGGCGGTGTCCTCTTCTTCGGTTTCGAATCCGATGGAGCTGAGGGGCATGTCGGTTGCTTCGTCGAAGTCGACGTGTTCGCCGGCGGCTCGGCGGCAGAGGAAGATCATGGCGCGCAGTGCCTGGATTCCGTTCTCGTCTTCGAGGAAGTCGAGGTGGGTTTCGGCGCCTTTGAGGCCGTTGAAGGTCTGCATGATTGTCTTGATGCCCATGCCTGATTTGATCTTGAGAACGTAGAGGTCGCCGAGGCTGGCTTTGGCGATGCCTTCCTTGAGCGGGTATTTCTTGTCGCCGATGATCAGCTTCATGGTTATCCTTTTCCGTTCAGTGCGTCGTTGATGGCTTTTTCTGCCTGGGCCGCGGCTTGCTTGCTGCCTTTGGCGATCGGTTTCCACCAGTAGGGCTGGCCGTACTGGGTGACCCAGTCGCCGCGGCGGTTGCCGAAGGCCGGGTGGCGGAAGGTCTTCTTGTTCCAGACCTTGGCCATGTCGTACTTCTTGCCGCTGGTTTTGCTCGGGGTCTTGGCCGCTTCGATGCGGATTCCCGAGCGGGTCTTGCCGGCGACGACGCGGGTCTTGAGGTTCTGCTTGATGCTTGCGCGCAGGTTGGTGCTGCGTGAGCGTCGGGCTTCGCGTGCGTCGTACACGTTGATGGTGCGCAGGTAGGCTTTGCGGCCGTTGCGTGGCTTGACACGAACGATTTTCTTGCCGGTGCGGACAGCTACGCCGGGCAACGGGCCGGAGAGTTCCTGGCGTTGCCCGGCGATGATGCCGTCACCTACGGATCGGAGGTTGCGGCGGAGGTTGCGCAGCATGCGCGGCCCCTGCTCTTCCTTGACCCGCAGGAGGGTTGCCCGCAGATTCTTCGTGTCGAATTCAATCTGCGGTTCGTTGCCGCTCATCAGTACGCGGTGTCGGTGGACCGGTACACGGCGTAGACCGGTTCGACCCCTGCGAGCAGCCCGTCCAGGGATGTGAAGTCGATGGACTGGGTGATTGGTTCGCCGCCGTTGGAGGCGGGCAGCTGGCCGTCGAGCTTCACCGAGGACAGGAAGATCTGCAAGGTGGGGCGCACCCCGGCGGAGATCTCGGCTCCTGCTTCGAAGGTGAGGACGATCTGCAGCGCTTCCTGGTTCAGGAAGGCGTCGCGCAGCATGTTGTTGTCGTACTCGGCGACCATGGAACCGGTCGCTTCGATCAGGCCGACCTCGGGGCGGCGTCCACGCTTGCCGGCAGAGCCGAAGGTGAAGCCTCCCTCGTCGATGCCGTTGGACAGTGAGAGCGTGAACTCGGTGATGTTGCCGGCGACGGTGCCGCCGGCGGCCAGCGCGGTGCTGGTCGGCGCGGTGACCGAGCCGCCGATGGTGATGGCGCCGTGCACGAAGGTGAACAGCTCCATGTCTGCCGGGTACACGGTCGGCACGTAGGGGGTGTCGGTGACGGTCTCGCGGGCGTTCCAGGTGGTGGACAGCTTCACGATTTCGCCCTGTGCGGCGCTGAACTCCGCGGACTCCACGACAGCGCCGTGGAAGGTGTGCGGCTGGATCGCGCCGCCGCCGATCAGCGGGACGCCCTTCTGGATGGTGTACGACGGCAGCGCACCCTTGGTGTAGGTGTGCACCTGCTGGTAACCCGTACCGGCATCGATCGCGGCGATGGTCGATTCCCCGAAGATCGCATGCAGGAACATTCCAAGACCCTTGGTAGTCGCTTCCACCTCGATGTCCCCGCCGGACATTTCCTTGCCCAGCGCGCGGCGGGCGGTGCGCGGGGCTCGCGACCCTACACGCAAGCCCTCGCCCTGGACCATTTCCGGGTTCCAGGACAGCGACTCGGAGACGAACTCCACGAACTGGTCCGGGGTGGCCGGCACGCCGTAGTCGGTTTCCTTGCCGAGCCCTAGCGAGCAGTCAAGCTGAGTAGTCATCGGTTGCCTCCAACCTGTTCGAAGTTACGTGCTTGCGCCAAGAGCTTGTCCGCTGCTGCTTGAGGCACGCTTATGGTCTGCCCTGCTTTGACGATCTGCCCGAGCAATGGCACGTCGAGGTCGCCCAGTGGGGAGATGTTCTTGATCTTGATGTTCTGAGCCATGCTCGTTCCTATCCTCGGACCCGGTTTTGGGCGGTGAAGGTTGCTGTGACGTCTACGCCGCGGCCGGCCTGCAAGTATTCCTCTGGGGTCTGCCCGTCGGTCTGCACGCCGGTGAGCAGGCACTGGCGTACCACGCCGCCCAGGGTGGTATCGACCATGCGCACGTGCCGTTCGACCCTGCCTAGCAGCTCGAAGGCGCGTTCCTGGGCTGGCAGTTCCTGCGTCTCATCGCCGCCGATGAGGCAGGAGAAGACGACGGTGACGGTCAAGGTTTCCTCGCGGGTGCGCAGATTGCCCATGGTCGCGAAGTCCTGCTGCACTTCCAGCGCCGTCACCGCGATGATCTCGTCAGGCTGGAAGCTCCCGGGCATGCCGGGCGCAACCAGGACATTCTCGGTATCTGCGATTTCGGCCATGATCGCCTTGATCGCTTCGAACAAGGCCTTCTTGAACGCCATGCCCGCGGTAAAGGTCGAACTCATGCGAAACCGCCTATCTGCTCGTGCGGGGCGCACAGCTCCACAACGCGGCGTGGAACGGCGAAACCGGAGGGAGTGAACACTTCATCGGTCGGATCGCTGCGGACGCCGGAGCCGCCCGCGTACTGCTTGCCGAGCTGCACCCAGTGGCGCACCAACTCGCGCGCAGCGAGGCGGACATTCGGCGGAACGCTGTCAGCGCCGAGCTGGACGGTGGCCACGAGCGTTCCCACGGGGAAAGTTCCCAATTGCTGGCGAGTGCCGGCATAGAGGATTCCATGCTCCACATACCAGTCAGCCACGGGCACACCGTCAACGCTGACCTGCGTCACCGTCCGGGCCGTCCAATCCAGCAGCACCGAACTGCCGCCGCCAGCAGCCGTCACGGTTACCGTTGAAAGCAGGATCGGGCCAGTGATGTCCTCGATAACCGGAGTAGCCGCCGCGATATACAGACGAAGATCATCGATGTACTGATCACTGGCGCGACCTGCGTTCAGACCGGCGAGCGCGTCATCGATGCTGATGATGAAGCGCGGGTCGGTTGGCCAGACGTCGAAGATGTCCGTATAGACCAGGCCGGTGTCGGTGGACCAGACGATGCGCCACCGCCCGGCCATGGTGGCCGGGATCTGGGCGGTGCCGGCGGCTTGGTCAACGGTGGCGGTTCCCGTCGTGCCGTCGGGGCGGGTGACCTCGGCTGTGAGCGTGGCAGTCTCCGGACGGGTCTTCCATTCGGTCGTGTACGTTGAGCCGAGATCAACCGCCGCCATCAGGACTCCTTGGACTTAGCAGCCGGTGCCTTCGGCTTTTCCTTGGCCGCTGCGGCCTTGGCTTCGGCTTCGGCCTTGGCAGCTTCTTCTTTCACCTTGGCTTCGGCAGCCAGGGCTTCCTTGACTTCCTCGCGGATGGACGCGAGCGACTTGTTGCCGGCAGGGGTTACAGCCTTCTCGGCGCCGTCTGCGACTGTCGCGGTCTCGGCTGCATCGGGGTCTTCTGCGATGCCCTGCGCGATCAGCTGGGCGGCTTCCTCGGCGGGAAGCTCGATAGTCTGTCCGGGCTTGGGCCATTTCTTGCCGTTGCGCGATCCGGAGATCAGCGCACGCATGCGCACTAGAGGTGCCATGATCGTTCCTTTCAAAGACAGGGAAGGCGCCACTGGCGGCCGCCTATGGGGGTGACGGCCGCCAGTGATACCGACTTGGTTAGGCTGCTGGCAGCAGCAGGTGCTTCACGGCACCGGACTGGTCCATCAGCAGGCCATCACCGCGCACCAGAGCGCGGAAGGTGATGACGTCCTTGTTGAATCCGAAGTGCTCCGAGGATTCGAAGCGGACTCCGTTGACCAGGCGCACCACGTAGGAGGCCAGATCGCCGAACAGCAGCGGCTTGGCGTTGGCGCCCATCACTGGCATGTACGGGTCGGTGCGAACCGGCTTGCCCTCGATGGTGTCGGGGGTACCGGCGATGACCGAGGCCTGCCAGATGTAGTTCTGGTTGCCGTCCTTCAGCTTGCGCAGGTAGCCGGCGGTGGTGTCCTCCATGACCCAGGAAGCTGACGGGCGGTTCCGGTATGGGCCAATGACGGAGTAGAACAGGTCGATCACGTCATCGAAGGTCGGGGTCAGCGTTGCCGCGGTCTTGCCCAGGGTGGAGCTGCCGACGACGCCGGCTGGTTCGCTGGTGCCGGTGCCGACGATCAGCTTCTCGCCCAGCGCGTTGCCGATGGCCCAGCCTGCAGCGCGAGCAAGGTAGCCCTCCAGATCCACGCCGGTGTCGTCCAAGAGTTCCTTTGGCACCTCGATCAAGTCGCCGTACTTGTACGAACCGAGGGTCCGCTTGCCGAAGACCGGATCGGACTGCGGGATTACGCCGCCCTCGGAGACCTGCGCACCCTGCGGGTGGGTCACGGTCACTGGGACGTCGATGTTCTCGCCGCTCGTGGTGGTCCAGGTGGTGGCACCGCCTACCAGCATGGTGGCTACCTCGATGGCGTGCTCCATGAGCTTGCCATAGAAGGTCGTCGGAACGGTGGCACCACCGGCGCCCAGGGTGCCGGTGGACAGCGCGCGAGTTTCTTCCTTGGTCCCGAAGCCCTCGAAGCTGCGCGATTCGCCCTTCAGGAAGGAGCGCAGCTGCTCCTCGGTTTCGGTTGCGCCGCCGCGCTGCTCCGGAGTGCCGGTCACGCCGGCCTTTTCCAGTGCATCACCAGCAGCACGGGTGCGCTCCTTGGCCTGCACCAGGGAGTCAGCCTGCTTGCGCAGGGAGTCCATGTCGGAGCTCATCTTCTCGAACTGCTCGGTTTCCTCGCCGGAGAGGCTGCGCTCTTCCTTCTCGGCGTTGTCCAGCAAAGCGCGCATCTGCGCCTCGATGTTCTTGCGCTGCTCCATGAGCAGCTGTTCCATGGTCTTGGCCACGATGGATCATTCCTTTCAGAAATGACGAAAGCACAGCACGATGCCGGGCCTTGGGTGATTTCGGAATGCGGGTGGTTTGCTACCTGCCCACGGGTTTAGAGCATGTGCTCTGCGAGCTGGGCCCGACGCGACTGCGCATCGAGCTTGGCTCGTAATTCGCCGATAGACGGATGAGTTGCGCCCTGTCCGTCCACCGGCTTCTCCTCGTGCCCGTGGGCTCGGGAAGCTTCTTTGTTGTGCAGCAGGCTGGCCAGAGTGTTGCCCTCGGCCGCCTTGCGCACCTCTTCCAGATCCAGCTCGTTGCGTTCCGCGAGGGAGCGCAGGCCGGTCGTGGTGTCCCGGTAGGCAGGCGTGACTACAGGGGCCACATCGGCAAGCTGAACCGCTTTCAGCGTGCGCAGCGGGAAGTCCTCGTCGGTGTATCCCCAGTCGTCCTCCATGGTGCGGAAGGCGAAGGAGCTGAAGCGGAGGTCTCCGCGCTCGGCGAGCGCCTTGACGTCGCGGCCTACGGAAGTGTCCGGGAGGTCCACTTCGTACCAGAGGCCGGTGCCGTCTACGCCGAGTCGCAGGGTCTCGGCCAGCAGGGTTCCGAGCAGTGCGTCATCCGAGTGGTTGAAGCGTGCCAGGACGTCGCCGCCATCGGCAAGAGTCTTGTTGAAGGCGGCCGGATCTACTTGCTCGACGAAGCCGCCGAGGTTCTGGCTGTAGCGGTTAAACACTGCGGCGTATCCGAACAGCACACCGATTCCGTTGGCGGAGGCTCGCAGTTCGATCTTGGCTGTGTGGAACCGCCGCTCGATGTCTTTGATTTTCACGAGGTTTCCTCCTTCGGTGCGGTGGGTTGCTTGCCGTAGTTCTTCAGCCATTCCTGCTTTTGCTTGTCGGTCAGGATTGGGCGTTCTTCCAGCTCGCGGCCTTCGTCCTGGGTGAGCAGGCCAATTTCCAGATTGAGCTTGTTCACTTCGGTGCGGGTCTTGATGTCGGTACGCACCAGGGCGTCCGGGTTGAACTTCATATAGTGGAAGTCCGGGAGCAGCCGGGTGATGTGGTGCTCCAGGCGGGTGAAGATCGGCTGCAAGGCCCGGGTCTGGAATTTGATCTGGTTCATTTCCAACGTGGAGTACGTCAGCGAGCTGCCGGCTTCTCCTCCGATGTCCGATGGGTCTACCCGGTAGATTGCTGCGATCTGGTTGGCCGTGGCCTTGATCGTCTCCAAGAACTGGGCCTCGTTCGGTTTAACCGAGAGCGCTTCCCAATCCCAGTCGCTGCCCGAAACAAACAAGTCGTTGTTCGAGACAGCGGCCTTGAACCGGGCCTTCGCCTTGGCGGAATCTGATCCGGTCAGCGATCCCTTGTTGTACTTCAGGTGCCCGGAAGGGGTGGACCCGTTCTTGAACCAGTCGGCGCCGTACTGCTCGGCCGAGCTGCCCGTTTCCAGCATTCGCCGGAACTGTCCAATCGGCGACAGACCCACCACGGAGCCGGGGACCGGATACCACGGGATGTGCACGACGGTGCTGGGATCCAGATCCTTGCCCTTGTACTGGTACTTGGGCTGGCTTCCGCTCTCGTCCACCGTCACCTGGTCGGGATGCAACCAGGCAAGCTTGGATGGAACACCAGCGGTGTCCACGGCAACGATCAGCCCGTACGCGTTGCCGCGCAGCAGGAAGCTGGTGGTGTACTGGTGCAGCCATTCGATGCGGGTCATCGTGGCCGCGGGGTGCGGGTCGAGCAGGAGCGGCGACTGATGCTTCGCCTTGACCTTGGAACCGCCCGTGGATTCGTACTCGCTGCAGGGCATGATCGCGATCGAGTCGGCAATCAAGCTGGTGGCCGCGTACAACGGCACCAGGCGAAGCGCCGACTTCATCGACCCGTCCAGGCCCTTTCCGCTCCCGAAGATGCTGAACCAGCCATCATTCGAGGAGCGGGCTTCAATGCTCGATCGTCGGAACAGGCTCATGCGCGCGTCCTCCGATCAATCAGCCAAGAGAGCACCAGCAGCAGCACGCCGGCCGCGGCCAGCGCCCCGGGGACCGAGTACGCGGCCACGGCGAGCGCGATAGCAGCAATGACTAGTAGGGATCCGAGCAGGTCAAGGATGCTTGTGAGCCCTACAGGACGTAGGTCATCCGAGCGTTTCATCGACATCGTAGGCGTCCTCTCTCTTCTCGATGTACAGCCAGCGGGCCAGGGCGACTGCGTACATGGGCGATATGTCCTTGAGTTCCCGGCCGCGGGCGAAGACGAACGCCTTGTCGGCGATGATGCGCTTGACCGTGCAGGCCATGGCATCGTTCAGGAGCGAATCATCCGGGAAGCGGAGGCTTCCCACCAGGGCCTTGTCGTAGAAGTCGCCACAGGCGGCCACACGCTTCGGGCCAGTGACGGTGATGACTTCGAAGCCTTCATCTTCCAGATCCTGTTTCAAAGACACTGCGGAGCCGTTGCCGTCGATTGCGACATGACTGCCGCCCAGTACTTCCCTGAGCCGTTTCAGCTCGGCTACGACGTTCTGAGTGCCATCCAGCCGGTCGAATACCTCGACGTACGCATTGGCTTTGACATCCATGGGTTTGGCCGCCAGCGCGATGGATGCGAAGTCCCGCTCCGGGGAAACATCAATCGCCCAGAACGGCGTGCCCTGCCAGGATTCGTCATCGGTGGGCACGAAGTTCTTCTTCCAAGCAAGCTCGGGAATCAGCTTCGGTGGCCCCTTGGCAGCAGGCCACCATCCCAACCAGGCGCGTTCCCACTCGGTTTTGTCTGTCGTGTTCACGCGCAGGTTCATCACGCGTTCGGCTTCGATGGTGTAGCCGATGGCCGGGTGGCAGCCGAGCAAGGTTTCAACGTCATTCGGATCCGAGTCCACCGGCGCCGAGTACTCGATATAGCAGGTCCTCGACTCCACGCCTGCATCAATCAGCGCCCGGCCCAGATCCACCTTGTCCTTCAGGTACGCCGAGGACGTATCGCCTGCTGCCGACAGCACCCACATCTGGGAGCCGACAATGGTCATCAGCGTCGGCTGCAGACCGCCTTCCAGCATGCTGTCCCGGTGCACGTACGCTTCGTCGATGTGCGCTTCGTCGTTCGCGTCGCCGTGGCCGGATTCGCGCTTCACCGCATCGATGGCCAGTTCGGCCCCGTTGATGAAGCGCACGGCCTCCTCGCCTCCGCGCCACCGTGGCTTCGTCAGGAACATGTCCAGCGGAGAACGGTGCAGCGGCAGGTAGTAGTCATCCTTGAGCCGCTTGAGCGCCTTCAGCCGGTTCTGGGCCGTGTAGATCATCCGGGCGTCCTGCGTCGTCAGCGCTCGGTGTGTCAGCTTCCCGCGGCTAATGGTGGTCTTCCCAGCACGACGCAACACAATGATGATCACCGTGTCATACCAGAAACCACCAGTGCGTGGATCAATCTCGCAGGCCACGTTCAAAGCATCACGCTGCCACGGCATCGGGGTATTGCCCATGGCCTTCATGACCTTGGCAACCTGGCCACCGCGAGTCTCCCTCTGCGGGTTGCGAGGCGTCGCGTACAGCGGCGCGGGATTCCGCGGAGCATACAGCGACTCCACGAGCTACCTCCATTACTGCGTCGAGGCGTCGCCCTCTTCGCCAAACAGGCCAGCCAAGAACTCCTCGGGCGAGGTGGCTGCTTTGTCACCGCCGTCGGTGACCTTGCGCAGCCGGTCGAAAACGTTGAACAGGCGCGACTCCATGCCGGAGATCAGGTCGGGGCGCTCGATGCGCGGGATCTGATCCAGCACCCTGGCGTTGTACTTGGCCAGCACCACCAGAGTCTTCTTGAACGGGGGCTCTCCAACGAGCTTGCCCAGCTCTTCGGTGAGCACTTCCTCGATCTGCCCAGGGGCCGCCTGCCAGTCCAGCGACATGCTCGATGGGTCAATGGCCGGGGGAAGCGCCGGCAGGTCCTCCAGCACCACCTCGCCGCCCTGCTCGCGCAGCTTCCGGCGAGCGCGGTACGCCGCCATGTCATCGCGCTTGGCCTTCTTGCATCCTGCGCAGCGGCAACCACGGCGGTATCCGTTGAGGCTGGGCTCGCCCTTGCCGTGGCGGTAAGGAATTGACGGGATCTGAGTGTCTTCCATGCCCTTAACCGCCTCTCTGGTGAGCTGGTGAAAAATCTGCCGAATCGTCGTCTGACCTGCCTACATGTGTAGGGCACTACCCGGGAAAATCGGGGAGAGAGAAAAAATGGAACATGCGCGGGTGATCCGTACGCGCTTTTCCTAAAAAACCGGAGGTTTCCGGGGTGGATCGAGGGTCATCGACGCCTCAATGCGGATAATTTTGTGACCGGCCTAGGTGCCGGTTTCTTTTTCATCCGTCGCCTGGCAGCTTCCTTCTTGCTGTTGCATCCGAGGTGCATGGGCTGAAGGTTCCATGGGGCTGTCGGGTGTCCGCCATCGGTCAGTGCGATGATGTGATCGAGCGATGGACCGAGCGGATGCCGTGGCCGAAGCCCGAAGATTATCTCTTGACTGCACCATGAGCAGATCGAACCAGACGGGCAGTGCAGTGCAACCAGACGGCGCCATGGCCTGCCTTGCCTGCCACGCTTCGGGTCCCATTCACTGAGCACTTGCACCTGCCCTAGATACGACGAAAGCCCAGCCGATAACTGGCTGGGCTTTCGATTCACAGGGTTTTGGATACACCTGTGGTAAGCACGTTCATCGTACAACGTCCATCGCTGAACTGTCGAATCAGGCTGGTCTGGTCAGCTGCTCCAGGATATGAATGTCGTTCCCCTTCCACTCAGCACCGCATACCCGGCACAGCACCAGCACGGAAGTTTCCTGGTTGCCTCGACGGATCTGGGCGACAACTGCACGATTCACCACTCGCTCGCCATTCAGCTCCTCGCGCACCTCATTCGAGCGGCAGGCAGGACACGGCCGGCGCAATGCCACGATGATCGGCGGATTCAGCAGCGACTCGATCTCCTGCACCCATGAGGCCAGCACGCGGTGGCATTCGTTGAGCGCTTCCTCATCCACGCTCACCGATCCGGACTCATGCTGGATGCTCAGGCTGTCGACCCACTGAACGACCTTCTCATTCAGACCCGGCGCGGTCTTGCCTGGATACCGGAGCCAGTACTGGTCGTTGGCTTCCTGCTCGATCTTCATCTGCAAGTCCAACGCGGCCGCATCCAACGGCAACCCCGGACCAGACGAGCTACCACCAGAGCTGGGCTCCCCCGATGGCTTTAATGCCCTGGCCAGCAACAGCAACAGCGCCTCGGTCTTCACCACGCGCGGGCCTTCCGGCAACCGCTCAATCTCATGCGTCGATTCCAGGAGCTGGTCCCGCAACCGCCACACCTGCACCAACCGATACATGGACCGACTCTCCACTGCCATTCCCCCATTCATTTGCACGCACCCCCAACATCCACAGTCTTCAACATCCTTATGCTCGGGCACTGGTCGCACCTCCTCGCAGGACCTTCTCAATACGGCGACTCACCCAATCCGACGGACGCCACACCTCAGCAAACTGGCCACCAAGACGAAGATCATCCAGCCACAATTCCTGCGCTGCACTGACTCGCCCGCCCTGGGACTTCAACTCCACGAACAAGACCTGCTTCGTCCGACCATGAATCATCACCAGATCCGGGAACCCTGCCTCGGAACCACGAGAGTCCTTGGTGTGATAGATCCTCATGTAGCCCAAGGACTTCGCCAGACGGATCACGTTGGACTGGAACACGGCTTCACTCCACTGGAGGACCGGATTATTGAACTGCTGGCTGTACTTCATTAGCTCTTCCTCCTACGAGGTCTATTGCGTCTTCGACGAGGCCGAGAGTCAGCCACAGGCTTCGCAGGAGCACCGTGGACGGCACCAGCGTGCCCGTCCAGACCCAGCCCAGCCCGACCCAACCCGTCCCGACCCGACCCGGCAAAGCCAGATCTGACATAGCTTTCACCTGTGGTCTGGTTTTGCTTATCAGTTGGTCGCCGTTTGATCGGCGTTTGATCAGTGCCCTGGTTCGACCGTGCGCCTGAGTGGCCGGAGGGTTCCGTTGCCTGTTCTGGTTCGGGAGCCTGGGTTTCCTGATCTGCAGCTGGATCCTCAACCTTGGCGGGAGGTTCAACAGCGGCGGTTTCTGCTTCGATCGCTTCAACGCTCGGATACGAGGCCAGATCTGAGTGCGATCTGAAGCCCTGGGCCGGTGATTCCGTCGCACCAGGTGACTCGTCCGCGTGCGTCTTTCCCGTTGCGGTAACAGGTGCATTGGTGGCGCCGGAGGTGTCCGTCGCGCTCACCTTGGCCGGATCCTCACCACGAGTGGGAGGTTCAACAGCCTGCTTCTGTCCTGCCGGAGACTTTGCGGGAGTCTTCGTTTCCTTGCGTTCCTCGGTCGGTTTAACGTCGAAACCACATTTTTCCATCAGCCACTTTGCCGTCGCCGCACTGTAGTACGGATTCGTCGGCGCGGGCCGGAGTTCCTTATCCCAGTTGTCACCGTCCTGTCTTGAAGAGTTGCACGATTTGCAGGCTACGACCCGGTCTTCTTCCTTCGCGTTCTTTTCGCCTGGCTTCAAATGGTCGATGGTTCCCATTCGCGCTGACCTGCGGTCTGAGTCCCATCTGGTAATCCTGCCGCACCAGCGGCATTCGTCGCCGTCACGCTTGCGCACCGGGCCGGAGCGTTCCGGGTTGCGGTTGTCGTACTGGCGCTGAGCTTCCCATTCCTTTTCGGAGCGGAGAATCATGTGGAAGAGGTCCTTTTCTTCCACGAGCTTCAGCACCTGGCGCGGTCTGGTTGAGACGACGTTTCCTTCGTCGTCCTTCACCTCCTCGGTGATCTCCTTCTCGAAGAAGATCCCGCAGAATACCGCTGCGTCCCGGAGGGCCGCATAACGCGACCCTGCAAACAGGCGAGCCTGGCCAATCTCCACGATGTAGTCCATGTCGTGAGCGGCAGACATCGTCGCGCAACGATTCACCCAGCCGTACATCTCATTCAGGAGACGATCATCGTAGTCCTTCCACTCCAGGACTCGAAGGACGAGAGGATGTGTCGCGGCGATGTCCGACTGCTTCAACCACGACATTCTCGGTTCCGTTCTTCTCTCTTGCTTTTGGTAGCTTCTGGACTTCTGCCCTGGCTACGGCGAGCGCGTCTTTTGGGTGTTTGGTGTCTGCGATGGCGTGGCCCCGTTTGAGGGTGAACCAGCGGAGCGTGTACGGGTTTCGGCAGACGTAGATCTTGTCTGAATCATCTGTCAGGGCTCTCATGAGCATCATTGGTGGGCCTCAATTCTGATGACCAGCTCGGGGTCGCTGCGGTGCTTGATTTGGATCCCGTTCCACGTGAGCTCTATGACAGTGGCATGGAGCTGGTGCGTGAGATACGTGATGCGCCCGTAGAGTCGTTGCTCGCCCGGTACATTGATGCAAGCGTGCAGCCCCATGTGCTCCAGGTTGTTGAGTCGGCCGGTTTGGATCGCTTCCATGTCGCGCAGCGGGTCGAGGCGCGAGACTGGCCCATCGCTCCTGGGTTGCTTCTGCTTCGCTGGCTCGGTCACTCGTCTGCCTCCGGGCTGTACTGTTTTGTGCGGTCACGGAGCCAGGCCGCTACGCTGCCTCGGCTCACCATGTCGCGAAGCATGACCGGGTATGCGCTGGCGGCTTCTTCGAGCGCTTCCTGTTTCGCTTCGGCGCGGACCGTTTCGAGCCATCGGTTGAACTGGGCAGCTCGGCCGGGAAGAGGGTTCCCGTCCGTGTCACTTGTATAGAACGTTCGTATGGTCGCGGTGTCAGGGGTGAATTCGGTGCCATCTGGGCGCTCAGTCATGGCTACTGCTTTCCCGTCTGGAGTTCCAGCTCCGGCAGTAGCGTTTCCGGCTTGATGATGATGCGGGTGTGGTAGACGCTCACATCGATGGCGCCGAGCTGTTCAGCCACATAGAAGGTGTTGTCCGATAGGCCGATCATGTGCTTGCGGTATTCGTTCTCGCCGTGCCGGCAGGTGACTTCCAGCTGGTGCCCCTGGTCATTGATCGAGCATCTGCCGACAACCTCGAAGGCGTACTCTCCGGTGATGCCGTTGACACCAACGATGTGGCGCTGCACCTCGAAGTTATCGGCAGCGATCGACAGGTTCTCGTTAGCCTTGTCCGCGTTCGTGGTGCAACCGGCGAGCGCGATGGTGGCTAGGAATGCGGCGATGATGGTAGTGGTTTTCTTGGTGATCATGATTCCTTCTTTCGGGTGGTGGCGATTTCGGCGATGGATCGGCCAAGCTTGCCGTGGAGTTCGGCCAGTGCGAGCGGTGAGGCGTCTTTGCTGATGTGTGCCAGATGCCGTGCAATGGTGCGGGCCTCGCGGCGTGCTTTGGCTTCAGCTGCGGTTCTGTTTGGCTGCGTCGTTGGGTTCGTGCTCATGCCCGCACCAGGAAGCCGGAGAACGGACCGATGACTGGGGTCTCATGCGGCAGCATCTGACCATCCTTTGGATAGACCAGGGCGGCTTCGTCTAGTGGATTCTCCGGATCTCCGCCGGGCAACCAGTACCAGTCCTTGCGGAACTTGATTTCAAACTCCACGAGGTCATCCGCGTCTTGGAACGCTTCGATGGTCTCCCCGGTGTGGTCTTCGACCCATCCGCGTACGGCTTCGTCTGCGCTGTGCGCGTCGGAGGTTCCTTCTACAAGCCACGTGTCGGTGTCTTCGCCGAGTTCCCAAACTGTGATGCTCTCGTTGCTCATGGCTGCAGCTCCTCTTTCAATTTGTTGATCTTGTCTGGCTGGTAGCCGAACCAGGTGGTTTCGTCGGTCGTGGCCGGGTAGTAGACGTGCACGAACGGTATTTCGCAGGCCACGCCGAGGGTGGCGGCCTCGCGCTTCAGCTCATCGATGAGTTCGAGGTGGTCGTCGTGGACGATGATCTTGTTGTGCGGGATGCCGGCCTCGTCGAGCTTGCGCAGGGTCGCCTTGCAGCCCTGGCACACGGGCGGGCCCTTCCCGGACGGCTTGACGTACACGGTGATGCGGGGACGCTCGTCTACCTGCGGTTCCTCGCCTGGTGCCTGCTCAAAGTCGCTCATGCTACTGGTCCTTTCGGTCCTTGGAGAGTGGCTGCCGATCTTCTCATCTGGGTGATGAGCCGGTTCACGGCGACCGCGCCCTCGGGGGTGAGCTTGAGAGTGTGCATTACTTCGCCGCGGAATCGTGGCGCGTCGTGCACGAGGACCGCATGGAAGTACTTCTTCTTGTCCGCCATGGCGCTGTACCGGTAGATCAACTTCTTGCGCTGCTCCTTCTCCGACCAGCGGGATGATTCCTGCTTGTAGATCCACTTGCGGTCCAGCAGGATCGCGCGCAATTCGTTCTCGCCGATCTTCAGATCCGATGCCAGCGTGCGGAAGGTGATCAGATCCTCGTCGGCCACGAAAGTGTCGACGTAATCTGCTTTAGGCTCCAGTTCTGCGATCTGCTGGTCTTTCGCCGCGATCATCGCCTGCGCCTCGATCACGGCCATGGCCAGCAGCTCAGCGCCGGACGGCTTGGCCGGCGGCGCCTGCACCTCCGCGGCGCGGGTCTGGATCGCGAAGTACGACTGCGCGGCCGCGACCTCCGGCTTGCGCGGATCCCCGTTCATGGCGACCAGGTAGCAGGCGTAGCGGGCGAGATGAATATCCTCCGCCGGACGGCCGCCCTCGGACTTTTTGACGGTGCCGACGAAAAGTGACTCGATGGGCTGGTTCTGGTTCGCTGCGGTGAACTTTGCACGGGTGATCGATTCCTCGAATCGGCGCCAAGTCTCATAGCCGAGCAGCGGCATCAGATCGCGGGCTGACCAATATTTTGTACCGGCTTCAGTCGTGAGCTTGATCTGTTCGAACGGCGATCGCGCGGTGTCTCGTTGTGCTGCGTAGGTGAGTAGGTCGTTCACTGGTTCCTCCTTACAAGGTGGTTGGCTTGTTAATTTCTTGACAAGGTTTCAGCTGACGACGGCCAGGTGCATCGGCACGTGAGCGATCCATGCTCGTTTGGTGGTTCTGAAGTTCTTGTCAGCCGTATTGTCGAGTTCCAACTTCGATACGTGCATCAGGCCGATGAACCGCGATCCGACCATGACCAGGATTTGCCCGCCGCCGGCGGCAGCGATCAGGCATCCGACTCCGTACACGGTTTCTGCAGCCTTGAACGCGCCGAGGGTTTTGCTGTCGAACTCGATCGGCGGAAGCTTGGAAGACTTCGCCTGCACGTAAGTCGCCAGCATGTGCCACGACTTTTGCAGGTCTTTGCGTTCCTGCACCGGAGTGGTGACGCGGTACGAGTCCCCTCCGAATAGCTGGCCCAGGCGACGGATGTTGATCGTCGCGAGCTGGATGTCCTTTTCCTCAGGTTGCCGTTCAACGGTGAAGGTCACCGTGATTTCCAGCTGCACTTCCCAGTCCGTCTTGGACGGCGTGAACGCAGCAATGACGGTTGAGGCGATGTCCGGAGTCATGCTGAACTCACCCAGCTCGCCATCCCACTCGTCCTGGTCCACTTCTACGCGGGCCATTCCGGTGGTGAGGCCGTTCTCGGCGAAGACCAGCAGATCCCCGTTGTGACGGAGAGACAAAGTCAGTGAATTACCGACGGTGTCTTTCTTATCCTTGGATGCGTGAGTCTTTACCGAGGCCAAGGCTGCACGGAAGTAGTACATATCAACGAGGAACTTCATGATGCTGCCCTCCTTCTCTCTTGTCTTCTCTGGTTCGCTTCGACGCGCTGCTTGAGCTTGTACCGGGTGCGTCGTTCTTCCTGGCTGAGTCCGCCGAAGGTGCCGTACTGCCGGCTGTTCGGATTGCTCTGCCCGTGCTCGTAGCAGATGCTGACGACTGGGCATCCCGCGCAGATCGTCTTGCCTGGCTTCGCGGCGAACGGCGCGGAGCTGACCGGGTAGAACGGGTCCCCGTTCTTGCGGAAGTCCCATGTCTTGGCCATGTCCGCGCAGGCGGCCTGGTCCATCCAGGCGTTCGGGTCAGTGGACTTGTCCGGAGCCTGCTGGATCATCGATGGGATGCGCCGGGTCACCATTGCGGCGCCCTCCTCAGCCAGTCGCTGGCCATGAACCACGGCATTACTTGTCGCCGCCGTCGCAGGTCGGGCACGGGGTGGACGCGTCGGCAGCGATCACCTGATGCTGGCCACAGCCCGCGCACACCACTTCGGCGCCCACCGGCAGATCAACATTCATGCCCTTGCTGAACTGCTCGTCCTGATCAGAGGCCCAGCGCATCGCGTCGACCTCGTCTCGGTCTGGCACATACCCGAAGTAGCGGATCAACTGGTTGTACCAAGTGGCCATCGGCTTCCACCGGGCCGATTTCTCCCATGAATCCCGCTGGTACAAGTTGGTCTTGTGCGACATGTCCTCGGCGGCCGCGGCCTGCAACCACGCGTACAAGCGCACCTGCTGGCCCAGCGTCATCTTGAGCACCAGGTCGATGGCCTTCATCTCCCACAGTTTGCGGCGTTCCTTAACCGCTGGATCCCAGGCGCTCTCATCGCCTTCCGGCTCAGGTATCGGGAGGTTGACGGCCAAGGCGATCAGCTGTTTGCGCTCCTCGGTCAAGGTGTCGAGCGCAAAGATGATTTCGATAAAGATCCGGCGGTCATCGAGATCCGTGAGCGCCTTCTTGTCATGGATCTTCGAGACCACGAACTGCTGGCGCGCAGCCTTCGAAGTCGGCAACGTGCCGTTGAGCCTGCGAACCAGTTCCAGTTCGGCCTTGCGCTCCGGAGAAACCTGCTTGGCCTTCGTCTTGGTCTTGGCCCACCAGTTGACCGACTCCGGGGTGCTCACGTCGAACTGGTGGCCTGCCTGGATATGCTCCTCAACGGACAGCACCGCGTCGGTCTTGGACCAGCGGCCGCTGTACCGGTTCTCGGAATCGATCTCCACCGCGCCTTGGCCGGTCAGTTCGGCGCGCAGCACGTTGCGCTTAGCGTTCGCCTTCTTCTGCTCGATCAGTCTCGTTACATCGTGCTGGTCCTGCTTCCAGCGGGAGCCTGCCAAGTCCTCCACGACGCTGTCGAACAGTGAACCGTCGCCGGTCTCGCTTTCCACATCGAGGATGTCCGCGGCCGTGAGCAGGTCAATGGTTCCGCGTTCGTGCAGCTTGGCGACCTTCGGCTGGCTGGCCAGCCGAGCGCGCGGCTTCACCTCGGCCTTGTCGATCTGGAAGTTCTTCGCGATCCACGAGTCCGTCTTGCTCTCGGTGAGCATGCCCTGGATCGCCTGCGACTGCCCCAAATGGTCGAGGGCCAGGTGGTTGGTTCCCGTGGACATGGCGTCCAGGTACAGGGCCAGTCTCGGATTCTGCGGGACCTCGACGATACGGCAGTTCAGTTCGGTCAGGCCGGCACGCAGCGCGGCCGCGTGGCGGCGGTGACCGCCCAGGATCTTCCAGTCGCCTTCGCGCTCCGGGTGCGGGTAGACCTTGATCGGTTCCATCTGGCCCACGGACTTCAGCTCGTGGGCCAGCTTGTCAATGTCGCCCAAGTCCGTACGAGGATTGTCTGGATCCGGATGAATCGCATTGATCGGCAGCATCTTCAGCTGCCCTGGATTTTGAGACACGAAGTCCTCCAAAGATGTGTTGAAAAAGAATGTGATTGGGCCAAGAAGGCCCGGAAGTTAGGCCGCAGTATCGGATGGGGCGAGGCGGTCGGCGCGCAGTTCGGCGGTTATCCAGTCCCCCAAGGCCAGGACAACCCACGCGAACGCCACCAACGCGGCCAGCGCCGACACTCCTGTCGGCCACTGAGCCGACAGCCACGACACGAGCAGCAGGAGCCCCACCACAGGCATGTGCACCCAAAACATGCGGCGCACCGCGAAGAGAAGAATCGTTTCAGCAGTCACCAGGCTCACCCCTCGAAAAGCGAAGCGACATCAACCGGCTTCGGGACGTACACGTAGCTGGTGACCTTCGCGTACTCGATGCCGTTCACGAACAGCACGCCGACGCCATCGTCGCCTTCCTTGGAAATGGATGACGTATCGACATACACGGCGTTTCCCCGGTACTTGTCGCGGGCCCAAGCCATCGCGGCCTTCTTGACCTGACGGGCACGGTCCGCCTTCGAATCAGAATCCCAGAAAGCGGTCAGCTTCGCCGAGTGCTCGTGCTGCCCTCTCGGGATGATCAGGACTCTGCCTTCAATCTTGCTCACGCCGCGACCGCCTGCGCGTTGGACTCTGCGCGCCAGCTGGCATAGACACCAGCAGCTTCCCGCAGGCACTGCTCCCGCGAAGGCCGCGGCTCCGCCTGCGAGTTCTCAGCAGTGTTCGATACACTGGACATTGAAATCACGCCTTTCTTACCGTTGGTTTTTGGTTTCATCGCACCCAGCAGTTGCCGCTGCTGGGTGCTCTTTCATTTCCGGGACAACCGGAGTTAGGCCCCTCTCGGTAGACTCGGAAGTTCCACCAACCGCGCCACATGGCGCACCATCTACTGAGAGGGAAGAATCATGGCGACAATCATTTACGGCGGGCAAGTCATCACCAATGCTGACTCGTCCATCAACGCGGATACGCTGGCCGCCATTGTTCAGAAGGTCAATAGTGGCGAGACCTTCTGGATGAATATCCACGGAGCTGACGGGCCGCTTTGCCTTCTGCTGGGACCCGGCATCCCGTTCGGAATCAAGGGCGAACCTGGTGACAAGCATTCGCTCATCGTTAGCGACTCGGCACTCGGCAATCTCTAATTTCGACTCGCCCTCAGCAGATGCGCCTGCTGGGGGCACTTCCTTTTCCTGCTCGATCATGATCCGGTAGGCCCGGGCATAGTATTCCCGTGCCTCAGCGGCCGCAGCTTCCTTCTGCTCGGCCAGTTCTTTCGCCTTCCTGTAAACATCGATTGCGGTCTGGTCGACGGTGCCGGAGGTGACCACCTGTTCGGCGATGTCCACTGCTGCTGAACCGACTAGTTGACGAGCATCGTAGAAATCGACCCCAGCAGCGCGAAGGGCCCCATAAGCCTGATCGTGCTCTTCCCTGTTCCGGCTCATACGGCACCGCCTGATGGCTGCGGAAAGCTCCTGGCCCATGCCTGCACGTCGTCGATGCACTGCAGCACGCGCTCCAGGTCCTTGCGATCGACGGTCACCGTCTCGGCGAGCGCCTGGGCATCAAGCTGGGCTTGGAGGTTGTTCTTGGCCTCGGTGGTGGTCATGCTACTTTCTTTCGTCCGATTTTCATGTCCGAGTGTTCGATCTTTTCTTCCACTTTGGTCAAGAAAAGATCGTCCACTCCGACGCCGAGGAATTTGGCGATTCGAAGGGCTGGCTCTGGCTGCAGAGTATCCACATCGCCATTGCAGAGGCGGTTCATATAGCTATGCGAGTGCCACCCGGCCACTCGGGCCAGCTCTCTGCGCGATACCTCCTGAATCTCCATGATGGTCAGGAGCTTCTTCCTGTCCTTGAGTTTCATCCAGAGATCTCCTAACGGACTCGGGAACTTTACAACCTTCACTGTAATCGCCTTTCTTCCAAGTGTCCAGTAAATCATTACATTAAGTCCCGCCTAGTGTCCACCCTCTTTTTTCACTTTCCCCCTTATTCCGCGTGGAATCGGGCATATTCGTCAAGAAAAAGCTAGAGTTCTTAGTGTCCACGAAGTGCTTACAGCGAGTGTCCGCGCGGTTTGCCAGTGTCCGAGTGATCCAGAAAGACTGATGCCGTGAACGAATTGCACCCGCTAGGCAAGCTGATCCAGGCCGCACAGGACCGTGAAGGTTGGTCAACCCGCGATCTGGAACGCGCCGCCGAACGCAAGGGCCATTCGATGAAGCACTCGAATTTTTCCCGCCTAAAGATCGAACCTGTTATTGCGATCAAGGCGAGTCAGATCCAAGTGCTCGCATCGGTGCTTGGCGTAACCGAGCAGGCCGTTGCCATGGCTGCCATTGAAAGCATGGGAGTCCGGCTGGATTCCACCTCCGCCTCGCTGGAAGATTCGCTCCGCAACACGACCGACCTAAGCAATCGCGACCAGCGGCTTATTTTGAGCCTTGCGGCCGCGATGCGCGATACCGGAAGCGGAAGCATTGGACAACACGACAACCCCAGGCCTAATAACGACACCGCACCACGACTGCGAGCGGTGGCGCCCACGAGTGACACTCGCCCTGGACAGAAGACCGGTGTACCTGACGACCTGGAACTTGCGCTTGATGAGCACGGCGTGCAACAACTCCATGGCGATGATGCTACGAGCCACGCCCGGCCGGAGCAATCACTGGCAGCGCATCATGCCTTTGAGACCGAGCGTCAAAAGTTCGAAAGGCTCCACGGTGAGCGTGGAGAAGAAAACCAAGAATCACCTGAGCAGTAGCACAATTCATTAATCTCACCTGTTTCCATGTTGGAGGAAAATTGGCGACACAGTTTGGATACCGTCTCTTCGAAGTTGAACTTCTGCGTGAGCATAAGAAATCCCCCTTAGATTTCAGTAGTGCCACGTTAGGTTCGGGTGAAAGTGAAGTTGCTTTCATCGAGTCACTGCGCCGAATTTGCGCATCTATCCAAGGTGTAACCGTGACTGGCATACTGCGATACCGGCATCGTGACGTTCCTTCAAAAATTGAGGAATCTGAAGATACCCAACCTTCGATTCGATTGCTCAAGTTTGCGAGTATCGGTAGTCGTATTGATTTCGAATTTCGTTATGGCCGTCGAGGAAGTCATGACCTAGCGATGGCAGAATCAGCGGAAGAGGATGCAGAGCTCAGTGGCAAAGCCCCGACCAACCCCTTTAGAGCTTTTCTCTATCTCCCCGTTTCCGGAACTAAGGCCATACTCGCGGTCGAAGCCAGAAATAGGATATGCCCAGCCGATAATTTGATGAAGTTACTTGGCGTAAGCAGCAAAGAGCAAGATGAAGAGCGCTCGCTAGACGCGCAGATTGGTTGGTGGCGATTCCGATATTTTCGAATCACCGACCCTGAACAATGGGTAAAGTTCATAACCCAGGGCGAACCTCGCAGCATTAGCCTCATTAAGCACGAAATTAAGCCGGATGGAACTCCTGGCACTAAGAAAGTTACCGTTCGCCAAGACGGTCTTACGGGAACAGGCGTAGCTAAAGCGTCCAAGACCCTTGGTATGTTTTGGATCAAGAAAGCAGAGGCCAAGAATCTGAGAGCCCTGGGTATCGATCCATCTGGTAATAGCGTTCAACAGCTCGCGACTCTGGTTGAAGTGAATGTCGACGCAGCAGATTTCGATGAGGCCGGGTTCACTTGGGAGGGCCCAGATGGAACCACCAAGTTCATTGGCCCAGACGACGTAGTGGACCAATTTACCTATTCAGTCGGAAAACCGGGAATATCGCCCGACAATGAAACGCTAATCGAAGCGATCGAATCAAAGCTAAGGGACTTGGCGCCTTCGCATCGGATACCGTTGGAGCTGTAACACAGAAGGAGCCCGTAATGCTGGAACGTTTTACACCTGCAGCTCTTTTTCGGGGTCAATACAAATCGCTAAGTGATTATCGGGGCGAAAACCCGAAGCCGGCATGGATCGAGCGGATACTCACATTTCTGACGCCAATCATGGCAGGTGTCGCCATGTGGTTCTTCAATGGTTCAATTGCGGATCCAAATTCGCTGCTTGCCGGAGCAGCGTTGTTTGCCGGCGCGCTGATATCAGCTTTTGCCCAGCTGTCGTCTTGGCGTGATCGTCTGACGGAAAGAGCAGCCAAGTACCGGTTGTCCGAATCTGTAGACAGGGATGCTCTAGACGAGAGTGCAACTCACCTTCTTGCCGCGTCATATGTATCAGCGCTCGCAGCGGCCTTCTTAATATTGGCAATTAATTTCGGTAGCGATTGTGATGGATCAGTAACAGGACCATTCGCCTGGCTTGCGACTGCATGTGGCGTCTATGTATTCATGGTATTTCTGATCGCTTTGCCACGCTTATACAAGAACTACGTCATGATCAACAAGGTACGTACTGACTTGGACGGAACCTCTTCTTAAGTCACCGTCTTGTCAGTTTTCGACACCTGCGCCAATTCGAATATATATTCGAATCATGCAGAACGTATGGGGAAAACTGCGCGAACTCGCGCACACGGTCGTCGTCTGGACCAAGCCACCTTCAAGTGGCTTGGCAGGAACTGACGGTCAACATATTTGGATTGATCCGTCACTCTCGTCAACTGAGAAGCGTTGTGTACTCGCACATGAAATCTTCCATCTGGTCGCTGGCCACACAACATGCCAGCCTCCGACTGTCGAGCGGCAGCTCCGGTTGGAAGTTGCGCGGTTTCTTATTCCTTACGAGGATTTGCGTCGCGTCGCCGGTTGGGCCACTTGTCCAGCAGAGATGGCTGAGGAACTCAACGTTATAGAACAGGTTGTCTTGGACCGGTTGGCCACGCTTGATGGCGATCAGCTCCAGGAACTCTGGCCACCCAGCGAACATATCGCCTAAACACTAATCCACATCTCGCTTCTCCCATGCTCCCTGGCTGTCCTGCGCCCTGATCATGGAATAAAGATTCGATATTCACAGGAGTATCCACAATGAACCCGAAAGCACGTCCTAGGGCGATCCTCTACCTCCGCCAATCAGTGGCCAGGGAGGAATCCATCAGCCTTGAGCTGCAAGAGGACGCAGGCCGGCGCTACGCAGCGCAGGCAGGCTACGACGTTGTCGCCGTCGAGGCCGACCACGGGATCAGCGGACGCACCTGGAAACGCCCAGCCGTGCTGCGCGTCATGAAGATGATCGAAGACCAGCACGCCGACGTCATCATCCTCTGGAAATGGTCGCGCCTCTCACGCGCCCGGCTGGACTGGGCCGTGGCCATCGACAAAGTGGAAGCCGCCGGCGGCCGCATCGAGTCAGCGACAGAGCAGGTTGACGTGAGTACGTCCACCGGACGTTTCGCGCGCGGCATGCTCGCGGAGTTCGCAGCCTTCGAATCGGAACGCATTGGCGATACTTGGAAAGAGGCGCACCGGCGCCGCGTCGAGCAAGGAATCCCAGCCACTGGAAAGAAACGATACGGCTACGAATACGACCGGGCCACAGGTTTCACCCCGCATCCGGTCGAGGGGCCCATCCTGCAGGAGTGCTACCGCAAATACATTACCGGCACCTCGTTCTACGAGATCACCGACTACCTCAACGCCGGGCCCACCAAGCCAGGAGAAGGCTACACCGGGCCGAAGCCTGGCATCTGGTCAGCAACCACCGTCCGACGCGTCATGGACAACCCCTTCGCCTCCGGCCACTTCATCTCCAAGGGCGAAGTCCACCAGGGGATCCACGATCCGCTGATCGACGAAGAAACATGGGAGCAGTACCAGGTACGACGCAAGAGCCGCAGGGTCAGCCGCTCCAGCACCAAAAGCACATACCCCTACACAGGCCTGATCTTCTGCGAACTCTGCGGCCACGGCATGTACGCCGGCCTCTTCGGCTCAGGCCACACCCTCAAATACCGTTGCAGCGGCGCCGCCCAATGGAAACTCCATTCCGGTGGCTACGTCATGAGCAGCACCATCGAAGCGACGCTTCTTCCCTGGCTCACGGACTTGGCTGCAGAAATCAACGAGGCCACCAAGGACCGCAAGGCACCCAAGCCTCACGATCCCACCCCCAGCCTCCGGCGAGCGCTGATCAAGGTCGAGTCCAGGTTGTCGGCGTTGACTGAGAAGCTGGTGGATGGGACGGTGCCGCAGGAGGTGTATGAGCGGATGCGTGACCAGTGGCTCGGTGAGAAGAAGTCTTTGGAAGATCAGTTGATGGCGGCGCGGGTTGAGGCGCGGGTAGAGCCGGTGAAGTTACCTCCTGACCTGATGGAGCAGTGGGGCGAGATGCCGGCCGCGGTAAAGCGTGAGCTGCTGTCCAGGGTGGTGGCACGGATCGTGGTAAAGCCTGGGCGGCCGCGTGCCGAGGTGCGGATTGTTGCCCGTTGGGAGCAAAGCACCTTGTCAGATGGTGGGAGCAATTAGGGCTTAGTCACGAGAGTAATCATGACCCACCCCGGCACATCTCCTCTGCTCTCCGCCAATTTGGGCGAAATCTTTTCCCAGAATCTGCGAGTCTCCCCGACGACGCGCAAGTAGAAACCAACCATAAATTCTTGAATGCTTAACATGACATCCCCTTCAGTGATTCGTGCTTCGTAAGTTCTTCGATGACTTGTTGTTTCGTTTCGATCAATAGCTCATCTCCAATAGCGCTAGTCCAGGGAACACCGCGAAAATGATGGTCAGGGGTAATATCCCGAATACCACCGGAACGAGCATCAAAATTTCTCTTTTTCCGGCAACTTCCATTAGTTCGCGCTTTGATGCGTCACGAACATCTTGAGCTTGGTCACGAAGCACCTGAGCGAGCGGAGTACCGCGTTCCGTAGCCACGACAATGGCGTCTACGAATCTAGTGATCGTGCCGACCTGCATTCGATCCGACATATTCTGCATCGCTTGAATCATTGGTGTTCCAGCGTGGATGTCATTCAACGTCTTGACGAATTCTTCACCTATTACTCCGTGACAGATACGGGAGATTCGTTCGATGGCTCCGGTGGTGGACTCC
Organism: Glutamicibacter sp. B1; assembly: GCF_039602135.1. NCBI lineage: Bacteria > Bacillati > Actinomycetota > Actinomycetes > Micrococcales > Micrococcaceae > Glutamicibacter > Glutamicibacter ectropisis. The sequence goes on along the minus strand of NZ_CP125942.1, from coordinate 1,212,864 downwards.
CCAGCGCCCACGGTAAGTGCCAGAACTTCAGCGACGGTCGGAAATTGGGTCAGTATTTTTCGGGAGCGCCGATGGATTTGTTCGCCAAGCCACCAGCCACGCAGTGCGTACCCCAGCATGCCGCAACAGATTGCTATCAAGACGCTCGATACCAATGAAAGGTCATATTGAAGCGAGGCGACTGCTGTGAATACCGAACCCACAACTATGCCGACCAATGCGCAAATGATTTCTTGTGCGCGATAGTCAATGACACTTAGTTCAAGGCCAGCGGCATTGAGCTTTTTCAAGAGGATGTCGTTAGAAGGGTTATGGCTCGTGGCAAATTTTCTTATTTGCGAAATCATTGGCGACGCGAGTTGGGCCAATGCGGAATGCCCCGATTCTGAATGCCATGAGTCTTCAAGCATTCGCGAGCTCCGTACGCCTACGCGCACGTGGGGCGCAATACGTTCAGCGAACGCCATCTTCCGCCATCCGGGTAGGTTGACCAAGATGATCCAAAGTCCGAGGCCGAAGCCGAAACCGCACAGAGCAGCCCACGAAATGAAGGAGTTCATGACAAAACCCTCTCTTCTACAGGCAAAGTTCCCAGCCGCAACATGATCCGATAACAGACAACTGAAATCCCAATTCCTAGTGCAAGAACGAGCACTCCTCCGGGTGTCATGTAGGCATCTTTAGCTGCTGGTTGAGTTCCAAGAACCAAGAGAAGAATCCACGGTGCTGCCACGGCGAGCCTCGCAGCAGAAACTATCCACGACTGACGTGCAGCCAATTCGCCTCGCGTGCGCACATCGTCACGGAGGAATGCAGACAAAGTAGCAAGTGTGTTTCCCAGATCCGTGCCGCCGACCTCACGAGTAATTCGAAGGGTCGTCAAAATCTTGTCCGCGACCGGGTCTGCTAGACGTTCACCCAGTTGATCTAATGCAACACGAAAATTTGCGGTGGCCCTATAGTCCAGAGCGAAATCTCTAAAAAGCGGCCTCAATATTTGAGGGCCCAATGACGTCAACTGGCTCAGAGCTTCCGGCAACGAAAGTCCCGCACGTATCGCACTTCTTAGGTGGTCGACGACTTCAGGCCATTGTTCTTGCAATGCGGCCTGCCGTTTTGCTGCTTGCCGACGTAAAAATGCCCACGGTGCCAACGTCCCAAAACTGAAAAACAATATGGCAAAAAGCCACGCGCCTGTTAGCCCAAACGTCAGCAAACCAGATATGACCCCGCACCCCAAGCAAATCAGGAGAAACTTGGCAGGAGCGACGTTAGTCATTCCGGCTTGTTGCAGGGCAGTTTTGATTCTGGACGTGCGTTTCGGAGCACGGACCCAAGGCGCAAAAAGCAACCAATCTACCAATATGGCCAGCCCGAGGCCTCCGAGTAACGCGAAAAACGCAAGCATGGTTATGCCACCATCAGCTCAGCAATATTGATACCCGCAAGATCAAATTTCTCATGTTCCCAATCCGCGCCTGGTGCAGGACAGAGAGCGCCATCCCGTCGTTCGAACAATGTCGAGGACTCAATTTGTCCGGCCTCGACACGGTTGCGAATGCTGAGTATTTCGTTGACGTACCGATGGCCGCCGGGGCTACGCACACAGTGAACGACCAGATCAATACAGGCAGCCACTGTCTTGATTGTAAAGTCGCTGGTTATATTCGGGCCTGCCAACAATGGGAGTGTGCATATTTTGGTAATTGCGTCCCTCGCCGAATTTGCGTGGAGCGTACAAAGTCCTGAAATGCCCGAGTTCAGGGCGATGAGCATGTCTAGAGATTCAGCTTCTCGAACCTCTCCCACAATGATCCGATCAGGCCTCATGCGTAATGCCTCTTTGACCAATCGGCGCATTGTAATTTCGCCAGTTCCTTCTAAGTTGGCCAGCCGTGTTTGCATGGCCACCACGTCACGAAGGACAAGGTTAAGTTCGAAAATTTCTTCAATGCTAATGACCCGCTCACGCGGTCCAATTGAAGATGCCAAGCAATTAAGCATGGTCGTTTTTCCAGCCTGGGTTGGACCCGTAACGATCACGTTCAAGCCCGCGTTAATCGCCATCGACAAGTACAACGCGGCTGGTCTGCTCAATGAGTCGAGATCTACCAGGTCTTCTAGCTTGCCTGCGCGAGCAATGAACTTTCGGATGTTCACGGCCCAGTGTTCATGAGTGATGTCGGGGATGACGACGTGTAATCGAGAGCCGTCTGGAAGCTGGCAATCGACAAATGGTTGAGACAGATCTAGACGCCGTCCAGAAGACTTCAACATCCGTTCAACCAAAGCAGCGATCTCTGAGGATTCCATACGGATGTGGGTGAGTTGGCTTTGGCCACCTCTGGCGCAAAAAACTTGATGTGGCGCGTTTATCCAAATCTCTTCAACAGTGGGATCATCAAGAAGCGGCTGCAGCGCACCGAAACCGGCGACATTATCAAAAATTGTCTGTCGTGCAGCATCGAGAGATCCCAGCGACGGTACTGCGCCCAGAAGTGCTCGCTCATCGTAATCTTTGATTACTTCTTCAATCAATGACTTGATCATGGTGGGCTGTTTAGCTGGATCTAGTCCACGCCTTCTCACCAATTCACGAACTTCGTCCTCAACGATGGCCAGCGCCTGCACAACTCACTCCTCTGGCTTTTCTTATCAAAGAATCCCGAATTCGGGGACCATCGGCGAGCGCTTCGTCGGTGCAGCTTTCTTACTCGTATGACTAGGGATGCTATAGGCACTTCGCTTCCCTTTCAAGAGGTTTTATTTTTGTGGATAAACGGAAACAGATTCTCCACAGGCCGTCTTTTAGTTATGCGAGCAGGTGGACTAGCGCGCTTTGATTAGTACCTCATGGTTCGTCACACATGTTCAGGACTCTTCATGGCACGCTACGAATTACTCTTAATCTCCCAAAAGTTTCAGCATCCACGTCAATTTGAGGTGGTCTCGACAGGAAAAATGACAGGCGGCAAACTGTCATCGATTCTTGAGACCGCATTCCCTGGCTTGCGTTGGTATGCAGGACACGAGGTTCTAAAGCAAGTCGGTACTGTGGCGTCAGGCCAAAAAATAGTCCTCAGTGATATTCCTCGGATACAGCCAGATTGCACGATCAATTCAAGTGCGCTGAAACTCTTTGTACTTCAAGGACCAGATTCTGGAGCATGGATTTCTCTTACTCATGGCGAACACACGATAGGTAGACACGCGCCGCTGTGGCTAGAAGACCCACAAATCTCACGTTGCCACGCAACGATAAAGGTTTCGGCCCGCCAAATACGACTCGTCGCAACTCCTGGTAATCACATATCACGTGACGATGGAACCAACTGCATCACCCTAGACCTTGAACTGGGGTCAAAATTTCGTCTCGGCAATACATTTTTTGTCGTTGGAGATCCGGTCTTGTCGGAACCGAGAGCTACGATCGTGGCTGACGATTTAGAGGTCCGTGTTCCAGCAAAACCTGAAATTGATCGCTTGGTAATGCTCATCCTGGCTGCCACCGTTCCGATACTCACCGGGTTATTACTGGCTTTCCTGATGGGAACGATGTTCTTCTTGATCATTAGTGGCGTCTCTGCGCTTATGGGTTTAGCCCCTGCTTGCCAATTGGTTTCAGAACTCCGACGCTGGAAACGCGCCATGCGCAATCAGATGAGATCAGCTCTCCAAGCCCGATACAACTATGCGGCTCCGTTGGGGCAAAACGTTATTGCAGGGCTTGATGCAACTGCCTTGGGAATTACCACGCTCCCTGTACCGCCCGTTGTGTGGGGCGACGGGCTTTGGTCTGCGCACCTATCTGGCTCCATTGAGTCCGAATCTCCGAGGAAAAAATGGACTTTCTTCAAAGGGCGATCGCTGGATGCGCCTAGGCCTAGTCCGGTATTTGCTCCACCTGTGCCCGGTGTATGGCATTTGGTGGGAAACCAAGATTCGAACATGGGTGAAGTACTGGCCAACGTGTTGGTGCGATTTGTCCCGCTAATCGCGTCAGGCAAGCTCTCCCTAATAGTTGATCCGACAATTCATTGTTTGCCGGCGTCCTTATTGCTCCTGCCCAATGTCAGTACGTCAGCCCCTACACCAGCAGCGGAGGCAAGCCCTTGGCAACAGAAGGAGACGGAACTTAGAACGATTTATCTGACCTCTACGCCCACCAATTCGTTGCCAGAGACTCTCATATTTAGTCTTTGCCCTTCACTCCCGGAAACGGCGGAACATTGGATCGTATTGGATTCCGAATCCGCCCTTTTTCCTGATCAGCGGTTTGTCCTCCAGAAATTACACCGTTTGAGTTTGATGCGTTTTGATCGAACCATCCAACAGTTCTTGGACTTAGTGCCTTCGATAGATCGCCCGAAACAGCGAGCCTTACCACAGTCAGCTCACCGAATGAGTGTCTCCATCGGTGTCAACGACTCCGGGGATGAGGTATCACTTGATCTAGATGATGACGGACCACATATGTTGATCTGTGGCACCACGGGATCCGGGAAATCGGAAGCGCTTCGTCGCATAGTTGCTGACCTTGCGTACCAATTTTCGCCACAGCAATTAGCCCTTGCCCTCGTTGATTTCAAGGGCGGCGCTGGCCTATCCGTCTTTGAGTCTCTTCCTCACGTTCAGCTTTTCGCCAGTGACTTAGACGAATCCATTGCTCAGCGAATCCTCGAGCAACTTGAGTACGAGGTACGCCGACGAGAAGAAATACTAGCTAACACCGGATGCAGCGATCTTCACGAGTATCAGAAGTGTGATTCGGCACCATTCCCTTTGCCTCGACTCGTCATTATTGTTGACGAGTTTCGAGTCTTCATCGATTCCCTTCCGACTGCTGGACAAAGGATCGATCGTTTGGCTGCCGTAGGGCGAGCGTTAGGAATCCATTTAATCCTCAGCACGCAGCGTCCGGCGGGCGCGCTAACGGGCCAAACTCGCGCCAACATTAATGCCGTCATCGCATTGCGCGTGAACGATCCCAGTGAATCGGTCGAACTTGTCGGATCCACAGCTGCAACGGTGCTAAACCAACCAGGTCTAGCGATTATCAAAAGTGCTTCTAGGCCCACAGAGAAAGTTCAATTTCATCTCGCGGTTGAGCCAGGTCTCGAAGGTGCGGTCTATGAGCGAAATCGGAAGAACATGACTCTGACCAAGTTCAGTACCTTCGATTCTCCCGCAGGGGTCGACAGGTCGGATCCCCTGAAGGATCTATCAAAATCTTTAGGATCGCGTTGGAATTCCGCGCTTCAATGCACGTCGAGTTTTGCACCACCGCTTCCGCATGCCACGGAAGAAATTACAGTTCCAACAATTTGGCCAGGAATGAATGATGGTTCCATCTATTGCGGCGTTCGGGATAACCTCTCCGGCGGCACGCTGGAACCTTTGATCATAAATACCGTGCGGAGGCGGTCTCTGCTAATTTGTGGATTGCCAGAGGCCGGCGCCCGGATGACCCTAAACTTCTTAGCATCGCTGCCCCGAAAAATTTTGTGTTTCGGGCCATCCCCAGTGTCCGAACCAGACCAACATTCAAACCTGAAGGTTGTCACTGGAGAAGACACGTATGCCTTTTTGGATGCTTTGGATTTCTTAGAATCTCTGCCACGAGACCGCGGTCTAATTGTCATGGTTCATTCGTTGGCTCAGCTTCAATCGGTCTTACACCCGCAACATTTTCAACGGTTTGATGAAGCCCTGGGTTCGTTATTACGTTTGGGTGGAACTGAGATCCCATTCATTGTTTGCGCCGTCGACCGTGATCAGAACTGCCTTAAGTCCACGGGCTTATTCACCACGCAATGGTATTTTCCGCTCAATGCCACCGAGTCCCTAAAAATGATCTGGCCCAAATTACCATCATGCTCTGCCTTGATGGGCCGAGGAGTAGTCGTGAATTCAGATCATCCACCTCAGGTTTTCCAATTGGCTCCGGCCCAAGCAAAGGAAAGCGGCAACCGCAGCTGGAACAGCAGATCTTCTACCCTCTCTGAGAACGACTTCGCAGCAGAGAAAGAATCCGAACTTCTGGGGTACAGTCCATTTACTTGGCGGTCCGTTGCACGTCCGCGACAGTCTCGGTTCATCATGATTTGCCCCGACCCCAAGGATCGACTCTCGATCTCACGGTGCCTAGCCGAACGGTGGAATGCAGTTCATAGGTACGGTGTTGAAGAATTACTTGCTTCGCTCGACGACTTCGATGTGGCTCCTGGGGCATGCCCAAGCTTGATTTGTATTTATTTGGACAGCAGCGCCGATACGCGTCTTGCACCAGCTCTTGAAAGGCTTCGGGCGTTAAATATTCAGTCCGTCGTGTTTACCCCAGCGTCAGTCAGACTGGGCTACGAGCTCGGTCTTTCAGCTGCTGGAATCGATGACAGAGAAATTGCAGTCGTTGAGTCTGAACACTCACAAGATATGCAGCCGATGCAGTGGCCAGCATTGCACCGAGAATCAGAAGAGAGACATACTCCCTATTGGCGAGCCGTCATCTCACGCTCCGGCCAGCCAAGGATGATCCTCATTCCGAGAGGATCTCTTGTTGAAGCCGACTAACTTGCTGGCCGGTCTCCGAGGAACGCCGTGGTTTTTGGAGCGAATAGTAGAACCACGCTCACCCCGGCAATCGCGATAGCTGCGAAGGCACCAACCTTCACCATCGCAATATTGGAGCTTAGAAAAGAAACAGCCAGGATAATTTGGAACAACTGCCACACGATGATCGGGGCCCTGGTAAATGCCTTGCCCTTGAAGAAATTCACCGCTACGGATCCTTGCCAAACAGCTGCCACAAGGCACAGCCCCAGCATGAAGATTTGCCCGCCTACGTTGACTACGCCGTCGTTCGAAAGGTTACTTAGGTAGCTAATGGCATATCCCAATACGGCTAGCGCTTCAAGCATTACTAATGTTGCAACGATGACTACGCTGATAGGACGGGGCATATTACTTTGTTGGGGACTCACGAAAACAATCTTCGTTGACGTCTGGCCGGAACTCAAACTGTCACAAATGCACGAACTGTAGCGAATACCACATCAATGGGCACTAGCGGAATTGAATGCCAAATGCCATGTGAGAAAGCACTCAGGCATTCAGCAACATTTCGCTATCATGACTCTTGTTTACTTCCTCGTAACATGAAAACCTTATGTGGTCGGTTAAACGAGGTACCTAATTGGTCCTCACCGAAGATCAGAAGAACCAATCAGTAACCGTTGGGTAATCGGAAGTTAATTTCATTCCTAGTTGGTAGTTGCCTTGCCGTTACCTGATGTTGGATCTTCAGACCCCCTCTCAGATTTCAAGGAGCATCAATAAGCATGGATTGGCGTAGCCGCGCGGCGTGTCTGGAAAAGGATCCCGAACTGTTTTTCCCCGTGGGAAATACTGGTCCGGCCCTATTGCAGATCGAAGAGGCCAAGAGCGTTTGCCGTCGATGCGAAGTAACTGAGACTTGCTTGCAGTGGGCCATTGAGTCCGGCCAAGATGCAGGCGTATGGGGCGGTATGAGCGAAGATGAGCGTCGCGCTTTAAAGCGTCGCGCTGCACGTGCTCGTCGCGCTTCATAAGTATGCGCTCGAGGTAATTCTCGCAACCCGAGACGTCAAACGAAATCCGCCAGAGGTCAACACCACTGGCGGATTTCGACTTTAACCGGCATTTTTCCAGCTCGGCTAGGTAGATTAAAAGTAGTATTCATGTTCGAAAGGATCTGTTAGTGACTTTGGCCTACGTCGCGCGCACAATTCAGGCAGGTGCAGACGGTAAATGAGCTCAGCCCTGACAGACCCACATCTAGGCAAGACGCTCGATGGCCGATACCGGCTCGACCATCTTCTAGCACTTGGCGGAATGTCCCGCATCTACCGCAGCATGGACAAACGATTGCATCGGGCCGTCGTAGTAAAGATCCTGAACGACAATTTCGCTAGCGAACCCACGGTGCGCGAACGCTTTGAATCGGAAGCCGTCATCGCTGCGAATATTACCCATCCAAACGTCGTCTCTATTCGCGATCATAACGTCAGCGACAACCTTGTTTACTTGGTCATGGAGTATGTCCGCGGACGAAACCTCGACCAGGTGATCGCTGAACGTGGGAAATTCACTCCCCGACAAATGCTCAGCGTGCTGGAGCAAATTTGTCGTGGCCTCAGCGCTGCTCATAGCGAAGGCATCATTCACCGGGACATGAAACCAGCCAACGTCCTGGTCGCGGACAGCGGGGAAATTAAGCTCACCGACTTCGGTCTGGCTCGGGCTGCCAGTGCACACACCCAGTCAGCAACGTTGTTGGCCACGCTGTCCCACGTGTCACCGGAACTTGTCTCAGGTGCGGCAGCTGATTCTCGTAGCGATATCTACGCGGTGGGAATCATGATTTATCAGATGCTCACCGGTGCCTTGCCCTATGCTGAGACGAATCCGGCTGCCATGATGAAGCACCATCTGGATTCGCCCATGCCCTTACCTTCACAGGCCGTGGCTGGTCTCGCAGAAGACTTAGATGAGCTGGTTCGCTGGTGTACCGAAAAGGACCCTGAAAAGCGCCCTCAGGACGCCTCTCTCCTGCTGGCAGAAGTTCGCCAGATCCATTCAACCCTCACCGAGGAACAGCTGGATCTTGGTATCGAAACTTTGGGGACGGTCGCAGATCTCATCCCCAAAACCTTCACCCAAATGCCGACCACCTTGCAACAACGGCTCGATGCCATGCAACGCGATCGCGAGCTTGAACGAGAGCAGCAATGGCTCGCGCTCAATTCCACCTCTGGTGAAGGTGACTATGAGGTCGACGAAGCAGACGTCAGCGAATCACCTACTACTGTCATCGCCGCCGACGATGCAACGGAGGTTCTCAACCTACGTGATACTCAGGCGACCATGGCCTTACCGCGAGACACTAACGCGTCTGGTCCAGCGATGTTGAATGCGACAACTGCATATTCACGCGACGATCTGGCCCCTCACGAGCCGGAAGCCAACGATAATACACTTTCTGCGCGTGATTCGAAGAGAGCTCAAAAGCAGGCTAACAAGCGTTGGCGTAAGGAAGCGCAAATTCCGACGCACCGCTTGCGCAAGCCACGCACGGGGACCCAAAAACTTGTCATCACCTTGATGTGGGTTTTGATCGTGGCTTTGGTCGCCTCGGCTGGCTGGTTCTTTGGTCGCGGGCCCGGAACGATCGTACGTATTCCTTCGCTCAATGGCATGCTCCAAGAACGAGCGATCTCGCAAATGGATAGCCAGGGCGTCCCGGTTCGTATTAGCAGTGTCTACGATGACGAAGTCGCAGTCGGCAGGGTGGTTGACTCCCGGCCTAGTTCAGGTGCGAACATCATGAAATTTCAGGGTGTCGAGCTGACGGTTTCACAGGGACCTGAACTCTTCGATGTCCCCCAGACCGCTGGTATGAAGGTGGAAAGCGCCAAAAAGTCACTGGCTAAGGCCGGCTTTGAAAACGTCAGCACAACCGAGGAGTACTCCTCATCGGTCGATAGTGGTTCCGTAATTGGTACTAGTCCTGAGGCTGGGAAGCAGATCCCGAAGAAGAACACCGTCAAGCTCACCGTCTCCAAAGGTCATGCACCTGTACAGGTTCCCTCCGTCATCGGATTAAGCCAAGAGGAGGCTGATGCGAAGCTTCGTGAGGCTGGATTGTCGTTGAAGCTGGGTACTGAAATTCATTCCTCGCAGATAGAGCAGGGACTGGTCGCTGCACAAGATCCAGCCGATGGTACCGCCGAATTCGGAAGTGCCGTCGAAGTCAGCCTCTCTTCGGGACCTGAATATGTGCAGATCCCCTCCGTTGTGGGGCTCAGCGTTCAAGACGCAACCGAAGAATTGGAAGCTGCTGGGTTCCAGGTGAAACTCCACAGCGTCTTTGGAGGGGCGAACGAGAGCGTGCGGTTGCAATCACCACTGAATCAGCAGGCTATTTACGGTAGCGACATTTCCATCTACGCTTTCTAGCTAGCATGACAAAGGCTCGATTCCCTTGCGGGAATCGAGCCTTAGTTTTTTGGGTTTAGCGCTTGCGGCTACGGCTCTGCAGAGCCGATGAAACCAAGAACGCCATCTCCAAGGACTGGCGGTGGTTCAGTCGTGGGTCGCAGACCGACTCGTAGAGCGAGTCGAAGTCTTCCTCACGGATTGGATCGGCGCCACCCAAGCATTCGGCGACGTCGTCGCCGGTCATCTCGACATGCAGGCCGCCTGGGAAGGTGCCCAGGGAATCGTGAACCTCGAAGAAGCCACGAACTTCGTCCATCACTGCGTCGAAGTTGCGGGTCTTGTAACCGTTCTGGCTGGTCACGGTGTTGCCGTGCATTGGATCGGTAACCCACAGGACCTGTGCACCGGAAGCGGTCACCTTTTCGACGAGGTTTGGTAGCTTCTCACGAATGTTCTTCGCACCCATACGGGTGATGAAGGTCAGTCGGCCTGGCTCGCGGTTCGGGTCAAGCTTTTCGATCAGGCGAAGCGCGTCATCGGCTTCCGTGGTCGGGCCAAGCTTCACACCAATAGGGTTACGCACACGCGAGAGGAAATCGATGTGTGCGTGATCCAGCTGGCGGGTACGTTCGCCGATCCACAAGAAGTGGCCGCTGGTGTCATAAGGCAACCCGGTCCGCGAGTCGGTGCGGGTCAGCGCACGCTCGTAGTCCAACAGCAATGCCTCGTGCGAGGCGAAGAACTCGGTGCGCTTGAGCGCTTCGAAGTCCGCGCCGCAGGCATCCATGAAGCGAATGGCTGAGTCAATTTCGCCGGCCAGCTGCTCGTAAGCAGAGTGGGCTGGGTTGGCCATGAATCCGCTGTTCCACGAGTGCACGCTACGCAGGTCGGCGAAGCCACCCTGGGTGAATGCACGGATCAGGTTCAACGTAGCCGAAGAGGTGTTGTAGGCCTGAACCATTCGCTTCGGGTCGTGGGCGCGCGATTCCTCGGTGAATTCGTAGCCGTTGACGATGTCGCCGCGGAATGCCGGCAGTGTAACGCCATCTCGGGTCTCATCATTGGAAGAACGTGGCTTGGCGAATTGGCCAGCCATGCGGCCCATCTTGATGACCGGCATCGAGGAGCCGTAGGTCAGCACGACGGCCATCTGCAAAATGGTGCGTACGCGTGCGGAAATCTTGTCCGCGGTTGCATCAGCAAAGGTCTCGGCACAATCGCCACCCTGCAGGAGGAAAGCGCGACCCTGGGCAGCCTCGGCGAGGCGTTCACGCAGGATGTCTACTTCGCCAGCAAAAACCAGTGGCGGACGCGAACCCAATTCGTTAATGGAAGACTGATAGTCCTTGTGCTCGCGCCACGTTGGCTGCTGGGCAATAGGCAATTCACGCCACAAATCTAGTTGCGGATCAGTGGCCGGGCCGGCTACAGAGGAGCCTGGCAATGGGGTTCGGTTTACTTCGCTCACCTTGATGATTCTACTTCGCGCATCAGCAAAGCACAGCGACGAATGTAACAACGGCGCGTAACACTGTGAGCTCGGCTCTATTTCTGCGCTTTACGTGGCGCGTAAATATCAACGTAGCTCTGCCCCGAGAGCACATTGATAGCTT